>NZ_JBFTPT010000012.1:0-316651 GCF_056398625.1 Paenibacillus sp. 01T431
TTAGTTAGTCTAGACTTCATAATAACGCCTCCTAAGGTGAGTTCTGAGGGCTCCAACCCAGTACATACTCATCCTAGCGGGGCGTTCGTTTTACTGCAAATTGAATCTACTAACACCTACAGGAATGTTAACGGGCAGTTTAGCGCAACTTAAGACTATATTAATCATATGAATTAGGTAGGAAAGTAAATGAGTTCCATAAAAGGGATGAAGCTAGTTGCAGACGAAAAGATGGATTGTATCAATCAGCTTGATTATTATCGTCATTGGCGCAATCTGGGTCATGTATGTGAAGCACCCCAGCACAATTGATGTAAAGCTGATTGGTGTTAAGTATCAGTTAGGTTACGAAGGTGTAAAATCTGGGATAGAGCCTGCGACTGTTATAATTCAGGGCAAGGTGCATACGAGCTTGAAAAGAGAGCGAATATTTAAGGGTGTAGTACGAATTGTAGGTGAACAAATTCCAGTGCCTCAGGATCAGCGCAATATAGAAATTCATTTTTCTAGAGACGGCTGGGGCTCAATAGCCTATCCTTATTTTCTTTATGACGAACGGGGAACAACTGTAGGAGCTGAAATTTACCAGTCACATTCTATATTCGCGAACAAAGACTTTAGTCAAGTAACATTCCTTATAACAACGCCCAATCAACAGTCTGAATCCGAAGATGGAAATCTTCAGACCGTTTGGAACACTGAGAATGGAAAGATGCTATCTGCCCCCGCAACAACACGAGAAGAGGCCCTAGCCTTATCCAATAAGCTGATGCGTGAATATTTGAAACCTTATGGGAAGTCTTTACGATAACCTGTACATCACATAATTAAGCTAACGGGAAATGATTGTTCAATACACTACGTTAGCTGGTCTAATGCTCAGCTGCCGTTTCTAATTGAAATAACGAGCAGGAATATAAAGAATTGGAAACGAGTACATAATTCAGCATCAAAAATAGGTTGATTAACGTGATTTCAACAACCGAGGATTTTTGTAAGCATCATAAAACTAAAAGGAGTAGCTGTTACTATGAAGGATTTACATAATTTTGTTTCAGATTACACGAAAGATAAGAAACATTTGCATCTTGCGATCGGGATTATTAGAGAGGGCGGTATTGAATACTTTTCGTTCAGTAATAATCAAAAGAGAAGTACGATTCCTCCTGAGCATATGTTGTTTGAAATCGGCTCCATAACCAAAGTTTTCACATCCATTCTCTTATTAGAAATGGAACGGGAAAAACTGCTTTCCTCGGATGACATGGTTGGTAAGTTTGTGCCAAACGTTAAAAACGATTATTTGAATAAGATTACCTTGAAAAGCCTTGCTACTCATACCTCTGGTTTACCTAGATTGGCAACAAACCACAATCTGGCTAAAAAAAGATCGAATCCTTATTCAATGTATACCGAGCAAGATTTAACTGCTTTTCTATCTGATGCTGACTACACGGATAGTATTGGTTCATTTGGATATTCCAATATCGGTGTGGGCTTACTGGGGAATATTCTATGCAAGGTGTCAGGAAGCAAGTATGATGAACTGTTGAAAAAATACATAACGGGCCCATTAAAGATGAATGAGACAGCCGTTACACTTGATTCAGAACAGAATAGAAGGTTTTTGAATGGACATGCTTCAACTGGGAAGAGAGTCCCTCACTGGGATCTCTCTATACATGAAGGAGCTGGGGGGATTAAGTCATCGGTTAACGATTTAAGTTTATTTGTCCAAGCCAATCTAAATGATGATAATCCGATAGCCTCTACACTGCAAAAAAGTCATATCCCTATGTGGATCGGAAATTCAAACCGTTATTTTGGCTGGGGTGAGGATAAACTTCTAGATAAAGGTATCCTCTGGCATAACGGGGGTTCAGCTGGTTTTAACAGTTATCTAGCTTTCAACAAGGAACTCCGTGTAGGAATTGTATTGCTATCCAATTATTCTTGTTTCTCAAATTCTCTTATGGATTATTATGTTGCTCAATTAATAAAATGGATTACTAAAAAAGAGCCTTCTCAAGGAACTATGATAGACGTTACAGGGTTAAAAATATTTGAAGCCATCCTAAGTAGTGAAAAGTCATGAACTAACGGAGAACGTTAGTTGAAATAGCCGCGGCAGTCTAAGACTTTATTTATCTGGTCTTGGTTCGCCGCTGCTTTTGTTATGGGGTTAGTCTAAAACTTATTTTTTAACCCCTATTGTTTTACACGAAATCGTTTATTATGCGCGAATCTATCACAATAGTGACCATATAAATCAAAAAAAGAGAATTCCACCCCTTATTAACATAAAAATCCCCTTTCTTTCATAGGTGCAATCCAACTACTATAGGTATGAGTTCGAATGGTAAAAAGTATCATTTTTTTGATATTAGTATCAAATTAGTCAGGATGACCACGCTCTTTGATATCAAAATAAGCTAAACCTTTACAGCATTTTCCCACACCTCTTTCATTGCGCAGCTCTTTTCTAGTAAATGATTTCATTGCTAATCACTTGCTTGTCAGTCTCCCCAACAAGTTAACCCACATGTTATTTTAACTCGAATATTCAACCCGCATAAGCTATACCTTCAACCAAAACTACTTAGTCGAATGCATTCAGAAGTTATTAACAAACTATTGTTAACGCTTTCATGTTAACGGAGCGATTTCTTTGTCTTTTTTATTTTAAAATTTGCAATAAATACAAATAAAAGTAACTTTAAGGTTGTGTTAAAGCACTATTATTTATCGGTATATTAACCAAATTCACTATTCTATGAGGAGTGTGTTATTTATGTTTAGAGAAATTCACAAATCCAAAATTCACCGTGCGGTCGTTACGGAAGCAAATTTAAATTATGTAGGCAGCATCACGATTGATCAAGATATTTTAGACGCATCCAATATTTTAGAGAACGAGAAAGTACAAGTTGTAAATATCAATAACGGCGCGCGGTTGGAGACGTATGCGATCACTGGCCCAAGAGGCTCAGGCATGGTTTGTCTAAATGGAGCGGCTGCGCGAATGGTTCAGCCAGGAGATCTCGTTATTATTATCTCCTACGCCATGATGGAAGATCATGAAGCGAGGGTGTACAAGCCCGATGTGGTCATTATGGATGAGAATAATCGGATTGTGACGGACAAGTATCAAGAGCTGCACTCTACAACGGTATAATGCCACAGACAAAAAGTAGGGGGAGCTATATGAATATCATCCGAAATCTCTCAGAGGTACTCATTGCAAGCGGAACGAGCGGTGCGGGCATTACGTTCTGCGAGGCGGGTAAGGATCGATTCGTGTCGTATGGGCAACTACGCAAGGCAGCGGGTGCAGTACTCGGTCAGCTGCAGGAAAGAGGGCTTGGCAAAGGGCAGCATGTTGTGCTGCAGACCGAAGATAATGAACGATTTCTTGTTTTGTTTTGGGCCTGCCTATTGGGCGGCATGATCCCCGTTCCACTTACAGCGGGACGAACTGACGAAGGCAGGAAGAAGCTTCTTCAAGTAAGCAGCCAACTTGGAAATCCGTATTTGCTGTGCGAGCCAGAAATATGGGAATCTGTTGCAGCTTATTGTCTCAAAAATGAAGAACATGCCGCAGGACAGCTTCTGCAAAAAAAAATGCTGCCGATCAAGGATGTTTTGGATGAAGCAGCTGCTATAGATCGCCAAGGAACAGTCTATGCGGCAACCGAGGATGATGTTGCATTTATCCAATTCACCTCTGGTTCTACAGGTGATCCTAAAGGTGTTGTTTTGACACATGGCAACTTACTTTCGAATATGCGGGCGATATTGGAGGGCGCGCAGTCGACCGAGGCTGATTCCTCTTTAAGCTGGCTCCCGCTTACGCATGATATGGGTTTGATCGGATTTCATCTAACTCCGATGCTTGGGCTTATGAATCAATGGCAGATGCCGACCTCGACATTCGTGCTTCATCCGATGAAGTGGATGGAGCTCACGCATCAGCATCGCATTACCTGTCTATCATCACCTAACTTTGGTTATGTTCACTTTCTACAGCATTTTAAACCTGAGAATGCCACCTGCTGGGACCTTAGCTCGGTAAGGCTTATCTTTAACGGAGCGGAACCAATATCTGCGAGCAATTGCCGCGAGTTTCTCGCACAGATGAAGCCTTATGGGCTTAGAGAACAATGTATATTTCCCGTCTATGGACTAGCGGAAGCAAGTTTGGCCGTTACATTTCCGCATGTGGAGGAGAGCTTGAATACCTTATATGTAAGCCGAAAGGGCTTGAATATCGGAGATGTTATTCAGGATGCTCCAGCAGATGATCCCAATAAAATAGAAATCGTTGAGCTCGGGTTCCCTGTATCCGAATGCGAGCTTAAAATTTGCGACGAGTCTGGTCGGGAAACGCCAGATCGCTACGTTGGACTCCTCCATATTAGAGGGAGGAATGTCACCAAGGGTTATTTTAACCGCCCTGATGTGAATGCCGTTATTCTATCGACAGACGGATGGCTGAATACCGGTGATCTTGGATTTATGCAAGACGGCAGATTGTATGTGACTGGCCGCATGAAGGATATTATTTTCGTCAATGGACAGAACGTATACCCGCATGATTTGGAAATGCTGGCAAGCGAAATAAAGGGAGCAGAAATAGGCAAAGTAGCTGTCAGCGCGATTCAGAATGAAGCAACGAAGCAGGATGAGATCGCCGTATTTATTCAATATCGAGGCAAGCTTAACGGTTTTGTGCCGCTGAGGCAAAGCGTGCAGCGATTGCTAAATCGAAAAACTGGACTCCAAGTGGAGCTCATTGTTCCAGTAAAGCGTATTCCGAAAACTACCTCTGGGAAAATTCAGCGTTACACTCTTGCTGAGAGTATGCAGAGCGGACAATTCTCCTCAGTCATTTCGGAATTGGAGTCGCTGGCAGCGATTATGGAAGAAACAGCTCCCGAGTCGGCTGCTGCAGCTCCTGAAACGGATGCCGAACATCGCATATTGTCTATTTGGAAAAAAGTGCTGAAGACAGACCGCATTGGAATAGATGATCATTTTTTGGAGCATGGCGGTAATTCACTGAGCGCAGCTTATGTAGCTGCCCAGCTGCAGTCGGCGTTTGGCATAAATGTATCTCTGAGCGAGTTGTTTCAGCATCATACTGTTCGGTTACTAGCCGCTTATGTCGCTGAAGTGACTGCTGGGGAAGATCAAAGAAATGACAGAAATGGCCAGTGCGAAGTGATTTCAAATGGAGGCACGAGGGATTGGTATCCCGCCACGTCTGCTCAGAAGAGATTATTTATTGTTGAGGAAATGAATTCAGGTCTCCTTCGTTATCATCTTCCGCAGCGCATAAGCATTGAGGGGGAACTGGACCTCAGTAAGTTTCAGCAGGTGTGGGAGTCCTTGATCAACAGGCATTCTTCACTACGTACATCATTTGTTATGGATAATGATATCGTGGTTGGTCGAATTTCGGATTCAATAAAGCTGCCCATTGTTTATAAAGACGGCCGCGGCTGGTCAGAGAGTGATATGCAGCACAAAATAAGTGCATTTCTGCAGCCCTATGAGCTGTCTAAGGCGCCGTTGTTCCGAATGGAGTTAATCACACTCGGCCATAACCGCCATCTGATGTTATTTGATATGCATCATCTCATTACAGATGGCACGTCGATGGGGATATTAATCGGGCAATTTGTTGCGATGTATGAAGGGGCTGAGCTGCCTCCAATTTCTTTTCAATACAGCGATATTGCTGATTGGGAGAAAAGGAGCAGGGCAGAAGATAGGCGCATGATCGGACAGAGAGAGTATTGGCGGCAAATGTTCAAGGAGGGAGCGGAGGAGATCGACATCCCGGCAGATTATCGGCGTCCGCTCACTCCTAGCTACAAGGGAGCTATTGAAAAATTTGTACTCGATGCAACACTTACAGCTAAGCTGGAGCAATTGGCTTTCCGAACAGGCGGTACGTTGTATACCGTTTTAACTTCCGTTTACTTTATGCTGCTGAGCAAGTACACCGGAGCAGTTGATATGGTGATCGGTACTGCGTCGGCAGGGAGAACAAGGCCGGAGATGGAAGGTATCGTGGGCCTGTTCGTCAATATGGTGCCGCTGCGACTTCAGGCAGGCAAGGAGCTTTCGATCCTTCAATGCTTTGAAGAGATCAATAAACAAATATTGTTATCGCTAGACCATCAGGACGTCCCTTACGAAGAAATTGTAGAGCTGGCAGAGGTAAAACAAGAACATGGCCGTAATCCTTTGTTCAGCACTGTATTTACGTTGCACAACATGGAAATTCCACAGTTTCATACAGCGAATGTCACATTCAAGCCTGAGCCGATAGGGACAGGTACATCTAAATTTGATATGAGCTGGGAATGTATAGCTTCGGAGGATGGCATTACAGTATCTATTGAATATTCCCTTGACTTGTACAGTCAGGAAACAGTAAGAGGATTTGCTCGCCATTATAAAACATTAGCTGATGCAGCAGTGCAATCCCCTGAGACGACTGTTGAGCTGCTTCCTATGTTAGACGAGGATGAATGCCAGCTTATTTTGGCTACTAGCGAGTCGAGTCGAGCACTTTACCCTAACGATACTTCACTGTACAGGCTGTTTGAGAGGCAGGTGGCTCATACACCACAGCTCCCGGCTATAGTTATGGATGAGGCAACCCTCTCCTACACAGAGCTGAATGAAATGGCAAATGCTCTGGCTAGATGGCTCATCAACCATGGAGTAGTTCCGCATTCACGTGTGGCGCTGCTCCTTCATCGATCCTTTAATATGCCAGTTGCGATACTTGCTGTGTTGAAGACCGGCTCCGCATATGTGCCAATCGACCCGAGTTATCCTATCGACAGGATTGAGTTTATGCTTGGGGACGCTGATATTTCTACAATGATAGTAGATGCCTGGACAAGCCATATAGGCGGCAAGCTTGCTCAAGCTGGGAATAGACCAGTAGATAAGATTGACATGGATGCTATGAGGAACGAGTGGAGACAGGCAGAGAGACATAATTTGAACGTGGATGTAACAGGGGACGACGCAGCTTATGTGATGTACACATCTGGTTCCACAGGACGGCCAAAAGGAATTTTAACTACGCACCGAAACGTCATTCGCATTGCTCGGGCTACTGACTATATCCGAATCACGAATGAGGATGCGCTGCTGCAGTTATCGAATTATGCGTTTGACGGATCGACGTTTGATTTTTATGGGGCACTTTTGAACGGCGCAAAGCTCGTCCTTGTGAATGAGAACGATTTGCTTGATATCCATCAGCTTATTTTATTGATGAAGAAACAAAGGGTTACGGTGTTTTTTGCGACTACAGCTTTGTTTAATGCATTCGTTGACTCTGGATTGAAGGACTTGCCTTCCCTTCGTCATCTATTGTTTGGCGGTGAACGCGCATCAGCCTCGCATATTAGAAGAGCTTATCAGACCGTCGGTTCAGGCGTGCTGCTTCACGTGTACGGTCCAACAGAGTCTACTGTTTTCGCTACTTGTTATCCGATTGACTCGCTAGAGCAGGACAATGCTGCGATTCCAATAGGCAAGCCTATCGCACAATCAGAAGCACTTGTATTGGACGAAAATGGTGCCTTGCTCCCAGTACTTGTGCCTGGGGAATTATGTATTGCCGGCGATGGTTTAACACAAGGTTACTTGAACCTGCCAGAGCTTACTGCAAATAAATTTGTTCCCCATCCTTTTAAGGAGGGAACCAAGCTTTACAGGACAGGGGATTTGGTTAGGCGGCTGCCTGACGGTAATCTAGAGTTTTTGGATCGGCTCGACACCCAGGTGAAGCTGCGTGGATTTCGTATAGAACTAGGGGAAATTGAGAGCAAACTGCTAGAGTGCGAGGACGTTAGGGAAGCGGTAGTTATGCTGAAATACCGCAGCGGCGATCCACAGCTTGCTGCCTATATCGTTGCAAATGGTGAGCTTTCCATAGATCGGCTGCAAGCAGAGCTGGGAGCAAAGCTGCCGCAATTTATGATTCCGGCAGTCTTCGTGCGGGTGGAGAAGCTCCCGCTCACTTCTAACGGCAAGATTAACAAAAACGCATTGCCTGAGCCTGACTTTTCCAAACTGAGCATCGGAATGGCAGCAGCCTATGTTCCGCCTACAACCCAAACCGAGATTCAGCTTGCAACCATTTGGAAAATGGTTTTGAAGGTAGAGGCTGTAGGCGTTAATGATCACTTCCTCGCACATGGCGGTCACTCTTTGAAGGCTGCAGCACTTGTATCGGAAATTTACAAGCAATATCATGTCCGAATGCCGATCAAGGAAGTATTTCTACGTTCAACAGTTAGAGAGCAAGCAGAATGGATTGACAGTGCAGATATAGAGGCATATGAACCGATAATACCGATAAACATTTCTCAATCTTATCCGTTAAGTCCATCCCAGCAGCGTATTTTTCTCATTGAAGAAATTGCAAACGCGGGTATAGCCTATCATATCCCGCTAGCGCTGCGCTTAACTTGCCATGTTCAGCGAACGGATATGGAACGGGCCATAAAAGGACTTATTGCTCAGCATGAGCCGCTTCGTACATCATTCCAGTTTATTGACGGTGAGGCGCGTCAAATTATACATGAGCATGCTTCGTTCGAGCTTCAAGAGATAAGCGATACAACAATAGATCTGGAGCAACATTTCTGCGAATTTGCCAAGCCGTTGTCGCTTTCACAAGCACCGCTCCTTGACGCACGGCTGCTCAGCAGCGCATGCGGAGAAACTTATTTGCTTCTAAATATCCATCATATTATTGCGGATGGCATTTCGGTGAGTCTGCTTATTGAAGAGCTAGTCAAACGACTAGACGGCAAGCGCTTGGAAGAGCCGCATATTCAGTACAAGGATTATGCAGTATGGAGAGCAAGCCAAGGGAATACGGAACGCATGCGGAAGAGCATCCGATATTGGGAGACCGAGTTAAGCGATCCACCCCCGAGCCTCGACATGCCGCTTGACTTCCCGCGTGGGGAACGGCAATCGCTAGAGGGGGAGACGTTTGGATTCCATGTCCCTTCAGAGCTAGCAATTCGGCTTCAATCTATATCCGATACGCTCAATATTAGCTTAAATAGTCTGTTGTTTGCTTCCTACGCTCTGCTTCTTCAAAAGTATACAAGTGGAAATGACTTGATTATTGGGGCGCTAGCGGCAGGAAGATCACATCCCGAAACGGCTAATATGATCGGTATGTTCAATAATTTTCTTCCAATTCGCCTTAAAATAGGCGATGGAATGAAATTTGATCAATTTGCGAAGGCGTCACATGATCATCTTCTTGCAGCACTCGAACATCAAGATGTGAGCTTTGACCAGATGATTGAAGCTGCGCAAATGACGATGGATCCCTCACGAAACCCGCTGTTCGATACGATGATGATTTTGCACAACCAGATCGGAAATGATCTGGAAGTGAAGGGTCACACTGTAGGGGTACAGCCTATACGCGCAGGTAAAAACATGACATCTAAATTGGATTTTAAATTTGATCTTTATTCTCATGGTGACGGAGGCCTTCGAGCAGAGCTAGAGTTCAATACGCGATTATTTCATAAAGCAACGATGATGAGGTTGGCGGACCATTGGCTCAATGTACTGAAACAAGTGACGGATGAGCCAGGTATGAGATGCTCTTCCCTCAGCTTAATTATGGAGAAGGAAGCGCAAATGCTTCTTCAAGAATGGAATGATACAGCAAGGCCGTATCCTGATGGCGAAACCATCCATGGCTGTTTTGAGGAACAGGTACGCAAGACGCCGAATGCTCCAGCCATTCGATCGAACGACGGTATGTTTACTTACCGTGAGCTTGATGATCGTGCAAACCGACTTGCTCTGCTGCTCCGTCAGAAAGGTGTTGGAGCTGACACAATCGTCCCGATTGTTGCAGAGCGCTCTTTTGAAATGATGGCAGCGATTTTAGGCATTCTAAAAGCCGGGGGCGCTTACTTGCCTATCGATCCGCATTTTCCAGAGGAGCGTATTGGGTACATTCTTGAAGATAGCGGAGCCAATATATTATGTTTCCAGCACAAATGGATGAACCAACTGCCGTTTAATGGTGAAATTATAGATATAGATGCTGTTGAAGACAAGGGTTCCCATGATGCTGAAAAATGGCTATGGGAGCCTGCAGTGAATGCGCATCATTTGGCATATGTCATCTATACATCAGGTTCTACTGGAAAACCAAAGGGAGTTATGATCGAGCATGCTGCGGTCATCAACCGTATACATTGGATGCAAGATCAATATCCACTTGATTCGCAAGATGTCATTCTTCAGAAGACACCTATAACTTTTGATGTTTCAGTGTGGGAGCTGTTCTGGTGGAGTTTTGCAGGGGCATCTGTTTACTTGCTGGAACCGCGGGGGGAGCGGGAGCCGCAGGTCATGATGAAAGTAATCCGTGAGCAAGCGGTGACGGTCATGCATTTTGTCCCATCCATGCTGGGCGTATATCTCCAGTATGCATCGGAAGTTAAGGCGGACAAGCCTTTCGGAGGTTTGCGTTACGTATTTGCAAGCGGAGAGGCGTTGAAGCCTGCACAGGTGGAAGGGTTCTACAGCCAACATTCTGCAGGCAGCGAAAGTCCACGACTCATAAATTTATACGGACCGACTGAAGCGACCGTGGATGTCAGCTCATATGACTGCGCGAACTATAAGCAAGGATCTGTTCCAATTGGCTCACCGATTCAAAATATTCGGCTGTACGTTGTGGATGAGCAGCGGCGGCTGCAGCCCATTGGAATTCCGGGCGAGCTCTGCATCGCTGGAGTGGGACTCGCTAGAGGTTATTTGAACCGTCAAGAATTGACAGCCGAAAAATTTGTAACCGATCCTTTTTTTGCTGGGGAACGAATGTACTTGACCGGAGACCGCGCGCGCTGGCTTGCTGACGGTCATATCGAGTATTTGGGTCGATTCGATCATCAAGTGAAGATTAGAGGATTTCGAATGGAATGTGGAGAGATTGAGCATGCGCTGATGCAGCTGGAGGAGGTTTCCGATGCGCTCGTCATGACCGTAAAGGATCGTACGGGAGAGCCAGCCTTATGTGCATATGTGGTTTCATCTTTTGAACGCAATGAACGTGAGCTGAAGGAGAGGCTGAGGGGGATGCTTCCGGAATATATGATTCCTTCCCTGTTTGCCTGCCTGCATTCCTTTCCTCTTAATGCTAGCGGGAAGATAGACCGCAGCCGCCTTCCACAGCCGACGTTTGCTGATTCTATTGGCGGCGCCGATCCGCGCAGTGAGACGGAGCTTCGACTAGCAGAGCTATGGAAGAGCATACTTGGTGTTCGCATCGTACGCACCGACGATCATTTTTTCCAGCTTGGCGGACATTCGCTGCGCGCAGCGCAGTTAACGGGTGCAGTGGAGCGGCAGTTAGAGGTCACATTTACACTAAAGGATGTGTTCGCCTACCCGGTCCTAGAAGAGATGGCAGCGTTCATTGATAGATCGCCGAAAAGGACTGCAGCATCTATCACAAGGGCCGAGCAGAGGGATGTTTATCCATTGTCGCTTGCGCAGAACCGACTATTCGTTCTTCATCATATGAAGCCTTCCAGTACAGCCTACAATTTGCCGCTCGCACTCAGTATGCGTGGTGAACTGAACGTTGAGAGACTGCAAGAGGCGCTGCAGCGGCTCATTGATCGTCATGAACCGCTCAGAACAAGCTTTGAATGGCGCGATGGCGCCCCCGTTCAACGCATTCATGAGCGAGTAATGGTGCGAGCTGATGTAACAAAAACGGATCAAGTGGATGGATGGAGCAGCATGCAAAAATTCGTTCAGCCATTCGATTTGAGCATTGCTCCGCTGCTGCGCGCTTCACTTATTACGAATGGCGTGCAAGAGCATTTGCTGTTGCTTGATATGCATCATATCGTATCTGACGGTATTTCAATGACAGTGCTGGCACATGATTTCACCAAGCTTTATGAAGGCGGCACGTTGCTGCCGCTTGAAGTCCAGTACAAGGACATAGCTGTATGGCAGCAGGGTTTTATGAAGAGCCGAGAGCGGGATAGGCAAGAGCAGTACTGGCGAGAGGAGCTGGCGGGAACGCTGCCGCTTCTGGATTTGCGAGTGGACAAGCCAAGGCCAGCCGAACAAAGCTTTAAGGGGAGAAAAATCATTCATGCGCTGCCTCTCTCGTTAATGTCCGAGGTAGAGTCATTGGCAGCAACGGCTGGCATGACTAGTTTTCCAATATGGCTTGCTTGTTTTCACGTGCTGCTTCATAAGCTGACGGGGCAAGAGGATATCATCTCTGGTACACCGATTGGAGGAAGATCCCATCCAGAGACAGCCCCGCTTGTTGGGATGTTTGTCAATACCGTTGCTATCCGGAGCCAGCCATCTGGCGAGCACAGCTTTCTTCATTTTGCCCGACAGATCAAGGAGAAGGTGCTTGGTGCGATGCATAATGGGATGCTGCCGTTCGAGCATTGTGTAACCGCACTTGATGTAAAGCGAGACCTGAGTCGAAATCCAATCTTTGACGTCATGTTCGTTATGCAAAATATGGATGTGCCGGCAATGAAAGCTGATGTGCTGCAAATAAAGACGCAGCCGCTGGAGCACGCTGTATCCAAGCTGGATCTGACGTTTGAGCTTGCAATGCGTGAGGATGGTGCAGACCTTACTGTAGAATATGCAACGGATCTATTCGAACAACAAACAATCAACCAAATGATTAGCTACTATATTCGAATTGTGGAGCAAATTACAAAAGATACGCATATCTCTTTAAACCAGATAAGATTGCTGAATTCGGATGAAGAAGCCATTCAACTTGTTCAATTCAACGAAACGGCTACCGCTTATCCAAGCCATATAACCGTTGAGTCTTACTTGGAAGCACAAGCTGAGTGGATACCGCATGCTACTGCCCTGATCTATGAGACTGGGGAAATGTCATATCGTGAACTGAATGGGAAGGCCAATCGGCTGGCAAGAGCTCTGAGAAAGCACGGGGTGAAGCATGAGGATACTGTAGCCGTCATCATGGAGCGTTCTGTAGACATGATCATTGCGATTTACGGCATATTGAAGGCAGGAGCGGCGTATATCCCGATCTCACCTGGGCTTCCTGAAGAGCGAGTTCGATATATGCTGGATGACTCGGGAGCAAGGATTGTTTTGACTCGGGGCTTAGACGGGCAGATCGGCAACATGTCGCTAGACTCTGAACGATTGAACATAGAGGAAGCGCTGCAGCATGAGCAAAATGATGGGCCGTTAGAAAAAATCCATCGATCGCGCAGTTTAGCGTATGTGTTGTACACCTCAGGGTCAACAGGACAGCCGAAAGGGGTAATGATTGAGCACCATTCCGTAGTGAATCGCCTTACGTGGATGCAAAACAGATACACACTTGATATGCATGATGTGATTTTGCAAAAAACGCCATTTACGTTTGATGTGTCGGTATGGGAGTTGTTCTTATGGAGCTTCTCAGGCGCTAAGCTATGCTTGCTTGCACCAGGCGGAGAAAAGGACCCTGGGGCGATATATGATGCCATTAATAAGTATGCGGTGACTACGCTACATTTTGTACCTTCTATGCTTCATCTGTTTTTGGATTACCCGGGCCTTGTTAAGGATAGTAAAAAGCTTGAGAGCTTACGTTATGTTTTTGCCAGTGGAGAAGCGCTTACGGTCAATCAAGTAGAGAGATTTAGAGAGCGAATCGGAGAACCTAATGCTGCGAAGCTCATTAATCTGTATGGTCCAACGGAAGCGACGGTCGATGTGTCCTATTACGAGTGTATAGGAGAGCAAAGTTTAACGAGCGTGCCTATTGGCAAACCAATCGACAACATTTCCTTATATGTGGTCAATGAAGTTATGCAGGCTCAACCGGTAGGCGTGGCGGGAGAGCTGTGTATTGCGGGAGTTGGCTTGGCGCGGGGGTATTGGAAACGTCCTGATTTGACCTCGGAAAAGTTTGTGATAAATCCATTCGCAGCTAACGAGCTCATGTATCGTACAGGTGATCTTGCGAGGTGGCTGCCTGATGGCAGCATCGAATTTCTGGGACGAATGGATCACCAGGTGAAAATTAGGGGGTACCGCATTGAATGCGGGGAGATCGAGCATGCGCTTACGGGTCATCCAGACGTAAGGGAAGCCGTTGTCATGAAGCGTGACGGGGCTGCGGGGGAAAGCGCATTTCTATGCGCGTATGTCGTAACGAGTAATGCAGTCACTACTGCACAATTACGTTATCATTTGGCTAAAACATTACCCGATTATATGGTTCCGGCTGTCTACGTGGAACTGGATCAAATGCCGCTTTCTCCAAATGGCAAGGTAGATCGCAAGTCATTGCCAGCACCAGACGAGCGGTTGGATGCAGGCGTGCGTTATGTGGAGGCAGCAAGCGAAACGGAAAAAACCATTTCTATTGTGTGGGGAGAAGTGCTAGGCCGAACCGCTATTGGGACGCATCATAATTTCTTTGATGTTGGGGGAGAGTCGCTGCTGCTTGTCCGTACCCACCAGCGACTGGAAGAGCTGTACCCAGGTTTACTCAAGGTGACGGATCTATTTAATTATCCGACGATTGCCGCGCTTGCGGAATATATTGATTCCCGAAGCAATCTTCCTCACATTTGGCATTACGCTGGAATTGCTGCAGGTGAGGACTCCTTCAATAACACATACACTGCGCAGCGGAATGGTTCGTACCAATTCACCCTTGAGGACGATTTAATTGAGGGACTGGCGGAAATGGCATATTCGCAGTCTGTGTCCATTACAACCGTTGCTCTAGCAATCTATCTGCTCTTCTGGAAGCAGCAGTCAGGCGCTAATGACTTGGTTATGCCGGTTGCAACATCAAGGGGACGGCTCACACCTTTAGAGCTTGACTTTAGTACGGTGCTGGAGTTTAGCGAACTAATCCGAGCAGCCGACTCGTTGTTTGACGATACGAAAATTTCCTACGATTGGAATCAAGTGGAGAGAGAGCTTGGGAGCCATAATAGTTCCCGCATAACGCCTTTGTTTGTAGATCGCTCACGCACAGGCTTCATTCCCGAAAATCAACTCATGCACCTCTTCGATATCATTCTGACGTTAGACAGCGGCAGGGGAGCAGCAGGTAAAGGGATGAGCGGTTTATGGGAATTTAATGCACGTCGATTAAAGAAAGAAAAGGTTAAGGCATGGGCTCAGGGCTATATTAAACTGCTCAGAATGGCCGTTCATCAATTTCAGCAGACTTCTAATGCTAGAGCTGGCGGCAAGCAGTAAGGACAACCCCATATGCAAAGGAGCATTACGTTGAAAAAGATCTTGTTTATGCTCGGGAATATCGCATGGTATTTAGGTATCTTCTACGCTTTGCTTTATCTGCTGCGATCAACCTATCAGTATGAAGCTACACTCGGCCTTGCCAAGTTTATGGATCGTAACCCGGCGATGTTCATGGCGGTATTATTTACCTCCATTTTGCTCATCTATATGCTTGTTTTCCGTTTGAAGAGAAGCATATGGAAAGAGCAGAAGCAAACCTTGTTTCAAGTTAGCGGATTCAAGAAGATCGGGGTCAAAGATGCCGGGTTGATGCTGGCTATGGGGGCAGCCGGATGCCTGTTTAGTATTGGTCTAATTGAAATTGATGTCATCGCTCGACACTTTCCGTCCATCCCCTTTCTCGTAGATGATCTCATTAGGGGAGATTCCATTTTATATGTTATTTTAGGTGCGGGGCTTATTGCCCCCATCTATGAAGAAATTTTGTTTAGAGGATTAATTTACGGACAATTGCGTCAAGTGATGCCGCTGTATGCTGCGCTTATTTTGCAAGCATTGGTTTACGCCTATTTTCAGCCAAGCCTCAGTCTGTCATTCATTGGTTTTGGTTCTGGACTCATCTACGCGATATTGTATATCCGAATAGGGAGCCTGTGGGCGCCAATTATTGTACAAACCTCAGCCATGAGTCTTATTTTTATAACAAAATATGTTGGTTGGCATGAAGCGCTTAACGAAATAGGAGAACCCTTGTTGTATGTTCTAACGGCTGGAAGCCTGCTCTTTCTCGTAGGAGGAACGGCATATATTTGGCGCAGAGGGCTCGAAAAAGGTGCAAGTTCAGTACAAGCAGACCCGATTACGGTTGGAAGAGGGCGATAAGATGAGAAATTGGACTGTATCGATAGGGCGTGTTCTACTAGTCATCGGGTTGTATTTCGCCTGGTTTCTTACCGTTACCAAGTTATTTTTTGCTTATATCTACCCGTTGAGTCCTTGGTTTGAACAAAATACGCTTACTGTCATTATATTAAATGACATTATTGGTTTTCCGCTTATGTACTTTGCAATAAAGCTAATATTTAAACAAAACCTATTCAAGGAAGCCCGATTTCAAAAGATGGATGGCAGCGCTATTTCCTTGTCGCTATGGGTGGGTTTGGGTGCGGGCTTGTTCACTGTGGCATTCTCGCAATTGCCTGCGATCCAGTCTGATCAGTTCAAATTCCAAGAGTTATTCGAATATTTGAATCGGGCAGAATGGTATGTTTTCCTCGTTTTTCTATTGCTAGGGAACGTATACAAGGAAACGTTATTCAGAGGTTTACTGCTGAACAGTTTTAGAGGCGTTCTGCCTGTCACCGTTGCGATTTTGCTGCAAGGGTTATTATATGGCGTTCTATTCTTCTTAGGCGATATTCCGCTTTCCTTGTATGGGTTTCTTGGCGCCATCATTTTTGCCCTCTTGTACGTATGGTTTGATTCCATCTGGGCGCCGATTGCCGCGCAGGTGGCTTGCCAAGGAGTTCAATACTTGCTCTGGCATCTAGGCCCGAAGAGTGACGATATATTCATATTGTCAGCTGTAATGGCAGTTGCAGGTGCCATGATTGCAACTGGCTTATATTTGGGCAATCGCCGCTTTCGCAAGCCATACAATCACAAAGAGGTCATTCACACATGAGAACTTTAACTGTAATTAGTAAAGTTCTACTCTATTTAGCTATTTATATCTGCGTAGTTTTATTCACGAATTGGGCGTTGAACAATTTGATTCAAGATGCTGAGTTTAGTGCGTGGCTTAGCAAAAATCCAGCGAGCTCTCTTATCGCAGCGAATACGATTGTGATCGCCATTTATGTGCCGCTGCTTCGCTGGCAAAACATTCGAATGCAAGACCTCGGCTTCGTTCGACCACAATCAGCAGTGATGGCTGCTGGGACAGGAATTTGGCTTGGTCTGTTCATCGCGGTGTTCACACAGCTTGCTTGGATCGCTGAGAATTTTCCGGAAATTGCGAATTTGGTTCAATTTGTAGCTGGTGGAGGGAATTTCTATGTATTTGTATTGAGCAGCTTATTGCTAGGTTCTTTGCTCGAGGAATGGCTGTTCCGGGGGATGCTGATCCATGTTTTCCGCCAACGATTCTCCTCTGGATGGTCTGTGCTGCTGCAAGCTTTGTTGTTTGGAACTGTATTTATGAGCGTAACCATTGGTGCCTTCGCTGCTCTTGGAGCGATTATTTATGGTGTAATTCGCGTGAGCACAGGATCGATATGGTCATCTTTGCTCGCGCATGTGTTCAGTACAGCAACCTTGTACGTCGTCTCTCATTTTATGAAGGATTCCTCTCCCGAAATTTTTCTTATTCTGTCGTTCATAAGCGGAATAGCGATTATTGTGCATTTGTATATTTTGCTGCGTAAACAATCGGAGGATTTGAAGCGGCAAAATAAAAGTATATCAATTTAAATCAATGATTTATGGTAGTGATCACATTGCCACTGCAAACAACCGCAAAAGAGGAGTGTGCAGCATGTTCCAGTTGGATTTGTTGGAACCAAATCGCAATGAAAATGAAGGAGACGCAGGTAGTGACGCGGTGCTGGAAACCGCAAGTCAAGAAATTGCGATCATCGGCATTTCTGCCAAGCTTCCAAAGTCAGACACACACCGAGAGTTTTGGGATATGCTGCAAAATGGCGTGGACGGTGTACGTTCCTTCCCGCAGTCGAGGCGGCAGGAGTTGGAACCGTATCTTCGTCGCCTGAGCGCATTGTATGAAACCATTTCAATATTTGATGGTGCATATTTGGAGGATATCTCTTCCTTCGATTATTCCTTTTTTCGATTGTCTCCGAAGGAAGCTTCACTAATGAGTCCGAACCAGCGCATGTTTCTGCAGACCGCATGGAGCGCATTGGAGGATGGCGGTTATGGGGGCGAAGCGCTCCATGGCTCACGAACAGGTGTATTTATCGGTCATAACGCCGATGCGCTGCATGATTATAAACGTATTATTGAAACGGTAAATCCAGAAGCGCTCGCAATGGCAGCGCCAGGCAATTTAAGTTCAATGATCGCAAGCCGCATCTCTTATCTCTTGAATTTGAAAGGGCCGGCACTTAATGTCGACACCGCTTGCTCATCCTCTCTTGTGGCCGTCCATTTAGCATGTCAGTCCATTCGCAGCGGTGAATGCGATGCTGCTATCGCTGGAAGTGTGAAGCTCAATCTGCTTCCGATCGATATGGGCATTCGGCTTGGGATCGAGTCAAGCGATAACCGTGCAAAGCCGTTTGATGACAGCTCTGACGGGACCGGTATCGGGGATGGTGTAGTCGCATTGCTGCTTAAACCGCTCGCAAAGGCGCTGCAGGATGGGGATCATATTTATGCACTCATTAAAGGGAGCGCTATGAATCAGGATGGCAGCTCCGTAGGCATCACTGCGCCTAACGCCTTGGCGCAGGAGGATGTCATTGTCCGTGCTTGGCAGGATGCAGCCATTGATCCCGAAACGATCATGTATTTGGAAGCGCATGGTACAGGAACCACATTGGGAGATCCTATTGAAATTGACGGCATTACGAGAGCATTCAGACGTTTCACAGACAAGAGGCAGTTCTGTGCGATTGGCTCGGTCAAAAGCAATATCGGACATCTGGATCATGCTGCTGGTATTACAGGGCTGCTGAAGGCAGTTCTTTCTCTTTGCAATAAACAGATTCCACCTACGCTGCATTATCGTTTCCCCAATCGCAAAATATCGTTTGTTGATTCTCCAGTGTATGTCAACGACAAGCTATCGCATTGGAGTGATGAGTTTGGTGCGCGTAGATGCGGTATTAGCGCATTTGGTATGAGCGGAACCAACTGCCATGTTGTGCTGGAAGAAGCACCGTCAATGTCAATGAATGATAGCGTTATGTTGGACGAGGTAGCGAATGCAGCTTATGGGGAAGAAAAAAATGAAGTTTTTTGCCTATCCGCCCAAAGCGAATCGGCTCTTAAGCGATCCATTATTAATTATCGTGCTTGGTTTACCGATCAGGAGCAGCAAGAATGGCGCTTGACGGACATCTGCTTTAGCGCGGCGATAGGTCGCGGACATTATCGATATCGTTTGGCGATCGTCGCCAAAAATGAAGTTGAGCTTAGAAATAGGCTGGAAGCCTTAGATGTTGAGCGGTTGCAAAACACGAAAATGCCGAATATTTATTACGCCGATTCAAATGCAGCGCATATGGGAGGGAATGACGAGCGAAAGCAAAGGGAGCTCTTAGAGCAGGTTGTCCGCAGTAATCGGGGCTACGATGATGCAAGTACACAGTTAGCTCAGTTATATGCAGCTGGTGCTAAAGTAGATTGGAAGGAGCTTTATCGTGATGAGAGACGCAGAAGGGTACCGCTGCCTGTATATTCATTTGATCCCTATCCGTGTTGGGTAGAGGAAGATGATCGCAGTGTTAATATAGCACCTCTGAGAGAGATTAAATATGAATCGGCAGTTAACCATGTGAGGCTGTGCAGTGAAGGTGCCGTCTCGGAATCGGAGCAAAGTGTCGCTAATGTATGGGGGGAACTGCTCGGTTATCGTGAGTTCAGCAATGATGCTAACTTCTATGAATTGGGCGGTGATTCGATCATTGCGCTGCGAATCGTTAATTCACTTAGTCAAAGCTGGGGGATTCGACTAGAAGTGCAGCATTTGCTAGGACATCCTACACTTAGCGAGTTTGCTGGAGTTGTGGAAGAGCGGCGATTAAGGAGCGGTTCGCCAGAAACGGAAAAAGTAATTCATATGCCCCAGGTGGCGGAGCGGGAGTATTATACGATCTCTTCGTCGCAAAAGCGCATGTACTTGCAGCAAGCTGCATCGCCTAGCGATAGAAGCTATAATTTGCCGGAGCTTTTACATATAGAGGGGGAAATTGATGCAGGCAGATTGGAAGCGTCTATACATTTATTAATAAAAAGGCATGAGATGTTAAGAACGTCATTCGCCATAGTAGACGGTGAAATTTGTCAATTTGTCCAAACTGATGCTCACTTTTCCCTTCAGCGGCTGCAGGCATCCGAAGAAACGGTGCTTGAAACGCTGCATAGCTTGTTTACATCATTTGACCTGAGTCATGCACCGCTGCTTCGCGCTGCTTTATTGACCGTTAATCCTGAGCGGCATGTGTTGTATTTGGATATGCATCATATTGCTTCGGATGGCTTCTCCGCAGGTATTTTGCTCAAAGAGCTTATGATGCTTTACCGAGGAGAGAGTCTTGAGCCGTTAACCTTGCGGTATATAGACTACGCAGCGTGGCAGAGAGAGGAACTGCAATCGGAGCGGATGGAGCGACAGAGAAGTTACTGGATGAAGCAATGCCAAGGGGAGTGGCCTGTGCTGGAGCTTCCGACTGACTTTCCTCGCCCTCTGATAAAGAGCAATCGCGGCGAAACATTTGATATATATGTGGACAACGAGTTATCGGATAATCTGCGAAAGCTGGCAAAATCAACGGAATCTACGCTATTTATGGTGCTTTTATCGGTCTATTATACCCTTCTTGCAAAGTATTCTGGCGGGGAAGATATTGCTGTAGGCACACCGATTGCGGGGAGAGTCAACCGTGAAGCTGAGACTCTGGTAGGGATGTTCGTCGGAACACTTGTATTGCGCGGGTATCCCGTGGCAAACAAACCGTTTACCCAGTTTTTAGAAGAGATAAAAGCAGCATCGACAGAGGCTTATGAAAATTCCGACTTTCCATTTGAAGAGCTAGCGTCCATGGTGGATCGGCGAGACAGCAGCCGCAATCCGTTATTCGATACGATGTTTATTATGCAAAATTTGAACATTCCCAACTACTCGAGTGAAGAATTGACCTATCGACACGAGAGGTTCCCGCATGGGACGGCGAAATACGATCTGATGGTTCAAGCCGTGGAGCAAAATGACGGCACCCTGCGATTGGTAGTCGAATATGGCAAGGACTTGTTCCGCGAAGAGACTGTAAGGTCGATGATGAGGCATTACGTTACGTTGCTAAGTTATGTATCGGACTATCCAGACCATACATTAGGCGAGTGTGAAATGTTGTCCCCTCAAGATTACAACAAGTTGCTGACGGAATTTGGCAGTCGTGCGGCTGCTTTCCCTAGTGCTCGCTGTATCCACAGCAGCTTTGAAGAACAGGCAAGACGGGTTCCTGGAAGAGTCGCCGTTCAGTGCAGAGGGGAGTCATTAACGTACGAGCAATTGAATGGGCGAGCAAATGCGCTGGCGCGCAAGCTTGTTCGCTGCGGTGTTGGCCCTAACAGCATTGTCGGTGTGATGGCTGAACGTTCGATTTCAATGGTGACAGGAATGCTTGCGATTATGAAGGCTGGCGGTGCATACATGCCAATCGACCTTCAATATCCGCAGGAGAGAATTAGCTATATGCTTGTTGACAGCGGAGCAAGTTTGCTTTTAGTAGACGATTCGGTTCATAGAAATGTGTATCCATCCGTTCAGGAAATTCGATTAACGGATGAAACGATATATGACGGGGATAAAAGCAATGTGGACGTATCCATTTCAGCAGATGATCTTATGTATGTCATCTTCACTTCGGGATCTACTGGGCAGCCGAAGGGGGTTATGGTTCCGCATCGCAGCTTTTATAACTTCAGCCATTCGATGAAGCTGTTTTATGACGGAAATTTTGATGAAAGAGACCGCTGCTTAAGCCTTACCAATATTTCGTTTGATGTGAGCGTATGCGAGCTGTTTATGCCTTTTATGTTTGGCGCGTCCCTTGTCCTTTATCCAAATCCCAAGCTTCTTGATCCTAGAGAGCTAGCAAAAGTATTAGTAGAAGAGAAGATAACTTTTGCTTATATTCCGCCGACGCTGCTTCGGGATATGGCGCAATCGTTGGAACAATCGAGGATGACGATCTCCTTGGACAAGCTGCTTGTTGGCGTTGAACCAATAAAAGATACAACGCTTGCGCTTTTTGTTCAATTAAATCCGAATATACGTATTGTTAACGGCTATGGTCCGACTGAGGCAACGATCTGCTCCAATATGTATGTGTATAAATCAGCTGCTGCGAGCGGCGTTAATGTGCCAATTGGCGGGCCGATGCATGGCGTCGCGGTTCATATTTTAAATTTTGGAGACAAGCCTGCACCGGTGGGATCGGCTGGGGAGCTATGCATCTCCGGCAGCGGCCTTGCTGCTGGGTATGTTAATAAACCGGATTTGACCGCGGAGCGGTTTGTTGAGCACCCGCTGCTGCCAGGCACCATCATGTACCGTACCGGTGATTTAGCTAAGTGGCTGCCAGACGGAAATGCGATGTATTTAGGCCGAATGGATGATCAAATCAAGCTAAGAGGCATTCGGATCGAGCTTGGAGAAATTGGTGCGCAGCTTCAAAGACATGAGGCGGTAGACGAAGCGGTTATCATCGCTCATGAGGATCAAGCAGGCGATAAAAAACTTTGCGCATACATGGTTGTGAATCAAACAATAGGAGCTCACGATTTAAAGAGCTTTTTGAAAAGTAAAATGCCAGATTATATGATCCCTTCGTTTTTTATGGAGATCGCTGCGATACCATTAACACCTAATGGCAAAGTGGATCGCAAGGCGCTCCCAGAACCTGTTTTACAGCAACGAGTCGTGGCTGAGCTTACCCTGCCGCGAACCTCGCTGGAGGCAGAGGTGGCTGAAATATGGAGAGATGTGCTCGGCATGGAGCAAATTAGTATTTATGATGATTTTTTCGAGTTGGGTGGACATTCCCTGAAGGCTGCAGTATTGGTAAGCCGGATTCAAGCTAAATTTCATGTTGAAATGCCGCTGAGCATCGTATTTGAACGACTGTCTGTTGCGAGTATGGCTGAGTGGCTGGCAGGGGGAACGCTGTTAAATTCTGAGCTGGGCATCGGAGGAGCTATCATTCCACTGCAAGCAAATCGGGATCATTATCCAATGTCTCCTGCACAGAGACGCCAATATATGATCGAGCTCATTGCCGGACAATCGACGATGTATCATATTCCGTTTGTGCTTCACATCCAAGGTAATTTGGAAAAAAAGAAACTGGAAGCCGCGTTTACTGCTCTAATTACGAGACATGAGAGCCTGCGAACATCATTCCACTATGTGGGTGAAGAGTTCTGTCAGCGAATTCATCCTGCTCATCCATTTCAGCTAACGGAAATGGTTATGAAAGGCGGACAGGCTGATCTATGGCAGCGCGCGTCAACTGCAATCGGAGCAGATGTACGGATCAATGAATTAATGGCCCAATATACAGATCCATTTGATCTCGGAAGCGGCTCACTGCTAAGAGTCGGTCTTGCTCAATTGGCAGAAAACCGTCACTTGTTGTTGCTGAATATCCATCATATTGTGACGGATGGGATATCGATGAGCGTGCTCATAAAAGAGTTGATCGATTTATACAACGGGCAGGCCTTGCCAGAGCTGACGGTGCAATATCGAGATTATGCAGTCTGGCAGCTGGAACGATTAAGCGGTGACTATTACTCGAAGCTGAGGCGTTATTGGCTGGGCATGTTCTCGGACGAACTCCCGGTGCTTGATCTGCCTGCAGACAAGCAGCGTCCGGCGGTTCAGCGTTTTGAGGGCCGAAGGTATGCTTTTCAGCTAAACGAGGAGCTGGCATATCGGGCGCGGCAATTGGCAAGGGAACGAGGGACGACGTTATATACGCTGCTGCTTAGCGCTTATACGGTTCTCCTTGGGAAGTATAGCGGACAAGAGGATATTATCGTGGGTACTCCCGTAGCCGGACGCAATCACATTGATGTAGAAAGGCTAATCGGCATGTTCGTCAATACGGTTGCCATTCGTTGCCGCCCGCAAATAGGAATGACGATTGGCAGTTACATTACTGAAATGCACGGGAATGTGCTGCAAGCGCTGGAGTATCAGGAATTTCCGTTCGAGGATCTTGTAAATCAGCTTGATATGGAACAGGATTTAAGTCGCAATCCCCTATTTAATACGATGTTTATTTTGCAAAATATGGAGCAGCCAGCAAGGCAAGCGGGGGATTTGATCTTCGAGCCGCAGCCGTACGAAACCGGATTCAGCAAGTTTGATTTGTCGCTGGAAGCAGTGGAGACGGGGAAGGGGATCACATGCTGCCTTGAGTATGCAACCTCCTTATTTCATGAGAGTACGATCGAGAGAATGGCCTCACATTTCTGCACAATCGTTAGGGAGATGACATCAAGCGAAGGGTCCAGGAGGACGATTGGTGAGCTGGAATTATTGGATGAGGCAGAGCAATTGCAGCTTTCTTCGCTGTCAGCAAGCGCTGATGATAAAGCGGAACAGAAGAGTAATGACATCGCGGAGAAGGTAAGAGATGCACTGCTCGATGAAACAAAAGAGATGGCAGAAAATAATGCACATTTCTCTGCATCCACCGAAGAGCATCCCTGCTGGATGAGCATTATGGAAGAGATAGAGCGGCAAGCGGCAGAAACGCCGCATTCCGCTGCGATTTTATTTGGTTTGGAGACGCTCTCGTATTTCGAATTAAATGAGCAAGCGAATCGTCTTGCACATACGCTTCGCAGCCGCGGGGTAGGACCGGAGCGAATTGTAGCATTGATGGCAGACCGTTCACCTCTGTTGATGATCGGCATTCTTGGCATTTTGAAAGCAGGAGGCGCTTATGTCGCTATTGATCCGGCATACCCTGCTGAGCGTATTCAGTGGATGTTGGAGGATTGCGGCGATCAATGGCTTCTGACAGAAAGAAAATATGCCGGGTTTGTCATGAACGCTTCAGAAGAATGGTATTTGGATGATGCAGATCTGTATAGCTCGGAACGAGGAAATCTGGAGATCGTAAGCCGTCCGGAGCATCTGGCATATGTACTGTATACTTCCGGCTCAACGGGCAGGCCGAAGGGTGCAATGATCGAGCATCGCGGACTGGCAAGCTTCGTGAGCGGATTCCGTGAGCGAATTCCATTCGAAGCAGGCCAAAGTCTATTGGCAATGGCGACCGTGTCATTCGATATTTTCATTGTAGAGAGCCTGCTCCCATTAACAATGGGGATGAAAATGGTGCTGTGCAATGAAGAGGAACGGGGTGATGCTCATCTGCTGCAGGAGCTTATAAGTAAGCATCGGGTAGAAGTGCTGCAAATTACACCATCACGCTTCAAGTGGTGGATGGCGCAGGTGAGCCAAAGCGAGGTTTGGAAAGCCTTAAGCGTCGTCATGATTGGAGCGGAGCCGTTGACGATGGATTTGCTGGAAAGACTTCGTTCGGTGACGAATGCACGTATCTTCAATCTCTATGGACCAACGGAAACAACAGTATGGACATCGGTGTGCGAGGTAACTAGCGGTGAGAACATTACGATTGGCAAGCCTATTTCCGGGGCAGCAATGGTTGTGCTAAATCCAGCGCTGCAGCTGCAGCCGACGGGTGTGATTGGTGAAATCTGCATCTTAGGGGCAGGCGTTGGACGGGGTTATCTTCACCATCCGGAATGGGATCATGGTGTATTCATCACGAGCCCGTTTAATGCAGGTGAGAGGATGTACCGCACGGGTGATCTTGGCCGAAGGCTGGCGAACGGTGAATTTGTATACGCAGGCCGCCGCGATCATCAGGTAAAAATACGAGGACATCGCATTGAAACCGGTGAGGTGGAGCAGCAGCTGCTGCTGCATGAGCATGTGAAGGAAGCAGTTGTCATTGCATTTCAGGAGGAGAAGGGCGAGCATGCGCTTTGTGCGTATGTAGTACCCGCTCCCGACTCTAGTTGTAACAACAATATTAACGAACACAACCTCTCCGACATGATTTCGGAGCTGCAGACCCATCTCAGCAGCAAGCTGCCTGCCTATATGATTCCAGCTTATGTGATGCTGCTAGATGCAATACCGCTCACACCAACCGGAAAGCTGCATCGAAAGGCGCTGCCGAAACCTCATAAGTTTGCGCTGAGTGAGCGCCAGTACTTAAGGCCAAGAAACGAGACGGAACACAAGCTTGCCGAGCTGTGGAAAGATTTGCTGAAATCGGACGATATTGGCGTGATGGACAGCTTCTTCGAGCTTGGCGGCCATTCGCTCAAGGCTGCAGCGCTGGTGAGCCGAATCCACGAGCAGTTCGGTGTACATGTGCCGCTGAGGGAGCTGTTTTTAAATCCAAAGCTAGGGTCCCTTGCTGAAGTAATTGAAGGTAAACATCTGCAAACATATGAATCGATTCCTCGCCAGATGGATCAGGAGCATTATCCGATGTCGCATGCGCAGAGAAGACAATATTTGCTGGGGCTGCTAACAGGAGAATCAACGATGTACCATGTTCCGTTTGCACTGCGAATTCGGGGCAATCTGGACGCTTCGAGACTTGAAGCTGCGTTTTCATCATTGGTTGCTAGGCATGAAAGTTTACGAACTTCGTTTCATTATATGGATGAACAATTCAGGCAGCGAGTTCATCCAGCGACGGCATTTCATTTTGAGGATGCTGTAGAGGAGCTAGTGCCAGCTGGCAAGTGGTTGGGAGCATCTGGTGATGAAGTTAGCGCCGAATCCGAATGGCTGAATGAGCTCACTACGAAGTTTATAAGAACTTTTGATTTGGAAAGCGGACTGCTGCTAAGGGCAGGACTTCTTCAACTGGAAGAAGAGCATTACTTGCTGCTGCTGGACATCCATCATATTGTGACTGATGGCGTTTCAATGAGTGTGCTGGTAAAGGAATTAACAGCATTATACGGCGGAAATGAACTGCCAGAGCTGCGGGTGCAATATAGGGATTATGCGGTCTGGCAGGAGGGACAGCTAGGCGGCGAAGCAATCGAGGCGCATGAGCGTTACTGGTTGAAGAAGTTTGAAGGCGAGCTGCCGCTGCTGGAATTGCCGACAGATAGGAAACGCCCAATCGTTCAAACTTTCAAGGGGCGAAAACATGTCTTCCATCTGGATGGGGAGCTTGCACAGAAGGCGCGGCGTTTGGCGGTAGAGCAAGGTGTGACACTATATTCAGTGCTGCTGAGTGCTTATGCTTTTATGCTTGGGAAGTACAGCGGACAAGAGGATATTATTGTTGGTACGCCAGTAGCTGGACGTAATCATGTTGATGTGGAGGGACTCATCGGCATGTTCGTCAATACAGCAGCCATTCGTTGTCGACCGCAGCTCGAACTTACAGTTAGCAGCTACATTGCTGAATTGCACGAGGATGTGCTGCAGGCGCTGGAGTATCAGGAGTATCCGTTCGAGAAGCTGGTGGAGCGGCTAAACCTCGTTCAGGACAAGAGCCGAAATCCGTTGTTCGATACGATGTTTATTTTGCAAAATATGGAGCATTCAGCGTTGCAAGCGGGCGGTTTGAGCTTCGAGCCGCAGCCGTTTGAACACGGTGTCAGCAAGTTTGATTTGACACTTGAAGCTGTGGAGCGCGCTGAAGGCATTGCCTTCAGCTTGGAATATGCAACGGATCTGTTTCATGAGGAGACGATCATCAGGATGGCGCACCACTACTGCGCGATTATTAAAGCAATGGCGTCGAGCGAAAATCGATGGCGGACACTAGGCGAACTAGAGCTGCTAAACGATGAAGAAAAGTTGGAACTGCTTGCGGAATTGGATAGTATGACGTGGATGAACAGCAGTGGAGCTGATGGTGGAGGGGCTGTAGCAGCAGGAGATGCACCCGCTAAAATGCCGCAGAGTTTGCAGGGCCAAGTTTCATCTTTACCAGGTGTCCCGTTCAAATGGCGATCCGTCATTGAAGAGATAGAGAAGCAGGCTGCAAAAACTCCAGATGCGGTTGCAGTCCATTTTGAATCGGAGCAGATGACCTATCGCGAACTAAATGATAGATCCAACCAGCTGGCACATACGCTTCGCAGCCGCGGGGTGGGACCAGAGCAAATCGTAGCGCTGATGGCAGACCGTTCACCCCTGTTGATGATTGGCATTCTTGGCATTTTGAAAGCAGGAGGGGCTTATGTCGCTATTGATCCGGCATACCCTGCTGAGCGTATTCAGTGGATGCTGGAGGATTGCGGCGATCAATGGCTTCTGACAGAAAGGAAATATGCCGGGTTTGTCATGAACGCTTCAGAAGAATGGTATTTGGATGATGCTGATCTGTATAGCTCGGAACGAGGAAATCTAGAAATTGTAAGCCTTCCCGAGCATCTGGCGTATGTATTGTATACTTCCGGCTCAACGGGCAGGCCGAAGGGGGCAATGATCGAGCATCGCGGACTGGCAAGCTTCGTGAGCGGATTCCGTGAGCGAATTCCATTCGAAGCAGGCCAAAGTCTATTGGCAATGGCGACCGTATCATTTGATATTTTCATCGTAGAGAGTCTGCTCCCATTAACAATGGGGATGAAAATGGTGCTTTGCAATGAAGAGGAACGGGGCGATGCTCATCTGCTGCAGGAGCTTATAAAAAAGCATTGGGTAGAGGTGCTGCAAATTACGCCATCACGCTTCAAGTGGTGGATGGCGCAGGTGAGCCAAAGCGAGGTTTGGAAATCCTTAAGCGTAGTCATGATTGGCGCGGAGCCGTTGACGATGGATCTGCTGGAGAGATTGCGTGCGGTGACGAGTGCACGTATTTTCAATCTCTATGGCCCAACGGAAACAACCGTATGGACATCGGTATGCGAGGTAACTAGCGGTGAAGCTATTACGATTGGCAAGCCTATTTCAGGGGCAGCAATGGTCGTACTGAGTCCAGAGCTGCAGCTGCAGCCAACAGGTGTGATTGGTGAAATTTGCATCGGAGGAGCGGGCGTTGGTCGGGGTTATCTTAATCATCCGGAATGGGATCAAGGAGTATTCATCACAAGCCCGTTTAATGCAGAGGAGAGAATGTACCGCACGGGTGATCTTGGCAGAAGGCTGGCGAATGGTGAGTTTGTATACGCAGGCCGCCGCGATCATCAGGTGAAAATACGAGGACATCGCATTGAAACCGGTGAGGTGGAGCAGCAGCTGCTGCAGCATGAGCGTGTGAAGGAAGCGGTTGTCATCGCGTTTCAAGAGCCTGAGGGTGAGCCTGTTCTCTGCGCTTATGTTGTCCTACAAAAGGCTGATGATGCTGATCTGCCAAATATGACCTCGTACGCGGATCATTATGTTGCAGCAGCACTCGAAAGTATCCATAAGGGAGAAACCGTATGGTTAGAGAGCGTAGGCGGGCATTCTCTCGGTGTAACTGAGGAGCTAATCCAACATCTGAGAGGCAAGCTGCCTGCTTATATGATTCCAACCTATGTGATGCTGCAGGATGAAATACCGATGACGCCAACAGGCAAGATAAATCGCAAGGCACTTCCAAGACCGCAGCAGACAGAACGGAATGTACGACATTACCGGGAGCCGAGCACGGAGACGGAGCGCAAGCTGGTTATGCTCTGGCAGGAGCTGCTATTGACGGATAACATCGGAGCGACAGACAGCTTCTTCGAGTTAGGGGGACATTCGTTAAAGGCGGCAACATTGGTCAGTCGGATAGGCGTACAATTTGGTGTGCGCGTCCCTCTGAAAGAATTGTTTCAGAATCCGACACTAGAGTCACTCGCTCTAGTAATTGAAGGTCAAAGCCAGCAAACGTATGAATCGATTCCGCGTCAGATGGACAGGGCGTATTTCCCAATGTCGCGCGCTCAAAGAAGGCAATATGTTTTATCTCTGCTGTCTGGAGAAGCAACGACGTATAATGTCCCTTTTGCACTGCATATTCGTGGGAATCTGGATGCGAAGAAGCTGGAGCAGGCGTTCACCGCTTTAATCATGAGGCATGAGAGTTTACGGACGTCTTTCCATTTTGAGGATGGACAATTCAAGCAACGGATTCATCCATCTGCGGCATTTAAGCTGGATGGCAATGCATGGGCGCGAATGACTGCCAAACGTATGTTGTCAGAAACGAGAATGGATGAAACCATCACTAGATTAATGGCGCGGTTCATCCGTCCATTTGATCTTGGCAGCTGCTTATTGCTGCGGGCAGCTCTTGTTCCGCTAAGCTCTAGCTCTCACTTGCTGCTGCTTGATATGCATCATATTGTTACGGATGGTGTATCGGTCAGTGTGCTTCTGAAAGAATTGATCGAATTGTACTCCGGCAATGAGCTTGCAGAGCTGCGGGTGCAGTATAGAGATTATGCTGTCTGGCAGGAAGCTCAATTAATTGGTCCAAGGTACGAGGCGCATGAGCGCCACTGGCTGGATATGTTCTCAGGCGAACTGCCAATACTGGAGCTCCAGGCGGATAATCCGCGACCAGCGATGCAGAGCTTCGAGGGGCGCAGATATAGTTTTAAGTTGAATGAGGAACTTACGAGACGAGCGCAGCACATGGCAAGAGAGCTGGGGACAACATTGTATACGGTGCTGCTTGGTGCTTATGCGCTTTTGCTTGGCAAGTACAGCGGCCAAGATGACATTATTATTGGCACGCCGACAGCGGGACGTGACCATGTCGATCTTGAGGGCCAAATTGGCATATTCGTTAATACAGTTGCGATTCGATGCCGACCACAGCCTGAAAGAATACTCGGCGGTTACATCGCCGATGTTCATAATCATGTACTGCAAGCGCTGGAGCATCAGGAGTATCCGTTTGAGGATTTGGTGAAGCGATTGGAGCTTGGGAAAAATCAGAGTCGAAATCCTTTGTTCGACACGATGTTCATTTTGCAAAATATGGATCGTTCTGTCATCCAAGGAGGCGATTTAACCTTTGAGCTTCAGCCGTTCGAGCCAGGAGTTAGTAAATTTGATTTGACGCTGGAGGTTGTGGAGAGCAATGGTGAAATGATTTGCAGCTTGGAGTATGCCACAGCACTGTTTCACTCAGATACGATTACGCGCATGGCTCAGCATTATTGTGCAACTGTAGAGGAAATGACGGCTGCTGCCAGCCCTCTGATGAAACTAAGCGATCTATTGCTGCAAGATGGTCCGAAATAACATCCTTCTCGGCGGTATTTCCTTCGTGCAGTACCGCCGAGAAACGATTAAATGATACGAGTTTGGATCTATTAAGGAGGATAAGCGGATGAAAGTTACGTTGGACAGACAACCATTTAATGAATTCTGGGCGAACTGTATGCTCAATCAAGCCTATTCAATCGCTGTTTCTGCTCATCCCAGCTACCGATATGCGGCATATTTGAACATTCATCGATATTATCCTTGGTCTGCAGCGACAGACCAGCAATTTCGATATCCGACGATTGATACGCTATATTATCTCGACGATTGGACCAAATTCCCATTAACCGGTGTTATTAAGTGGATTGAGCCGGGGCACTTCCGCGATAAGGAAATGTTTATAGATGAAATAAAAGAAGTGCTTGACGGTGGCCGCAATTTAAGTGTGAATGTCGATTTGTTTTATTGGCTGCCGGGAAGCATGGCTTGGAAAAAGTTTCATTGGTACCATTATTCGCTGTTTAATGGTTACGATAATGAACGCTCATCCTTCTATGTAATTGACGATACGCTTGCTGGCTACAATGAACATGAGGTTCCTGAGGATCGGCTCAGAAAAGCATTCAAAAATTCAGAATACAATATCAACAAAAACTATAATGGCCCTGCCTATTATATTTACAATCTTCATTCAACGATTAAGCCGTATGAATTGAACTTATCGGAAGTTGTTGACAATGCGGAGCGGCTTACGCGGGAGCTTGATGATTTCTCTATGGAGGGAATGTGGCAAGTAGATTCAAGCCCGGATAAATATAGCGCTCATATTACGTATGCACTCATTGGAATCAACATTATATGCAACCGGCATATTGCAAATGAAGGACTTATTCGAACGCTGCGAGAGCATAAGCAAATAAATGTGACGTTATACGAATCCCTTAAGGATCAATTGGAGATGATCTGTGACGGCTGGCATGCGATTAAACAATCTTTTGTTACGCATAAATTTCAGCGAGACAGAGAGATAGCTCTAGCAGAAAAACTACTTGCAATGGAAAAAACATTTTGGCGTACGCTGGCTAGTGGTGTTTAACAAAATCAAATCGCTTCCTAACAAGGTGGTCGTTCCTAATTATGGATAGTATACCGTTGCTTTGTTTGCCTTACGCGGGGGGCTCGGCTCAGGTCTATAAGAAATGGTCGCGGCAGCTAGATTCTTCTATTCAATTGATCCCGATTGAATTAGCTGGGAGAGGAAGCCGGATGAGTGAGCCGCTCTACGAGGATATTCATGAGGCAGTTAAGGATGTATTGCATTTAATCCGTGACTATACACAAAATCAGTATGCTTTATTCGGCCACAGCATGGGATGCTTGATCGCTTATGAATTAATTCATAGCATTCATGCAGCAGGATTGACGCTCCCATCCGTAGTTTTTATGTCAGGGTATGGGGCGCCTCATTCCAGCCATGTGAACCGAGAATTATATCAGCTTCCCGATAAAGCTTTTATCGAAGAAGTATTAAGCCTTGGCGGAACATCTGCTGAGCTGTTTGAGCATAAAGAGCTGCGAGACGTATTTATGCCCATATTGCGAGCTGATTTTAAGCTGGTTGGCACGTACAAGCCAAAAGGTAAGCCGCCGCTCCCTCTTAATCTCATTGTTATGAATGGCTCTGAGGACAGCAGCCTGTACGGGACTTCAGAAGATTGGCAGTCACAAACGACGGAGACCTGTAAAATCGTCAACTTCGAAGGAGGACATTTTTTCATACATGAACGGGAACAACAAGTCGTTTCGCTCCTAAATGATACGCTCCTGAGGACATGGGCTGGCAAAGAAATCATCCAATCATAATAGAGAGGAGCAAAAAATATGGATAAGGTATTCATAGACGCTGGCCAGAGAAATCAATATTTGTGGCTAGAGGATGGAGGGTTTCCCTCAGACTTGCTTAGCAGAGAAGCGGAGTATCGTTCTATGGAGCAGCGCATCCATTTACCCAAAGAGCTCGCAGAAATGCTGCTTCGAGATGCTGAACATTCCAATCAGCGATTGTATAGCGTACTGCTTACTGCGGTTTATATCATGCTTTATAAATATAAAGGGGATGACCGATTAACGATCGGCATTCCGTCTCAGAGATTCGGAAGTCATATGGACGGGACATGGATTCCGCTTCAAATCAGGGTAGATGAGCAAAATATGCTTCAGTCATTACTAAAGCAACTAGACGGAGCTCTGAATGAATTCGAGAATAGTAACAAGGGACATATTTTGGAACAAGAGACTATGGATTCCGCCAGAACAAGCAGCTTCAATTCAGGACAGGCTGTAGCCGTAACCTTGGAAAATAGTTATGGGAAACCGAGCGCTGACGGGGTTGGTTTGCTCTTTTCGTACAGTGTCTTGGAGTCAGAATCACCCGCCATAACGCTTACTATGACATACAATAGCTCTGCTTACAGCACGACAATGATGAAAAATCTAGCTAATCATGTTCATCGGGCAGCGGAGTTGTTAGTTCGAGGCGACGACATTCTCCTTAGAGATGCAGCCATATTGGATGAAGATGAAGTTCAAGCATTAATAAAATCACTTTGTGTTGGTTCATGCTCATCCACTGAAGCTAAGCCTTTACATAGAAAGGGAATAGCTGGTGAATCAAGCATGACCCTGCATCACCTATTCGAGAAGCAGGCTCAATCTCGCCCCTATGAGACTGCACTTATTTGCGGCGAAGAGTCGTTTACTTACGACACGCTGAATCAGCGGGCACACGAACTTGCTAGTAGACTGCGTAGCGAAGGCGTGCGTTCAGGAATTGTGGTTGGACTGATGGTGGAGCGAACGGTCGAGCTGGTAGTTGGCATCATTGGCATCTGGAAGGCTGGAGGCGCCTATTTGCCCATTGATTTGGAATACCCAGAGGATCGCATTCATTATATGCTGGAGGATACTAAGGCTCCGGTTTTGTTAACGCAGCACGATTACCTCTCGAAAGCTTCTCAATATGAAGGCAATATTGTTTGTATCGATGAGAGAGACGAGCAGTGCGCTGCTGGCGGGGAAGAGAAGGATTCACACATACTCTCAAGCAGCATGGAGCAGGATAATTCCTCTCAAAATCTAGCTTATGTGATCTATACATCAGGTTCAACAGGCAGACCAAAAGGTGTCATGATTCAGCATGAGAGTGCGATACGGTTCATAGAAGGAATGGCAGAGCAAGTAGAATATGTACCAGGAAAAACGATTGTTGCTTTAGCAAGCGCTGCGTTCGATGTATCTATACATGATTTAATTATGCCGCTTCTTTATGGGATGAAGGTGATTCTAGCATCACAAGCGGAGCGCAGAGACCCAGAACTGCTGGATCGTCTCATCGTCAAACATGATGTTGAGATAATGGTAACTACCCCGATGAGACTGCAAATGCTGCTGGCTGGCAAAGAAGAGAGATCATGCTTGCGCTATTTAAAAGATTTGATCATTGGGGGGGAGCCATTTATTCCAACCCTATGGAATCGACTGAAGCCTTATCCACAGCTTCGAATATACAATGTGTACGGGCCGACAGAAACGACGGTATGGTCAACGATACAGCGGATAGAGGATAATCATCCCGGAATAGGCAAACCGCTTGCTGGAGTACGAACGTACATTTTGGATAAGGTGGGACGTCTTCAGCCTCCTGGAGTAGCTGGTGAACTTTGTATAGCGGGGACAAGATTGGCCCAAGGTTACCTTGGGAAGCCGGAGCTTACGGAGGAACAGTTCGTTAGCGACCCTTTTTATCCCGGTGAGAGAATGTATAGAACAGGTGATCTTGCACGCTTCTTAAACGACGGAAACCTCGAATTTCTCGGGCGCAGTGACTTTCAAGTGAAAATCCGCGGACATCGCGTCGAGCTGGAGGAAGTTGGAATGATGCTCGCACGGCACGAGGACGTTACTGAATCGGCGGTGCTGCTGGAAGATGAGCAGTCTAATGGCGGATTGTTATGCGCTTATTATGCAGCGGAGTCTGAATTGTCGACATCAGAGCTTCGCAGCTTTATGGCAAGTCGAGTGCCTGAATATATGGTGCCGCAGCGTTACATTTGGCTTGCAGCATTGCCATTGAATAATAATGGAAAGATTGATCGCAAGGCGCTGCCAAAGCAGAGTGAAGTGGCTCGTTTGCAGGATAATGCTGCATTTGCTCTGCAGCTGCTTGAGCTGGATACCAATACGGAGCGGAAAGTAGCGGCTCTTTGGCAAGAGGTGCTGCATACAGTCGATTTTGCCGCTGAAGACAACTTCTTCGAGGTAGGAGGCAACTCCATCCTGCTTGTTGCTTTACATCACAACTTGGAGCAGCACTACCATTCTCGTGTATCCGTTGCAGATCTGTTTGGACATGCGACACTCCGCGGAATGGCTGCGCTAATGGATGCACCATTCAGTGAAGAAGGAGATATGGAAGGGCTAGCAGGGCTGAAAGGTTTAACTTTCCCTAATCGCATGATAAGTAGAGAAACGGGTATAGATCATGCAGCCATTCCCCGTTCATGCAAGCTGGATGAAGCGCTGCTCGGGAAATTGATGCAGCTATCAGAAGACATTGGATCAGATATCGTCGATATATTGCTTGTCCTTTATATGTACGTGCTCTCCGATATTACGATGTCCGATGAAGTTACAGTCATCGTCAAAGACGGTGTAGGAGATCGGATGGTGCCTGTGTCGCTGAATATGTCCCACTATATGACGGTTGTGGAAATGATCCCTGAAGTAGCTAATCAACGGGAAAGCGGCGACTATTATACCTTTTCCTCGCTTGCGACAGCAGCTGGTTTCCGTACATTGGACAATGGAATCATACCATGGTTCTCTTCAACCGACTTGAGAGGAATGGAGTCCTATATGCCGCTAATCGGCTTTGCGCTTCAGCTTGAGTTTAGTGAAGACGAGTTAAACATCCGATGTCTATATGATGCTCGTTCATGGGACATAGCAAGTGTGGATGAATTGCTCTCTCTGTATCTAGCATCTCTCAAAGTTGTAATGGCAGAATTAGAAGAGGGAGCTGAAAGCGTATGGTAGGCGGCACATTGCTGTTTCCCGGTCAAGGCTCACAGTATGTTGGCATGGGCAAGGATTTGTATAGGAAATATGAGCTCGCCAAAGAGACCTTTCATGAAGCGAGTGAAGCGATAAACATGGATCTCACAAAACTTATGTTTGAGGGCAGCATGGAGGAATTGACAAGGACGGAATATGCACAGCCAGCTATATTAACTGTAGGGATGGCAATGTACAAAATATACAGAGACCTTCTGGGGAAGGCTCCGCAATTTTTAGCCGGTCATAGCCTTGGAGAAATTACCGCCTTGACTTGTGCAGGGGGTATTCCATTTGACAGCGCTGTCCGTATCGTTCATCGTCGTGGCGAGCTCATGCGTGATGCGGACGATGCTGGCAGTGGTGCAATGGCGGCGGTAATGTCGCTTAGCGCAGCTGAAGTTGCAGAGATCTGCAAGCACGCTAGTTCCTCGTTTCAGGGTGGAGCTGAAATTGTTGTAGTGTCTAATATTAATTCAGATGATCAGGTTGTCATTTCTGGACATAAAGGAGTAATGAACGAAGCGGTGCAGCGTATCTCCAAGCGGGGAGGCGTTGTCATCCCGCTTCATGTGAGCGCGCCGTTCCACAGTCCTCTTATGGCACCGGCAGCGCAGCTATTTGCAGAGGAGCTTAAAGGACTGAAGCTTGGAACACTCCAGCATCCGGTTGTTTCCAGTGTGACTGCAAGATTATATCGGAGTGCGGATGAGATTCCAGCAGTGCTGGCAGAGCAGATTACCGCACCCGTACAATGGACAGCGGTTATCCGTTTTTTGCTGGAGAACGGGGTTTCGGAAGCGGTTGAGATGGGCCCCCAATCGATATTGAAGAAACTAGCCAACAATAGTACAGCTCTTAGGGTGCTTTCTTTCGACCATGAACCGGATAGGGAACAGCTCCTTGGGAAGGGCCGGGATGAGGGGCAAGACTATTCGTTAGATTTTATTATTCAATGTTTGACTATCGTTACTTGCATGCGTAATCGGAACAGGGATTTAGAGCAGTATGAGCAAGGTGTAGTTGTACCTTACCGCGAGGTTCAGACGATGTTGAATGGGCTTCAGCTTTCTCGTGGCCAGGCAGAGTGGAAGCATCTGGTTAAGGCTTATGAGATGCTGATTTCTGCGTTCCATACGAAGCTTGTTCCAGAGAACGAACAGCAGGATCGATTGGAACAAGTGCTTCACGACAACGGCCTTAAGGATAAATTAGGGAGTCGATTTTCAGCTTCTAATAGAAGTTAAAGGATGTAAAAGGGAAGTCAACCATGCCAAGGAGGACTTTACGATGATTAGCAGCTTGGTCGGGCCAATATATGAGTCACCTCAATATCTATTGCAGCAATTAATACGGTTTAATACAACGAATCCGCCAGGCAATGAGCGAGATTGTATTTATTTTATTCGTGATCTTCTTCTTGAATCGGGAATCAGCGATACGATCATTATTGCTCAAGAAGAGCATAGACCTAATTTAATTGCACGATTAAAGGGGTGCGGAGATGCACCTCCTTTTCTCATGTACGGGCATGTTGACGTTGTAGGTGTAGAGAAGCAAGTATGGAGCCGCGATCCATTCGGGGGTGAGATTATCGATGGTTACGTATGGGGGAGAGGAAGCCTAGATATGAAAGGCGGTGTAGCGATGATGCTTGCCGCCTTTCTAAAAGCCCACGCAGAGAAAACAGCATTACAAGGCGATATGATTTTGGCTATTGTAAGTGATGAAGAAGCAGGCGGGGATTTAGGAGCCTCCTACTTAGTTAAACATCATTCTTATCTTTTTGCTGGCGTGAACTATGCGATTGGGGAGTTTGGGGGCTTCTCCTTTCAAGTAAGCGGCCAAAAATTTTATCCGATTATGGTGGCAGAGAAACAAATTTGTTTCCTTAGAGCTACGGTTAGAGGAGGGGGCGGACATGGTTCTCTCGGCCAAAATGAAGGAAGCATGGCGCAGCTTGCCTATATGCTGGGAGCGTTAAATAAGGTCAAGCTGCCGATTCATGTCACGCCCGCAGCGTCGTATATGATTCAATCCATGGCATCGGCATTGCCCCTATTGCCGAGGTTATTATTGAAAGTGCTGCTTCGGCCACGTCTGAGCAATCTCATGCTGAGGATAATGGGTGACAAGGGAAAGCTGTTTCAACCGCTGCTTCGCAACACAATAAGTGCTACGGTTGTGCATGGTGGCGAAAAAATCAATGTGCATCCAAGTGAAATCATCGTGGAGATGGATGGGAGGCTGCTGCCCGGTTTTACTCCAGAGCAGTTCATAGCCGAGCTGTACGATCATGCCATACAACATCAAATAATGTTAGAGGTGATTCGTCATGACCCTTGTCCAGAAAACCCGGAAATGGGAATGTATGAATTGCTGTCAGATGTGCTGAAGAAAGCGGATGAAGCTGCAGTGCCCATTCCGATGCTGCTGCCGGGTGGAACAGATGCGAGACATTTTTCAACATTAGGTATTCAAACGTATGGTTTTTTGCCTATGACGCTCCCAGAGGACATGAATTTCTCGGAGTTGATCCATGCTGCAGATGAGCGTGTGCCTGTTGAGGCTATTCGTTTTGGGGCAAAAGCTATTCATGAAGTGATGGCGCGTTATGGAAATTCGAGGTTATGATAGATTCAGACGAGTGCTTTTAGGATTAGTTGAGGGGGAAAGGAGCAGCAAACTGTGCAGGCTGAGATCATGGTTTTGAAAATACCTCAAAACATCACGTCGAATGACTACCGGCAATTGTTAAGTCTCGTATCAGAAGAGAAGCGTTTAAAAATAAGTCGATTGCGACAGCAATGTGATGTTTATCGGACGTTATTTGGTCAAGTGCTTGTACGTGCTGCAATTGTGCGAAACCTAGACCTATCCAATCAAGCGATTCAGTTTACTTACAATTCATATGGTAAGCCGTCACTTATCGGCTGCGAAAACTTTCACTTTAATATTTCGCATGCTGGAGATTGGGCTGCCCTATTTATAAGCTCTTCCCCGGTAGGTATTGATGTGGAACAAATATGTGAAATAGATGAAAGTATAGCAAAATCTTATTTTTCGAAAACGGAATATGAACGTTTGATTTGTTTGAGAGGGGAGGAGCGAACCGCTTATTTCTATGAGCTTTGGACGCTGAAGGAAAGTTACATAAAAGCAAAAGGTAAAGGGTTGTCCATACCGCTGGATTCCTTCTCAATACATATTGGTGAGGATAGCTCCATCGCTTTAACTCCGAGAACGGAAGCTTATTTTTTCAAACAATATGAACTGAACCGAAGCTATAAGCTGGCGGCTTGTACTACTGCTCCAAAAGGATTCCCTAATCAGCTGCAGCATTGGAGCATGGAGGATTTAATACACCTCTTTTTCTAATTGTAATACATTGCGTTTGTACCATTCATGTGAAACGACATGGCGCGTGATAAGCGAAAACCCTTTCTGTATCGAAAAGTGGACTTGGCTTATCGCGCGTCTTTTGTGTTTATACTATAATCAAAGATACATGTGAATGGAAGAAAACGGATGTATGGAGGTTGTTGGATTGACATTAACGTTGATTGGTGAAATTAGTGGCATAAGCAGGTACCCGATTAAATCATTTGCAGGAGAGGAACTGGATGCCTGTAAAATCGATAGATACGGATTAATGGGCGACCGTTGTTACGCTTTTTATGATGAAACAAAGGAAGGCTGGGATAGCTTCTTTACTGCAAGAGAAATTCCGGCGATGCTGGCATACAAAGCGAAGCTGGTTGATGAGCGCACGAGCGCAGAGCATCCCCTAGTAGAAATAACTTCTCCAGAAGGTCAGACCTTCAGCTGGAACGAGGAGCTGTTAGCTGAAATGCAGAAGTACTCCAAGAAGAAGATGCGGATGCGCAGCTATCAAGCACAAAGTCCTGACCTTAAAGCGGTGGATGAAGGCAGTATCCTCATCATCACCGATAGGAGTTTGCAAAAGCTCGAAGCGATATGGGGAAAACAGCTGGACGCGCGGCGCTTTAGAGCAAATATACTTATTACAGTAGAGGAGGGCGCTTTTGGAGAAAAAGAGTGGATAGGCAGACGAATAACGGTAGGCGGTGCTGAATTGCAAGTGGATAAATATTGTGATCGCTGCTCCATGGTTACGCTTGATCCAGATTCGCTAGCACGTGATGCTTCCTTATTGAAAAAAATTAACACAGAGATGAATTTAAACTTCGGGGTGTATGCTTCTGTAAAAAAGATAGGAGACATTGAAGTAGGCGAAAAGGTATTTCTTATGGATTGAAAAAGATCGCTGCCCGAATGCCACTGTGGCAAAGGGTAAGCGATCTTTTTTTTGAACTAGAATGCTTATAGTCGTTTACGTTTATAGAAGACGATGAATGCACAGGAGAGAAGCAGGATCACGATGGCGATTCCAGCAGTCACGGCTTCTTTAGGGCTGCCTTGTGCCTGAGTTTGCTGCGTGCCAGGGCCGCCGAAGCCACCGCCCATGCCGCCACCCATATCGTTTGGTCTTTGGCCGCCAAACCCGCCTTGCATGCCGCCTTGCTGATTAGGCATTTGACCATCTGGAGGCGCCATGCCCGCATCGCCCTGAGGGACCTGCCCGTCAGGAGCAGCAGCACCTGCATTGCCCTGAGGGACCTGCCCGTCAGGAGCAGCAGCATCTGCATCGCCCAGAGGGACCTGCCCGTCAGGAGCAGCAGCACCTGTATCGCCCAGAGGGACCTGCCCATCAGGAGCAGCAGCACCTGCATCGCCTTGAGGGCTTTGTGTAGTAGGTGAGGTAGTGTTGTCAACTACTTGTTGAACGGAGCCATCTGCCACAGCACCTTGCGGGCTCAGCTCTTTGTTCGCTGTTATTCCGGCATTAAGCTGTCCGGCTCCTGCATTAACAGCAGCATTGCTGTTTCCAGTGTTGCCCTGAGTGTTACCCTGCTGAGCGTTTGGGCGGTTGCCGCCGAAACCGCCACCTCCGCCCATGCCACCACCCATCCCGCCGCCGCTGCCAGAGCCGTCGCCTGCAGCAGGAATGGTGCCGGCCAGCTGCTGTGCAATGGTGCTGGTTTGCTGCGAGTTAAAGGAAACAACCTGAGCAACACCTTGCTCATATTGCTCATACGTGTAGAAGGAGGAAGGGTCTGCTTTTACATAATCCGAGATCATAGCTTTAATTACATCGACCCTTGCCTGAAACGTATCGGTTGCCAAATATCCTTCTAACATGCTTGTAACGATTTCGTGATACATATCTTTATAGGCATCCACTTTAAGCAGCTTGTCAATAAGCGGCCGATCGGCTATCGCGCCAGTAGTTGGCTCATCAATGAGCACGCTGGAGCCGCCGAAACCGCCAAAGGACATATTGTAATCCCATGGCAAAATGCTGAAAATACCATCATCCTCATACAAATAATAATTATGTTTTTTCTCAGAGAGGTAGCTGTCAAAGTTGCCGGCTACTGCGTTTAAGGCAATGAACTTAAGCGCTTCATCAACGTCCAGCACACTCTCGTAACTTGCGCCATTGTTCAGTACATCCAGCATATCGAGCAAAATATCATCATTTGATTTGTCGGACTTCAAATCGAGTCCCGTATAGGCATCGATCGTTTCGAGCCAGTTGAGCTCGCTGCCGTTGCCGCCGTTTGCTTTGTAAAGCGCGCCATATGCATTGCCGAAATTACGTTCAAGATAGGCATCGCCAATCTGCTCGACAGCCAAATAAAAACCCCAAAGCTCGCCATTGACATAAACATTGACATAAGAATATTTTGGGGTTGGAAGTCCCATTTGCTCAGCAAGCTCATACGATAGAAACTCTCGCATATAAGAGGCATCGCTGTAGTTGTTATTTAAATTAATTTTGCTTATTCCTTGCAAGGTTTGATTAACATACTCATCGAATGAAATTTTAAAGCTGTACCGATCGGAATCGGTCATTCTTACGACACTGTTCAAGCTGAGGTTGCCCTTCGTTCGAATGGCTACGTTATCGAACTTCTGACCGTTATATTCGACCGAGGCTTCTTTATATTCCTCCGCGCTGGCGTTGTCCAGCATATTTTGGAACGCATCCTCGTCGATTGTAATTTTTACATCTACGATTTTATCTTTAGGAAAAACCGTTTCATCTAGCTTTTGCTCATCCGCTGATTTCTCATCTGTACCCGTTGCCGCACCCGAGCTGCTGAGACTGAAGGATGTACCGCTTGCGGCACATCCAGCGAGTAAAGTAATCAGGAGAATGGAGCAAAAGCATAATAAGCTTACACGCGCTTTCGCTTTCATGAAAACACCTCCCGATAATTAGGATACATAGTCCCCGCTATAGCTAATAAGTACGGCGTTACGAACGCCAGCCAGCTCCGTCAGTTGGTTAACGAAACGTCCGGTTTCGTCGCGAAGGCGAATTTCCAGCGTCATTTCAATATTGCCCTGCGTCACTGTTTTTTGCTTCACGTTATAACGCTTAACGAGCGTGCCGACTTGTTTGTGAACAAGCTGCTCGGTAGCATCGCTGTCGCAGTTAACAACAAGCAGGTAGGGTGTTTCCACCGATCCGCCCTTAACGAAGAAGAACAGAATAAGACCAACAACAACCGAACCAATTACCGCTAGTGTAAAGAAGCCCGCGCCTGTAACGATACCTGCAACGGCAGCCCAGAATAAGAAAATTAAATCGGTTGGATCTTTAATTGGAGTACGGAAACGGACGATAGACAAAGCGCCAACCATACCGAGCGACAGCACGAGATTGGAGTTAATCGCGATAATGACAACTGCTGTAATCATGGTCATGCCGATCAGCGAAACGTTAAAGCTTTTTGAATAAAGCACGCCGCTAAATATTCGTTTATAAAGCAAGTAAATAAAGAAGCCAAGTAAAAAAGCGACTCCCAGCGTAATCAATATTTTCGAAAGGCTGATATCAGAAGCAAAGTTATCCAGTACTGAATTTTTTAAAAGATCGGCAAAATTTGTTGTCGACTCCGTTGCTGCCGCGGCAGTTGTATTGGTTACCATTTTAATAATCCTCCCAAGTGTTGAACTTCAAATGTTTTCGGCAAATGACATATTTTGAAGCGGATTGCCGGTTTAGTCCTTCCAGCTGCAAAGCGATTCGGATAAAGGCTGGAATGTATTCGTCATATTTCACCTCAAGAATGATTAAATCATTGTCGAGTGCGCGTACGGGCTCCACTTTCTCATCAAAAATATTAACGGCATGAAGCCCGGTGCGCAGCTCCTTGTCGAACGTAATGCGTACGTTGCCGTTAGCGTAAACATATGGCTCACGGACATAATCGACGATGACCTTCGGACGCAGCAAATGATGCTTCATTTCATTGTGAATTTCGTTCAAAAGCGGCTTGTCCGGCCCTCTAAGGACGTCGTAATCGCCATCCATAAGCTTGTCGTACATTTCCCTCGTTAGCGGTTCCTTCACCTTTGCGATGTAATCCTTGAATTTAATTTTTTTCTCAAAATGAATGACATGGTCTTGGCCATTGTATATGCGGATACGATATTTGACCCGATCGCGAATGCCGCCAAGCTTCTCATGCAAAGCTTTGTTGTTTATATCATCAAAATATAAGCTTCTAATATGGTACTCGCCTGACGGACCGACATGTTTGTCTTGTTCCATCAGATCCTTTAGCCGCTGGCGAATAATAAAGTATTGATGATAGTTAATGAAAAATTTCAATTCATGGCGATAGTTTAGGTTCTTGTTCATCTCACACCTCATTTCATGTTCAGCGCCCCTCGCTGCTTACAAATGTTATTCTACGGTCCTTTACTTATTCTTAACTTAAGGCTGGCTGAAAGATTGCTGAATGCGCCGTGCAACAGCTTTTTGTTAAGATATAATTAAAATTAGATAGAGAAGAAGGAGTGTGACTAGGATAAAAATCCGAAAAGACATGATGATACTGCTCATATGCTGCGCCTTATTAGTTGTGGGAGCCATTGGCATGGAATGGTTAAAGGCCAATAAGTCGGTGAAGCCAGCCGCGATTGTGACTACGTTCAAGGGAGATCCAAAAACTAGCCGCGCCTTCACTTGGCATAGTACGAATGCACACTCCGATTCAATTGTTCAGATCATTGAAGGAGCCGCCCCTAACGATTGGGAAGAGGCTCTTGTAATGACCTTTAAGGGTACGACATCATCGATTGACATAGGTGAGGATACTTTACGGGGTGTTCATAAAGCAGAAGCAACCGGCCTTAAGCCGGGTACCACATACACGTACCGAGTAGGCAGCGGAGAAAAAGAGGCATGGAGCGATGCTGCACAATTTAGGACGGAGGCTGAAGCAAGCGATGCTTTTACTTTCATAAACGTAACGGATTCGCAAGGCGTGACGGAGCAGGATTTTGAGCTGTGGGGAAATACGCTGGATCAGGCGTTTAACCTTTTCCCATCCTCTGCCTTTATCGTTCATAATGGTGATCTGACAGAAGAGCCCACCGATGAGCAAGCCTGGACCGAGCTTTTCGCAAAAGCAGGCAAGTGGGTAACACAGGTTCCATTTATGCCAGTTACGGGCAATCATGATGAAGTGGATGGAGATGCCAAGCGATTTGTTTCTCATTTCAACTTACCTGCGAGTGGCGCGAAGGGATCGAATGCGGTAACGACATACTCGTTTGATTATGGTTCTGTTCATTTTGTTATTTTAAATTCGGAATCAAATATAAAGGAGCAAACAAGCTGGCTGAAAAAAGATTTGGAGAGCACGGATAAGCCATGGAAAATCGTTGCTCTGCATCAAGGGCCTTTTGGAGGCAATACGAATAAGAAGGTAAAGGATTGGACAGCGCTATTTGACGAATTTGAGGTTGATTTGGTGCTGCAGGGTCATAATCATGAGTACTCCAGATCCTATCCGCTTCGTGATGGTCAAATCACAGGCGACGGTGATCAAGCGGTGCAAAACCGAGCGGGCACTGTATATGTGGTAACCAATACAGCAGGGCAAAAATTCAATGAGAAAAAGGAAGATAAGTTTTATCACAAGGTTCATTTTCAGAATGAGAAGCAAATGTTCGCAGGGATTACGGTAAACGGCGACTATTTAACCTATCAAGCCTATGACGTGGAAGGTGCAAAGCTGGATGAGTTTGTGCTTCAGCACGGAGCTGCAGATTGAAAAATGAAGTGACATTACAAAAAGCCGATTTCTTTGCAAGCTAAGAAATTCGGCTTTTTCCATTTAAAATAATGTTTTTAGTTTTCGTTTGATTCCATTTATTATTTTTTGTCCGGTATTTACTTTATGAAGTGCAATGTCCCACAGCAGGACATCTCGATCTGATGTATGATTAACAAATTTTATAGTAAGTTCCTTTGCTCCATTTAAGGGGATTTGAAAAAACTCGGAAGGAAGCTCTTCCTGAAAAGCCGAAGCCCATCCATATGAATGGATTACGGTTCCGTCTGCGATAAAAATGAGATCGATATTTCCAATGCTGTTGCTTTGAATTAAGGCTTTTGATATCACGACATTGCCTGCTATCATGTGATATTTGCCGTCTAAAAGATAGGTAAACTCATTTGTTCGTGTATTGTTTCGGCTGTACATATTTAGTTTCGGCTCAACGTTCTCTTTGGCTGCGGGAAAGCTGGAGAGACTTTTATCCCAAAGAACAGTTCCAGCCTTTAATGGCAGTTTATCTAAAGCGATAACCTCGCTGCTTGCTTTATCTAAATAATTATTAATGCCTCCAACACTGCCAATGACAACAATCGCAAGTACAAATGCTGTTATTATTATTTTGCAGAAGCCTTTGAATGTATCACGCTCATGTCGAACAAACCTTTGTGCGCAGTAGCCTACTGCAGCGCCTAACGTATTAATAATAATATCGTTGATATCAAAGGAGCCTAAACGGGAAAACATCTGCAGCGTCTCAAGCATGGTAATCGATACAATAAATAGCAGTATGAAACGCAGAAAACGAGAACGAAACAGAAGCGGGATCATGATTCCGAAAGGTATAAATGCTGCAAAGTTGCCGAACTCAAAAAGCGAAAATGAAAACTCTCTCTGCATAGGGAGGAATAAATGGATCTTCTCGGGTATTAGATTATATCGCAAGCCGCTGTCATGAATAGAGGCAGCTCTGTTGAATCCGACATATAAGAAATAGAAGATTAATACGGTATATAAAACCAACAGTAAAATAGTCATTTTTCGCAGCTTTCCTTGATACATCGTTACATCCTTTCTTGTCTGAGTGCGGCTATTACCAGAACAATTGCTTTACGTGTTATTCTATAGAATGAACATGAAAACTTTTTTAAGCATCTCTTATTTTTTCCTGAAGATTACTTTTATCCAAGACGATATTCTGATATTATCGGTGTAACTTATTAAATGAATTTAATAAGTGTAGCACTCAGAGGTGGTGATCATCATAAATGAGCTATTTGCAACTCCAAAAGAATGGAAAAAAGTTATTTTACGCAGCATTCGAGCGGCTCTTCTGGAGCATGGGAGTGCCACGAAGGTTGAGCTAAGTCAAAAGCTAGGAGTAAGCTTCCCAACCATTAGTAAGTTTCTCACGCAAATGGAAAAGGACGGGGAACTCATTTTAGTTGGTCTCGATCATTCAAGTGGCGGGAGAAGAGCAAACAGATACGCATACAATCCCGAGTTCATGCTCGGTTTGGCTATATTTTTAGAAAAAACAGAAACTAATTATACCATTTTTAATTGTTTAGGCGAAGAGAAAGAACAAGGCAGTACTTCAAGTGTGCTAATGGATGATGCTTTGAGCTTATCTCATTTACTTGAAAGCATTATAGAAAAGCATCCCAAAATCAGCTCTGTAGCTATAGGTGTGCCGGGTTCTGTCAATAATGGCCGAATTATTTTCATCCCAAGCTATGAGCAGTTTCATGATTTTGATTTAAAAGGATATTTTGAGGAGCGTTTATCCATACCTGTCGTTGTAGAGAATGATATGAATGCGGCTGTCCTTGGGTACTACGACAACCGAAACAATAAAGACAAGGGTTCCTTGGTCTACTTGTATTTGGGTCAAAATGGTCCTGGTGCCGGCATTATGATAAATGGTGATGTCGTGCGAGGCAGTACGTTTTTCTCAGGAGAAATATCCTTTGTTCCTCAGTATGATGACCGAAATTTTGTACAAGCCCTGAATAACGAAGATAGCATAGAAACTGCATTGGTTCATGATGAGAAAAAGATTGATGCGATTAGTCGGTTGGTAGCCTCATTTACAGCTACAATAAACCCGCACACGATTATTTTTTCCAATGATGAAATAAATAAGCTAATAACCGACCAAATAACATTAAGAAGCGCAGCTTATATTCCTAAAGAACATTTGCCGGAGCTTACTGTGAGCGACTGGAAACAAGATTATTTGTATGGATTACAGAAGCTTGGTTTAGGCCTCATGATTTCAGGAACAAGAAAGTAATCGAATGTAGTGACCAGACAAACCGTATTTCTGCTTAAAATTGAAACAACAAACAGGAGTGGTACCAAATGAAGACAGAAAAAGAGAAAATGCTGAATGGTGAGCTTTATAATGCTGCCGATGCTGTGCTGGTTGCGGATAGAATGAACGCTCGCAGACTTACGAGGTTATTTAATCAAACATTGGAGACAGAGGATAACAAAAGAACTGAGCTGCTAAAGGAATTGTTCGGGTCCACAGGCAAAAGTCTATATGTCGAGCCCACTTTCCGTTGTGATTACGGCTACAACATTCATGTTGGAGAAAACTTTTATGCTAATTTTGATAGTGTACTATTGGACGTTTGCGAAATTCGAATTGGCGACAATTGTTTTCTTGCACCAGGAGTACACATCTACACAGCAACTCACCCCTTGAATGCAAAGGAGAGAATATCTGGCGTTGAATACGGAAAACCGGTATCGATTGGCCATAATGTATGGATAGGCGGGAGAGCCGTTATAAACCCTGGCGTGAACATCGGCAATAATGTCGTTGTTGCTTCCGGTGCTGTCGTTACAAAGGATGTGCCAGATAACGTAGTTGTAGGTGGAAATCCCGCCAAGATTATAAAGCAGATTGAAGAGTAATGAAACGTAATTGAAATTTTTTATTAAACAAAATCGCGGGCTTATGCTTGTTTAAGGTGCCGAGCTTGAGAAAATAATATCGTTGACCATCCATGTATTTTGAATTTGTTTAAGGATGATTTTTCGCTCGACAATCATGCCTCCAGCATTTAAGGGGGATTCATATTGATTAATAGATCCTTCCTTTCCTTCGGAATGACTGTATGCTGTACCTGTGAATGGAACGTTGAACTCTAATCCATTTTGTTTGATGATTTTATTAATGAATGTCCCAGTAAAATTGGATTTAAAATGGGCTCTAATTTGTGAATAGGAAGATAGCTTAGTCGCTTCGTTCGCTTTTTGGATCAGCGTATTAATATGTTCTTGCGGGATCGTAGACAAGTTAAAAGTAGACTCTGTAGTAATTCTAACTTGTTTGTCGCCTAAAGAAACGTCTGCTGATCTACGTTCGGCATCCCAACTAATGGTGCCGCCTAAGGTCTGTGAGATAAAGCGAATGGGGACGTATGTAACCCCTTTGGTTATTTGAGCAGGAACATCAATCGTGATTTCAGTACCATTCTGCATCACTTTATTTGAATTAATTTTGAGCATAACCTCGGTTTTTTCGTTAAGAATGGTTACCGTTTTGGACTGTTGGTTCCAATTAACCTCAGCCCCTAACCCTGCAGCAACATAGCGTACTGGAACTAAAGTGCGTCCCTGAACCACTTTTCCCTCTATTACGAATGGCTGATTTGCTGCTTCTGCATGAATGTGATTAACTGAAAATATACTGGCAGACAACATTAGCGCTAATAATGCAATAGTAGTTTTTTTTATCTGAAAGCCCTCCATATCATGTATATCGTAATAGACGTCTCTACAAAGGATTAGTTGCTTAGATCACATAAGCAATTTAATCCTTTTTTCATTTTTATTTTGGCAGGATGGGTGTAAACTGAAAGGAAAGATTGCTATACAGATATGAAAGTGTGGATAGGAGGCTGGACAGCTTTATGCAGGTGAAAATCGAAAAGGATCGGTTCGTTCGCAATGAGCGCGAAGCGGAAATCGCGGCGACAGCGGATCAGCTGGCGAGCAAGTTTGCAGGAAGATCAGCTAAGCATGATAGGGAAGGCTCTTTTCCACATGACAACTTTGCCGATATGCGGGAGTGCGGTTATTTGAAGCTTACTGTGCCGAAGCAATATGGCGGGGATGAAGCGTCATTGTATGAATTTGTACTAGCGCAGGATCATTTGGCCCGCGGTGACGGTTCAACGGCGCTCGCCGCGGGCTGGCATCTGGGGCAGGTAATGCAAATGCGGATAAGCCGTCCATGGCCCGAAGCTTTATACGCCAGCTTTTGCAAGGAGGTTGTAAGCAAAGGCGCCACAATAAATCATTATGCAAGCGAGCGAGCAACTGGAAGCCCAAGCAGAGGCGGCAAGCCGGAAACTACAGCGATAAGAACGGCTGGAGGTTTCCTTGTTAACGGGCGCAAGACCTATAGCACGCTTAGTCCTGATGTGTCTTATTTCACCATATCTGCATGGATGGAAGAAGAAAATCGTGCAAGCGAGTTTTTAATTCCAATGGGTGCAGGCATAAGTATTGAGGAAACATGGGATACACTCGGCATGCGGGCAACAGGGAGCCATGACCTCCTGTTGAATCAAGTATTCGTGCCAGACAGCGGTACGCTTGAAGGCGCAGAAATTAATCGTAAAGGCGGGACGGCCTTCGATGGCGGAACGCTGCTTCATATTCCTGCCTGTTATATCGGCATTGCACATGCGGCACGTGATTTTGCAATTCACTTTGCCCAAAACTATCGGCCTAACAGTTTGCCAGGCCCGATATCCGAACTGCCAACGATCCAGCGGCAAATTGGCGAAATGGAAGCGGAGCTAATAACGGCTCGCACCTTACTCTACAGCATCGCCGATCGCTGGGACCGGGAACCGGAGGGACGGAGCGGATTAAAGCCAGAGCTGGGCCTCGCTAAATATGTGGCGACCAATTCAGCCGTTCGTATCGTTGATCTTGCCATGAGAATAGTGGGGGGAAGCAGCTTGTCTCGCACGCTTCCGCTGGAGCGGATGTACCGCGATGTTCGCGCAGGCTTGCATAATCCGCCGATGGATGACATTACTTTAAACGGATTAGCTCAGCGGGCATTAGCAGAGATGCAGTCTGCGGAATAAATAATAAATCATGAAGAAGAGGCAGTCTCAAAAGTAGAAAATCTACTTTTGAGACTGCCTCTTCCTGTTTTTTTCTAAGTTAATCTTGCATATCAATCGGCTGGAGCGGGGTGGTTGGGAGCAAAATGCGGAAGGTTGTTCCTGCTCCGGGCAAGCTGTCTACTGCAATTGTACCTCTATGAGCATCTACAATCGATTTCGTAATGGCAAGCCCGAGACCTGCGCCGCCCTTCTTTCGCGTTCTGGATGATTCGTTTCGATAAAAGCGTTCAAACAAATGAGGCAGATGCACGGCCTCAATCCCTGTTCCATTGTCGGCAACGAGTATTTCAGCTTGAGTATTGTATGTGGCAAGCGTGATGCTGATCACGCCAGTCTCCGAATCGGTATGCTGCACCGCGTTGAAAAATAAATTGAGCACCACCTGTTTCAGCTTATCCGCATGGAACTGACCGCTCACATGAGGAGTGAGAAGCAGCGCTACTGTGCGATTGCCAGCAATCAATTGTAATTGCGGCTCCATCTCGAGCAGAAGCGCATCCAGCTTTGTTTCGGCCAGCTGCAGCTGCGGGTCTTGATCAAGCTTCGCCAGCACGAGTAAATCCTCGACCAGCTTGTTGATACGATTGGATTCAAGAAACATGCTGTTAAGCGCGCGCGCGAGTTGATCCGGATTCGAGGCCGCTCCGCGCAGCAGCACTTCTAGAAATCCGTGAATCGAAGTAAGCGGCGTCCGCAGCTCATGGGAGGCGTCCGCTACGAAACGCCGCATTTTTTCAGTTGTTTTCCGTTCCGCCTCGAAGGAATGATCGAGTCGCTCAAGCATCCCGTTAAATGCATCGGATAAACGATCGATTTCCTCTTGTCCTTGGCTGGCGGGAATTCGTTTCGTTAAGCTGCCTGCATCGGTTTGCTGCGCTGCCACAACGACGCGAGATAAAGGACGAAGCGTACGCCGAAGCAGCGGCAAATAAAGCGCGAGCCCTGCTGCAAGTGCAAGTACAGATAAGCCAGCGAATATGGCAAGCTGTGTCATGAGCAGCTGCTTGAGTGAATCGGTTTCGGTGCTCACTTGAATGAGGCCTTCGGCTCTGCCTGGCGGTCCAGCCATACGGAAGACGACTAGCTGCTCGATGCCTTCGGCATTGTTCAAGATTTTATAACCAATTTGCTTATGCGCTTTAAGCTGATTTCTAATTTGCTCATATTCATCCGTTGATAGAAGCGGGGCGTTAAGGTTATTATCCTTCGATACGTCAGCCGTGACACCGTTTGGATCAATAAGGACGATAGACAAGCCCGGTTGATAGAACATGGGCGAGTCGCGTCGATCACGCTGGGGCCGTTCAGCCGGATTAGCGGGATCACCCTGATTGCTCGTTTCAGGTCGGTTATTCGTATCTTTCCCATCCATAAACCAATCCATGGGCATCGACATGATTTGTGCATTTAAGGCATCGGCTTTATTTTGAAAAATAAAGTCCTTCATAATGAAGTATTGAAGCACGCCAATTAACAGAAACAAAGCCGCTAGTATAAGCAGCGACCGATATAATAACTGATATTTTAGTGAACGTGGAGCAAAGAAACGAGTGACGTCTGACGTTTTAATACGCGTCATGGCAGATCCATCCGATAGCCGGCCCCGCGGAGTGTTCGAATGAGGCGATGCTCCTTGTCGTCCAATTTGTCGCGAAGCGAGCGGATATACACCTCGACAATATTTTCTTCTCCACCGAATTGATATCCCCATACCTTATCTAAAATGAGCGATTTACTAAGCACGACACCATGATTTAGAATGATAAACCTTAGCAGCTCATATTCGGTAGGAGACAGCTCAAGAACCTGTTCCATATAAATGAGTTCTTTGCGGCGGTCATCGAGCCGGAACGGTCCATACACAGCTTCACCAAGCAAATTAGGAAACTGATTCCGCAGTCTTGCACCTATGCGGGCAAGCAGCTCGCTGAAGCTGAAGGGCTTCACCAAATAGTCGTCAGCTCCAAGGGTTAAGCCTTTGACACGATCCTCAATCTCATCTTTTGCTGTCAGCATAATAATAGCGATATTATCGCCTGTAGCCCTTAATGCCTCGCATACTTCAAATCCGTTCAGCCGGGGCATCATCACATCGAGGATGACGACATGGGGCTGAAAGGTACTCGCTTCCTGCAAAGCGGATTCCCCGTCATAGGCGAATCGAATATCAAATCCTTCGTTGATGAGCCCGAGCTCCAGAAATTGCACGATATTTGGTTCATCATCTACAAGCAATATTTTAATCCCTTTGAAGGACACCATTTCAAATTCCCCTTTCGCAGCTTACCCCTCTATTATCTGTCTTTTTAGAAAAAGATGCATCTGTTTACTCGTTCTTTCAGCAAACTTTCAGCCACATACGAAACCGATTGATGGGTTTAGTTTACAGGTTCTATTTTGCAAAAAATGAGGTAACCTTTATATTTATAAAGCATCTTATTCCTAGTGCGTTACTTAAACTGACGTAAACTTGTTTTTTTGTATTGACTAGAGAGGAAACGTTTGTTAATTTATTGATTAATAGAAACTAATTATTGAATAATGATAATAAGGAGAATCGGATATGGATCGAATTGTAGCTGCCAGAGGCGTTGAACTGCGTTGCAAAGGCTGGAGGCAGGAGGCGCTGCTGCGAATGCTTGAGAATGTTCTTGAAAATGGCGAAAACCAACAAGAGCTTACTGTCTATGCTGCCCTCGCGAAAGCAGCGCGTAATTGGGACTCCTATCATGCAATTGTCAGCACCCTCAAATCATTAGAGGAAGATGAGACGCTGGTCATTCAATCAGGCAAGCCTATCGGCATTATGAGAACGCATAAGTACGCTCCAATTGTTGTAATGGCGAATTGCAACATTGTTGGCAAATGGGCAACGAGCGACAATTTCTATAAATATCAAGAGCAGGGATTAATCGTTTGGGGCGGTTTGACCGCGGCAGCTTGGCAATATATCGGTTCACAAGGAGTCATCCAAGGAACCTATGAGATTTTTCAATCGATAGCTAGAATGCATTACGACGGCAATCTGACTGGGAAGTTTATTTTGACAGCCGGTCTCGGAGGAATGGGCGGCGCACAGCCGCTTGCAGGAACGATGGCGGGTGCCGTTATTTTATGCGTAGAAGTGTCCGAGGCTAGAATCGACAAACGTATCGAGGTCGGTTATTTGCAGAAAAAAACGGCAAGCTTGGATGAGGCTTTGGAATGGATTCAAGCAGCTTGTGCGAATAAGGAGAGCTTGTCAGTCGGTCTTCTTGGCAACGCAGCCGATATTTATCCTGAGCTGATACGCAGAGGCATTCAGCCTGACGTTGTAACCGATCAAACGTCGGCGCATGATCTCATGTACGGTTATATCCCTTCAGGCTACAGTTTAGATAAGGTTGCTGAGCTGCGCAGAACAAAACCGGATCAGCTTCAATCGGATGCAAGAGCTTCAATCGCATTAGAAGTTGAGGCGATGCTGGAGTTTCAGCGCAGAGGTGCAGTCGTTTTTGACAATGGCAACAATATTCGTTCGCAGGCTGTACAAAATGGAGTTACAAATGCTTTTGATATTCCTGTGTTTACCGAAGCGTTTCTAAGACCGTTGTTTTCTCGTGCGATTGGGCCGTTCCGCTGGGTCGCTTTGAGCGGTGAGGTTAGTGATATTCGCAAGATTGATCAATATATTTTGGAGCATTTCAGCGATAACGAGGTTGTAGTCAACTGGATTCGCTTAGCGAATCAGTATGTTCCGGTCGAGGGTTTGCCTGCGCGCATTGGCTGGTTCGGTCATGGCGATCGGACGAAGCTGGCACTAGCGGTTAACGCCATGGTTCAAGCTGGCGAGCTGAGCGGTCCCATTGCCTTCTCGCGTGATCACCTCGATGCGGGAGCGATGGCTCACCCGAATATTATGACGGAGAACATGAAGGATGGCAGCGATGCAATATCGGATTGGCCGCTGCTTAATGCGATGATTAACTGTTCATCGATGGCTGATCTTGTAGCGATACACTCCGGCGGCGGCGGCTACAGCGGATATATGACAAGCGCGGGTGTCACGCTCGTTGCAGATGGCACATCCGATGCAGAGCTTCGATTAAAAACGACGCTAGACAACGATACAGGCCTTGGCGTACTGCGATATGCTGACGCTGGTTATGAGGAAGCGCTGGATGAAGTAAGCAAAAAGGGAATACGTCGAATTGATACGAACCGGAAGGAGAATGCATGATGCGTGAATTAACGATAGAGGATGTAAAAGCAGCAGTAAGAGGAGGGGCAGTATTCGCATCCGGAGGCGGGGGCTGGGTTGATCATGGTCTTGAGATTGGCGGAGCAGCAGTAGGCATTGCTAGACCAAAGCTGGTTTCGGTTGATGAGCTGCCTGATGATGCCATTATTGTGACAGCGACGGCGATTGGCGCACCAGCAGGCAATGACTGGGAAATGTGGGGCATTGATTATATTAAGGCTGTTCAACTGCTGATGGACAACTATGACGGCAAGGTTGTGGGGGTTATGACACCGCAAAACGGCATGTCGAGCACCATTAATGGCTGGCTTCCAGCTGCGGCGCTCGGTCTGGTTGTCGTTGATGCGACTGGTGATATTCGTGCGCATCCAACAGGCAAGATGGGTTCGATGGGCCTTGCTTCCCGCACCGATTATGAAACGATTCAGGTCGTTGTTGGCGGACGCAGAGATACGGGTTCTTATTTGGAGCTCGTTGTAAAAGGCACGCCAGCTAAGACATCGAACATTTTGCGGACAGCAGCAGACATGTCGGGAGGATTTATCGCTTCTGCTCGCCATCCGATTCCAGCATCTTATGTGAAGGAGCATGCAGCGATTGGCGGCATTTCGTTAGCGCTTGATCTAGGTTATGCGATGATCGAGGCTGAGCCGAATGGCGCGGAAGCGATTATGGAAACGGTTTGCAGCAAAACAAATGGACAGATCATCGGTCGCGGTGTCGTATTGAAAAAGGACGTTCATTATTCAGGCGCTTTCGATATTGGCACCATTACTATGACGGATGGATCAGGCGGTCAACTGACGATGCATGTCATGAATGAATATATGGCTGTGGATGATGCAGACGGCAAGCGACTTACTACTTATCCGGATGTCATTACGACCTTTGAAGCAGCAACAGGTTTGCCGATCAGCGTAGGCGGCGTGAAGGAAGGCATGGAGATCGCATTGTTTGCAATCGATAAGCAATTTGTGCCTCTAAGTTCCAGCGTGAAAGACCCTACCGTATATCCAGAGGTGGAAAAGGCGCTTGGCATACCGCTTGCTGAATATGGCTTGAAGGGTATCGTCTAGCACGATCATTCTAATTTATCGATATCTACTAAGAAGGTGCCTGTTATGAATGAAGTTATAGATGGTATCGGTTTGGAGGATACACAGTCGTCCGAACGGGTGGTTACGCTTGATGGCAATGCGCTCACGATTCGCGAGCTTGAGCAAATTGCATTGGAAGGTTATCGCGTGGAGTGCTCACAGCATGCATTAAAGCGAGTAGAGGAGGCTCATGTTCTCATTCATGAGCTTGCCGCCGAAGGCATTCCGATCTATGGGCTAAACCGCGGCGTAGGTCTTAATAAAGATCGAACCATTACAACGGAGATGTATGAACAGTTTAACCGCAATCTTATTTATTCCCATTCGGCGGCTATTGCGCCTGCTGCTTCTGAGCAGCAGGTGCGGGCCGTGCTCGTTGCCAGGCTGAATTCATTGCTTATTGGTTGTACAGGTGTGCAGCCTGCGGTCGTACTCATGTATCAGGATTTGCTTAATGCAGCTATCCATCCGATCATTCCGCTTCGAGGATCTGTTGGCGCAGGCGACATCTCGGTTTTGTCTCATATCGGCTTAACGATGATGGGAGAAGGAAATGTGAATTACAAAGGCCAGATGATGAGCGCGGAAACGGCTTTTCAAGCTGCGGGGATTACTCCTGTGAAGCTGGGGCCAAAGGATGCACTGGCAATTGTAAGCTCCAATGCGCTGTCCGCGGGCACTGGTGCACTGGCAGCAGCAGCGGCTTTAAAGCTGCTCGGTACGGCAGATGCTATTTTTGCATTGTCGCTTGAAGCGCTTCGGGGATGCATGAATCCGCTTGATCCGGCGTTATTTGAGGTAAGGCCATTCGAGGGAGCTGCAGCAAGCGCGGCAAATGTGAGAAGTTATTTGCAAGGCGGAACGCTGCAGCAGTCAAGTAAAAACGATAAAATTCAAGATCCGCTCAGCTTTCGCAGTGCTTGCCATGTACATGGCGCAGCTCGTGATGCGCTTGCTTATGCGACAAGGCTGCTGCTCATTCAATTAAACGGTTCTGATGATAATCCTTGTGTATTAATAGATGAAAGAAGAGTAGTGCCCTCCTCAAACTTTGACGTGACCTCATGGACCGTGGCGTTTGAGATGGTTGCGATAGCGCTAAGTCATGTATCCAAAATAAGCTGCTACAGATCACTTAAGCTCGGAACGCCATCCTTTACCGGTCTGGAGAGGTTTCTAGCACCAAATCCAGAGTCTATCGCTTTCGGAACGCTTCAAAAAACATACACCTCCCTTGATGCGGAAATCCGCTTGCTCTCTAATCCGGTATCTGCTGATTATTTATCGCTGGCAGGCGACATGGAGGATCATGCAAACAATACACCGCTCGTCATTCGTAAGCTCGAAGACATCATCGATCGCTTAACCTACATTATAGGGATGGAAGCGCTGCATGCAGCCCAAGCCATTGATTTACGCGGTATACAATCTGAATTAGGCAGAGGCTCGGCCGCTGTTTATTCGCAAATTCGCAGTGCAGTGCCTATGTTGACGGAAGATCGTCCGCTAACCCCAGATATTTCTGCTATGTATGAGCTTATTCGCAGTGGCATTCAATTGGAAGGAGGAGCAAATGGTGAATAACAGCTATGATCTCGTCATTTATGGAAATCTCGTACTTCCAGGGGGCGTCGCATACCATTCCGCAGTTGGAATCAAGGACGGTAAAATTGTTCGTATTGGTGATAGAGACGACACGGACATGGCTACCGCAACAGAAAAGATTAATGCCGAAGGCAGCTATGTGCTGCCTGGTGCAGTCGACGCTCATGTCCATTGTTACAGCTCGCTTGACGAAGGGTTTTACACAGCGAGTGCAGCTGCAGCTGCCGGAGGCGTAACGACGATTATTGAAATGCCTTATGATGCGACGGGGATGATCTGTACGCTTCCTGCTTTTGAGGAAAAAAAACAACAGCTGGAACAGCAATCCATAGTTGATATGGCGATGCTTGTTACGATTCATAAGCAAGACGGTTATGACCATATCCGCCAGCTTGCCGAGGCCGGTGCATGCGGCTTTAAAGTATCGATGTTTAATACGGATTCCTTCCGCTTTCCGCGAATAGATGACGGACAATTGCTTGATTCGTTTGCGGTTATTGCTGAAACAGGTTGTCCGGTTGGCGTGCATGCGGAAAACGATGAGATCGTCCGCAGATATATTGATAAATATCGCTCCCAAGGCGCAGATCCACGTTCGCATGGCTGGAGCAGGCCGAAAGTAAGTGAATCAGCAGCAGCGCTGACCGCTATGGAGCTTGCTTATGAGACAGGAGTCAAACTGCATTTATATCATTGTACGTATCCGCGTATTTTTCAGCTGGTGGACTATTTCCGTTCAATCGGAGCGAGAGTCACTGCGGAAACCTGTACCCACTATTTGACGCTAAGTGAAGAAGATATGCCGCGTTTGCAGGCGAAAGGTAAAATCAATCCACCGCTTCGCACGAAGAAAGATAAAGAGGATTTATGGGACTTATTGAAAACCGGATCGATCGATATGATTACTTCCGATCATGCTCCGTGGCTAATTGGGCGTAAATCAGACGCGGATATTTTTAATAATGCTTCAGGTGCTCCCGGAGTAGAGCATTTGCTTCCGATTATTTACAGCGAGGGAGTGGCGAAAGGAAAATTAGCGCTTACCGACATGGTCAGGCTGATCAGTCAAAGGCCTGCTGACGTATTTGGGCTTGGTCATCGCAAAGGCAGATTAACTGAAGGTTACGATGCCGATATCGCGATTATCGATCCTGCTGCAGCTTGGACGCTAGATGAGCGTGAGCTTCAATCGAGTGCTGGCTGGAGTGCTTATAACGGCATGAGTATGCAAGGAAAAGTGACGCACACGCTCGTAAGGGGAACGCTTGTGTATGAAGCGGGAGCGGTTACCGGCAAGGCGGGTCATGGCGAATTTATTAGAGCAGAGCATCTTGCTTAATCATTTTGCGAGAGAGGAATGAATGGGATGGGTAGCAAAATGGATAGACTGGTGCCAAGTGTATCTCGAATGATGTCTGATATTGAACATCTATCAATGTTTGTTGATCCAACTAAACCCGGCTGGACGCGTCGTCCATTTACGAAGCAATATGCTGACGGCAGGCGCTGGCTGACCGAGAAAATGGAGGAAGCGGGCCTGTCTGTTTCGCTGGATGCAGCTTCAAATTTGATAGGCAGCTTGCCTGGTAGCGATCCGAATTTAGCGCCTATCATGATTGGCTCGCATACAGATACCGTTACTGGCGGCGGGCGGTTCGATGGAATCATAGGAGTGCTAGCCGGCATAGAAATTGCCCGTTTACTTCAACAAACAGGAACGAAGCTTCGGCATCCGCTGCAAATTGTCGATTTCACGGCAGAGGAGCCGAGTGAGTTTGGCATCTCCACGATTGGGAGCAGAGGGATGGTTGGCAATTTGCCTGAAGCGATGCTGGAGCTTCGCGATGATACTGGGCTGAAGCTTAGCGATGCGATTAATCAACAAGGGGGAAATGTCGAACGGCTGATGAGTGAGGCAAGGCAGCTGGGTGATGTAGCGCTCTATCTTGAGCTTCATATCGAGCAAGGTCCGGTGCTGGAGCAATCAGGCCATCAACTTGGGGCGGTGCTCGGTATCGTAGGTATTCATCGCTATCGTGTCACGCTCAAAGGTGCGCCAAATCATGCAGGGACGACGCCGATGACGCTTCGGAACGATGCGCTGGCAGGCTTTTGCGAGATTGGTTTAGCATTTGAACGTCACTGCAACGATCATGCGAGCGTAGCCGTAGGCACGATCGGCAAAGTGACGAATGAGCCGAATGCATCCAATGTCGTGCCCGGCCTCGTTCGGTTTGAGCTTGAAATCCGCTCACTTGATCGTACGGTGGCTGACGCGGTTTACGCCGCTTTTGCTGCGGAGACGATCCAGATTGCTGCAAGGCGAGGCCTTCGTTTGTCGCTTGAGCTGCTGTCGAAGTCAGATTCCGTCATTGTCAAAAAGTCTGTGCTGGGTGGAGTGCTTGCAGCCTGTGCTTCTGTTGCTCCAGCTATTCACCTCGCAAGCGGGGCGGGGCATGATGCGAACCAGCTTGCGCGCATTGCGCCAATCGGCATGATCTTTGTTCCTAGCAAAGATGGCAGAAGTCATTGTCCCGAGGAATGGACCGATGAGGATGATATTGCTGCGGGAACGCAGGCTCTAGCCGCCGCATTGCTTTATTTTGATAAGGAGGATTTAAGCGGGTGGCATGATGGCTAAGGCTCAGCATGTGCAGGTCAACGGTAAACGGTTATGGGATTCAATTCAAGCTTTAGGTTTAATCGGCGCAGATCCAAACGGCGGTGTAACACGGCTATCGCTCAGCAATGAGGAATTTATAGCGAGGCAATTTATTATCAGTGAAATGAAAGCAGCGGGACTAGAAGTCAGGCAGGATGAAGCGGGCAATCTAATTGGGCGATTGGAGGGGGCGGAGCCGCGGACAGGAGCTGTAGTGACGGGCTCTCATATCGATACGGTCATTCAAGCAGGCCAATTCGATGGAGCGCTTGGTGTACTTGGCGGTATTGAGGTTTTGCGAACGATCAAGGAGCAGTCAATCAGGCATGATAGACCTTTCGAGGTTATTTGCTTTACGGACGAAGAGGGCGTGCGCTTTGGAGCCGGCTATTTGGGAAGCCGTGCGATGGCAAATACTTGGGATGAAAAGTGGCTGGATCTTACGGATTCTTCCGGCATGTCGCTTCGCGAAGCGATGGAGCATGGCGGCTTGAACCCTGATCAAGCAGCTCTTGCAAGTCGCAGATCAGAAGCCATTCATGCCTATGTTGAGCTTCATATTGAGCAAGGACGAGTTCTGGAAGAGCTGAACAAAGCGGTTGGCATTGCAACAGCGATTTATGGACATCGCTGGTTCGAAGTGACCATTCATGGACGAGCGGACCATGCGGGAACAACGCCCATGAAGTTAAGACAAGACCCTTTGCCTGCCGCAGCAGAAGTTGTGCTTGCTGTGGAACAAATCGCAGTGAAGTATGGGGGCGTCGTAACAACAGGGACGTTTAAGCTTGCGCCAGCCGCAATCAACGTAATTCCGGGTGAAGCGGTGTTTACACTCGATGTGCGGCATGAATCCTTGGAGTCGCTCAATAAGCTGGAGGTTGCGATAAAAAGCGAGTTGTCACGCCTTACTGCAGCAAGAGGGCTGACCTACGCTATCCGGACATTAGATGCTGCTGTGCCTGTTCAAACGTCGGAGTATATTACAAAAGTGATTGCAGATAGCTGTGAGGATGAAGGTTTGCCTGCGGAGTATATGATTTGCGGTGCAGGTCATGATGCGGTGGTCATGAGTGAATTAACGGAAATGGGGCTCATCTTGGTACGTTCAAAGGATGGTATCAGTCATCATCCACTTGAATGGAGCAGCCGAGAGGACTGTGAAGCAGGAGCAAACGTACTGCTGCAAACCCTTATTCAGCTAGGAAATGATGTAAATTAATAATTCCGATTGACATAATGGGGTATAAAGTTTAATAATAATGGTAACAAGTTATTGATTAGTGATAATACATAAGGGAAGGAGGATGACTAACGGGTGAATGTGTTCCTCGAAGCTTATGAATATGTGAATGCTAACAGCGACAGATTTTTGGAAGCGGTCAAGGTGCATTTAAGCATAAGTTTCTACGCGCTCCTTATTGCTCTCGTCGTATGTGTGCCGCTCGGTATATTATGTGCCAAGAAAGAGTGGCTGACCGGTCCGATTATGGGGCTGTTCAACTCCTTGCGAGTCATCCCAAGCCTTGCGGTTTTAGTCATTATTTTACCGATCATGGGAACTGGCTTTGCACCGGCATTAGTTGCATTAACGCTGCTTGCTTGTCCGCCTATTCTCATTAATACATACATGGGCTTTAGAGGTATTGAGCCAGCGATTATTGAAGCTGCTTCAGGCCTCGGTATGGGAGAGAAAATGATTATGCGGAAAATCGAGCTGCCGTTAGCTGCTCCGCTGCTGCTGTCAGGACTAAAAACAGCCGCTGTAGAAGTTATCGCCAGTGCAACATTGGCCGCATTCATCGGAGGAGGTGGGCTGGGAACGTTTATTATCAACGGTCTTGGCATGTACAAATTCTCATTGCTGCTTGTCGGGGCGCTGCCGGTAGCGCTGCTAGCTATTTTATCGGAGATCGGATTTGCTGGAATTGAAAGAGCAGTAACCAAATATCAGCGTGTATAATGAAAGGGGAAAATTCAGATGAAAAAGAAATGGGTAAGCTTGGCATTATTGATTATAAGTGTGGTACTCGTTATTAGCGCTTGTTCTTCTAAAGGAGGTTCAGGCAAAGAAAAGATTAAAGTCGGCTCGAAAAACTTTACGGAATCATTGATTTTGGGCGAGATGTACGCACTGGCACTTGAGGACGCAGGTTACAAGGTAGATCGCAAGCTCAATCTTGGCGGCACACTCGTTGCCCATGAAGCGCTCAAAAAAGGCGACATCGACTTTTACCCGGAGTATACAGGAACAGGTTTAATCAACGTATTGGAATTGCCGCCAAACTCTGATGCCAAAACCGTATATGATACTGTAGCAAAAGGCTACAAAGAGAAATTCAACCTGGTTTGGCTGGAGCCAACAAACGCAAACGATTCACAAGGTCTTGTTACAACAAAGAAAATTGCTGAAAAATATAATCTTTACAAAATATCAGATTTGGTGAAATTAGCTCCTGAGCTTAACCTCGCTGCTGTTCCTGAGTTTGAAGAGCGCGAAGACGGATTAAAGGGACTAAATACTTTCTACGGTAAAATGAACTTCAAAAGCATCAAGCTGTTTGATTACGGCATCAAATACCGCGTAACGCTAGATGGTGAAGCGGATGTAACTGTTGGCTTCACGACTGATGGCGATTTGACGAATCCGGATCTTGTATTGCTTGAGGATGATAAGAAGTTTTGGCCTCCTTACTTCGTAGCTCCAGTGCTTCGCGGCGAGCTGAACGAGAAGGACCCTGAAATTGCTAAAGTGTTGAACAAAATTTCTGCAAAGCTGGATAACACAACTGTTCAGAAGCTGAACGCGCAAGTGGATATCGACAAGAAAGAATACGCGGATGTAGCGAAGGCATTTTTGGTAGAGCAAGGTTTATTGAAAAAATAATTCATAATTAAATGCAGCGGGGTTTCTCCATATTGGGGAAGCCCCCTTCCTACAGGAGTTGATATAGAATGAGCAAAGAGGCCATTATTTTTGAGCAGGTGTCCAAAACATTTCCAAAGTCTGCGAATCCCTCCGTTAATGAAACGAGCCTTATTATTCCGCAAGGCTCCTTTGTTACGATTCTAGGTGCTTCAGGCTGCGGCAAAACGACCTTGCTAAAAATGGTAAACCGAATTATTGAACCGACCGCAGGCACGATTTCGATATTTGGCAAAGACATTCGCAGCTTGCCCGTGACAGAGCTTCGCCGAAGCATCGGTTATGTAATCCAGCAGGTAGGGTTGTTTCCGCATTTGTCGATTGAACAAAATATTGCAACGGTCCCCAATATACTGGGCTGGGAACGCCAAAAAACAGCGGAGAGAATCGATTATTTAATGGATCTTGTTCATTTGCCTGTAAGCTATAAGAAGCTTTATCCGCGGCAGCTGTCAGGTGGACAGCAGCAGCGTGTAGGGATTGCTAGAGCGATGGCAGGTGATCCAGCTATATTGCTGATGGATGAACCGTTTGGAGCAATTGACGCTATTACGCGTACGAAGCTGCAGGATGATTTTAAGCAAATACAACGTGAGCTTGGCAAAACCGTATTGTTTGTGACGCATGACGTGGAAGAGGCGATGAAGCTCGGCGATCATATGATCGTGATGAATGAAGGGACGATTCAGCAATATGATACGCCTCTTGCTATCATGTCAAAGCCCAATAATGCTTTCGTATCGCAACTGATTCAAGCCGATGATTTGTTCCAACAGCTTCACCTGATTAGAGCAGAAGAGAAAATGATTGCGCTGGAAGAACCGGCTGGATCTGATATTCCCCGCATTCCCGCTGGTGATAGTCTAAAGTCGGCGCTTCAAATTCTGCTGCAGCAAAATGTACCATATGTGGCTGTGGAAAATACCGAACATGAAATCATTGGCAAAATAACGCTTGAGCAATTGAAGCTGCAGAACGGCAGGTGAGAGGCGTGATTGACTATTTAACCCGCCATTATGATGATTTATTAACCTCGTTGCTGGAGCATATTTATCTCACCTTTGTTTCGTTATTTATCGCACTTGTTATTGCGCTGCCATTAGGGTATTGGCTGTCGAGGCATCGGCGGATTTCCGTTCCTATTTTGTCCGTGCTAGGCATTATCTATGCGATTCCAAGCCTCGGGATGTTCGCTTTGCTAATTCCGCTAGTTGGCCTCGGCAGCAAGCCGGCGATTATCGCATTAGTTGTGTATAGTCAGCTGATTTTGGTGCGAAATGTCATTTCAGGCTTTCAATCGATTGAACCTTCGATCATTGAAGCAGCCAAAGGAATGGGCTATGGCAAGTGGAGGCTGTTCGTCCATATCGAGCTGCCGCTGGCACAGCCTGTCATCATTGGCGGCATTCGTATAGCATCGGTATCCGTAATAGGTATCGCAACCATAGCGGCATGGATTAATGCCGGCGGGTTAGGCGGTATTTTATTCGAAGGCTTATATCAAAACTCAGTACCAAAAATGGTATGGGGCACGCTGCTCGTATCGTTATTAGCTTTATCTACAAATACGATTTTGCTGCAAGTTGAAAAATCAACGATGCGCAGAGCACGCGGAGAACAAAGGGTATGATATACTGATCCTTATAATTGACTACTATTGTAAATATTTTGAGGTGCAATGATGAATGGAACTCAAACATTAGGACGTGCTATCGATATTTTATTCGTGCTCGCTGAATCGGGTGCAACGCTCACGGTTAGTGAAATTGCGGAGAAGGTAGGCATCCCCGACAGTACCGCATATCGTTTTATTCAAACACTTATAAAAAATGGTTTCGTAGAGCGTAAGGGCAGAGGGCAAATTGGTCTAGGTCTGCGTATTTTTGATTTAGCAAGAAGCTTATCGCAGCAAATCGAGAAGGAGCTTCTTACGATCGCGAGGCCGATTATGGAGGATCTCACCGCGCTTACGAATGAAACGACGGTGCTTTTTGTCCGCTCCGGTTCCAAAGCCATTTGTATCGAAAATGTAACGAGTAAACGTTTGATCAGGCTTTCTATTGAAAATGGAAGAATATTGCCGCTTAATTCAGGCGCTTCTGGGAAAACGCTGCTCGCTAATGAAAATGACAAAGTTATTGAAGAGATGTGCAAGCTTTTTGGCGAAGATGCCGGCAAGCCTTTGCTTTTGAAAGAAATGCATCGTATTAGGGAAGCGGGTTATTGCTTTACTTTGGGTGAGGTGGATACGGATGCTTTTGCAATTGCTGCCCCTATTTTTGATCCTCAGCAGCGAATCGTAGCCAGCTTATCTGCAGCAGGACCTATCCATCGGCTTAACGAGAATGAAATTCCTAATGTGATCCAATATGTAAAGGCAGCTGCATCACAAATTTCGTGCAAGCTCGGTGGTTTGGCATAAGTATTTTCAAATAAGATGAAGAAGAGTAGCGGAGCGCAAATAAGCGATCCGCTTTTTTTATTGATTCAATATGGAATGAAATTAAATATTTGGGGATAGTAAGGGGGGAGTTAAATTCAAGAATCAAAAGGATGGTGTATTTTGCATGCAGCAACATAAAAAGGCAATTGGTTTGGATGAACAACGCAATAAGATTGGGAGGTTTGCTGCAAGGTACATAGGCGCAGCATTACTCGCGATCACATTGATGTTCAGTATGCCTCATACTGGTCAAGCGATTGGCAAAAATGCTAAGGGTCCAGATGTCTATGTTATTCAAGGCATGCTGAAATCCCTGGGCAGCTATTCTGGTAAAATTGACGGTCGTTATGGGCCTTCTACAGTGCGCGGCGTAAAATATTATCAAAAAACACATGGCTTGCCTACAACAGGCGCCGTAGATGCTAAAACGCTACAATCGATTTCTTATTCCTATTCGGAGAAGAAAGCAGCAACGAAGGCAAAAACGCAAGCAAAATGGAAAGGTAAAGCAAAATCACTCGGCAACGGTAAAGGCGCTGGCAATGGAGTAGGCGGCGGAGCTGGTAACGGTGCAGGCGGCGGAGCTGGTAACGGTGCAGGCGGCGGAGCTGGTGGCGGTGCAGGCGGCGGAGCTGGTGGTGGCGTAGGCGGCGGAGCTGGTGGTGGCGTAGGCGGCGGAGCTGGTGGTGGCGCAGGCGGCGGAGCTGGTGGTGGCGCAGGCGGCGGAGCTGGTGGCGGTGCAGGCGGCGGAGCTGGTGGCGGTGCAGGCGGCGGAGCTGGTGGCGGTGCAGGCGGCGGAGCTGGTGGTGGCGCTGGTGGTGGCGCAGGCGGCGGAGCTGGTGGCGGTGCAGGCGGCGGAGCTGGCAGAGGTTATGGTGAGAACCAAGGCAAAGGCGGCGGATTTGGCGGAGGCCAAGGAGAAAACCGTGGCAAAGGCGGCGGCATTGGCGGAGGCCAAGGAGAAAACCGTGGCAAAGGCGGCGGGTTTGGCGGAGGCCAAGGAGAAAACCGTGGCAAAAGCGGCGGCATTGGCGGAGGCCAAGGAGAAAACCGTGGCAAAGGCGGCGGTATTGGCGGAGGTCAAGGCAATAACCAAGGTATCGGTGGAGGCAACTCTAATAATCAAAGCAACAAAGCTCCATCCGAGAATCAAGGCAAAGGCGGCGCTCAAACGGAAAACCAAGGGCCGAATGGAAGCCATTAAGCAATTCGCTTCCTTGCTATAGATGAAAGGACTTCTCTTAAGTGGAGGTCACAGATTAACAGCGATTAATGTTGTGAAGTGAATTTAAAATCAAAAAGGCGGCTTTCATTCCGTAGTGAATGTAAAGTCGCCTTTTTATATTTTCGGATGTTGCTATGAGATCCATTCTATTTCCTTATGCGATTTGCGTAATAACAAGATGAGCTGAAACAGATCTTGTTCCTCCAGCGAGCGGTGTGATCGTAAGTGCCGTGGAATTGCCCGCAGGGTTTCGCACGGTGAGTATTGAATTAATGACAGTCGTTTGTACAAGAGCCATTCCTACAATTTGAGAAGTACCTGTTGCTCGGGCAACCACTGTATAAGCTAGATCGGCGCCATTAACAGTTAAAATGAGCTGCCCCGGTTCGGTCACACTTACTTGAAACAAAATCTGATACGTTCCAATTACAGCTAAGTTAAACGTAGTAGCACCAGTACGGGTAATGTTAGTTCCGCTAGTAGGTCCATTTTGCGGGAAACTTACATCTGCACCGACAGCAACTGTTGCTGCATTATCAGGCGGCATCAATGCAAAAAAATCGGCGAAGCTTAATACTCCTCCGGCTCCACCAGTTGCGCCTGTAGCTCCAGTTGCCCCATTAGTACCAGTCGCACCAGTTGCGCCAGCAGCTCCAGGTGCCCCATTAGTACCAGTCGTACCAGTTGCGCCAGCAGCTCCAGGTGCCCCATTAGTACCAGTCGCACCAGTTGCGCCTGTAATACCAGGTGCGCCATTAGTGCCAGTCGCACCAGTTGCTCCTACTGAACCAGGAATACCTTGGGGTCCTTGAGGTCCTGTTGGTCCTGCCGGAGCAGTTACATTCACTTGAGGAGGAGGACATGTTACCTTCACAATCTTTTTAACAACTCTATTACAGCGTTTTTTTCTTCTTCTGGATTTGCATACTGCTACACGTATGTTTTTGCAGCGCTTTTTTCTATTCAAGCAGCTCACTAAAGACACCTCCCTAGATCATTTAGTTTACGTTTATACCATTTTTAAAGGTTGGACTAATAACCATTTTTAACTAGACTAAAAACTATTTTAAGAAAAAAGGGCTAATGATAGTGTTATTTCGCCGCCCAAAAGTTGGGTCTATTAGACTTTTTATGGAATATAGGATATGATTCTATCGAATAATCGATAGAGTGATAGCTATGCTCATAAAGGAGAGGATGTAGTGAGGTTCAAAGGGAAAACAACCGTTATTATTGGAATCCTGCTGATGTTTATGCTGGCAAACGCCATGCAGGCGTTTGCGTATGATGCGCAATTAAAGCCTTATCGAGATGTAACTGTGAAGGATTGGGCAGCCGAATCTATTTATCGTTTAGTCGCACTTGGAGTTGTTTCTGGATATGAGGATGGAACCTTTCGTCCAAGCGCCGAACTTACGAGAGAAGCATTCGTAAAGTTGCTAGTACAATCCGTTAAACCGGTGATAGATAAAGAGAAGTCTGCTGGACTCTCTGACGTAGCCAAGGATCGTTGGTCTTATGCCTCTATTAAACCCGCATATGACGCTGGTTGGTTGGATTTGCTCATCGTAAATGGGAAATTTAATCCGAGCCAAAATATTAAGCGTGAGGAAGTAGCAGCTTTAACGGCTTTTGCACTGCTCCAAGGAAAAACGGCAGAAGATAAGCAGCAATGGTTAGATACAGGCTGGCAAGAAGCTAGCGAGAAAGCGGCTTTTGCCGATATGAATCAAGTGGATAAAAACCTTGCACCATACGTGCTGCGTACATACGCGGATTCCATTATGCAAGGAGATAATAAAGGCTTGTTTCTTCCAAAAAAGTCGTTATCACGACGCGAAGCAGCCGCTATTGTTGATCGGATGATCGACTTCCAAAGCGAAAGCCACCAGCTAGAGGTATCAGCTTTTTTTGCAGCAGGTGGACCTTACAAGAAACTGGATAGATTCGCTGCCGCAGATGAGGTTATCTTTGACTGGGCTAAGCTTGACTATCAGGGAGCGGGCAAAGCATCCGTTCTTATGTCGCCGCCAAGCGATTGGAAGCAGACTCTAACAGCGGCAGAAACGAGTGGTTCTACGAAGACGCTAATGATCTTTGGAAATACAACGCTTCAGAAACTTGGTGATTTTATAATCGATGCTGAAGCTCGCAAAGCATTTGCTAGTTCTGTAGCCGAGGCAGCCGCTAATCCATTATATGGTTTTGAGCGAGTGGCGATTGATTTTGAAGGCATGGTACCTGCTGAGTATAAGCAGCCTTTCGTTGAACTGATTCGCGCAATTAAGGCTCAACTAAGCAGTGAAATATCACTTACGGTAGTTGTACCGCCTTCTTATTATTATGCAGGTTATGATTACAAACAAATTGGCGAACTGGCTGATGAAGTTATATTGATGGCCTATGAATTTACGCATGAGGAAAGTGGGTTGCCGTCTGCGCCGCTTACGCTTGTTGGTGATTCCGTACGAAATATACTCTCGTATATTCCAGCAGATAAACTGAAGCTAGGCATTTCTAAGCAGGCTAACCAATGGACAACAAAGGCAGACGGTACTGTAGAGTTTTTCCGTTCGCCAGCCATCGCGGCTGTAGAAAGTCGCTTAACAGCTGCAGATACGAAATCCGTCATGCAACTGCCGTACTTTTTGAATCAAATTACGTTTAAGGATGATAGAGGCTCGCATCTGCTTTGGTATGAGAACACGCAGAGCATCGAGGCCAAACTACGTTTAGCGAAAGCATTTGGCTTGCGCGGTGTTGCGGTATGGCAAATCAATCAATTAACGGATGCTGATTGGACAATGATCTCTTCTTATCATCATTAAGCAGCAAAAAAATAGGACAAAGCAGGCTGCTACAGCTGCTTGTCCTATTTTTTGTTGCCATTAGAAGGCAGACCCTTAGAATTATACCCTTATACCTTAGTTTCTTACATCGTCACATTATGAATGCGCTTTTATAATTGAATTATCGCCTTGAAGCGATCGCTTCTCCGAATAGGCTGTTCGATAATCGGTTGGGGTTAGATTTGTTTCTTTACGGAAAAATTTCGTGAAATGATTCGTTTCTTTAAAACCAGATTGATCGGCAACCTCCTTAATACTGCGAGAAGTTGTCGTTAAGAGCTGTTTGGCGCGATCTATTCGTTTGCGGCTGACGTATTTAAGCGGAGGCATTCCGAAATGTTTTTTGAAATAGGAACTGAAATAGTTGGGATGAAGATGAACAGATTCGGCCATTTGATCGACGCTGATGCTCGTATGAAGACGACTGTCTACATATTGCTGTATGACGTTCAAACGGTTCATCTCCTCGGTTCGGTGCTGCAGTACGCGAATTGGAACGGATTCGAGAAAACAGCTTATGATTTCTAGCAATACAGCTTTTTCGCGGAGCCTAGCAACGATTGAATCTTGTTTATGCCATTCGATGAGATCATGGAACAAGCGCGTCATGCTGCTCGTATTTTTAATATTGATGCAGAGCGGAACTCCAATCCACTGAAAAAGATCAAGTGGACCTGCCATGATATTGAAATGGCACCAATACTTTAAGTATGGGCGATGATTTAAAGAGGAGAACGATATCTTTGTATGCGCAGGAGTGAGAAACAGCTGGCCGGGTTTAGGATAATAGTCGTCGTTGCCGATGCGAATCCAGCCTTCCCCCTCGCAAATAAAATAAAGCTTATTGTATTCAGGAACAGAGTCGGTTTCTCCCCAATTTAGAGAGACTTGCGTTTTATGCGCCATAAGCAATTTGAGCTGCAGCGACTGCAGCAGCTCAGATAACGCATGTTGTTCACTTGTTCTATCCACCTGCGGCACCGCCATCCAATGTTTTTTGAAGGATTATTAATATAGTAATGGATTGTTCTCTTAAATAAAAGATGAATGAATGAAAAGGGGATTGGAAGATGACGCTGGTTGAAGAAACGCGCTTATGGTATAAGGAGCCTGCCTCCAATTGGGAGGAAGCGCTGCCTGTTGGCAATGGGAAGCTCGGAGGCATGGTATTTGGTGGCATAAGCCGTGAGCGGATTGCTCTGAACGAAGACAGCGTATGGTATGGCGGACCGCGTGATCGCAACAATCCAGATGCACTGCCGCATTTGCCGAAAATTCGTGAGCTGCTGCGAGAGGGAAGACTGCATGAAGCACATGATTTATCCGCGATGGCTTTATCTGGCGTTCCCGAGACGCAGAGGCACTATATGCCGCTTGGAGATTTAGAGCTAAACTTAAGATATGATTCGAAAGAAGAAGTACGAGAATATGTCCGAGTTCTCGATATCACCAACGGTATTGCAAGTGTAACCTTTACTAAAGGAGACGTTCGATTTGCCCGTGAGACATTTGCTAGTTTCCCAGATGAAGCGCTAGTTACAAGATTCTCAGCAGACAAACCGGGTAGCATCAGCTTTAAAGCTCGATTACTGCGCGGCAGCAATCGCTACTATGACGAGCTGGTGAAAGCAGACGAGAATACGATTGTAATGCGCGGCATGTGCGGCGGTTTAGGCGGATCTGATTTCCGAACTTCTTTGCGCGCGGTTGCAGATGGCGGTTCAGTATCAATTATTGGCGAGCATCTCATCGTGGAAGGCGCCAATATCGTAACGCTACTATTAACCGCAGCAACTTCTTTCCGTCATGCTGACCCGGAGTCATACGCTGTCCATGCAGGAGTCCGTGCTGGCTTAATAAGCTATGATGAGTTGAAATCGCGCCATATTCAAGATTTCACTTCATTGTCAAAGCGGGTACAGCTTCGCTTAACGGATGCTGCTCATTCGAATGCTGCCGATGTACCTACAAATGAGCGCTTAAAGCTAGTTCAAGAAGGCAGCGCCGATGCAGGATTAATGGCCTTATATTATCAGTTTGGCCGCTATTTGCTCATTTCAAGCAGTCGTCCGGGCTCGCTTCCTGCCAATTTGCAAGGCATCTGGAATGAGAAGATGCTGCCGCCATGGGACAGCAAATATACGATTAATATTAATACGCAAATGAATTATTGGCCGGCAGAAGCGGGCAATCTAGCAGAATGCCATGAGCCATTATTTGATCTCATCGAGCGGATGCGTGAACCTGGCAGAATAACCGCAAGAGCAATGTACGATTGTGGAGGTTTTGTCGCTCATCATAATACCGATATTTGGGGCGATACCGCTCCACAGGACATTTATTTGCCAGCCTCGTATTGGACGCTTGGTGCGGCTTGGCTTTGCCTGCATATGTGGGAGCATTATGAGTATGGCCTTAATGATGCTTTTCTTGAGCAAATATATCCAACCTTGAAGGAGTCGGCACAATTTTTTGTGGATTTCTTGACGGAAACAGAGGATGGCCTGCTCGTATTGAATCCTTCCGTATCTCCTGAGAATACCTATTTATTGCCAAATGGACAATCCGGTACGTTATGCATTGGTGCATCGATGGATAGTCAAATTTTATATGAATTGTTTACGGCTTGCGCAGAAGCGGCGAAGAAGCTTGGCATCGACTCATCGGAGCAGGAACTTTGGCACAAGATGAGAGCCCGTTTGCCGGAGCCCGCAATTGGCAAGCACGGGCAAATTCAAGAATGGATGGAGGATTACGAGGAAGCGGAGCCGGGACATCGTCATATCTCGCATTTGTTCGCACTGCATCCAGGCAAGCGCTTTACGGTTAGAGGGACACCTGAATGGGCAGTTGCTGCAAGAGTCACGCTAGATCGAAGGCTTGAAAGCGGCGGCGGCCATACAGGCTGGAGCAGAGCTTGGATTATTAATTTCTGGGCAAGGCTTGAGGATGGGGAGAAGGCGTATGCGAATGTGCAAGATCTGCTAGGTCATTCCACCCTGCCAAATCTGTTTGATAATCATCCTCCGTTCCAAATCGATGGCAACTTCGGAGGCGCTGCAGGCATAACGGAAATGCTGCTTCAATGCCATGCGGGCAGCCTGCATGTATTGCCTGCTTTGCCGGAAGCATGGCCTCATGGAGAAGTGACAGGTCTCCGTGCAAGAGGCGGCTTCGAGGTGGACATCCGCTGGTCAAATGGCTTGCTTGTTGAGGCTCGCATACGTGCTGCCGCAGCTAATAGCTGTGTCGTGCAAAGCAGCATTCCGCTCATCGTAAGGAAAGATGGCCATGAGGTGAAAGACGTATTCAGCAAGGATGGGCTTGTATCATGGACGGTGAGCGCCGGAAGCGAATACGTGCTTTCTCCGAAGTAGAGGGTTAGCCCAAAGAAACCAGCTGTACCTGATAATCGGGTGCAGCTGGTTTCTTTGGTTTGCCGGCTTTTCTCGGCTGGAGACATTCAATTCTTGAGGGCTTTGCCAATGCGACGGACGCCCTCATAAATTTGCTGATCATCCAAATGCCCGTATCCAAGCAGCATCCGGTTATTCGGCAGCAAGGCCGCAAATACAGACGCTGCTTCCAGCCGGTTCATTAAATCCTCCGGCAGCTGCGCTTTAAACTGAGCGACCAGATGCAAACCAGCCGCTCGTCCACATATCTGGTAAGGCAGGGTAATTTGCTCATGTAAAGCATCAAGCAGGAGCTGGCGTCTCTTTTTGTACAACTTTTTCATTTTTAAAATATGAGCATTAAGAGATCCGCTGTTCATGAAACGAATCAAAGCAAGCTGCTCAATCATAGGCGTTTGATAGTCAGACAGCCGCTTAAGCTGACGGCAGGGCTTGACTAGCGGTTCAGGGACTATCATATAGCCGATTCGCAGCGAAGGGAACATGACTTTGCTGAAGGTTCCAATATAGACAACCTGTTTAGGACATAAGCTTTGGAGTGAATGGATAGGAGCGCCGTCATACCGGAATTCGCTGTCATAATCATCTTCGAGGATATAGCTGCCGCTTTGGCGGGCGTATTCAACTAATTCAATCCGCCTTTGTATCGGTAAAATGCCGCCAAGCGGGAATTGATGAGAGGGTGTGACATAGATGCATTTTGGCCGAAGGTTTACGGGAAGCTTGTGGGTTAAAAGGCCGGAATCGTCAACGGGAACGCCATGTAGCTCGGCTCCTGTAGAAGTTAATATCGTCTTTAAATCTACATTGGACGGATCTTCGACTAAAACATCTTCCCCGTCTCTCAGCAGCAGCTTAACGATCAGCTGAAGCGCCTGTACCGCACCGTTTGTAATTATAATTTGTTCGGGATTGCTGACGACTCCTCTTGAAATCCACAGCTGTTTGGATAGCAGACGACGCAATTCCAAATCACCGGACGGATCCCCATAACCTAATTCAGCAATAGAGGAATCCATGCATACACTTTGCAAAATAGAGCCCCATTTTTTCATCGGAAAAAGATTCAGTGCGGGCAGGCCCGTACGAAACGAGATGAAATCGAGCTCTGATGTGTTCGTCGATTGTGCTAATGAAGCGGTTAATGGTAACGGTGACGCCTTCGTAAAGCCAAGCAAGCAGGCTCCTTGAGCTACATAAGTTCCTGCACCAGAGCGGCCTGTTATGTATCCTTCAGCTAATAAAAGCTCATAGGCTTCCAAAATCACGTTGCGCGAGACATGAAGCTGCGAGGCAAGCTCTCTAGTAGATGGAAGCTTGTAGTCAGCAGGCAGCTCACCCGAGAGAATAGCACCTTGGAGTGAATTGAAAACCTGGCGAAACATAGGCAAATTCGCTTGTCTATCGATGGACAGCCACAAAATATCCAGACTCCTTTTGAAGTGGTACTATGAAAATGCCTGTTTAATGGCACTACAACCAGTTAACGACCCTTTGCTACAGTATACATGAAACAAAAGTAGAGGGGTTGCTGAATGTGAATCATTCTCGTATTATGGCGTATTTTGAGCTGACCATTGCCGCTATTCTCATCGGAAGCTCCATAGTAGCCGGCAAAATAACGACGATGCAGATGCCGGTTTTTTTGTCACAGGCGATTAGCCTAGTCATTGCTTTATTGTTGTTAATTCCGATTTTGATGCTAAGCGGCAAATCCTCGCTCCGAGTCGGGAGAAAGGATTTTTTATTTGTACTGCTGCAAGCGTTTCTCGGGATGTTTTTATTCCGTGTATTCATGCTGTATGGTCTGCGGACCGCGCTCGCAACGGAAGCGGGTATTGTGACGAGCTTAACGCCGGCGGTCGTTGCTTTCCTTTCGTATATGATTTTAAAAGAAAAATTAACGAATCCGATTAAAATAGGCATCATTTGCTCCATACTGGGTGTTGTTAGCATTCAGGTGCCAGGATGGCTGATTCCTTCCTCTGCACCTCCGTCACAAGCTTCGTATATTGGACTTTTACTCATTTTAGGCGCAGTTGTTGGGGAATCGATGCTTACGATCCTGCGCAAAATGACCGCAAGCAATGTCTCTTCACTGCTTGGGACAACCTATGTCACCTTGTTTTCATTCATCATGTTTTTGCCAATAGCGCTTGTTGAGGCTAAACAATACGATTTCAGCAGTCTAACTGTTGGCGATATCGGCATGTTGTTTTATTACGGTATTTTCGTTACCGCCTTGGCTTATATATTATGGTTTCGCGGTGTTTCCAAAGTGAGTGCGGGAACAGCCGCTGTCTACACAAGCTGCATTCCGCTTAGCACGGTGCTTCTATCCTACGGCATTTTAAACGAACCTTTCTCATGGTCTCATCTCGTAGGGGGAGCGTTTGTTTGCTTAGGCATTTGGCAAGTTTCTAAGAGCGATTCATTCGTGTCTCGGAAGCCAAAAAAAAGCCCTAAAAGCAGCAGCGCTTAATCCTTATAAAGATCAATTATCAGATTATAGAAACTCCATTGTTTCACACCCTATACATATGGGATAATTAATGTGGAACGATCATCAGGAATGGAGCTTGTGTATGAACAAATTCAGTATTAAGAAAAAAGCGGATTTCGCGCTTCTTTTCTCAGCGATCGGAATATTGGCGGCTTTTCCCTTTCATGAAACATTTATTGGCGGCCTGTTATTTTCCTTATTTAGCGCTGCAACGATCGGCGGACTGGCGGATTCCTTTGCAGTTAGCGCATTGTTTGGAAATCCTTTGCAAATAAAGTGGCCGGTCTGGATGGGAACCAACATCATTTCTCGAAATCGTGAGCGCTTGATTGGCGAGCTTGTCCAAATGGTTCAAAATGAATTGTTAACCATCCCGAATATTAGGGAGAGGCTTGATGAATACAATATCGCAGACGTTTTAGTCACATATTTGAAGCAGCACGGCGGCGAACAGGGTGTGAATGACATTTTGCAGCAGCTTGCGGATGATGTAATTACGACCATTGATTTGCAGGAACTGGCCAAAACCGTTCAAACCTTCCTTCTCGAGCATGCCGATTCGATTCCTGTAGCAGACATTGCTGCCGATGCTGGCGATTGGACCATCAAAAATGGTTACGATGATCGGATTATTGAGTTTATCATTCCGGAGCTTATCAAAATTGTGAAATCGGCGCCATTTGGTGCTGTTGTCGGCCAAATCGTCGATTCAGCCATTCGTTCCTACGAAGGCGATAAGTTTAGAAGGAAGCTGATCGATTTCTCCGCAGGGCTGGAAGCGGCAAATATTAGCGGACGATTGCAGGAGTGGCTGGTATCTTTTCTACAGAAATTTCATGCTGAAGACCACCCGCAGCGCAAGGAAATCAAAGCTTTTATTGCGCAATTTGTTGCAAGACTGCGTACGGATGAACAATTGCGCAGCCGAATAGAAGCGGGGAAAACAACGCTTCTGGCATCTGTTAAGGATGAGCTTAAGCTCGATGCGTTCATCCAGCGGGGACTGGAGTCCATTCGACTCGCTGCGGCTTCAAATGCGGAAGGCCAGCAAGTGCGCTATCCTTGGATCAAGGATAAAGTGGAAGAAGGAATAGCTTATGTAGTGGGAAATACAGAGCTGCTTACTCGACTGGATCAATACGTGAAGACGACGCTGCTGAAATGGGTGGAGCAGAAGCATTCTTTTATCGGCAAAATGGTAACTGACAAGCTGAACAGCTTCTCTGAAGAAGAGCTTATCGAGCTGGTTAAAGAGAAGGCGGGACGCGATTTGCAGTACATTCGGATTAATGGAATTGGTATCGGAGCGCTTATCGGCGTAGTCCTGCATCTAGCGACGTTTTGGATTGGAGGGCGAGCATAAATGGCTATGAGAAAAAAAGCAAACCGCAGCTTAATATTGCTTGCCGCCTTGTTCGTTATTGCCGCTTGCTGCTTATATGTCTTCCCAGACCAGTGGTGGGCACGGATGCTGCTCTACACGACCGAAGCGGGGCTCGTTGGCGCATTAGCTGATTTATTTGCTGTAACGGTTTTGTTCCGCCACCCATTTGGGTGGAAGTGGATTCCGCATACAGCGATCATTCCTAGAAATCGCGATAAGCTGATTGAAGGCGTCGCGAATATGGTCGAGCAGCAGCTGCTCAGCAAAGATTTGTTAAAGGAAAAGGTAAAGCAAATATCGCTTGTAGAGATCGGCATTTCATGGATCGATCGCCGACCAAACGGCATGCTCGCTGAGCAAGGCTGGACGCTGGTGGCTGGTCTGCTTGCCAAGCTGGATATTAAAGGTCTATCCGTCATTTTGGATGAGAAAGCACGGAAAAGCTTAGGCAAGATCAGCTTGTCGCCTTATGCGGGCAAAGCGCTCAAATGGGTGATGGCTAAAGGCAATTTCCAAAGCTGGGTTAGCCAAATCGTTGAGTTTGCAGCGGCGCGCGCAGCTGAAGAACAAACCAAGGTTGTCATTCGTGAGCTGCTTGGCAAGGAGAAGGAGAAGTTTGTAAATCAAGGCAGTATCTTCTCCAAGTGGCTCAAAAAAATGGCAGTGGAGATCGCTGAATCAACGAATGCACTGAATCTCGACGATGCTACAAATGTGCTGTTTGACGATTTGCAGCTGCTCATTAATGATTTGCGAAATCCTGAGCATGAGCTTCGTGTTTTGCTGGAGGAAATGGTGCTGCAGCTTGCCGACAATTTGCAGCACCGCGAGGATGTTTCGGCTGCTGTTGATGAATGGAGAGATGAAGTGATTGAGAAGATCTCGTTGCTTCCTTCTATTGAAGCTTTGCTAGGCAACTTTAGACAGCTGCTGATCAGCGATCCGAAGCAGCAGCTAGCCTTGCCGCAGAAACATTCCGTCAATCCATCCGATATTAAGGAGCTGATTAATCAGTTCATTATGTCATACTGGGAGTGGTTCAAAGCGAACGAGGAAACGAAGGGCTGGCTGGAGCAATACGTGCAGAAATTCGTGCAGAAGATGATTGAAACCGAGCATGCAATTATCGGAATCATCGTACGCAAGACACTTGATAGCTTCACAGAGCAAAAGCTGGTGCATTTCATCGAGAGCAAGGTCGAGACCGATCTGCAGCGTATTCGTTTGAACGGAGCTTATATAGGCTCAGCGCTCGGAGCGGCATTTTATATTCTGCTGTACGGAGTATACGAGCCGATTTTGAACTTGTTATAACACGAGAAGCAGCTGTTTCCAGCAGGTTTTTGAGACCTATTGGGACAGCTGCTTTTATTTTTGAGTGAGCTTGTCTTTGGATGATCGTCTGAAGGTGCGCAGGTACACTCGTTTATTTAATACTACACCATAAAGTTTGCAATTACCCCCGTGTAATCCGAAATACAGTCAGGTAGTATGTAGTTAGGTAATGGTTCCGTATTGAACATCTTTGAAAATGCATGAAGGGGAAGGTGAGAGGATGCTGCGTGCTTTAATAGTGGACGATGAATTCGAAATCCGCGAAGGTTTACGTAACCGCTTTCCATGGGAAACATTCGGAATTGATGAGGTGCTGGTGGCTGATGATGGAGATACGGCATTAATGCTTGCACTGGATATGAGACCGGATCTTATCGTCACAGATATTAAAATGAATCGGATGTCGGGGCTGGAATTTCTTCGTTCGTTGACTACCGTTGAAAATTATAAACCGGAAGCGATTGTTGTAAGTGGGTATGATGATTTTGAGCTGGTGAAGCAGGCGATACAAATCGGCGTTATGGACTATATCCTTAAGCCGATCAATTTGGACGAGCTGACCCAAATCGTTAGAAAAACGATGGATCATATCCACAGAAAGAGAATGGACCAGCATAATGAGCAGCAGCTTATTAATCAAGTGAGGTTCGCGATTCCAAAAATGCGCGAGGAGCTTCTCAGAGAAATGATTGAGCAAGACTATGATCCTTACCGTGAAGCACGGAGAAGACATCGCTTGCAGACATTGAATTTGGAGTGGATAGCGAATCAGCATATGACGCTTGTTGTTGTGGAAGCTGATGATCTGAAAGCAATCGAGAATCGCCATACCAAGGAAAAGGATTTAATATTGTTCGGAATCGGCAATGTGGTCAATCAAACGCTGGAGGAAGATTATCCTCACCCCTTTGCGCTTTGCATGGACAGCAGCAATCGATGGATTGTTATTTTCAGCTGTTCGCGGCCAGAGCATGCGGAGCTGAGCCGGGGCATGGCGCAGCTTTGCTTACAGCGAATCAACGATTTTGTTAAGGTGAAAGCAAGCGCTGGCATGCGAACAACACCTTGCACATTTGAAAATCTTCATGAAATGTATGCGGAAGCGATAAACGTATTGGAGCAAAAGGCTGTATACGGAGGCAATCGATTATTTACGGAGCAGGGTTTATTTTATGAGGGTGACGGGAGTGACTTGTCGCTTAGCGAGCCTGAAGAGGTGCTCGATCTCGTGAAGTATGGCACGGATGAGGAAATTACAGCAGCGATGGATCGATTTGTGGAGATGGTACAAGCCTGGCGTCTCAATCAATTGCGTGACATTCAACAAAAAATATTTGAATGGCTGTTCGAGGTGTTTCGCAGAGCAGCGGCGGCAGGTGTTCCAAGCAAAAATTTGGGCAGCAATCCGATCGCGGTGTGGGAGCTATTAGAGCAATACGATACATTGCAGTCGCTGCGTGTGCAAACAGAGCTGTTCCTTCTTGCAATCGCAGCAGATTTCCGCAAGCTGTCCAATACACCGAGCCAGATCGTTTATGAAGCGGAGAAAATATTGCAGAGGGATTATGCTGAAAGCTTAACTCTTCAGAGTGTTGCAATGGCCGTTCATGTGACACCGGTATGGTTGAGCAAGCTCTTTAAGAAGGAGAAACGGAAAACCTTTTTGGAATATTTGACAGAAATACGGATTGAGAAGGCGAAGGAAATGTTAGGCGACATCAAATACAAAGTGTATCAAATCTCATTTCAGGTGGGGTATAAGGACCCGGTTCATTTCTCGAAGCTGTTCAAAAAGCAGGTCGGCTGCACGCCGAAGGAATATAGACGACAAAGAGGCATTGCGGATGAAGAGCCAGCTGTGCCACACTAATGATATGAAAAATTGCACTGCGCAAGAAACATGAAGAGGCAGACTCCTAGGTGAAAATGGCATAACCTTGGGAGACTGCCTCTTTGCATTTTATCTTTTTATTTTTTGATTTGGTTATTTTGAAGCAGCGGCTAAACCAATCGTTACGATTTTGAAGCCTTCGACCTGAACGCTGTTTTTGATCTTATTAGCGCTATCGTTCTCCATAATGTCACTTACATAGGACGCAGAAGCAGCGCTTGGATGAATAGCTAAGCTGGTCGTGGATTCTGCTAAATTGTACCACCTTGCCATGCTGTCGCCACGTTCTTCATTGATCTTCAGGCTGGAGAAAGCGAGCTGGTCACCATTCCATTTGAGGAAATCACAAGCAGGAGCGAGCTCGCCATCATGCAATCCAGCTGCGATTGCCGTAACGGGTATAGGGAAACGATAGGCTTCGCGATAAGCGGCAAAACGTTCTTCAGCGCTGCCGTAAGGAATGATCATCCATTCGGCTTCATTTGTACCTAAGCACTGCGCTTCAGGCGTATGAAATACACCCCAATCGCCAAGCTCTCCGACGGAGCGCAGAAGGGTTACAGCGATCGTATTTCTGCCATCTTGAAGCACTTCATATTCATTTAAGCCTTTGCCTGCAATCGTCAAGCCTCTTTGCTCGCCGTGTACGTCAATGAACGTCTGCATATGCTGAGCATTGCTCGGATTTTGCCATTCCTTTGCAGGAACGTTTTGACGCTCAGCGACCTCGAAGATTGAATCTGCAAAATGTGTGGATGCAGCAATATCCGAAGGAAGTAGCACGCGCAGCCTGTGATCTTGCGATTGATTTTCAATGCGCGCATGGACTTGTACACCTTTGCCCTCACGTTCTAGGCTAACTAGTGTCACAATTTCTAGCGGTACAAGGGAAGTCGATCTGCCAGCCTTCCGCTGCCGGAATTCAACCATTGTGCGGATTTCTTCAGCCAGAAGATCGTCTGCCCGTGCAGGTATAGCAAGGCGATGAGTGATTTCAATGGATGCCCGGTAAGGCGAGTCTTCAACTACTCGAATTTCGGCTTTGCTGCCCTTAGTCGTGATCGGCAAGTCGCCGACTGGCTGCTTGAAAATATATTCATTGCCAATATCGCCTACATTCTCGTAATGGCCAAGATCCGAAAACAGCTGCTGGCTTTTCTTATCATAAACCGTAAAACTTCCGTCTTCCTCTATCGTCAATGTAAGACGAGCATTTTCCAGTGTTCGTTCACTAGTCACTAATGAATGGCGATTCTCGCTTGAAGTTATAATCTCATTTTGACATGGTATCCAAGCAAAAGATTCATATCCCATCGAAGGCAATATGCCGGTCTCGAAGGTCAGACGCAGTGCGCGAGCCATATAGGGCTGCCGGAATTTATCATTTGGCAGTTCATAGCCGAAGCGAACGCCCAAATCATGAGCAGTAAAGTCGATGCGTTCACCTCTGCCGTTCACCAAGTACCCTTCGGCGTGCGTCCGATCTTGAACCTGCTTAGCAATGGCAACAGGATCCTCGCTTTGATCGAAGAAGCGATGCGACCATTCAATCTCGAATTGGTGGACTGATGAGCCTTCATAGCCGCTTGAGTTAAAGACGATGAAGGGAGCACCTGACTCACTGATATTGGCAAAATGACTTGTATTGACCTTAGCGCTAATAAATTTAATGCTCTCGGTCGTTAATGCTTTGCCAACCTCCATGCTTTTGGAAAAACGGGTTTTCATTTCTTGGTACACCTCATCGACACTGCAGCCGCAAATGCTGTCGTGCGGATGATTTTGCATCAGTGTCTTCCAAGCATATTGGAAGAGACCATGTGGATAAGGCTTGCCGAGCTGATGGGCGATGGCAGAGATCGGCTCGGCCACTTTCTCCAGCAGCGTCTGATTTCGTTGATTAAGCTGTTTGATGTAAACACGAGCAGACGCTGTATTCACTAACGAATACCAGCCGTCCGTTTGCTGGCCGCGCAGCTCTCCGCGCGTTAGGCTCAGGTTCGGAGGCTGCTGCGTTTGAACCGCCTTTACATAATCGTCAAAGTTGGAGTGGATGAACTCGTACGCAGGGAACAGCTCTCTCGCTACGCGGAGCGCTTCGGAGAGATTGGTCTGAATGGGCTGATGATCGCAGCCGTTCATAAGCAGCAGCTGGGAGGTTGAAGCATATTGTTCCGCTCGCGCAAGGCGATGCTCCCAGTAAGGCTTTGCTTTGAGAGGATCAACTGGAATCTCCATACCATTGTTATACCAATTGGCAAATAGGATGCCTAATACGCTTGAACCGTCGGGTGCCTGCCAGATGAGCTCGGAATAAGGGGATTCAAGGCCGGAGGAATCTTCCACCCGATTGTTGAAGCCAGTTGCTTTTACACCTCTTCCGAACACGGCGGTATCGATGCCTGCTTGTCTTAATAGCTGAGCAGCCTGTCCCATATTGCCAAACGAATCTGGGAAATAACCAAGCTTCGAAATCGGTCCATATTTTTTGGCATCCCGATGTCCGATTTGCAAGTTTCTTACGTTTGCTTCGCTGCTGGTTAGAAACTCATCCTGCAAAATATACCAAGGACCCAAAGAGAGCTTGCCTTCATCACACAGCTTTTGGATTTGGCTCTGCTTCTCTGGGTACACCTGCAGATAATCATCTAAAATTATCGTTTGACCATCGAGGTAAAAGCTGCGAAAATCAGGATCGGCCTCGAACGTTTCCAGCAGCGTGTCCATTGTCTCAATCAGCTTGACATGATGGGCTTCGTAAGGCATATACCATTCTCGATCCCAATGGGTATGCGAAATGACATGTACCACCCTTTTCGATGCAGTCATCGTTGTTCCTCTTTTCGTTGAAAGGTTAGGTATTACGCCATTAGTCTAAAGAATATGCAAGCTGCTCACAATGAGGGATATGCAAACTTTAAGGGGAATTATTATCGCTTTGCCAGGAATGTGGAATTATGCCTATCGAAATGCTGTAACAAGCTTAAATTACTTATTGCAAAAGTAACTCAATGAAGTATATTATCGAGGACAAGTCTACTCCAGTAATGGGGTTAGCATAGTGGAAGGCAGGTGTATACTTGTGAACAAAGTGTCCTTTCGGCTCGCTTCATCCTTTCGCAATCGGATGATTCTCATATTTTTTATGATCATTATCGTTCCGTTTCTGCTTTTTGCATATTATGCGCATATTAAATCGATCGAGGGCATCTCCAATACGAATACGAAAATGTCCATGAGCTATCTTCTTCAAGCAAGAAAAAACTTCGAGATTTATCTGGGCAACTTAAATGATCAAGTTAACGATGTCATCGGAAATAAGGAACTTCAGGATTTATTGGAAACGGAACCATTAAACAAGGCAGAAGAGGAAGCGTTTACAGTCAATTTATTGACCGTGCTGTATCACGCTACGTCTACGATTGATGCTTTTAGAGTCAAGGTGTACCCAATCAAGCCAACAGATTATCCGTCCTATATGAGAACAATTGATGAATCGGTGCGTATCGGTGACCAGTATTGGTTTCAGCGCTCGAAAGCGACGGTTAGTCCGACGTGGTATCTGACCATGCCCATGCATGGGAAATACGCAAAACCGCTGCTCTCCTATGTGAAGCGATTCTCGGGCTTGTACGATCAAAAATTAAGAGGCATTATTGCGACCGACTTATCCGAGGACTATTTAAGAAGATATTTCTCGCCGTCCGATCAGCTAAAGGATCAGAAGCTGCTGCTCATTAATGAGAAAGGCATCGTGCATTATGATTCTACAGTTAATGAATGGACAGGCAAGGAATTTCCGTCAACAGCCTTAATCTCTTATATGAAGTCGGGTGATGAAGGCTCTACGTCCATTACGATTGAAGGGGAAACCTACCTCGCCACGTATTTGAAGATGGCTAACCATCCATGGACCATCGTGAGCCTGACCCCTCTTCATGAGCTGACGGGTACGATTGATGAAATTAACCGCATGCTCGTTATTTTTTTGATCGGTTATCTTATTTGCTGCATTAGTGTCGTCTTTTATATCACAGCTTACTATACACAGCCTATTGCGCATTTGGTTCGCTTAATGAGGAGGCTGGAGGCGGAAAATCTTCATTACTTGCTGCCTTCGTCGTCTCGCAAGGATGAAGTTGGCTGGCTGTATAGAGGAGTAAGCAATCTTGTTCAGCGCATAGATGGATTGATTAAAGAGGCAGCGCGCTCCGAAAGGAACAAAAAAGCGCTGGAGTTTCAAGTGCTGAGTCACCAGATTAATCCTCATTTTCTATACAACACCTTGGAATCAATTAGGTGGAAGGCGGAAAATCATGGACGCAGCGACATAAGCGAGATGGTATCGGCACTTGGAAATCTGCTGCGGCTCAGTCTAAACCAAGGGAAAGAGATTACGACGCTGCGCCGCGAGATTGAGCAGGTAAAGGCTTATGTATCGATTGAACAAGCAAGAATGGGCAAGGTCGTTCGTATTTTGTATTCCTGTGAGACAGAGACGCTGGATATGCCGTTTCTAAGGCTTTTGCTGCAGCCGCTTGTTGAAAATGCGATTCAGCATAGCGTGCGCGACGATTTTGATAAAGGGAAAATTATGATCGCAGCCAGAAAAATCGGAGAGGATATCGTAATCGATATTGTGGATAATGGTAAAGGCATTCCAGCGTCCGTGCTGGAACTGCTGGAGACGGAAGAAGAGCCTAGCGAAAAGTTCTCACATACGCGCAGAGGCGTAGGGCTTCGCAATGTGAATGATCGTTTGAAGCTTTATTTTGGAGATCGTTACAAGCTTGAAATCAAGACGGGGCCCGAAATGGGAACAACGATAACGTTAAGGCATCCCATTTTGAAGGAAGACCAGAATATCGATTCAATTGGCAATGAGTGAAGCGTGAGTATCAAAGGAGGCATAATCTTGATAAACAAACGTAAACAAACATTTGTTATAAGTATACTCCTGATGTTTATGCTAGTTCTAACCTCTTGCACGTTTAAAGGCTGGGATGGCGAGAATGCGGCAGAGGGATCAAATAGTGGTCAAGAAGGGCAATATTCAGGCAAAACACCAGTTACGCTTAAGCTTCTGACCTGGGGAGGAGAGACGTATAAGGAGCTGTACGATAAATTCAATGCCAAATATCCATGGATTACGATTGAGCCCGTTCAAATCGTGGGCGGCGATGACGAAATCATGAATCAAATTATTGCATTGGAGGCGGCAGGCACACCAGCTGATCTGACTTGGGTTGTTGGTGATTTGCTTCGTTATGAACAAAGCGGCCTGCTCGAAAATTTAAAGCCGTACATGGATGAAGATGCTTCCTTCCAAGGCAAGGTGCTGCCCGATGGATACTTTGATACGATGGCCTTTAACGGCCGCAGGCTTGCTGTGCCGTTCGTCGATGTTCCAATGTGGATTATTGTAAATAAAGATTTATTGGCCAAGCATGGCATAGATATGCCTTCAAATGATTGGAGCTTTGATGATTTGCGTGATATTGCAAAACGTGTCACGGACCCTGCAGCTGGGGAATACGGCCTCACTACGAACAGTGATTTTGTGATGCGCTTGCTGCCGATGAAAGCAGCAGCGGATGGACATGCGCCTAATTTGGCTTACTTAAATGATCGATTGACCCAAAGCTTGCTAAGCACGCCGGATGTGATGGCGGATGTGCGCTGGCTGACTGAATTTGTCACCAAGGATGGGTCTATGCTCTCTTGGGCAGAATCCAAATCACAAGGCGATGTGGTTAAGCAATTCATAAATGGAAAAACAGCGTTTGACATTGCCGGAGATTGGCTACTTCCGACACTGCATAAGGAGGCTGATTTTAACTGGGATATACTTCCCTTTCCGAGAGGGCAGGTCAACCAATACTCCTTCCATATTTATGGTCCGCTTGCGATGCTGAGCGGCTCTAAGCATAAAGAAGAGGCATATAAATGGATTAGTTTTCAATTCGAGATGGAGGCGCAGAAATGGAAAATCGAGAAGGGAGCGAATGCTTCCGTTATTGATCCAGAGCTGACAGCCTATATTGATGAGGTTCCGTTGTGGCAAGGGAAAAATATCGAAGCCGTGAAGATGACCAAGGATAACAGCCTCGTATTGCCCGGCGCCACGATACCCGGTTTTTCGGAGTACAACTGGATCAATGTTATTAATGATATCGTATTTCAAGGTGCCGACATTAACCGTATTATTCCAGAGACAGAGGCATGGAACAAGAAAACGCTGGAGCTGCGGGAGCATTGGAAGCGGAATCGTGATAAGTGAGAGCAGGCAGCGGAGGGGGTGTTTGATGAGGACGAGATGGAAGGTTATGTTTGTTGTTTTCTCGGTCGTCATAATGATCACGGGTGGCTGTAGTCATTCCATTACGGATACAGCTACAGAGAAGAGAATAGAGTTGATTCAAAACTCGGATTCCTCATTGACGAAGGTAAAAGTAGAAACGGATGGCATGCTGTCAGAGCTCGGTTATACGCATCCCCATCCATTTGCTTTAAACAATGAGGTGTTGGTTGATTTGAATTATTATAAGGAAAATCAAATATCTCGCGGCGATATTGCCTTATTCCAAATTAAAAAAGATAAACAAGCGACGGATATAGCAAGAGTTGTTGGGCTTCCTGGTGAGGCGGTTCAGGTTAAAAAAGGGCAGGTTTATATTAATGGGAATAAACTGGATGCCTTTTACGGGAGCGATCCTTCTTCCGATAAAAATGATTCTATGAATAAGCCATTGCAGCTAAAGGAGAATGAGTATTTTATATTGGCGGATGTACGTTGGCGAGGATTCCATGACAGCCAATCAGCGGGTGCTTTTGCCAAAGAGGAAATAGTAGGTAAAGTAGTCGGCTATGAGAACAAACGTTAAGTAGCAAAGGAGGTTAGGAAGTAACCCAGAGTAATGGGAGCTAATAACGAAGGATATGAGCTTATAAATTTATGGGGAGATATCTATGATGACATTCTTGATGAACAAAGCTACAAATGGATACAAAGCTTAATTGGTAAAAACGAAGGAAGAAGTCTGTAACTTCGTTAGAATTCTGTGCATGTAGAGATCACCGGTTGTTTAGGTGGTCTTTTTTTGTTTGAACTCGATAAGCACAAATATATGCTTAAAGAGTAGTTGCGGCGTCTCGGCGAGGCGGAAATGGAGCTGTAAGCACGTATGTGTTATTAAAGCTTGAGAAAAGGGTTAGTTTGTTGTTTGTAAGCGCATATGTGCGCTTATTGAGTAGAAAAGCTGTGTGGTTGAGGCGGAAATGAAGCTGTAAGCACGTATGTGTTCTTACAGTACGAGAATAGCTTCAGTTTGTTGTCGGTAAGCGCAAATATGCACTTATTGAGGTAGATGAGGCGTCTGACAGAGGTGGAAGTGAAGCTGTAAGCACGCATGTGTTCTTACAGCTCGAGAAAAGCCGTGGTTTGTTGTCGGTAAGCGCAAATATGCGCTTATTGAGTAGATGAGGCGTCTGATCGAGGTTGAAATGAAGCTGTAAGCACGTATGTGTTCTTAAAGCTCGAGAAAAGGGTTAGTTTGTTGTTTGTAAGTGCAAATATGCGCTTATTGAGGTAGATGAGGCGTGTAGTTGAGGTAGAAATGGAGCTTTAAGTACGCATGTGTTCTTACAGCACGAGGATAGCCTCAGTTTGTTGTCTATAAGCGCAAATATGCGCTTATTGAGTAGAAAAGCCGTCTGGTTGAGGCGGAAATGAAGCTGTAAGCACACATGTGTTCTTACAGCACGAGAATAGCCTTAGTTTGTTGTCTGTAAGCGCAAATATGCGCTTATTGAGGTAGATGAGGCGGTCTGATCGAGGTTGAAATGAAGCTGTAAGAATATATGCGCTTAAAGATTAGAGAAGCCATCTGGTTGAGGTGGAAGTGAAGCTGTAAGCACGCATGTGTTCTTACAGCTCGAGAAAAGCCTTGGTTTGTTGTTTATAAGCGCAAATATGCGCTTATTGAGGTAGATGAGGCGTCTGACCGAGGTGGAAGTGAAGCTGTAAGAACGTATGTGTTCTTAAAGCTTGAGAAAAGGGTTAGTTTGTTGTTTGTAAGCGCATATGTGCGCTTATAGAGTAGTGAAGCCATCTGGTTGAGGTGGAAGTGAAGCTGTAAGCACATATGTGTTCTTACAGCGAGAGAATAGCTTTAGTTTGTTGTCTGTAAGCGCAAATATGCGCTTAAAGAGTAGAGAAGCCATCTGGATGAGGTGGAAGTGAAGCTGTAAGAACGCATGTGTTCTTACAGCTTGAGAAAAGGGTTAGTTTGTTGTTTGTAAGCGCAAATATGCACTTATTGAGTAGAAAAGCTATGTGGTTGAGGCGGAAATGAAGCTGTAAGCACGTATGTGTTCTTACAACACGAGAATAGCCTTAGTTTGTTGTCGATAAGCGCAAATATGTGCTTATTGAGGTAGATGAGGCGTCTGATCGAGGTTGAAATGAAGCAGTAAGAATACATGCGCTTATTGAGTAGTGAAGCCATCTGGTTGGGGTAGAAATGGAGCTGTAAGCACACATGTGTTCTTACAGTTCGAGACAAGCCTTGGTTTGTTGTCTGTAAGCGCAAATATGCGCTTATTGAGTAGAAAAGCCGACTGGTTGAGGTAGAAATGGAGCTGTAAGCACACATGTGTTCTTTCAGCGCGAGACAAGCCTCGGTTTGTTGTCGGTAAGCGCAAATATGCGCTTATTGAGTAGAAAAGCCGTCAGGTTGAGGCGGAAATGAAGCTGTAAGCACACATGTGTTCTTACAGCTCGAGACAAGCCTTAGTTTGTTGTCTGTAAGCGCAAATATGTGCTTATTGAGGTAGATGAGGCGTCTGATCGAGGTTGAAATGAAGCTGTAAGCACGCATGTGTTCTTAAAGCTTGAGGAATGGGTTAGTTTGTTGTTTGTAAGCGCATATGTGCGCTTATTGAGTAGAAAAGGCGTCTGGTTGAGGTAGAAATGGAGCTGTAAGCACACATGTGTTCTTACAGCGAGAGAATAGTCTTAGTTTGTTGTCTGTAAGCGCAAATATGCGCTTATTGAGTAGAAAAGCCGACTGGTTGAGGTGGAAATGGAGCTGTAAGCACACATGTGTTCTTACAGCGAGAGAATAGTCTTAGTTGGTTGTCTGTAAGCGCATATGTGCGCTTATTGAGTAGAAAAGCCGTCTGGTTGAGGTAGAAATGGAGCTGTAAGCACACATGTGTTCTTACAGCACGAGACAAGCCTTGGTTTGTTGTTTATAAGCGCAAATATGCGCTTATTGAGTAGAAAAGCCGTCTGGTTGAGGTGGAAATGGAGCTGTAAGCACGTATGTGTTCTTACAGCACGAGACAAGCCTTGGTTTGTTGTCTATAAGCGCACATTAACGCGAATAGAGTAGAGTCGGCGTCTGGGAGATGGGGAAAAGGAACTTTATGTATAGGAGGATAATCTTAAACCACAAAGTATAAGATTGGCTCATAGTAAGCCCAGGCGGGCTCCCTTAGAATAAAAGTATCACATCAATGGAAGGGAAATCGATTATGAAATCTAATGGAGTCATTCGGGAATTACTCAGAAATCGAACGCTGCTGCTCATGTTCCTGCCCGTCGCGACGCTCCTTTTTCTCTTTAACTACTTGCCGCTTGCAGGTCTAGTCATCGCCTTCAAAGACTTTGACTTTGCTAAAGGAATTTTCGGAAGCGATTGGATGCACCCGCTGCTGAATAACTTTGATTATTTGTTCTCTTCTCCGACCGCTTTTCGGGCGATGAGAAACACGATACTGTTAAACGCATTGTTTATTACAGTCGGGCTCATTTTTGAAGTAGGGTTTGCCTTGCTGCTCAATGAGATTAGAAACAAATATTTTAAAAGAGTTACGCAGTCGTTAACCTTTCTTCCTTTCTTTATTTCGTGGATCGTAGTCGGAGTGTTCGCTTACAACTTAATGAACTTTGAGAGTGGAGCGATTAATCGTGTGCTAGAAACGATAGGCTTGCAGCCGATTGATTTTTACAGCGAAGCTGGCTTATGGCCGCTCATTCTAACGATAGCGGTTCGCTGGAAGGTTACCGGATACGGCACAATCATTTATTTGGCGGCATTAACGTCCATCGACAATTCGTATTATGAAGCAGCGTCCATCGACGGTGCGACAAGATGGCAGCAAATCCGTTTTATCAGCATTCCGATGCTGCGGCCAACGATCATTATCTTAACCTTGCTGGCTGTTGGCAGAATCATGAACGCCGATTTTGGAATGTTTTACGCAATGGTCGGCGATGCTTCTCTCTTATTTCCTACAACTGACGTTATTGATACGTTTGTTTATCGCAGCTTGCGCAAATCAGGAGATATCGGCATGGCATCTGCGGCGGGCTTCCTCCAGTCGTTCATCGCATTCGTGCTTATTATCGGCAGCAATTACGCGGCACGCAAAATAGACAAAGACTCGGCTATTTTCTAAAAACGTCCATTCACATCAAGGGAGGATCATCTGCATGCATCTGAAGAGATTTTCAATTTCACAATTTATTATCATTATAGCGATCTCCTTGTTCAGTCTGTCCTGCTTGTTTCCATTCATTATGGTCATTTCAGGTTCGTTAAGCACGGAGAAGGACATTATGGATTATGGGTACACGCTATGGCCAAAGAGCATTACTTTCGATTCTTATCGCATTTTATTTCTAGGCTCTAATCGCATTATTGATGCGTATGGCGTAAGTCTTCTCGTTACGGTGGCAGGAACAATTCTATCCTTGCTCGTAACGAGCATGGGCGCATACGTAATGGCGAGACGGTCATTCAAGTATAGAAACATTTTGTCTATCTACGTCATTATTACAATGCTGTTTAATGGCGGATTAGTACCTTGGTACATCATTTGCGTGAGATATTTGGATCTAAAAGATACACTTTGGGCGCTTATTTTACCGATGCTCGCTAATGCATTCAATATGTTCCTCATTCGCAACTTTATGTTATCCATACCCGAGGATATGAATGAATCGGCCAAAATGGACGGTGCGGGCGACTTTAAAATCTTTTATCGCCTCATTGCACCGCTTTCCTTGCCAGTACTTGCAACCGTCGGTTTATTCGTAGCATTGAGCTACTGGAACGATTGGTTTCTAGGTCTCATGTTTGTCGATAAGCAGGAGCTTCAACCGCTGCAGCTGCTGCTGCGAACGCTCATCTCCAACGTGGAATTTCTGAAGAGCTCGAGCAATGCATCCGCTATGCAGCGAATATCAGCGCAAATTCCTTCGGAATCGATCAAGATGGCGCTTACGGTCGTTACGATTGGCCCTATCATTTTCTTGTATCCGTTCGTTCAACGTTTTTTTGTCAAAGGTTTGATGGTGGGCGCAGTAAAAGGATGACTATCTCGGCTTCAGCCGTGTAGTATATAAAACATAAGCTAAGGGGAGAGGTTCAGATGCAGAAAAGCATAACAAAAATGCCGCTATTTATTGCTGTCATCATGCTGCTAAGCGTTATTCTAGCAGCATGCAGCTCAAGCAACAGCAATACGCCAAGCAATAATGGGAAGGCGACTAATGCGCCAACTGGCGGAACCGAAGAAGTGAAGCAAGAGGATGAAGTTACGCTGAAGTTTTATTTTGGCGGTGATAAAAAAGCGGCTACGGATGAGGTTTGGTCCAAGGTTAGCGAATATGTGAAAGCGAAAGGTCTTAACGTGAAGTTCGATATTAACTTCATTCCGTTTGGCGACTTCAAAGAAAAGATGCTCGTTATGGCCGCATCCGGCGACAACTGGGATATGAACTTTGACGGCGACTGGCTTTCGTACAAGCAGATGGCTGCAAAAGGATCATACATGGCATTAAACGATCTGCTGCCGGAATTTGCTCCTAACTTGCACAAGAAATATGAGGAGCAGGGTACACTTGCTGCTGCAACGGTAAACGGCAACATCGTAGGTCTTCCATGGACGATGAAAATGAATGAGCGTAAATTTACTGGCTGGCGCTCTGATCTTGTCGAGAAAGCGGGACTTGATATTCCAGCAGGCTCAATCAAAACAATTGAGGATGTCGACAGATTGCTGCGTGAATTGAAAAAAGCGTACCCGAACGAAAGAATTTCCCGGACGCCGCCGGTATCCCTCATTATGATTCGTGATGAGTGGGTAGATCTTAACTTCCACGGCCTTGGCTTCTATTTAAGCGATGACAAAATTACGATTAAAGCGGTTGAGCAGCAACCATTCTACCTAGAGGCTGCAAAGCTGGCTAAAGTTTGGTATGACGATAATTTGATTAACCGTGATGCGATGATCGATAAGTCAGACGAAGCAGCAGAGTGGAGAAATGGCAAAAAGCTGTTCACTGTAACATCGCATGAATGGGTAAGTGCTAATCCTGGTTTCTCTGATCCGTCGTTCAAGATGGAATCGGCAGAGCTTTATCCTGACAAAAGATTCGTTAACCGTACGGCTCTTGCCAATGTCGTTGCCATTAACCGCAACTCCAAAAATCCAGAACGAGTGCTTCGTTTCTTGGATATGATGGAAACCGACAAAACGTTGTATGACCTTGTGCAATACGGTATTGAAGGCAAAACCTATGTATTGAACGGGGAAACGGCTGAATATCCGGAAGGCATGGAAACAACGACGAGCAACTATATGGAGTGGGGCGGACAATGGGCATTCTGGAAGCCGCAATTCATGCGTCCGACGATGACATATGGAACGGATTTCTGGCTGAAGGAAGCTGAATTTGCAAGCAAGCCTAATAACGTCAACTCACCTATCGACGGCCTATTTATCGCTGAAGACAATATGAAAAACGAGATTGCAAAACGTGATACAGCAAACGATGAGCTGAACAGACCGATAGAGTTTGGCGTGGTGAAGGATGTCGAGAAGGCCGTTGCTGCTTATATCGAAACGCAAAAGAAAAATGGACTTGATGTCATCATCGCTGAAACTCAAAGACAAATTGATGAGTTTCTTGCGAAGAAAAAATAAAGTGTGACGAATGAGAAGCCGACCTTATGTAGAGGAAGGCTTCTCCTTTGACAACGTTTGAAAGCGGATACATTGGATAAGTATGAAAGAAGCCGCTGCGAAACGGCAGTTCTCTTGTATCGCATTTACAACCAGCAGCCTTAAAACGCGAGCCTGGTCCCCCGGGGGACCAGGCTTTTTTCGATACCCCAGAAGCGGCGAAGGAGGTGGTAGGATCGAATAAATAGGGATTGGAGCATCGCGGTATCATCCATTTTTTGAGGAGGGAATTTATGTTGGTTAAAGGAAGAAGACAGGTTTACGTCATCCTATTGCTTGTTCTGGTTCTTATCTCAACGCAGCTCTCGTTATCACCATCCAAGGTATCGGCAGCTGGCAATTTGGCGCTGAACAAAAGTGTAACGGAAAGCAACCATACTCAGAGCTATATAACTTCAAACGCAACAGATGGCAATCAAGCAAGCTATTGGGAGGGAGCTGCAAGCAGCTATCCGAACTGGATTAGGGTCGATTTGGGCAGCAGCCAAGCCATCAATCAAGTAGTTCTTAAGCTGCCGCTTGCTTGGGGTGACCGTACGCAAACTTTATCTGTGCAGACTAGCAGTGATGATACAAACTACAACACCATTGTTGCTTCTGCGGCCTATACTTATCAATCCGGTACAAATGCGGTCACCATCAACTTTACAAGCACCAATGCGCGTTATGTCAAAATAAATGTGACAGCTAATACTGGAGCAACTGGCGGACAAATATCGGAGCTTGAGGTGTATGGACCGACCGTTGTAGCAACGCCAACGCCTTCACCGAGAGCGACGACAGTTCCAACAGCTACACCTGCTCCAACAGCTGCGCCAGGCTCGATATCGGCTTTTGTTCAAACGGCAGCTTCCGCCTTTAACAGTCAATTTGGCACGCAATTGGAAAACTCCAGTGAAGGCGGTCAAAATGTTGCTTATGTGGACAACGGGGATTACCTTGTGTTTAACAATGTGAACTTCGGGAGCGGAGCCTCATCGGTTGCTCTGCGTGTGGCAAGCCAAACAACTGGCGGCAATGTTGAAATTAGACTGGACAGCTTGAATGGCACGCTGGCAGGTACTTGCGCGGTAACGACTACGGGCGGCTGGCAGTCATGGACAACCAAAAACTGTTCCATTAACACAATAAGCGGAGTCCATAATCTATATTTAAAATTTACTGGAGGAGCAGGTAATCTGTTTAATATCAACTGGTTCAAATTTGCTGCTGCCGCAATTGGCGGCGATGTAGTCGGAAAGGTGTTTGCGGGTTACCAGGGCTGGTTTACCGCTGGGGGTGACGGATCACCTCTAAACAACTGGACACATTGGTCCAAAAACAATAATAATCTGACAGCGAACTCCAACGTAAACTTCGAGATGTATCCAGATTTAAGAGAGTATACGAAGCTGTATCAAACGAACTTAGGCAATTTAGGCAACGGTCAGCCAGCCAAGCTGTTCTCCTCTTATGATCAAGAAACGGTGAACAAGCATTTTGAATGGATGCAGACATACAACATTAGCGGCGCAGCGCTGCAAAGATTTGGGGCGGATGCAAACTATGCGCCGAATAATTGGAATCAGAACCGCGACAGCGTAGCTGTGAAGGTGAAAAATGCTGCTGAAACCTATAACCGCAAATTTTATGTGATGTATGACATTACGGATCTCAATCCAAGCCAGTGGGTCAATGCGGTCAAAAATGATTTTACGAACAATGTTGTTGGCACGATGAATTTAACCTCATCGACTGCCTATGCCAAGCAGGACGGTAAGCTGGTCATCTGTATTTGGGGGATCGGGTTTACCGATCGGCCGGGAACAGCAGCGGAATCCGCAGACTTAATCGCTTGGTTCAAAAACCAAGGCTATTATGTGATCGGCGGCGTTCCTACCCATTGGCGCAATGGGGATAACGATTCGAAGCCTGGTTTCCTCGATGTGTACAAATCGCTTGATATGCTATCGCCTTGGTTTGTCGGTCGGTTCAGCCAGCTAGCGGGAGCTGATCATTACAAGACGAATCAGTGGGCGCCGGATTTCGCATTTACTCAGCAGAATGGCATCGTATATCAGCCCGTGATTTGGCCGGGTTTTGCATGGAAAAACATGAAAAACGGTCCCGTCAACGAAATTCCTCGTCTGCATGGCGATTTCATGTGGCGACAGGCTTACAATTTAAAAAGTTTAGGCATCAATACAGGTTATATTGCGATGTTTGATGAATATGACGAGGCGACAGCGATTGCCAAAGCCGCCGAGAACAGCTCGATGATTCCGAACAATCAATATTTCCTTACGCTCGATGCGGACGGCGTAGCCGTATCCTCTGATTTCTATTTGCGGTTGACTGGCGATATTGCACGTCTTTTCAATAATGAAATCCCCTTAACCGTAAATCATCCGACTAGTCATCAGTAAACATTCGCAGCTTTAAACGAAAAAGGCGCTCCCCTAGCGGGATCGCTTTTTTCATGATTATAATAGAGAGAGATGGTAGGAGAGGAGAGATTGTTTTGAACAACATTAAACATATTATTTTTGACTTTGATGGTACACTTGCCGATACTTGGCCGGTGATGTATCAAGTGATTTCAGGTGTATTCCAGAGATATGATGGCAGGCAAGTGTTGATTGAGGATATGTACGCATTGGCAGGGCCGACGGAGCTTCAAATTATTGAACAGCATCTAAACAATCGCGAGCAAGTGGAAGCAGCCATAACCGAATATGTAGCTGAATACGAGCAGCGGCATGAGGAGCTCGTAGAGCGAAATACGGAAATCGCTGATTTGCTAGTCTCATTGCGGCAATCAGGCATCGGAATTGCCATGTTCACAGGCAAATCGCGGCGTACGCTCGATATTTCGCTGGACAAGCTGGGCTGGGAGGTTAGCTTCGACAAGATTGTAACGGGCGATGATGTGGAGAAGCGCAAGCCATCAGCGGAAGGGATCCATCTTATATTAAACGAGCTTGGCTGGGCAAAGGAAGAAACTATTTTTGTCGGCGACAGCAACGATGATATGATGGCAGGTCAAGAAGCCGGAATACGTACCTTTGCTGCCCAGTGGATGGCTGTCGTGCAGGATAAAGATTACCGGGTCCTGCCGGAGCGAATTTTTAACGAGGTGGAAGCTTTCAAGCAGTTTGTACTTGAGCAATTAGAGAAAGTCTAATTTTAAACAGGTAAAAAGAGAGTATCCCATATATTGGATGCTCTCTTTTTTATATTGTAACTACTAAGGCAATAAGCATCATAGGATTAGGAAAGAGGCTAACAATAGGACAGAAAGTTTAAAAATGCCTCATGTGGAATGCCGTGTGATTGACTTAAACTAAACGAGACACGGAAAGGAAAGGTGAGGGCATGGCGAAAATAACGGGAATCAAATGTATTCGAACGCGTAAGAACGGAACTTGGACGATCGTAAAGGTGATGACCGATCAAGACGGGCTTTATGGACTCGGCTCGGCTTCGGATGTCTACAATCCGGAAGCCGTTGTACAAGTTATTGAGCAGTTGCTGGCGCCGCTTCTGATCGGCAAAGATGCCGCTAACATAGAAGATTTGTGGCAGACAATGTATATGAGCGGCTATTGGAGAAACGGAGCTATTTTGCATACGGCAATCGGCGGTATTGATATGGCATTATGGGATATAAAAGGGAAGGAAGCGGGATTGCCGGTCTATCAATTGCTCGGCGGGGCAAGCCGCGCGGCTGTGCCTTGTTATGGACATGCAGGGGGATCGGATATTTCCGAGCTCAAGGAGGATGTGCAGCGTTTTATGGAAGAGGGCTATACCGTCATCCGCGTGCAGATGGGCGGGTATGGGGGAGGCGGCTTCATTAATGCTGACAAAGCGAACCTGCCCGAGCGAGCTTGGACAAAAGGTCCAGTGTTTGACGAGCAGGCTTATTTGAATGCCATTCCGAACATGTTCGAGCAATTGCGGTCAGCGTTTGGCATGGGTATCCAGTTTACGCATGATGTACATGAGCATCTGTCGCCTATCAATGCGATTCAGCTGGCAAAGCGGGTTGAGCCCTATGGTCTGTTCTTTCTTGAAGATGCGCTCGCACCGGAGCAAATTGGCTGGTATCGCCATCTTCGTCAGCAGAGCGCAACGCCCCAAGCGGTTGGCGAGCTGTTCGTGAATCCGCAGGAGTGGACGGAGCTAGTCAAGGAGAGGCTGATCGATTTCATTCGCGTTCGCGTCTCGAAAGCTGGGGGCATAACGCCATGCCGCAAAATAGCAGCGCTGTGCGAAGCGTTTGGCGTACGTACCGCGTGGCAGGAAGGCGGAGAGAATGATCCCGTTAACCAAGCGGCAGCGGTACATCTTGATATGGCGATATGGAATTTCGGCATTCAGGAAGTGAACCATTTTAGAGCGGAAGAGCTTGATGCCTTTGAGGGGCATATCGTTAGAAAGGGCGGTTATCTTTACCCTTCGAACAAGCCGGGTCTTGGCATTGAGCTGGATGAGCTAAAGGCGCAGCTGCTCGTTGGGGACAATTGGAATCGCTCCGCATATCACAATCCTTATCATCTGGATCGAAAGGCTGACGGTACGCTTGTGCGGCCATAATACAAAGTTGGAAATTGGAGGTGCTTCTTCTATGAAAACAATCGCAGTAACTGGCGGGAGCGGCAAGCTCGGGACACAGCTCATTGGGGCGCTTCAGCAGGATGGCTATCAGGTTGTTTCCTTGGACAACGAGCGGTCAAATCAGCTGCATTGCAAGCAAATTAAAGTGGATTTAAATGATTTCGGGCAAGTCGTTTCAGCGCTTCACGGTGCGGATGCCATCATACATATGGCTGCTATTCCTGCACCGCTTGGCCATTCGTACCCGTATATATTCGCGAACAATACGGTTGCAGCGTATCATATTTTGGAAGCCGCCTCGATTCTTGGTATTCGGAAGGTTGTTATGGGCTCAAGCGAGTCTTCTTACGGCTTTGCATGGGCACCGACGCCATTTGCACCGGATTATTTGCCGCTGGACGAGGATCATCCGCAGCAGCCGCAAGAGTGCTACGGTCTATCGAAGGTAGTGAATGAAGTGACCGCTGCGATGTTCGATCGAAGAAATGGCATGCAGGTCATTTCACTCCGTTTCTCCATGATTACTAAACCTGAGGATTACAAGCATCTTGCTGTTGATAAGCCGGAGTCCTTTAAACATATTTTATGGAGCTATATTGATATACGAGATGCAGTCAGTGCATGTATCGCATCGCTTCATGTGGAGGACCGCGGAGCGATTTGTCTCAATATTACGAGCAACGATACGCTTAGCGAATGGTCAACCGAGCGTTTGCTGCAGCAGTTTTATCCGGGAGTCATCGATCTGCGCGCGCCTTTAACTGGGCGGACAGCCGTAGTCAGCAATCAAATGGCAAAGGATACGCTGGATTGGAGCCCTAAGTATTCTTGGGCAGACCTTCGGTAAACAGCTGAATAAGTACAAATGAAAGAGGCCGACTCAACAGGTGCAAACCTAGCGAGGCGGCCTCTTTTTTTTATTGGCAGCAGAAGAGGCTGATTGTGGATTTGCCCCTATTATAGAAAGCGCTTTCTAAGAATGGAGGGAAAATAGTGATTTTCAGCTGATAGAGGCTAATTTTTGACAACAAAAGAAAATATCACCTCATATTTGCCGGCGAATGTATGCGTTAACATTAATAGTAGCAAGAGGAAGACAATACGTCATGAGAGGTGAGCAAGGGTGGGAAGCATTACGTTTAGCCATGTATATAAGCACTATAAAGGGGAGTCGCGTCCGGCGGTCAACGATTTCCACCTTTCCATTGAGGAGGGGGAATTCCTGGTGCTCGTCGGTCCTTCCGGCTGCGGCAAATCAACAACGCTCCGAATGCTGGCTGGCCTAGAGGAAATCACCGAAGGAGATCTGTACATCGATGAGAAGTTCGTAAATTATGTCTCGCCCAAGGACAGAGATATTGCGATGGTATTTCAGAACTACGCCCTATACCCGAATCTAACCGTTTACGAAAATATCGCGCTAGGACTTAAGCTTCGCAAGACGGCAAAGCACGATATCGAGCTAAGGGTCAACCGTGTGGCAAAAATTTTGGAAATATCGCATCTGCTGGAGCGCAAGCCAAGCCAGCTGTCAGGCGGTCAGAAGCAGCGTGTCGCACTTGGCCGTGCGATAGCAAGGGAGCCGCAAGTGTTCCTCATGGATGAACCGCTGTCGAATCTCGATGCGAAGCTGCGTGCTCAAACAAGGGCGGAGATTATTAAGCTACAGAGCGACCTCAAGCGGACGATGGTCTATGTGACACATGATCAAGTCGAAGCGATGACGATGGGAACGCGGATTGTCGTTATGAAGGATGGCGTTATTCAGCAGGTTGCCCCGCCTCGCCAGCTTTATGATGAACCGACGAATTTGTTTGTCGCCGGATTTATCGGCTCGCCCCAAATGAATTTTATGGATGGGAGCCTAGTCTTGGAGGATGGTCTTTATTATTTCGTTAATAAGCGAATAAAGCTGCTCGTTCCAGAACGTCATTATGTGCATTTTGCGGTAAAAAGCGGATCGCTTCGCAACTGTGTGATGGGCATTCGCCCAGAGCATGTATGGCTGAAGCGGGAAGAAGCAAACGCGGAGGAGAATGACTTCTTTCGATGCGTAGTAGAGATGACGGAAGTAACGGGAGCCGATTCGTACGTGTACGTGAAGGTAGGAGAGAAAACTCTCATTGGCAGAACGGAGCCGGAGATCGTTTATCACAAAGAGGAGAAGCTTGTCGTTGGTTTCAACATGAGCAAGGTTCATTTCTTTGATGAGGAAACCGGCGTATCTTTGGCAGCTGGAGGAGAAGACAGATGAGGAGAATGAGGATGCTGGGCATCGCTCTTCGTCTCATTCTGGTACTGGCGCTGGTGTTCGGAGTCATCCGCTGGATTACGGCTAGTAGACCCGTTCTTCATGCAACCTCGGTGAGCACGGAGCAGCTGCTGTCCTATAAGAGCAAAACAGAGGAGCTGCCATACGCGAAGCTGATGTACCAATATCCGGAGGCGGCCAAAACCGACGAGAGTCTTCCGTCCATTCTGATTTCACCAACCGCATATCAAGCTGCTGCTGAAGAATCGGCGGTCAGGATTGATAAGGAGCAAGGTGAAGCTGCGCTTTATTGGGAAAACGAAAAGGGCTGGGTGGAATGGACGTTCGACGTGCCGAAGGGCGGCTGGTATGAGCTTCATTTTGATTACAAGCCTTTAGAAGGCGGCAACGCCTCCGTCGTACGCGGCGTTCAAATTGATGGCCGATATCCGTTTACGGAGTCGGAACGCATTGAACTGGAGCGACTTTGGAAGGATTCCAAATTTCCATATGATCGCAACGAGATCGGACAGCAAATTCGTCCTCCGCAAACCGAGCTAGCCGGTTGGAGCGCAAAAGCGGCAACGATATTTTCCGCTTCATCCGAGCCAGTACTCTACCGGTTGGAACAAGGCCAGCATAAGCTGCGGTTGGTTGGGGTGAGAGAGTCCGTCGCGCTCCGAGAAATAGCATTCAAGCCAAAGGAAGAAATTCCAGCTTACGAGTATTACAAAAACTTGCATCCGCCGGAAGAGGAGAAGCAGAGCTGGTTCAGCATGATCGAAGCGGAGCAGTTTCAGCGGAAATCAAGTCTCGCGATTCAGACCGATTTTTGGTCAGAGCCTTATATTTCACCTGACCCGAAAGGGCGAATTACTTATAACGTCTTAGGCGGTCAGCGCTGGCGATTGCCGGGGGAGTGGGTGGAATGGGAGCTTTCTGTGCCAGAGTCCGGCTGGTATGAAATCGACCTGAAAACATTTCAAAACTATCGCAACGGCTTTGAGGCATACCGCACTATTTCGATTGATGGAAAAACACCGTTTAAGGAGCTGCTTCATTACGGTATTCCGACGAAGAAGGAATTCGAAATTGGTACGCTTGCAGATTCAGAAGGGAAACCTTTCCTCTTTTATTTGGAGAAGGGCGCACATGTCCTGCGCATGACCGCTGACTCCTCACTCGTTCAGCCTGTTTATCTGGCTTTGAAGGAGACGCTGGATCAGCTTGCAATATTTGACCGACATATACGATTGCTTACAGGAAACTATAGCAAATCGGCTTTTGACGCCAACATCGATTCAACGCGAACGTGGAATATGAAGAAGCTTGATCCAGATGTGGAACAGAAGATGACGGAATTTGTTGCTCAGTTAACGAATATTCGGAATTATATCAATGGTCTCAATAAAAAGGATTCAGATTTATCCGAGGCGATCAAAGGTTCCGTAGCGATACTCGAGAAGATGCTGGTGGATGTGAACGAAATACCGAATAAAATCAATGATTTCTCGACGATTCAGAACAATATTGGGACTTGGATGGCAACGCTGACTCAGCAGCCTTTGCTCATGGATTATATCGTCGTTCGGACGCCAAATACGGTTACGGATCTGAAAGTGCCTACGACGCTTTCAAGAGTGCCTTACTCGATTGCTGATTTTGGCCGCTCCTTCTATTTGGACTACGACACGCGCAAGCATAACAAGAAGGAAGCACTGACCATTTGGGTGCAGCGCGGTCGGGATTACGTCGAGCTGCTGCGTGAGATGGTGGATAATGATTTCACGCCTCGGACGGGAATTGAAGTCAATATCAATCTGATGACCAACCCGAACATGCTCATACTTGGAAATGCAGCAGGAGACGTGCCTGATATTGCGCTTGGCGTTGGGGAGTCTACGCCAGCTGACTTCGCAATGCGGGATGCGGCCGCGGAGCTGTCTGACTTTCCAGGCTTCAAGGATGTGCTTGATCGATTTATTCCCGGAGTCAGCCGTTCGCTTAGCTACGACGGGAAAATTTATGGACTGCCAGAGGTGCAGAACTTCCAGATGATGTTCTACAGAACCGACATTCTAGAAGGCTTGAACTTGAAGGTTCCGGATACATGGGATGAAGTGTTCGACATTTTACCAACGCTTCAGGAAAACGGAATGACAATGAATTATCCGAAAAGCGATTTCACTACACTTTTTTTCCAAAATGGTGCAGAGGTGTATTCGCAAGACGGTTTGAAGGGTGCGCTCTCGAGCGATGCCGGCCAGCAGGCATTCAAGCGCTGGACAGAGCTCTACAAGAAATACAATCTGCCGATTGACATACCAGCATTTTTCCAGCATTTCCGCGATGGAGATATTCCTATAGGTGTGGCCGATTTCAACACCTATGTGCAGCTGCTCGTTGCTGCTCCGGAAATAACTGGACACTGGAAAATCGCACCGCTGCCGGGCATCGAGCGAGAGAACGGCGAGGTAGCAAGATGGTCGCCGCAGGCTATATCTGCCGCGATGATCATGAAGAAAAGCGAGCGGAAAGACGATGCTTGGAAGTTTCTAGAGTGGTGGACCTCGGAGGACGTGCAATCGCAATACGCCAAAGACGTCGAGTCCTTTTATGGCATTGAGTTCAGATGGAATACGGCGAATGTCAATGCGATGAAATCACTAACTTGGCCGAGCGATGACCTGAAGGCGCTTCAAGAGCAGGCGCGCTGGGCGAAAAACATGCCTTATGTACCGGGTTATTATTTCTTGAACAGAGAGATGGAGTTTGCGTGGAATCGGACGGTTCTCGAGGGCATACCTGCGCAGGAATCGCTTGAGGCTGCTCAGCTTTCCTTGCAGCGGGAAATGAATCGCAGACAAAATGACTTTGGCATATCGGCTAATGAGGATTTGAAAATTCCGCAAATTAAACAACCTTACGAATGGGAGGAACCGCAGAAATGAATACGCAGCTTTCTCCCAGCATAGCTAAGCCGAAGCAGAAATCTGCTTTGCGTGTGAAATGGAATCGCTTTTGGCGGGAAATGAGACGTGATGCTTTTTGTTATCTGTTTCTTGCGCCGTTTCTCATTTGCTTCCTAATGTTTATCGTCATTCCGGTTGTTATGGCAGCGACACTTGGATTTACGTCCTATGACGGCTTTGGATCGCTTCATTTTATCGGGGTACGAAATTACATCAGCTTGTTCACACAGGACATCATTTTTCTAACTAAAGCGATTCCGAATACGTTTTTGTTCGCGTTAATCGTAGGGCCGGGAGGTTATATTTTAGCTTTCCTGTTCGCTTGGCTCATTCATCAGCTGCCCATTCGCATTCGCGATTACTACACGCTTGCGTTTTATGCACCGTCTATGGCTGGCGGCGTCGCTTTATCCGTCGTTTGGATTGCGACGTTCAGCGGTGACCGCGTCGGTTATTTTAACAATTTTTTGCTTAAGATGGGCTGGATCGACAGTCCGACGATTTGGCTGCAGGACCCTAAATATTTGCTCAATATTATGATCATCGTATCGCTCTGGGTTAGCTTTAGCGTTGGTTTTCTCGCTATGCTGGCTGGTCTTCAGACGGTAAATCGGGAGCTGTACGAGGCTGGCCGCATAGACGGGATTTCCAGCCGCCTGCAGGAGGTTTTCTACATTACAATTCCTTCGATGAAGCCGCAAATGCTGTTCAGCGCGGTCATGTCGATCGTAGGTACGCTGAAGGCAGGAGGCATATCCACCCAGTTGACGGGGATGGCGATTACTCCTTCCTATTCAGGGCATTTGATTATTAATCATATTGACGATTACGCTTTTATCCGTTTCGAGCTCGGTTATGCATCCTCGGTCTCAGTCATGCTGCTGATCATCAGTTATTTTGCAATGAGATTTGCTTATCGGCTGTTCGGATCAAAGGAGGAGCTGTAAAACCATGATTCGAAAACTTCGCAGAGTGACGCCGTTTCAGATCATCCTTGTCACTGTTTTTACCGCGCTGGCCGCATTCATGTCGCTGCCGATCGTGTTTATTTTGAACCATGCCTTCAAGCCGCAAAATGAGCTGTTTCTTTTCCCGCCGCGATTTTTGGTGCAAAACCCAACGCTGCGAAATTTTGAATCGCTTATATTGCATGCATCAAACGCAACGGTTCCGTTTACCCGTTATTTGTTCAACAGTTTAATTGTAGCGGGACTTACATTGTTTACGGTCATCATCGTCAGCACTATGGCAGGTTATGTGCTTGCGAAATACCAGTTTCATTTCAAGCAGCTGATCTTGTCTCTTATTACTTTATCGTTGATGTTCGCACCTGAGACCGTTGGGATTCCGAGGTACTTGATCATCAGCGGAATCGGCATCAACAATACGTATTTCGGACATATTTTGCCGGCATTAGCTTCTCCGATCGCCGTATTCATGCTGGTGGGCTTTATTTCGCAAATTCCGGGAGAACTGCTGGAAGCAGCCAAGATCGACGGGGCCAGCCACTTCGGTATTTTTACCAAAATGGTGCTTCCGCTCTCCGTTCCCGCCATTGCGACCATATCCATCTTCACATTCCAAGGCGTGTGGGGCGATGTGGAAACGTCAACCTTATTCATGCAAGAGGAAACGATGAGAACGTTAGCCTTCTATGTCAATAGTCTGCTTAGCGGACTGCAAAACAGCGTATCGGGACAAAACATGGCCGCCGCTGCCGGCTTGCTCATGTTCGTACCGAACCTAATTATCTTCTTGCTCTTCCAGCGAAGAGTGCTTGAGACGATGGTCCATTCCGGAATTAAGTAATTCAAACCAGCAAAGGAAGTCGTGACGATGAAGAGATTTCTAATATTCCTGCTTCTTGCGGCGACCTCCATGCTTGTCGCACCAGAAGCGATACACGCGGAGCTTCCCTATCGAACGGCCTACTATGACAGCAATCAATCGACTTGGCTGCGCATACAGCCGGTTTATTCACCAGCTGAAACGAAGGGAATTCGCTTTGTAGAGCCGATCGATCTGCAGGTGGGCGCAGACGATAAGGTTTATGTGGCTGACAAAGGAGCAAACCGAGTTATTGTGCTTGATAATGACGGAGCGCTGCTGCAGACGATTGGCGAAGAAGAGGGAGCCGGCATGCTCAGTGCGCCAGAAGGCTTATTCGTTACGCCGGAAGGGGGCGTTTATGTAGCCGATTCGGGCAATCAGCGCATTGCTGTCTTTCGTGCCGACGGTACGTTCGACCGTGAGTACAAGAAGCCCGCATCAACTTTTCTGGAGCAGGAGCATTTTGTTCCCGTAAAGCTTGTCGTTGATCGGCGCGGCGTTATGTATGTCAGCTTGAATTCCTCCTATCAGGGCTTGCTGCGCATGAATGATAAAGGGGAATTCATGGGTTTCTTTGGTGCCAATAAAGCGCAGCAAACGGTACTCAACTGGCTGAAGAAGCTCGTTCTCAACAAGGAGCAGCTGGATAAGGAGACGGCGAGCCTTCCCCGTCCAATCTCCAATGTTGCCATTGATAAAGATGGATTTATTTTTACAGCAACGGCAGCGGGATTTGGGCAGGGCGCTATTCGCAAGCTAAATGCGGGCGGTGTCGATGCCTTTAAGAATAAGACGCTCGTGAACGGCCATGGCATCGTTGATGTTGCAAGCGATTCAAAAGGGTTCTTATACAACATTGATATGGAATCGGCAAACATTAATATTTATGATCAAAATGGCGAAGCATTGTTTGCTTTCGGGTTCATTGATAACGCAACACAGCAATATGGTGTTCTTGGATTTCCGACGAGCATTGGCGTAGATTCCAAATTCGGCGTCTGGATTTCTGACAGCCGAACAGGTACAATTCACAAATTTGTTCGCACGGAATTCGGAAGCGACGTTATGAATGCGTTAGGCCTCTATTTGGAAGGCAAATATGAAGAGAGCAAGCCTTATTGGGATCGCGTTTATGCCCGCAATGATATGTACAATGGTACATTTCAAGGACTAGGCAAGGTGTATCTGCATGAGAATAACAATGAGGATGCGTTGACCTTCTTGAAAACAGCCTTTGATACGAAGGGCTACTCTAAAGCGTTCTGGCAAATCCGACTAGAGTTTTTGCAGCAGCATTTCATATGGATCGTTTTAGGTTTGGCAGCTTTGTATCTCTTGCTTAGGTATAGCCGGATTCTGCTTAAAAAGCAGATTCAGCGCCGCCCTTTGCCTGAATCTTGGCAGCGCCCGCTTGGCGATTTGCGCAACCTTTGGTACGTCATGCTCCATCCTTATCATGGCTTTTACAAGCTGAAGGAAGCTAGAGTTGCACCTTGGATTATTATTTTGATTTTAGTTTCGGTTGTAGCGGTGAAGATCGTTACGATTTATTACACCGGATTTTTGTTCCATCCCGTGGAGCTCTCGCAGGTCAATCTATTTGGAAGTCTGGGATTATTCGTAGTTCCTTGGGTAACGTGGATCATCGCGAATTATCTCGTATGCAGCGTGAAGGACGGGGAAGGGAAATTCAGAGAGGTTATTCAAGGCAGCACCTATGCGCTTGCACCATATCTGTTCTTTTCCATTCCAACATTACTGCTGTCCAATATCGTGACGCTTGATGAGCGAGTGATCGTGGACTCATTAAACACCGTTATGTTCCTCTGGATGGGTGTCATGCTGATCGTTATGACGCAGGTCATTCACAATTTCGATTTTGTGGAGACGCTCAAAAATATCGCCATCACGATATTTACCATTGGCACGATTTGGCTGTTTGCCTTTCTCGTCTTCGGATTGTCCTACAATTTATACGATTTCTTCTATCAGCTTTACAAGGAGGTGACCTTCTATGGTTGAGTTCATCAAGCGTACTTCCCTTCGAGTAAAGCTTGCAGCAATCGCAGTTTGCGCGTTACTTATTATCATTTTGGTTGTTATCCTGCAAGGAGATGAGCTCTCGCCGGCACAAGCTCTTGCCTACACAGGGATTAAGGAGAGAGCAGTGAGCAAGGCTCCTCTTTATGAAGGCGAGGCTTGGAAACCGCAAGCGGGAGCTGATGGTTTCGCAGAAGCACTAGCAAGCGAGAACTTCGCGCTTTATATTCAGCCCGCAAGCACACAGATTGCTTTGGTTGACAAACGTACTGGATACAGGTGGAGCAGCAATCCTTCAGAAGCTCAGCTAAGCAGCGAAACGGTTAAAGGTGTGCTGCTTGCCAACTTGAAATCGCCTTTTGTTCTCATTTATGTCAGGACACAAGGGAAGGATCAGACGATCAGGGAAGTGCTGAATGCGAATGATCCGAAAGTGCAAACAACGCTGATCAAAACGGCAGAGGGGCTTCAGGTCTCCTATGTTTTCCCGGAAAAACAGCTGGGCTTTACGATCCAATACGAGCTTACGTCAAAGGGGCTTAAGGTACGGATTCCAACGGAGGGAATTAAGGAGGACGGAGAATATGCCGTCTTTACGGTAGACTTGCTTCCCTACTTTGGCGCTGCTTCCTCAGAGGAGGATGGATATATTTTTGTTCCAGATGGACCAGGCGGCTTGATCCGATTTGACAGCGAGCGGGCTGGCGTGTCTAGAGGTTATATCCATCAGGTATACGGCCTTGAACTAACCAATACCGGAAATTGGACGCGTTCAGGTGAAAGACGTGAGAATATTGCTTACCCGGTGTTCGGCATGAAACGAGGCAGCAATGCCTTTATGGCGGTGCTTACGGAGGGCGGTGATTCGGCGAATATTGCTGCGATGCCGCCAGGTCTCAAATCCAATATGTATAACGTATTTTCCAATCAGATCTACCGTGAGGAATATTTGTACAGAATGAGCCGGCTTGCCGCACCGCTTAAAGCGGTACAGAAACAGCGATTGGATACGGATAGAGAGGTTGAATATCGCTTTCTTAATGGAGATGACGCTGGTTATGTCGGAATGGCGAAGGCTTATCGAGAGTACATGACGGAAACCGGCAAGCTGAACGAACCGTTAAAGCCTGTTGAACACACCCCTTTGTATTTAAAAATTATGGGGGGCAACTATACGGAAGCCTTCAGCAAAATCAAATATATTACGGCAACGACCTTCCCGCAGGCAACGAATATCGTAAATGGGCTGCTGGAGAAGGGTGTCGCTAATCTGAAGGTCATTTATTACGGCTGGCAAAATCAAGGCGACTACGATCTTTATGACCGTTTTCCAATTGAGGAGTCGCTAGGCGGCGAGACGGCTGCCAAGGCTTTTGTCTCCAATATGACAAAGCATGGCATTGACGTCATGTTCGAGGATGATTTTGTCTGGATCGATTCGGACAATTCCGATTTATCTGGCAAAACGAACGGTATTCGCGGCATTGATGAAACGGTATTTGTTGATGAGGGATGGTTTATCAGCAAGCCGTCACGCACCGTTGCCATGGCCTATCAAACGATTGAGAAGCTGAAGGAGATTGGCATATCCGGCATTTTGTACAACTGGATGGGTGAAATGGTATTCCATGACTATGATCCGTCAGGCATAGAAACTCGTTCGGACACGATTGCTGTATACGATGGTTTACTCGAATACACGCAGAAGACGCTTGGCACGGCTGGCGTATATCGCGGGAATGACTACGCAGTTGGCCAAAGCGATTTTATTGCTAATTTGCCGCATGAATCCAGCTATGATTTCATGGTCGACGAGACGGTTCCTTTTTACCCCATCGCGCTTCATGGTTATGTATCGTATTCGTTTGGAGATGGCAATCTTCGTAATGATGTAGAAACTGAGTTTTTAAAAGCCATTGAATATGGAGCTGTTCCTTCTTTCTTCCTCACACATGAGGATTCACGGAAGCTCAAGTACACGGCTGCGAGCTTCTTATTCAGCAGTCAATATGAGAAGTGGACAGACCGCATTTTAAAGGAATACGAGGCTTTTGATTCCCTAGCAGGTTTGTATTCCCAAACGATTAAAAATCACGAAAAGCTGTCTGAAAATCGGTTTGCTACCGTTTATGAGGACGGCACACGGGTAATCGTCGATTACAACAGCAAGACTTTCGTCGTAGAGAAGGGAGCGGGCGCCTAATGCAAGCAAAAGCTAGAGTCCGTGCAGCGCGCCTTCATCTCTGGAAGCGCTACGGAATGGGACTGCTGTTCATGCTGCCATGGATTATTGGGTTTGCGATGTTCGTCATTATCCCGATTAGCTGGTCGTTATTTATGTCCTTTAACAAGGTGCAAGTAGCGGTCGGAGGATTTAAATATGAATGGGTCGGATTGCGCAATTTCCGGGATGCATTTTTGAAAGATAACATTTTCCCAATTGAACTTATCACTTATTTCCAAGAAATGCTGCTAATGGTTCCGATCATCGTTATTTTTGCCCTGCTGATCTCATTAATGCTGAATCAGAAATTTCCTGGACGATTTATTTTCCGCGCGCTGTTTTTTCTTCCAGTTATTTTTGCAACAGGGCAAGTGCTCTCAGAGCTGTTCTTGCAAGGAGCGGGAGATATTCCATTCCTGGAGCAGTACAATTTGCTTCCGATAGTTGAGGAATATGTTGGCAAGCAATTTGCAGAGACAGTAATGGCAGTTTTGGGCAAAGCGATTCTAATTTTATGGTATTCCGGTGTGCAGATTCTTATCTTTATTGCGGGTTTCCAGACGATTTCACCAACGATTTATGAGGCTGTGCGGATCGATGGCGCCTCCCCTTGGGACAGCTTCTGGAAAATAACGCTGCCAGCCTGCGTGCCATTCATCAGCTTGAATGTGCTATATACGATTATCGACCTGTTCACATTCCCGCTTAATCCTGTGCTGAAGCATATCAAAGACAACATGTTTAAGGTCGATACCGGTTACGGCTACGCCAGTGCGCTCGCTTGGATTTATTTTGGACTCATCTTCGCGCTGATCGCCCTCGTATTATGGCTGTTTAACCGGAGCCTCAAGACAAGGAGGGTACATTCATGATTACTGCGATGAAGTCTGAGTTCGAGAAGGTTAGCCGCAGCGTAAGGGGAGTTCTATGGGGCCGCAAAGCCCAGAAAACAAAAATGCTTGTGCTCGGACGAAGCTTGTCTGACGGTTTGCTGGCGAAGCTTATCATTTATTTGCTGCTCTCGATTGTCGCTTACCTTTATTTACAGCCGATTCTTTATATGGTCAGCACGATGTTTAAGAACATGAGTGATCTTCTTGATCCGACGGTAAAGTGGATTCCGCGCGAGATTACTTGGGAAAATGTGACGAAAGCGCTGAAAGGTTTGCAATATCCGGAAGCGCTCAGAAACACTGCCCTTATATCGGTGACATGCTCGCTCGTACAGGTCATTATTTGTGCGATGACCGGCTATGCGCTTGCTAGGCTGGAGCTGCCATTCAAGGGACTTTTTACGGCGCTGATCATATTGACCTTCTTGATTCCGCCGCAGGTTATCATCATTCCGCTTTACGTTATATTCAGCAAGCTCGGCTTGTTGAATTCGATTTTTGTGTTTCTCATACCGGCTATTTTCGGGCAAGGCCTTAAGGGCGCCTTATTTATTCTCATTTTCCGGCAGTTTTTCAAAGCGCAGCCGCCAAGCTTGGAGGAGGCAGCGAAGCTGGACGGAGCTTCTACAGCGAGGCTGTTTTTCGGAATTATGCTGCCTCTGGCAAGGTCAGCGTGCTTAGTCGTGTTTCTCTTCTCATTTATTTGGTACTGGAACATGTATTATGAGCCATCGATGTTTCTTACCAAAGGCTTCACGCCGCTGTCGATCCGTCTAGATATGCTGGAGGATGTGCTGAATCCGTCATTGCTCGGAAATACGCGAACCATCGTTAATCCGATTACGGAGAGCACCAAAATGGCCGCAGCCTTCCTTATTATTTTACCGCCGATCATCGTGTTTATGTTCCTACAGCGCTGGTTCGTTAGTGGTATTGAAAGAACGGGAATTGTTGAATAGTTCTTTGTCTGCGCTAAGGCGCAGCAGCTCTTTAGGGGGGTGATGTTTCGGCAAACAGCTGCTGGAACGGTTTCAACGTTATAAAGAATGCTAAACCGCAAAAAACGAGGGGAAGGCTTACGAAACGAAGCCAGTTTTGCTTCACAAAACTAAGCCTATGCTTACGAAGCTAGTTTTGCTTCACAAAACTTTTAGGAGGCCAAAAAATGAAAAACAAAAGCGCTTTGACATGGATGTTGTGTATGGTCTTGTTATTTTCAGTCGTTCTCTCAGCTTGCTCCGGCAATGGAGAAAAGAAAACGACAAACACTCCTTCTAATAATACAGCGACAGATGCACCTACCGATGATGCAGCGAAACCGGCTACAGAAGAGAAGCATGAACCTGTTACGATTAAACTCATTTCATGGTCTGATTCCTACACGGAACTATACAAAATGTTTAACGAAAAATATCCATGGATCACAATTGAACAGGTTCCTGTAAACGGCAAACCAATTATGGAGATCATCGCTACTTTGGAAGCGGCAGGAACACCAGCCGACTTAACTTGGATCGACAGTGATTTGATCTCGTTTGACCAAGCTGGCTTGGTTGAGGATTTGACTCCTTATATCGAGAAGGATATGACATTCCAAGACATTCAGCTGCCTCAAGGTTTTTTTGATACGATGACGTATAAAGACAAAAAATTGGCTGTGCCATTCGTTGACGTACCGATGTGGATACTCGTCAATAAAGATTTGCTTGCTAAGCATGGTGTTGAAATGCCAGCAAATGATTGGACTTACGATGATTTCCGCGATGTAGCCAAAAAAATTACCGATCCAGAAGCAGGGGAATATGGCTTAACAACACAGCCAGAATTTCAAATGCGCGTTCTTAGCACAAAAGCAATTGCTGACGGACATGCTGCAAACATTCATTACTTAAATGAAGATTTGACACAAAGCTTGCTCAATACGCCAGATGTAATGAATGATGTTAGATGGCTTTCAGATTTTGTGTGGAAAGACGGCTCCATGCAGAGCAATGCGAAAGCTAAGGAACAAGGCGATGTTTCGAGAGAATTTATTAACGGTAAAACGGGCTTTGCGATCGGCGGAGACTGGGTACTTCCAGGCCTCAAAAAGGATGCGAAGTTTGAATGGGATGTTTTGCCTTTCCCAAGAGGAAAAGTAAGCCAACCAGGTTATAGTATTTATGGTCCGCTTTCACTGCTTAGCGGTTCCAAGCATAAAGAAGAAGCTTTCCTATGGATTAGCTTCCAATTCTCCAAAGAAGCGCAAAAATGGAAGATTGACCAAGGAGCAAATGCTTCGGTTATCGATCCTGAATTGACAGCTTATTATGATGAAACGCCAATGTGGGAAGGCAAAAACAAGGAAGCTGTAAAAATTGCAAAGGAAAATGCAAAAATTCAGCCAGGTGTAACCATTCCTGCTTGGTCTGAATACAACTGGAACAATATTTTGAATGAAATTATTTTTGATGGAGCAGATATTAATAAACTGATTCCAGAAACGGAAAAATGGAATAAACGTACGCTAGAGGTTCGTGAATCGTTGAAATAATCGGAGTCTACCTTTAGTAGGCTAATCTCGAAATCACCCTATGTCGCTTAGTTTGCGGCCATAGGGTGGTTTTTTTGTATTAATAAGGTATGTAGATAGCTTAAGCTTAGTAATTCATAAACTTAGTCATATAAAATAATTAATAAATTCAATATAAATATGTATTATTTAAGAAGTTTCAATCTAATTGGTTTAATTTACATAACATTTTAGTTAAACTGGTTTAATATAGATAAATTAACAGTGGGGGTTATCAAAAATGAAGATGGGATTACGCTCGTTGACGAATAAATTTATGCTAGTCATGGCCGCCGCATTAGTCATAATCGTTAGTGTGATTCTCATGTATGAATGGAAATCCACTCGTATAGCTGTTGAGCAGCAGCTTCTGGAAAAGGGTCGCACGATGGTTTTATCGCTAGCTCGCACACTTGAGAATGTTACGGAGCAGGATTTTAAAACAGGTGTTGTGCTGGAGGATGGAACGAAATGGGACGGAAACAAGCTAAAAGAGGACTTTTTCAACGATACATTGACTGTAAATCCTGAAAGTGAGAAAGTGGCTGAAAAAAGGCTAAAGGACTCAACCTATGCGGGGAAAGAATCGATTTTGTACAATGGAGAGTCCATTCCGCTATCTCAATATGAACTGAAATATGATAGTGCCTATGACCGTTATACGGATTACCGCTGGCAAGGCATTATGGATAGTTTTCTGACGGAGGAAAATGTTATTTTTGCTATTGCAGGCGCTTATTCAGAAAATCCGAATTTTGCGGGCTATATCCCAACACATAATAGCATTTACAGCCCTGTTGGAGAAGAATCAAAAGATACTTGGGGCGACGAGGGACTTCTTAGTCAAAACTACCGGGCCAATCGGATTTTTAACGACAAAACAGGCTACAATGCCGCTACGAACACGAAGACGGATGATGTCCTCCTGCAAAAATATAATAGACTCATAGACGGGAAAACGGTAGAAACGTGGGATATTTCCTATCCTTTAATTATCGATGGCAAACATTGGGGCGGGGTACGTGTTGCATTGTCAAAAGAAAAGGCAGATGCGCTCATCGCTTCAGAAAGAACGATGGTTGTCATGCAATTTGGCGGCCTGATGGCTGTTGTATTGGTCGTTTTGTTTCTTCTATCACAATTTATGGTAGGACGTAAGCTTCGTAATATTGTTCATGCTGCAATTAATCTTAATTCTAGCGAAGCGGATCTTACCTATCGTATAGAAAATAAAGGGAATGATGAAATTGCTCGCCTAGGCGAAGAAATCAATCATTTCATTGCCCATATGCAAGGCTTAATGCGGACGATTCGGAACAATGCCGCATCCGTATCGGATTTTGCAGGCCGGCTGGGTGTAGGCTCGCAGCAAAGCCGAGAGCTCTCTTCGCAGCTAGCTTCCTCTGTGAATGAGATGGCAATTGGCGCGGAGAATCAAGCAGACGGGGCAGTTGAGGCAGCAAGGTCTATGGAGGAAATGGCGACGAGCGTAGGAAGGATTGCTCACTCCTCGAGCCAAATGTCGGAAGCATCGAACGATATGCTGCAAGCAGCGGAGCTGGGCCATGAAAAATCGGATCATGCGGTTGGTCAAATGGAGCGGCTTGGCGCGGCAACGGCTTCGATATCACGAGTGATCGGACAGCTTAATGAGCGCTCATCCGAAATCCAAGAGATGGCAGGCACGATTGCTGCTATTGCAAATCAGACGAATTTGCTCGCTCTAAATGCTGCTATAGAAGCGGCACATGCAGGGGAGTATGGCCGTGGATTTGCAGTTGTATCAAGTGAAGTGAGAAAGCTGGCTGAACAGGCTTCGGCTCATGCGGGCCATATCGAAGAAACGATTAATGAGGTGCTAGCCTTGACTGCCGATGCTGTTGGCGCGGTCACTGCAGGAGAGCAAGAAATGGAACAAGGATTACTCATCGTTCAGGAGCTGAAGGTATCTTTTGACACGATATGGAAGGAATCCCGCCTTGTAGCCTCCCAAATTGAAGACGTATCTGCTTCAACGGAGGAGATGGCAGCAGGCAGCGAGGAAGTGAGCGCTTCCGTTGAATCGATGGCGCAGGTAGCCAAGGATACTTCAACTCATGCTGCGCAATCGGCAGCAGACACTGAGCGGCAAAATCAGCTCGCAGCTGAAACGCAGCAGCTTGCTTCATCTGTAAATGAGCTTTCTGAGGAGCTTCAGCGCTCGATTACGAGATTTAAAATTGAGTAATTTGCAGCTGAAGTGGATTTATGATGAAATACTAGTCAAAGGCACAATAAATCGAATAGAGAATTGTACAAGTTGAAAAAAAACGGTCAGAACCTTTGTCTAATCCTTTCAAATTTGATACAATTCACAAAACAAGCACTTACAATTTCATAGAATAGCTAATATGGTGCTGCCGTGAATCTATCATTCACAAGCAGCTTAATAGGGAAGTTCGGTCAAAATCCGACGCGGTCCCGCCACTGTATCGCGGAGCAGACGATCGTGTTGTCCACTGTCATATCATGACGGGAAGGAGATCGTCTAAGCAATGAAGCGAAGCCAGGAGACCTGCCATAGGAGCGCTCTATATTTCTCACGAGGATGGGAGGGAGATGTTTATTCGTGCTTTTGCAATAGGTGGATTCCTATGCTTCCATGCGCACGTGTTTATCCAAACATCTTTCCACAAACGGAAAGATGTTTTTTTGTTGCCAAAAATGATTAAAGGGAGAGAAAACATTGCTTAATTTAAAAAGATTTATGAAAAAGAGTTTGCCTGCAATTTTAAGTTTTGTATTGGTGTTTACTTTATTTGCACCACAAGTAGGTAAAGCAGCAGATCATTCTGCGAATGCTTCATTGAATGAGATGATTGATAAGACTGTTGAGTATTATAAAAATAGAAATACAACATTGAATTCTTGGTGGGAAATTGTTGCCCTTTGGGGTGCTGGAGAAAACCTGCAGGATGGCAGTTGGAAGCTGCCTAGTTGGAAGACCGTGGATCCAGGGTTGAAGCCTAATGATAGTGATACAACTCATATCCGCTATATTTATTCATTACTCGCGATGGGTGAAGATCCTGCGCATGCGTGGGAAACGGATCGAAATTTGTATGCGGAGTTAGCTGCACAGCAAAATATGGATACGGGGTCATTTGCCGGTTCAACAAACAGGCATATGTGGGCGATGCATGCACTTGATACAGGTGTAAAGCTTGGAAGTGACGTTGGTAGCTGGGATGCAGCTGCAAAGAAGAAGGCAGTTGATTATCTATTAAGTAAGCAGTTAAAAGACGGTGGCTTCACATTTTTTGGAAGCGTATCTGATCCAGATATGACTGGTATGGGGCTGCTTGCACTCGGCAATTATCAGAATGATAGTGCTGTTCAACGAGCTATTGAAAGAATAAAAGAAGAATACTTGAAAGTAAAAGTATTAAATAAAGAAACGGGAATGCTTGGAGTAAACTCGAACAACTTAGCTGCAGTTGTATCGGGCTTGTCTGCGGTTGGCGAAGATGTGTTGTCTAACGACTGGGCTGCTACCAATGGAAATACAGTCCTTGACTCCTTTCGTTTATATCAGCTGGATAATGGAGCATTTCAATATACTTTAAATGGAAGTCCTAATTCAATGGCAACGGAGCAAGCATTAATTGCTCTTCTTGATATTAAATATCAGAAAACGGTATGGTACCGTTTTGAAGAAGTAAAACTTCCTTCGGTTAACGTAAAGGTTAAGGTTGATGGTATTTCACAAAGTATTTATGAACAGAAAAATGTTAGTTTAAAGCATAACGAGTCTATCACTGCTCTCGATGCGCTTAAAAAGGCGCTTACTACTGCAGTTCCGCCTATCTCCTATAATATCGTAGAAAGCAGTTATGGTCCTTATGTCAAAGGTATTGCTGGACAGGAAGCGGGTTCTTTTGGCGGCTGGGATGGCTGGATGTTCGAGGTTAATGGAACTGCGTCAAGTATAGGTGCAGGTGCGTACCAGCTTAAAGAAAATGATGAGGTGAGATTCTATTATAGTCGTTACCCGGAACTCTCTTCATCAACAATTGTGAAAATTGGAACATCAGATCCATCGGTTGATGTGATGCTCGCGGGTGATCATTTCAGCAGCGAAGCGGCTAATCCGAGCAACTGGTCTATTGATACGGGAACCTCAGGCCTTACTGTTAAGTCGTTTGAAAAAATAAATGATCAACGCATCAAAATTAATCTTTCGGGCAAAGCATTAGATAGTACGATTACCATTAAAGCATTAGCAGCTGCATTAGAAAGTAACAAGGTGAGCGAACCGATTACGATTTCGGACACCGTGACAGTAGATTTTCAGGTTGATGGCATTTCAGAGCCAATTTATACGAAACAATCGGTGACACTTAAGAATACGGAAAAACCAGTAACGGTTTTAGACCTATTTAAAAGTGCTCTTGATCAAGCAGATCCAAAGATTGGTTATAAAATTACGGAAAGCAGCTATGGCCCTTATGTATCTGAAATAAATAAGCAAGCAGCAGGCAGCCTTGGAGGCTGGGACGGCTGGATATACGAAGTAAATGGGATTGCACCAGAAGTTGGCGTGGGCGCATATGAGCTTAAGCAAAAAGATGTCGTTCGCTTCTATTACAGCAGATATGCTGCTCTTACTACGCAATCAACGATTGCGAGTGGTGCTGTTAATCCTTCGATTGATGTAAAGCTTGCAGGCGATGAGTTCACTAGCGTAGCGGCCAATATCGATAATTGGACAATTGACACAGGAAATACAGAGCTGAAAGTGAATTCACTTGTTCAAGATGAGAAAAACATAAAGATTTCTTTTGAAGGAACAGCAAAAGGCGGCACAATTACCGTTAAAGCATTAGGTGCTGCGCTAGTTGGAAAAAAAGAAAGTGATCCAATTTCTGTTGTAGTTCCACGCGAAGTGAGTGATACAACGGATCAAAATATTGCGATTCATGAGAATGAAAAGGTTGTTTCTCTTGGTACAGCAAGCGATGCTCCAATCACGAATAGTATCATTCTTACATTTGCTTCGGCTGCATTGCCAAAGGTAACAGCTATACGTGGTGCGACTACGCTGGAGATCCCAGCTAATACAACAATTACATCAACATGGGACAAAAAGCTTCAGCTTCCCAAAAACTTAAGCACAGATGATAGCGGGCTAACGACTAAGCTGAATAGTGCTTTGTCTGCTGACAATAAAAAAGTTGATGCAATTGCAATTCGCATACAAGCGGGCGGTAACGAAAAAATACAATTTAATCAACATGTTACCCTTACCTTAAAAGGACAAGGTGATAAGGAAGCTGGTTTCGTTGATCAAGCAGGTGCATTCACAGCAATTAAGAAATATCCGGATTCGGCTTTGCGTACAGATGAGGTGTACGCTTATAACGATAATGGAAATTTGATTATTAAAACCAAGCATTTCACAGAATTTCTAGCTTACAAAACAGCTTCTTTGACAGGTGGCGGTGATGTTGGTGGAGGCGGAACTGATCCGGTAGCAGAGACGATCACTTTATCCGTAGAAAAACGTTCAATAAAAGCTGGGGATATTGTAGCTCCATATGCTGTAACACTTAAAGCAGGTGATACGGCCTTCACTGCTCTCAAACGTGCTCTTGATGAAAAAGGCGTTTCAATAGACTATTCAGGGTCAGAATCAAGCATCTACGTGAAAGCGATTGGCGGTCTTGCCGAGCGTGATCCTAATCATGGTGACTTGAGCGGCTGGATGTATTCCGTAAATGGAGTATTCCCTAACTATAGTGCAGGTTCTTATGTATTGAAAAAAGGTGATGTGCTTCGTTGGCAATTTACGAAGGATCTCGGCGCGGATATTGGAGCAACGGTTCCAGGGGATACTGGTGGACAGGTTCCAGGAAAAGACCCAGAAGTGAAACCAGATCCATCTGCACCTAAGTACACCGATGCTGCAAAAATATCTAGCTGGGCAATAAATTCTGTCATGAAAGCTACAACACTTGGCTTCATGCAGGGTACGAGCACAGAAAATCCTAAATTTGAACCTAAGCGTCAGCTAACCCGTGCAGAATTTGCTGCCTTAGTGGTTAAATTTGCTGGAGTAGAACCGGTTCTTACTGATGCTGGATTTAAGGATGTCAGCAAGCAGGATTGGTATTATGGATATGTAGCAGCAGCCAAAGAAAAAGGATTGATGTCAGGTGTAACTGAAACTTCTTTTGCACCGAACCAACCGATTACAAGACAAGAAATGGCTGCCGTTTTAGTTAGACTTAAAGGTCTAACTGATGAGAATGCACCGCAAGCAGCAATTATGGATCGTGACGCTGTTGCAGCGTGGGCTGTTCCTTATGTAAATGTAGCTTACCAAAAAGGTCTGATGACAGGAGATAACGGCAAGTTTAATCCACAAGCTCTTGTTACACGTGAGATGGCAGCTGTTACGATCATCCGACTTCATGAATTGAAATCATAATTTACTAAGCTGTCTCGTAGGCTATTGCAATAGCTGCGGGACAGCTATTTTCTTGAAAGGAGAGTGTGGATTCAGCATGAACAAAAAATCCGTATCACTTAAATCGTTATTATTGTTGGTTATATTCGCATTAATGCTTTCTTGCGTCAGTACGGCTCTGCTGCCTATGCAGCGCGCGGCAGCGGCAGAAACGATGGCGGTAGAGAATGAAATGACATCAGCCGCGAAACAAATCTTAAGCAGCGGCACCATTAGCGATTGGGAAGCGATTGCCTTATATCGTTCTGGTCATGCGGTGCCAGCGAGTTACTTGAGCGGGCTGGCTTCTTATTTAAAAGAGAACAAAGGTGAATTCCGCAAAGTAACCGACCTTGAACGAATGGCTATTGCGATTAGAGCGGCAGGTGAAGATGCAGCCTCCTTCGCTGGCTACAATCTCATTCAAAGCATCTACAATCATTCGAGAATGACGAATCAAGGCACGAATGGCGTGATTTTTGCATTGATTGCTTTGGATAGCGGCAATTATGAGGTGCCAGCAAGTGCCATATGGACACGTACGAAGTTAATAGACTGGCTGCTCAGCCAGCAAAATACGAGTGGAGCATTCCCGCTATCGGAAAAATCCGAGGATAATTTAGATATAACCGCCATGGCGATTAGCGCACTCGCTCCTTACCAAGAACAAGCAAAAGTGAAAAGTGCAATCGATAAAGCTCTAAAATGGCTGTCTTCTGAACAGCAAGTAAATGGCGGCTTTAACGCGTTTGGAGACGACAACAGTGAGAGTGTAGCTCAAGCTATTATTGCTTTGGCAGCTGTAGGAATTAGTCCAATGGAATCCAGCTTTATGAAAAAGAACGGGAATCTCCTAACGAGCTTATTAAGGTTCCAGCTTGCGGATGGTAGTTTTGCACATGCACTCGGTCAGCCATCAAATGAGATGGCAACGGAGCAAGCTTTGATGGCGCTAGCCGCGTACGACCGCTATAGCAAGCAAAAGCCGGCGTTGTTCAACATTTCGGCGGATACAGAATTGACGGGCAGCAAGCCGCAATTTGTAGACAATAACCTCATTTCCGTATGGGCCTATGATGCTGTTTATAGCGTGTTCGAAGCCAAAGTTATGGTAGGGGTAAGCGGTTCGGAGCTTCGCTTTGATCCGAAGAAGCAGATGACAAAAGCTGAATTCGCAACCTTGCTCATCAATCTATTGGAGGAAGCCCCTGCTAATGAAGCAGCAAAAGTGTTCAAGGATGTTCAGCCTGGCGCATGGTATTACGGAGCCATTATGCGTGCCAAGGAACTGGGCATCATTCAAGGGATTACAATAGATTCGTTCAAACCGAACCAAGCGGTAACAAGACAAGAAATGGCGATCATGATTGCCAAGGCTTTCAAGCTTAAGGGCAGCACAGATACAATTCCTTTCAAAGACGAGAGCAGCATTCATGAAAGTGCAAAAGCATACGTCAACGCCGTATATGTAAACGGTTTGATGCAGGGCTCGAACGGCAGCTTTAATCCTAAAGCGGTCGTTACGAGAGAAGTGGCAGCCGTAGTAGCAGATAAACTGCTGGAATTGCCGGCAGCCTAAATTCAGAAGAAGCGAAATGAAAGAGCAAGCTGCTCTTTTGTTTCGCTTCTTTTTTTGCATCTTACTACATAGGAAGGAAGCCCCTTTTTTCACTAAACGAACCAAATACAGGATTTTGTTCTTTATAAAGAATATTGGTAGTGGTATATTTAAGAGGTTGAAAGGAGGAGCACTTATTTCTTGCAATCAGATGATTTGAACCGCAAATAGGAGGCTTAAAGTGAATATATTAAAGCTAGTAATGTCACTAATGCTCGGATTACAGCTATTGCTAATACCTAATCAGGCTTCGGCAGAAGCGCCGGATTCCAAAGACTATTATCTAATTGAACTTTCTAAGTTTGGCATTTATAACGATGGTACACATCCTATTGAGACAACAAAGGGCATTAACAATGCACTGCAATGGGCGGTTAAAAATGGGAAAACGACGACGTCACTGCCGCCGGGTACCTATTTAATCGATAAAGCTAACCGGATTAATATGGTCAGCAATATGGTGTTTGATCTCCCGATGGATGCGGTGCTCCAGAAAGAAACAAATGATAAAGAGTCGTATCAACTTATGTATTTGGGTTATGGCGTTCATAATGTCACGCTCAAAGGCGGGACCTATGCAGGTGACAGGGAAACACATAACTATTCTAAAAAAGACAATAAGCACAGCTCAGGCACACATGAAGCTGGTTATGGCATTTTTACGCAAGGAGCTTATGATATTACCATTGACGGTGTGAAATCGATTAATTTTACAGGCGATGGTCTCATACTAGGCGGTTATGGCACGATGGCAAAGGATTTGTATGAAGATCATTTTGTATTAGGTTCATTTGATGATAAAGGAAAAAATGTCGCGAATGCCAAAAAGCTTCGAACGAAGCAGCCGCTTAATTTTACGAACACGATTTTTAAAACAGAAAAACAATTTGAACTGTCGAATGCGATTAAACTGCCGTATAAATTTGATATCTTCTTCTATAAAGCGAACGGAGCTTTTATTAAGAAGCTGGCAAATGTGAAGGTGCGCGAGCTCATCGACATACCGGAAGGAGCGACGCAGTTCCATCTTGTATTCGAGCAAGCGACCAAAAAAGGCGCCTATGTGGAATTTTGGAACAAAAGTGTAACCAAAAATGCGGTTGTGAAAAATTCTGAATTTGCTTATAACCGTAGGCAAGGGATTACAGTCGGCGGTGCTGATCAAGTACTTATTGAGAACAACGTTCTTCATCATATCAAAGGGACGATGCCGCAGTCGGGAATAGATGTGGAGGGCGGTTTCGGCGAGAACGGACACCGCAACAGCAATATTACGATCAAAAGCAATAAATTTCACGATAATGCTTCGTACGATGTCATTCTTTATGATGGAAAAGACGCAATCGTAGAAGACAATCATTTGGCATCAAAAGGTGCGATTGGGTTAGCCATCTCCGATCCATTTAAAGGGGCCATGATTAAAGGCAATCATTTTGACGGCTCGCGTATTGCCGCGGCTCACGATGCCACATTTATCGATAACAAGATGAATGATTCCTATACTTCGTTTACGGGTCCTAATATCAAAATAGATGGAATGACCTTTACGGACTCTATGTTTTTAATTAGTGCGAAGGATGCTTTTGGTGTGAGTGCATCGAACATCGTTATGAATAACAACAAAAAGAGTGATTCTGGTCTATCGCTTTGGGGAAAACCGATTCGTTTGAAAAACATAACGATTAACGGCGAGGGCAAGCTTAGGGTTGTAACGGGCGGTATAACTGAGGGCTCGATCATCGATAACTTAAAGGTAACCGGCTTTAATACCGATTCCGGGTTAACGCTGCCTCCTGCCACATACAACAACTGCGAATTTATCGGAGCCGCGGGAACAGGTAAATTTGGATCGATTGCGATTTCACAAGCCGGCAAATATGTGTTCGATGGCTGTTCCTTTCAATCACCGCCAGCGCTTAGCACATTAGTAATTGCTGAACATCCGAAGCTTGATTTGACGATCAAAAATTCGACATTCGAACTATTAGGCAACTCTCAAGCCATTAGTGTACAATCGGCGAAAAACCTGCTGCTGGAGAATAATACGATTACAGCGGAAAAACTAACCTCCGATAAAACAGAGATTGTGCGCATCAACGATTATTGGAAACGGAATAATCCGCATGACGTTCTGAAGGCTGTAATTAGAGGAAATACGATTACAACCAATTTAGCTGCGATCGGCATCACCACATTATATGCGGGAACAGGAGCACCAGCCTATCTCATTGAGAACAACACCTTATACACAGCTAAGCTGGTTCAAAAGAAAAATGATATTTTGAAAAACAATTCGATTAAGAAACAATAGGCTGGCAAACGTTAGCTTTTATAAAAATGAGCATCCGTTTTCTTCAATTGAAGAGAACGGATTTTTTATTGTATTTTTCCGATTCGACGCGGGGGTAGGTAAATAGCTATAATAAGGAAATGAAGTTGCTTAGCAATTCCATTTCTTGCTTTATTGATTACCATACAATGAATAGGATGAATGTTCATGCTCAAGCGGCTTGGTAGAAGTATCCGTGACTTTCGTGAAACGTACAAGCAACATTTGTTGTTTGAATATTTATTTATGCTCCTAACGAGCTTTGTCATTATTCCGATTATTTCCTTTATTTTTAACCGTATGCTTCGTGTACTTGGATCGGGCTCTGTATTGAATGGCGATGTTTACAAAATTGGTCTGAGCTACACGGGCGTTGCTGGATTAATCGCGATTTGTTTAGTAGCTGTACTTGTGCTTTTTATCGAGTTTGGCGTGGTCATTACGATTTCTCAGCAGCATTATTTTGGCAAACAGGTATTGATCTCTGATGCCGTGCTGACGACGCTGAGACAGACGCCTAAACTATTTGGATTTGGCTTGATTCAGCTGTTGTTTTTCCTATTGTTTCTTGTGCCGTTTATTGAATCGCCGCTGTCAACTTCCCTTTTTGCACAATTTAACGTCCCGATATTTTTCAACAGCCGCGTCTTGAGCTCGTCTATGATGATGCTTTCTTTATACGGCTTGTTGCTTTTGGCGGGCGTGTACACCATCTTGAGATGGATTTTTGTTTTGCATTTCATTATGATCGAAGACAAATCCATTCGAGTAGCAATCAGAAGCAGTCTCTTATTGACGAAGGGAAAGCGGTTATCGATCTTTGTTAATCTGTTTTTGCTAAATGTGTTCGTATTCGCGCTTGGTTTTGTCGTCATCTCGTCTGTTGCATATTTGCCAGCGTGGCTGGACATCAATGTGCTAAAAGCGGTGTCCAATCATTATTCATTAACGCTGACAACGGTGCTAACCTATATGTTCACTTTGCTGCTCGTGCCGATTAATATTATCTTTTTGACAAGGCTTTTCTATCACTTTAAACGTACACGAGGCGTAATGCCGCGAGATCAGCTCCGTTTATTCAAAAATGGCTGGGTAGGTCCGCTTGAGCAGCGTCTTATGACTTTTCTAAAAGGCAGAACGAGGAAACGAGTGCTCTACAGCTCTATATTGGCTGCTTATTTAGCGCTTGCGCTGTTTGTCAGCTATGCTGCAAATGATCAATTGGTTTATGTAAAATGGAGCGTGCTCTTGTCTGCTCATCGCGGCGATACGCTCGTTGCGCCGGAAAACTCGCTGGAAGCGATTCGCAGCTCAGTGGCGCAAAGCATTGATGCCGTTGAAATTGATGTACAGATGACAAAGGATGGCGTAGTTGTCCTGAACCATGACTATAATTTACAGCGTATGGCGAGTGTGCCGAAGCGGGTGAGCGAGCTGGATTATGAGGAAATTGCGAGGCTGAACATTGCCAAAGCTGGCGGTGAACCCGATGAGTTTGTGCGAATCCCCATGTTATCCGAGGTGCTTGGAGAAGTGCTGGGGAAGTCGAAGCTGATCATTGATCTTAAGCCATACGGTTCAGGCGAACAATTGGCTGAGCATGTTGTTGCATTAATTGAACAATTCGATATGGTGCAGGACTGTTATATTCAATCATTCGATCGGTCTACGCTTCAACATATTCGGTCGCTTAACCCCGATATTAAAATTGGCCAAATTTTATATTTTGCACTCGGTGATCTTTCGCTTCTTGATGTTGATTTCTATACGATCGAACAGATTATGCTTACAGAGCAGCTCGTGGAGCGTGCGCATAAAAAAGGCCGTGAAGTATGGGTGTGGACAGTTAACAGCGAGCGAAATTTAAAAGAGGTGCTTAAATTCGAAATCGACGGGATCATTACCGACTATCCTGCACGCGCGCACAACATGGTTGAGCTGAAGTAAGAACATACAGATTGAGCGGAGGGGCGGTTAACGGTGACACAAATTGAAAAATATAAACCTTTTATTGAGTCGCTCCCGCCCGGCAGCTTGTCCAAGGAGCAGCTGTTCGTGAAACAATTGCTTCTTCACGAAGAGCAGGACATGTCGATTTATTATGTGCCTTACGAATATGTGAATACTGCTGCTAAAGTGATGATTATCGGCATTACGCCAGGCTTTACCCAAATGGAGGTAGCCATACGAAGCGCGCGGGAGGATCTTGTAAATGGGGTGTCTTATGACCTCATTGATCAACGCGCGAAGAAGCTTGCCAGCTTTGCAGGCTCTATGAGAAAAAATTTGATCGACATGCTTGATCAAATTGGATTGCCAGCAGCACTTGGCATAAAGAGCAGCGAGCTGTTATTTTATGAGCTTAGAGATTTACTGCATACAACTTCAGCAATAAGGTATCCCGTGTTCATAAAGGGCAAAAATTACACCGGGCACAGCCCTATTATTTTGAAATCAGAAACGCTTTATCACTATGCTGAGAGTATCTTTCTTCCAGAATTGCTGGCGGTAAAAGATGCGCTTGTCATACCGCTTGGCAAGTCGGTATCCGATGTAGTCAAGCATTTTGCTGACAAGGGATGGATAGATAAAGAAAGATGCTTGTTCGAAATGCCGCATCCCTCAGGAGCAAATGGTCACAGAAAAAGCCAGTTTGAGCAGAACAAAGCGCAGATGCAGCAGCAAGTGATTACATGGTTCAGCTAACTATATAACAGCTACAGAAATAGAAAGGCGTGACGGGGATGCATAGTAAAAAAGTTCGTATGATTACCTCTTTTGCGTTTCTAGCCAGTCTCTTATGGATATTTGCCTTAGGCTGGTCGATAAAGGATTATTTATTCGGAACAGCGAGTCAATCATCTGTATCCCAAGATACGGAACAACCAGCAGAATCATCAAGCGGATTAAAGATTATTGCATTAGGAGATTCGTTAACGAGAGGAACAGGCGATATCGAAGGAAAAGGGTATGTGGGTTATGTCAGCGATCAACTGAAGCAGTCCGGTACAGATGTTTCCTTAATTAACTTAGGCATTAAGGGGCTTACCTCTTCAGAGCTAGTGGAGCAGATGAAACAAAAGGAAATCGAGCGGCAAATTGGACAAGCAGACATTATTCTGATGACCATTGGCGGCAACGACTTATTTCTCGGTGGTCAATCGCTTACGGATCTGTCTGAGGCAAGCATTTCGGGATTAGAAGAAGCGTACCTGAATCATCTAAAAACGATTTTGACAAGCATTCGTGCCGTTAATACAGAAGCGACCGTTTATTTGCTTGGACTGTATAATCCGTTCAGCGAGTTCCAAAATGGTGAGTTAATGTCGACCGTGGTTAGGAACTGGAATAGTAAAACTGCGGAGACTCTGGCGCAGCATTCGAATGCCGTTCTGATTCCGACCTATGATTTGTTTCAGCTGAATGCAGAGAAACTGTTATTTACGGATCATTTCCACCCGAATGAGATAGGGTATCGCTTAATGGCTGAGCGGGTAGCCGCGTTAATTGCTGATGCAGGAGGACAATCATGAGCGACATTACATTAGCGGTTCAGGGTTTACGGAAGGTGATAGGCAAGCGGACGATTATCAAGGACTTAAGCTTTGAGCTGAAGCGCGGCGAAGTGTTTGGTTTTCTAGGCCCTAACGGAGCAGGGAAAACGACGACGATTCGCATGCTGGTCGGCTTAATTAAGCCAACCTCCGGTACCATCCATATATGCGGCTTGGATATTGCGAAACATTTTACAAAAGCGATGCGGCATTTAGGATGTATTGTAGAAAACCCAGAGCTGTACCCGTTCCTCAGCGGAATGGACAATCTTCGCCACTTTGCCGTTATGATTAAGGGAATAACGCAGAAGCGGATCAATGAGGTTGTCGCGCTTGTTGGCATGCAGGATCGAGTGAATGATAAGGTAAGCACCTACTCACTTGGGATGAGGCAGCGGCTTGGGATCGCTCAAGCACTGCTTGGCAAGCCTGATGTCCTCATATTGGATGAGCCAACGAATGGGCTTGATCCATCGGGCATTAGAGAAATGCGGGCTTTTATTAGGTTTCTAGCAGAGGAAGAAGGATTGACCGTGCTCGTATCGAGCCATTTGCTGCATGAAATTCAATTGATGTGTGACCGGGTTGCGATTATTTCCAAAGGCGAGATCATTCGAGTGGATTCGGTTAAGCAGCTGCTGTCCAGCGAAGAACGTCTAGTATGGCGGCTGCAGCCGCAAGCGCTGGGACGATCGATACTTGGCGATGTTACGGCTGTCTTGGGTGAGTCGACGGATACGGTTACGACAGCTTACGTTGAACATGCAGTTGGAGAGTGGAACCGCAAGCTTGTTGAGGCTGGGGTAAGTGTGCTGGAGATGAATCGGAAGCTTCCCGCGCTTGAAGATCTATTTCTTGAGCTGACAGGAGGCGAATCGATTGATTAATCTCGTTCAAAATGAAATGACGAAGCTGGTTGGCAAACGACGTTTTATCGTCATCTCGATCATTATTATCGTTCTTCTCTCGATGTTTACTTATGCGCAGGCGAAACAGGCAGAATCCATAAAGGAGCGGCTGGGTGACGTGGATTGGCGCACCGAATTGCAGCAGCAAATTGTGGATATGCAAAATCGGTTGAGCAGCGCAGGACAGTGGCGAGAGCAAATTCAAATTCAAATCAAACAATCCGAATATTACTTGAACAATAATGTGAATCCCTCCGAGCCGGGAGCGCCAACCTTTATCAGAGGTTTTGTTCAAAACTCGGCGGAGCTGTTTCTCCCTTTGCTCATTATGATAATTGCGGTTGATATCGTCTCCTCAGAGCGAAGCATGGGAACGATTAAGTTGCTGCTCACCCGCCCGGTGAGCAGGTTTAAAATATTGCTCAGCAAATATATCGCGCTGATATTGTCCGTTTCCTTAGTTATTTTCATATTCGGCTTGTTGTCTTACCTTATCTCAGCCGTTATGTTTGGCAATCAAGGCTGGTCGGCTCCCGTATTGACTGGCTTCTCAACACAAGGAGGCGAGCTCGACATATCAGGCGTCCGCCTGGTGTCACAATGGCAGTTTATCATTCAGCAATTTGGACTAGCATGGTTTATCTCGCTTGTAGTGGGAACGTTATCGTTCATGCTGTCCATTCTAATGAGAAGCAGCGCAGCCGGTATGGGAACGATGCTCGCATGCTTAATTGCAGGCGCTATTCTAAGCAACATGGTATCCTCATGGGATTCGGCCAAATATTTGTTCATGGTCAATCTTGGTTTGATGGACTATGTCAGTGGATCTGCTCCACCTATCGAGGGCATGACGCTTGGATTCTCGCTTGCCGTGCTTGCCGCTTGGATGGTCGGTTCGCTGCTCGTTTCGTTTACGGTGTTTATGAGAAAAGACATTTATTGATCGTGCTGTAGGTTGTCTAACTCATCCTAAAATGCTTCTTCTATGCATAAGCATGTAATAGAGAGGAGCGTGATAAGGTTGGACAAAACGGTACGCAGATATTACCAGCAAAAACAAAAGCAAAAAGAAATAGAGCAGGAGCTGACAGAACTCAGGCAGACCATTATGAGCTACTTGGCTGAGCAGGAAGCAAATGAGCTGGAGATTGGGAGCCATAAAGTAAAAGTGGTTGTGCAGGAGCGTAAGGAATACGACGACAACAAGCTTTATGAGGCGCTGCCAGATCCGGAGCTATGGCGAATGTTATCGAAGCCGGATGGCTCAAAAATTGCAAGCTTGGTCAAGCTGAACGTCATTAATGAGGAAAAGCTGAAGGATACTTTTTCTACAAAGACGGTTAAGCTGCTTCAGGTGGATAAGAAGTAAATTTATGAAAGGACGATTCGTTCAAACGAATCGTTCTTTTTTTGTGCGCGGCATTTGAAGCTCGCTGGGGAATGATTAGCGCAACCGGTAATTTCGGGCTGCTGGGGAAACGGTTTGTTAACATCGACTTAATCGCGAGGCTCATCCCGCCGAATTGCCTCAAAAGCGTCAACCACACGGAAATAGATCTAGAAATTAGCTCTATTTCACTCATACTGACCAAAACCGCTCAAATAGATCTAGAAATTAGTCTTATTAATGCGTGCATAAAGCAACTCAATCGCCATCCTGCTAGGTCAAGAAGGAGGTAATGCAACAACAAGCATCTAAAGTTTTCACTAATCGACGTTTCTCAGTGAATCAGAGAGCTGATACTTCAAATAGACTCTCAAAAAAGTCGTACCAATTCTTAAATGGTCTGAACTCTCTGAATCAAATTATAGACAACATGTAACTGTCATCCTAAACGCAACTTTTTCAGCACTCTAGTCGTCATACTTACCAAATAAAGCCAAACTACGGGCGCATTAGATTTTTAGTGTGCAATGGAGGCCTTGTATTTATGATTATCAAAAAATATCAAACGACAGCAATCGTTGTGCTGCTCGCCTTGCTTGTTGGATGTGAGGGCAATGCCATTAACGACATGCCATCAAATCAAGTATCCGCTAAGGAAACACCCGCGAATGCTGTGCAGCTCGTCGAAAAAGAAGAAGCCGCAACTCCTATACCGATTACGATCGATACGATTAAGAGTGGAATAAAAGATGATCTGACCCAAGATCAGGTTCATACGCTTTTTGGAATACCAGCATCATCTGAAGAGAGTTACATCATGATGAACGGTAAAATGAGTGTCATTGATCAATACATATATGAAGAGGGCCAATCAAAACTTGTCATTCAATGGTCCAAGGAAGGGCAGCTGCTATACGTTGTGTTCTACGATACGGATGCTTCAGGGAAACGCAGGAGCTTCCTGCCTTCTATTAAGGGGCTGTCGTCATCCTCATCAGAAAATAATCTTGTAGCTAGAGAGCATGCGATAGAGCTGGATAAGCCAGTTACATTATATATGAACACGAATGCCTATGAGTGGTGGGGAGGAACACGTGCTGTTAAGTTCATCTCTGTAGATGCACGGGCAAAATATAAAGTCGTTACATTGTCGGATGATTTTGCCGAAATTCAGGACGAATCGGGATACGGTGGGTTTGTACCCGTGTGGTATTTAACAAAAGAAGCCGCTCAAGTGAAAGATATAGCACCTCTATCGTTAAAAGCAAAAGAAAATGCTAAAGCGAAGTGGTATCCGAATTCACAAGGTGATGCCACAACTATGAAAGAGGGAGATACCCTCTATGCTTACAAGCAATATGAGGATTGGTATGGAGCTGCCGTACCGGATAGTGCCGAAGGTGATAAATCCTATGGCCTTCTATGGATTCGTAAGGATCAAGTAACGTCAGCTGGTGGTGCTGCGCCTTTGTTTGAGATTGAAAATAGCAAACAAGCGGTAGCTGCTGCTGTGCGGAGTGTACTTGTGCCTGGTCTTGAGAAAGCTCGCGTGAAGGCGATCTTTGGTGAACCTTCGTTCGAAGAGTCTTCCGAAAATGTAGCACCATTAGAAGAAAAAGCTCGCACCCTTCCATTATGGCGTTATGAGGGAGAGCAAAATGAGCTTATCGTTGCTTGGTCAGAAGCGGGGACACTTCGGTATTCGATATACCGAGACTCCCCCGAACTAATTGCGCCACAATATGGTGTTAGTGCTCAGGGGCCTCTTGCACCTTCGCTGCATATGCAGTGGGATTGGCGCTTCAAGTCCGATCTCGGATTCAATTTTCTACTTGAGAAGGTTGGTAATGTTCTGATCATCGCAGGCGAGGATGGCGGTTTCAGCGGTATGCACAATAATTCGAATATATATGCGCTTGACTCAGCTACGGGTCGCAAGAAATGGCAGTTTGATTTTGGCTTTGGAAGACATGACTACGGTTTATCGCAGGATAAAGAACGAATAGCGTTTCTTAAGAGCTCTATGCAAGAAGACCGTCCAGTTCATACGCTTCTGGCATTAAAGACAGCTACCGGACAAAAAATGTGGCAAAAGAAGCTGGACAATGGTAAGGATGTAACCTCATTTGCTGTATCCAAAAACGTGATTTCAGCCGTACAATCAAAGCGAATCAGCACAACGGAAGAAAAGTTTACTTATGATCTCATCGGGTGGAGTATGGGAACAGGCAAGCAGCTTTGGAATATTGAGCTAGCTCAAGAATCAGAATTGGTTCGTGATGTCGGCAATCAAGACGTACTGCTTGTACAGGTTGGTGAGGACATGAGCCCTGTCATTTTGAATGAGCTGCAAGCATACGATCCGTTGACTGGAAAGGTGCTCTGGAAGAAGCCGGAGCGTAAAGCGGCCTCAGATCAAGAAGTGACGGATAGTGTTCGTTATGCGGAGCGTTCGAAAGCTTTTTGGACGAGGACGGTGGATGAATTAGTGTTAGTAGATGCCAAGACAGGCAAGGATGGGCTTCGCCTGCCTCTTGCCGGTTATAGCCGTTACGATATTATTGATGAAAATTATATCTTTCTACAGCAGTCATCTGATAATAACTTGTATAGTGAAAACGTGAAAAGCTCCTTAATCGAAGTTAAGTCAGGCAGGCCGTTATTTACACTAGAAGGAAGAGCTGAATTCGGGAAAATAGAAGGAAGCTTGTTATATTATCGCCTGAATGGTAAAGCGATGTCTTTTGATTTGAAAAAGGAAGAGCAGCGCTGGACAACATCGGGTGTTCCTGGCAAGCAAACGGATGGGGCTTCAGTTGTTCATTATGGCGGCAAGCTGATCGGCGTCTTTCCGGGTCTCGGTAATATGTATGTGTTAGACGAATCGACTGGAGAAGCAGTGAATAGACTCTCAGACGTTCGAGTTGGGTATTACGATTTTACGCCAAATCAACTGCTGAGTGGTTATTTATCGGTTATTGATGAGCAGCTTTATGTAGGCTCCTCGAATGGGTATTTTAGCAAGATAAAATAGAAGGAAGTGTGTTATGCCAATCGATGCCGTATTATTTGATTTTGATGGGACTTTAGCAGATACTTTGCCATTATCGTTTAAAGCTTTTAACACCGTGTTCAAAACATATGACAATCGAGATGTTACGAATGAAGAGCTCATAGCGATGTTTGGTCCAACAGAAGAGGAGATCATTGCAAATAATTTCAGGAATGAAGAATTCATTTTACAAGCGATTATGGACTATTATGCGATTTACAAGCAGGGGCATTTTGATACCATCGAAAAGGATCAGGCTATTATTGATTTGCTAGAACATTTGAAGGGAAAGGGGATCAAAATCGGAGTCATCACAGGAAAAAGTAGGCGAGCGTTCCAGATTTCATCTGAAGCGCTGAATTTAATAAGTTACTTTGATGTGGTGATTACTGGTGATGATGTTGTAAAGCCCAAACCTGAACCCGAAGGTATATATAAGGCGTTAGAAATCCTTGGCGTTAATAAATCCAAAACCGTATTTATTGGCGACAGCAATGCAGATATTGTGGCAGGTAAATCTGCTGGTTTACGGACCTATGGCGTGCAATGGCTGTCAACGTTCCAAAGCAGCGTGTTTGATATACCGCCTGATGCTATTTTCAGAAGCGTATCTGAATTTCTTGACATCATGAAGGAAGAGGGATAGACAGATGGAATTGAAGTGGTTGGAGTGGGCGAAACAGATGCAGGCGATTGCTCAAACGGGACTTACGTACACGAAGGATGTTTATGATATAGAACGTTATGAACAGTTGCGGCAGATGAGTATAGAAATTATGATGAACTATACTTTGGTCAGTGAGGAGAAAATTGCTCTAACTTTCGCAAGTGATTCTGGTTATGCGACGCCAAAAGTTGATATTCGTGGTGTGATTTTTAATGGAAATAAAATATTGCTTGTTCGCGAGAAGCTAGATGGCGCATGGGCATTGCCGGGAGGCTGGGCGGATATCGGTTATTCGCCTTCGGAGATTGCAGTGAAAGAGGTCAAAGAAGAATCAGGGTTTGATGTTGCGCCCGTTCGTTTGCTCGCTGTATTGGATAAAAAATTCCATGATCATCCGCCTGAGCCTTACCATGTATATAAGTTTTTTATACTTTGTAAAATCGTTGGTGGAGAGGCCGCTGGCGGAGTAGAAACAAGCGCGGTTGATTTTTTTGAGATAGATCAATTGCCAGAGCTGTCTGCGGAGAGAAACACCAAAAAACAGATTCAAACGTTGTTTGAGTTTCTGGAAAATCCAAATAAAGAGATTATTCTGGATTGACCTGTTGCAATAATCGGGATCGTAATATTTTATATACCTTGAGATGAAGCAGGGTTATTTTCAATTGTCGAAACACCGTACATGCACTTCTAGGCGGCTACCCACATATAATGGAGAACAGACTTCAGTGTTCATCTGTAATACATCGTGGGGGTGACTGAGCATGCCAGGATTGTTTTCGGCAATAGCACTATTTATTAAACAGCTTTCGCTACTTGTCTCTTATGTCAAAAATAATGCTTTTCCCCAGCCTCTTCAAGAGGAGGAGGAAACTAAACATCTGCAACTGATGGCGGAAGGTAATCAACGTTCACGAAATCTTTTGATCGAACATAACCTTCGACTTGTCGCTCACATAGTGAAAAAATTCGACAATACTGGGGAGGATCTCGAGGACTTAATTAGCATTGGGACAATCGGCTTGATTAAGGCGATCGAGAGCTTTCAAACTGGTAAAGGCACGAAGCTGGCGACGTTCGCGGCTCGCTGTATCGAAAATGAAATACTTATGCATTTGCGGTCTTTGAAGAAGACTAGGAAAGACGTATCACTTCATGATCCAATTGGAACGGATAAGGAAGGCAATGAAATTACGCTGATCGATATCCTCGGTACTGAAGCGGATGATATCGTCGATAAGGTGCAGTTGAAAATTGAAAAGTCGAAGATATATAAGAATTTGGATATACTTGATGACCGCGAGAAGGAAGTAGTCATCGGGCGCTTCGGGCTGGAGCATGGCGGGGATGAGCGGACACAGCGGGAGATTGCGAAGGAACTTGGGATTAGTCGGAGCTATGTATCGCGGATAGAGAAAAGGGCGCTTATGAAGCTTTATCATGAGTTTTATAAGGCGAAGCGGTAAGAATGGCCTGAGCTCTTATAGTACATCTGACATTATCGTATGTAGCGATAAAGTTAGGGTTTGATTACATGAAGTTATATCAATAAATGAAACCAAATGGCTGAGATGCCGTTTGGTTTTTTCTGTCTGTATACACACTCCACACATGTGGAGTGTACAGTGTTGCTAAAATGGCGGGGGCAGGATTGAATCCTATGCCCCCATCTTGGTACTTGGATTTAAGAAATTGAAGTGTATCTTAATGTTATTACCATCGAACACTTCAATTTTGTGGATGAGCTTATGGATGACTTGCTTTAATATCTTCTCATCCTTAATGTTAAGCTGTACTAATTTAGATATTTGCTTTTCGAAGGCATGGATTTGGCTCTCCATGTCTTTTTCTTTTTCGACGTTTGAGTGAAGCTGTTGTTTTCGAGTGTGCAGAAGCGTTACTTCATTCCGTATACCTTCATTTTGCGTTCTCCACTCGTCTTTAGTTATGTCGCCTTCATTCAATAAGTCTAAGAGGGTACTCTGCTTCTTAGTTAGCTGTTGAATCCGTTTTTCGATACCCTTCATTTCTTTATCAAAGCTAACTACGTGTTGCCCTGCTTCTTTTTTTGCGACATCGATAAGTTTTGACTTATTGATACCTTCCTCGGTTAGTTCCTTAAGAACCATAAGGACAATAGATAGCAGTTTATCAGCTTTTATGAAGTGATGGCTGCAAAATTCCCTTCCATACTTACCGTATTTACCACATTGATAGGACTTCCTATCATTTTTGTAATGCATTCCTGTTCCACAGTCAGCGCATACGGCAATATGAGCAAACAGACTTTCCTGACCGTTGCTTCTTTGTTTGCCTTTTAGCACCAGTTTTACTTGTACCTCTTCGAACTCTTCCTGTGTTACGAGGGCGGGGTGAGTATTGAGGACAATTGTTTGTTGTTCTCGGGATACTGTTTTCCGATTTTTTGTTCGGATACTCGTTACTTCACTGCGATTCTGAATCATATTCCCGATATACGCAGGATTAGTAAGAATGATCTTCACACTGCTTTGTTGCCATAAAGAGCCCGCATTCTTAGCTTTTGAGACTGATCTTGGTGTAGGTACACCGTGCTTCGTAAGGTGTTTAGCAATCTTCTGTAGCCCCCAATCGTTATGAAGGTACAGGTGAAATATTTCTTTGACCAAGGGGGCATATAGTGGGTCAAGTTCAAGGCGATCCCCATTTTTTTTATATCCGAAGGGCGGGAGGGAACCATTATACCTGCCTTTCGCAGCTTTTTCACGCTTTCCAAACTTCACTTTCTTTGATGTCTGTTCGCTTTCTTGTTGAGCAACAGAAAGATGAATTGAGAACATCAATTCTCCATCTGATGTTTTTGTATCAATGTTCTGCTCAATAAAAATCATCCCAATGCCAAGGGAATCCAATTCTCGTTTCATGTTTATGCCATCTTGGATATCGCGGGCGAAGCGGGAGATGGATTTGAACAGAACATAATCGAACTTCCTTCCCCTCGCATCTCTCATAAGACGTTGAATTTCAGCGCGTCCCTTGATATTGGTTCCACTAACTCCCTCGTCTTTATAAATATCATAGATAGTCCACTCTTTTTCCTCAACAAATCGGTTAAAGAATGAAATCTGATGACTGACACTGTCTTTTTGACTATCCAGTTCGGTGCTAACACGAGCGTATATTGCACAGCGCATAGCTGATTACCTCCTAAGTAGGGTATCTAAATTCGCTATACGATGTGCCCTCACCAAAGTTTAGAGCTAAACTCTCCTTCTTCTCTGTCGTATAGGTTTACTGAAGGAGAATGAAACCAAATGAACACACAATCAGAGTATGTCGGCAATCAATCTTTGCAAGAAGCTTTTGAAGCTGTTTTAACGGCTCTACTTCGCTCTGAAGTAATTCAAGTAGACATTGATAAATGCAACGCTTCACCTCCCAACTTGGAGGATAGTGTCACAAAGAATGATTGACTGGTCAAGTTTTTATTTGGTCATTCATTTTAATTATTTTCCGTTCCTTTATCCCCCCCTATAGCTAGGAGTTTCCTTTATTTCTAGCTATGGAATGCGGGGATAGTGATTTCTTTACGACATTCCCCTGAATCGATGTTGCGGGGATAAAGTCTGTAACACTAAAGAAAACTTATTCAATATTGAAAAGATAGGATAGGATACTATGATCGACACTGTAAAGATGACAGGTGACTATCAAATAGTATATGAGCTATTAGATAGAGCACCTTGGACAAATAACTATGTCTATGAGAATAGAACTGATAATGGCATGATTGGAGAGATATATGAATACAAGAAGAAGGGTGAAACGGTCAGACTTAAGTACAATCAAAATACGGAGAAAATGACCGTAGAAGTATCTATTCCTAAGTTTCTATTTGGTCATAATGTACGCATGGTCAGTGACATGGATATTAGTCGCTTCTTCCAACGCTTGAATGATTACCTTAGGAATAAATTCTACGCTTACCCTAAGCACGAGTCGTATTATTGGAAGATTCAACGAATGGACGTGTGCTGGAACTTTCAAGTAGGCGAGGCGGTTAGGGATTACATACAGGCGTTCTCTCATATCCATATTCCCAGATATTCTACTTGCGTATATGGCGACGGGGAAACGGTCGTATGGCAGAACAGAAGTAAACGTATGAGTTTCTATGATAAGCAACAAGAAATTAAAGCTCATAAAGGGTCACCTGAAGTCATTGAGCAGTCGCTTGGAATACTTCGGTTCGAAGCAAATATTACTGATAAGAACTTAGTGAGGTATTCGCAGAACCGATGGGCGGGGGAACTCATTAAGGAGTCTGTCGCTAAAGATATGATATTCAAGCACTTGCATCGATTGGGAATAGATAATCACTTAACTGTATCCAATCGTAGAGAAGTTGCGACTCGACTAATTAGTGAATATGGAGAGAGTAAAGCGTGGCAGCTTCTGGGGTTTATAGAATACAAAATGTTATTCGGTGATCAAAGTATAAATCAACCGTCTAAAACTACCTATGATAGGCGTATTAATAAATTGGTAAGACTAGGTATAGCTTCTATATATTCAGATAAGGAATTGCCCCCATTAAATCTCAATGAAATAATATGAGCCGCTTGCCATTCAATAATGGAAGTGGCTTCTTTTATTGTTGAGTGTCCCAGAAAGCTGAATTTCCTTAGTCTTGCTTTCTCTCTATGGGATCAGAATTGGTGCATGGTGCGCACACAAAATAGAAAAACGAGTGTGCACCATGATGCAACAAAACACGGATTTTCAGGGCTTTCTTAAATGTAAGGAAACATTTGGTAGCAGCAACAAGGTGTTTTAACTTACAATATAAGTATGGTGAATCTGTAGGGGTGATAGAGTGAAGCTTTTTAATTTTTCGGAGCCGATTGAATTCGAGGATTTAATTCCTGGTACACATAATAGATGGGGGAATGATGCCCTTCTATTTAGGATAAATAAAGGGACAGGGAAATTGTCCACTAAGTACGGGACGGATAAAAGTGGCGAGACATACGGATTTTTGTTACTAGATAATAAACCATTGATAAACAGCTACGGAGAAGAACTGTACTGTCCGACATGCGCTAAGATTTTAAGTATTGGGCTAGGTAGAGAGAAAGTTGATCCGAGCATTGTTGATACAATTAAATACTCACAAGAACTAAAAAATGATTTAGCTTATACTTTTGAAAATGTTAAACCTATGCTTTCCATTTTAGAAGATGGATATTACTTGCTTACACGTATAGAGATGATTCCAACTGATGGTGATGGTAATTTTTTTTGGAATTTACCCGAATCTAAGAAACTTTATAAAGCAACTGCGGACGTATATTATAAATTTCATGTTAGCTCGGGCACTCCAAAGTTCATACTTCCTTCTCAGAGTGTTAATTGTTTGAATGAGGAAAGGGTTAATTATTACTTAGATCAGATAAAGTACGGTAAAACCATGACAGGACTTGCTTATTATTATGAGGGGTTCATGAGCACATTATTAGATGGACACCATAGAGCAACCGCAGCTTATATAGAAAATAAAAGTATCGATTGTTTAACAATAATAAAAGTTACAGGATTCGGATTCAATCAAGACAAAAAGCCAGATAAAATTTATGCTGGCGGTGAAATATATGATCTTAATTTATTTAGTAAACCCGAGAGAATTCATAAATATCTTAAAAAGTTATTTGATTCGAGAAAATCGAAACTTGAGGTTCAAGAGGTTGAGGAAATCCTTAATGATTGTCAGAACGTTTGGGCACATAGGGCAACTCCCAAAGGTAATGATTTTGGTAAGAGGATTTACCCTGATTATTTGTCAATTGCATTTTCTGATATGGCGGGAGATGTTTCAGATGAACGAATCATTGAAATTATGGCTGGGCGGGATGATGATGCTGAGTTTGAGTTAGAGATGATATTTAAGAAGCTGCAATTGCAAGATCCCAACAAAGCTTTCGAACTGTCAAAGAGAATTATCAATGATGCGAATTGGAAGGTGCTAATTGAGGAAGCTTTTCGTTATTTAGCATCAATAGACAGTACGGAAGTTGAAGATATATTTATTAAATATTTAATAGATACTGATTACGATTCAAAGGATATATGCAGAAAGATAGCAGACGAATACTTAAATAATAGATAATCATTATAACGATTGTGATGTGATAGGTATGGATAAGCAATTCAGCAAACTCTCTGATCATACATTCAAAAAAGGAGTATTATATACACCATTTAATAGCAGTCTAGGAGATCAACTTTCTCTATCTCCATGGGCTATTGAGTGGTTACCTGAATATTTATGGTTAGCATTGATTCTAGAGCAGTATGGCAGGGAAGATGGACTAAATATAGTTGGCAGGATTTCAGGGGAATTATCGAAGATAGATAAGGAATTGTGCATTCCTATGCTATCGAAAATTTTTGAGCTAGAACCCAAAAAACAGCGGATTTTTTATGAAGTAATATGTAAATGGGCTACTAGGGATGTATTATCCCCTCTAACAATAATATACCGTACAGACAAACATGCTCTCTTTTATGAGTATTTTTCAGACTTCGAAACATCAATAGATGATAAAACCATTACCCTTCAAAATGTAATTGATAAAAATCTATTCCATCAAACAAATGAAGCTACAGATATAAGGTTTCTAATTTTATGGTTTAACGTTTTCGCTGAGCGAATTCATTTTGCTAGAGGGATGGAAATAACAAAGGCATTAGTTGAGTATCCTAAACTATCTCATGACCATCTAGAAATGAGATTGTATCGCCCGTTAATTAGATCATCTGAAATGGCTTTAAGGTTTAGAGAAGGTAACGGAGATTTTCCAAAACAATTTTGGCATAGTCTTGGGTTATTAACAAAGTGTAGATCTTTTATTATTGATTATGGTGAACAGGTAGGTGGAAGTGTGTCTTTTTTAGAGGATGCCGTTAATACGATCGACTACTTAATGTCTAATAACAAAGAGTCACTACTCACGGATGAAAAATTTTCTGTCTGCTTGGGTATCGCAACTTATGCACTGAAGATTTATAAAGAAGTGCTCGAAAGTCGAATTGGAGATGGAATCTTAGGTAGAAATGCCTTAAGGACTATTACAGAAGTGTATGTGACTTTGAAATACATGTCATTAAAAGAACAAGACCAACCAGATATATGGAAGGCTTTTAAGGAATACGGAATAGGTAAGTATAAATATGTAATTCTCAAAGCTAGAGAAGTTGAACCAGACCTCGAAAAACACCACTTTGCCCTTCCTGTACTAGAAGCATTGCTTAACGAAGATAAAGGTGAAGAATTCACTAATATGGACACAAGGCTATTTGATAATCAAAATGTAAGAAAGAAATTTGAAGCCATTGGTGAAAATGATCTTTACGATCTTTATTATGAATATGATACTAACTTCACTCATGGACTGTGGGGGGCTATTAGAGAAAGTGCAATGATTTTCTGTAATAATCCTTCTCACAAGTATCATACTGTTCCCGATATTACTTTTGAGCAGAAACTTAGAAGCGTGGAACATGACTGTGAGTATGTTCTGAAGAAACTATTTAATCAGTTATCTTCATTTTATGAATTTCCAGACTTCTTTAAAGATAAGTATGGTGGTCTAGATGATTGAATTGAAGCCGATCATTAAGATTCAAAAGGAATATTTAGACCTGATAAGTAAATATGTCGATTGCATAATGGATGAAGAAATCACAAACAATGAACTGGCATATTTCTTTGAGGAAGTATCACTTTTTTGGCGTAGAAAACATGAGATAATTGACTTTTTTCTAAAGAAGATAAGTACGGATGATAAATGTAGTTTTCTTGCTGGAGCAATGTATATTGATCTGAAAAATGATGGGCACTATGAATTCGCACCTTGTGGGAAATATCGTATTTTTACAGATCCTGTCTCGAAAATGAGAACTTTCTTTTTAACCGAAAGCAGCGCGATTAAACAAAAGAGAGTAAGGGAGTACTTAGTCAAGGTTGTAAATGATTGCATAAATGTCCTGTCAGAGTACTCGAACTATTTCATAGTTCTACCTTTGGATGATATCTTTTCGGAAGATCAAGAAGATCGAATGGCCTTTTTGAAGAAAAGCTCTTATTCGTTTATCTCAAGCCTTTTTGTTAACCCCTGTGCGACAGAGGAAGAATTTTTAGATAAATATCATTCCCTTAAGGAGATAGAACAAGATATCAGAGCAGATTTACTTGATAATTTAATCCTCAATGATAAGAGTGATGTCTCTATTTCTCTGCAAGAACGAATTGAAAAGAATTTAAATGATACTCTGTCTCTTGATGTTTTAAGACAAAGGATGGGGGATGCAGAGATTTTTTTAATGGCAATAGGGCAGTTTTTCATGCAAATCATGGATATTATTCTAATAGCGTATTCATACAAATTAATACCCTTCATTAGATCAGATGTAGTATTTAATTATTTATTAATTACGTATCCTATGATATCTGAAGAAAAAGTAGCTGTTACACTCTTAGAACAGACTGCCATAGCTTATATGTTTCAAAAGATGTACGGGAATTATGATTTTTCCTCCATCACATTCTCTGATTTTTATACCCATGTGTCCGAGAATCGTATTATTGATTCTGTGATTGAAAAGTCGCGGAGTAATGGGGAAAGCGTTTTTGATTTACAAGTCAGTGAAATTGCTTCGCTAATAAAAGAAGAATGTTCATTATTTTTACCAGCATAATTAAGAAAACAAAAAAGCCACTATTAGTGGCTTGGTGAAGGGCACATCATATTCATTTGTTCACACTGTCTACTCAACACATATTGAGTGTGTGGCTGTGTTGGTTTGGAACGGAACTGAAGATAAGTAACATTAACAGCCCTTCTAGCGAAGGGTTGTTATATCGTTTATACTGATAAAACCAATTTACTTCTTAGGAGTTGTCTAGCGAATCATGATAAAGAAAGAAGTCGCGCATATACGCAAGCAATTTAAGCTGGATCACGATATGATGAATATTAACGACATTCTCAACGTGTATATTATGAAGGATAGCAACGAGGTCTATCATTGGGAGAGCCAGGCGTTTGCTCTGGTGGATAGAGAGAAGCAGGAGTTGTATATGGGGAATTTCAAAAAACTGCTGACCGGAGAATTGGATCAGAAGTTGTTCGAGTTGAAGTTTCAGGAGGAAGCAGAGGATCCGACGCGAGTGATACTTCATCAAGGTTTGGCGACAGGCAATCCTGAAGAATGGAAGGACCTGATGCTGCTGTTGGTGGATAAAATGTTGGTGGATGCCAAGTATGAACAGGATACAGTAGTCACGTTCGTTCGTGGACAGTATTTCCGGCCGACCAAGGGCAGAAATGAAGAAGCTGAAGAGAGCGGGAAGGACGAACTGTTCGCGCATCCGTTCATTCTATGCAGCGTGAATTCCACGGAGAAGCAAAAGAAGACTCTCTTGTTCGATTATGTGGAGAGGGAATTTAAGTACAATGTCATTGTAGATCCGATTATCAAGTTAAGTTCGCCGGAGCACGGGTTCTTTTACCCTAGCGTGACGGATAACTATTCCGATGTGAACCGCATTCTGTATTGTACGGCAAAATCGAATTATCCAGATCCGCACTTCATCGGACAGGTCTTAAATGCCGAAAGATCCATGACGGCAATGGAAGAGAGGGCTATTTTCGAAGACATCGTGAAGGAAGTGGTGGGCGAACAACTCGACGTAGCCACTCTCGCACAGGTGTACGAGGAGATCCACCAAGTAATCGAAACCAACGAAGATAAAGAAGAACCCCCGAAGTTGGATTATAAAGATGTGGAACGTGTGCTGACAATAAGCGGCATAGATAACGTGACGACGGATAAAGTGGAACGCGCGTTTCAAACGATCGTCGACGATAGGAACTATGAAATGAAGGCAAGCAGCGTTATGCCGAAATTCACTTCAAAATCGATTAAGATCGATACAAAGGTAGCCTCGATTTCGGTCAGCCCGCAGGATTTAAAGTATGTGAGACAGGTGAATTATCAAGGGAAACGATGCATCCTGATTGAGATCGACGAAGATGCCGTAATCGAAGGATTTACGCTCAGTACAGAGACGTTATAGACTCAGTTGACAGCGTTGGTTGATGCGGTTGCAGTCTTTGAATAGGTCGGCGCATAATGTGTTCTTGGGGGAAAGAAAATATTTTAAGGGGACGAGCTGGAATGTGTTGACGTTTGGTTTACATCAGGTTGTGTCCACAACGTCAAAAAATTCGACAATACTGGGGAGGATCTCGAGGACTTGATCTCGATCGGGACGATCGGATTGATTAAGGCGATCGAGAGCTTCCAAACCGGGAAAGGGACGAAGCTCGCTACATTTGCTGCTCGTTGTATCGAGAATGAAATACTTATGCACCTTCGGTCTTTAAAGAAGACTAGGAAAGACGTTTCTTTGCATGATCCAATTGGAACGGATAAGGAAGGCAATGAAATTACGTTGATCGATATCCTCGGTACTGAAGCGGATGATATCGTCGATAAGGTGCAGTTGAAAATTGAAAAGTCGAAGATATATAAGAATTTGGATATACTTGATGACCTTGAGAAGGAAGTTGTCATCGGGCGCTTCGGGCTGGAGCATGGCGGGGATGAGCGGACGCAGCGGGATTGCGAAGGAGCTTGGGATTAGTCGGAGCTATGTGTCGCGGATAGAGAAGAGAGCACTCATGAAGCTTTATCATGAGTTTTATAAGGCGAAGCGGTGATAATGATCTGAGCTCTAATATTAAATTTGATCTTATCGTATGTAGTAGTGAGACCAGATGTTATTTCAATAAATGCAACCAAATGGCAGAAATGTCGTTTGGTTTTTTACTGTTTACACACTCATGTGGAGTGCTTAATATTGATGATTCTGAAACAATAATTGAGATGTGACGGTGCGGCTCAAAGGTATTGATTGTAATGATATGATCGTGTACGCTTAGGTACTGGTATTAAGCGAACGGGCAGTTTAGCGGAACAAGACGGTTAGATTGTTCTCAAACATAATATTAAATCCATGGTATGATGTGTGGGAAATGGGTCAAGGTTAGGTGAGCAGATTTTCTGTTTTTGCGAAGGAGGAGATAAAGGGATATGGAAAGTTCGAATCAATGGGATGCAGAATGGGAAGTATCAGAAGAATTGGCTTATAAATTAATAAGCAGTCAGTTTCCGCAGTTAGCTACAAAAAGTGTAAAAAAACTAGGGCATGGCTGGGATAACACTGTTTTTCTTGTCGGGTCCGAATATGCATTTCGCTTTCCAAGAAGAGAAGTTGCAATTAATTCTTTAAGGATGGAAGGAAAGATACTGCCTAAGCTTAAAGATTATTTTTCCATTGCATATTCGATACCACTATTTTTTGGGGAAGGGGATTATAATTATCCTGCACCCTTCCTAGGCTACCCCTATTTATCCGGAGAGTTTCCAATTGGATTAACTGACAAGCAACGAGCGCTATCAGCAACAACGCTCGCGCAATTTTTAAAAAGCTTACATGCATTCCCTGTGCAAATTGCCCAAGAAAATGGAGCTCAATATGACCATAGAAATCTGACTGATATTGCGATGCGTAAGAAGAAGATACATAAATTCATTTCCGATCTTGCCCTTCATTTCAGTGAAGAAGAGTATCATGCAATATCAAATTATTTGGAACAGCTCAGAACTGAAAGAGTGAATCAAAAGTATGTATTCCTTCATGGTGACCTTCATTTTAAAAATATACTGGTAGATGAGAATGGAAGAGTTTCAGGGATTATCGACTGGGGAGATATCAATATAGGACATCCTGCTTGTGATTTGAATGTTGTGTATAGCTTTTTACCTCCGGATGCGCGTTCTGACTTTTTCAAAGAATATGGGGATGTAGATGAAGAAACGAAGATCTTATCTCGATTAATTGCCATATATATTCCCATTTTGATAATGATGCAGGCAATTGATGATAAAGATGAAAGGTTGGTTGATGAAGCAAAAGCAAACATAAAACGTGCTCTTTCAGATTAAGAAATGTCATTCCGCTAACGTGGAACGAAAGTTGAAGAAATCGCCTTATCATAGGTGATCTTTTTCTTTATGTATCTAAAAAAAACTTACGATAATAGTGCCTTGATTCATCGCAATATTACGTACTCCAGTCATGTGGAGTGCTGTGTGTTGTTGGTAAGAATTTAGCAGCTAAGAGCCACATTTTCCTGCAAGTTGAAGCCCGGCAGTATACTGCCTGGGCTTTGTTTGTATCTATGGATATACATGTACTGTATAAACTATTATTATGTGGTTTATTGCTTTAATGGTACCTTCTTGAGACAATAATTAGTGTATAAATTTGAATGTTGTCGAAATAGAGCGTTATTGAAGGATATAATTATAAATTATTGAATATAGTCTTCAAGTATAAATTTCCAAGAGTTAGAGAGTTGAAATACAGGAGAACGAGATGGTTCAAGTGTCAGAAAGGAAGTGATTCTATGTTTTATATTATTTTAATCGTCATACTGGCTGCTTTAATCATTCAATCCGTTTACCTTGTGTATTACAAAAACCAAATTAAGGATATCGGCAACCAATTATCTTTTATATCAGACCATCATTCATTCAAAATGATACAAACACAAATTAAGCCAAAAGAAATTCATCGGTTAATCGATTTATGTAATGCAATGCTTCGTGATCAACGAAAGTTGAAGCAAGATTTTATCGAACAAAAGGAAGAAATCCACGCGACCATTATGAGCTTGTCCCACGATATACGAACCCCGCTGACTTCACTTGACGGCTATCTGCAATTGGCGGAACGATCCGAGTATCTTAAAGAAAAAACAGAGTATGTTAGTCTGGCACAGACTAGAATGAAACAGATTATTACACTTGTTGACGAGCTGTTCCTATATACGAAACTGAAAAACCCAGATTACATCTTGGAGCTTGAGCCAGTTGATGTGATAAAAGTGTTAAATAAACGTCTGTTTACCTTTATCGACGATTTTTTGCGAAGTGGCTATGAACCAAACATCTGCATGGTGGAAGCACCGCTATTTATAGTAGGAAATGAAAGTGCGTTGGAAAGAGTATTTGAGAATGTGATCAAAAATTACTTTATGCATAGTGAAGGTGCTCTAAGCATTCGTTATGAGGAGAAGCAGGACGAGGTTTTGTTTCATTTTTCCAATGTACTGAAGCGAAATCATCTGCTGAGCCTCGACAACATATTTACTCGCTTTTACAAAGCAGATCCGTCGCGTACGAACCAATCTTCAGGACTGGGACTTTTTATCGTGAAATCACTGATGGAGAAAATGAATGGTTATGTGCAAGCTGACCTGAACGATGAGCAGTTTTGCATCAGCTTAGCTTTTAAGAAAATCGTAAAGGAGAGTTGACGTGTACAATGACACGCACCACCTCAAAATTCTAATTGTCGAGGACGACGTGCATATCAACAATATTATTTATGATGTGCTTCGAAAAGAGAAGTTTCAATGCACGCAAGCGTATTCTGGCAGTGAGGGAATCATGAACGTCACTCATCGCGAGTATCAGCTTATTATTTTGGACCTCATGCTTCCTGGCTTCTCGGGGGAAGATTTTATGCATCGGCTAAGAATAGAATTAAGCTCTGACACACCAGTTATAGTTCTATCAGCCAAGGACAAATTAGATAATAAATTAAATCTGTTTAAGTTGGGAGCCGCTGATTATGTCACGAAACCGTTTGAGGTGGAGGAATTGCTTGCCCGAGTTAATGTACATGTCAAACGAACCTCCCGAACGGATTCTGCCACTCGCTATCGTCATAAAAATCTACTTTTAGATACCGGAACGATGAACGCTAGCGTCAATCAAGCAGATTTGAAACTTACAAGACAGGAATACAAGATCCTTGAGCTGCTGCTTAAGAATCCTACCCGAGTGTTTACAAAGCAGGATCTGTATGAGCTTGCATGGGAAGATATATACATAGGTGAGGACAAAACCATTACCGTTCACATTAGCAATATTCGCAATAAAATCAAAAGGGTTGACGATGAGGCTTATATTGACACCATTTGGGGCATTGGTTTCAGGCTGGCACCATAGGGAGTGCCTTAAACCGGCCCTAATCTTCTTTGAACTTTCTTAATCTTTTATTGACGATATGTTAGCTTCTTTTTGTTATTTTATTGACAAGGAGGTGCGAATATGGCTGAAGCAATTATTGAAGTAAGTCAATTAACCAAACAATTTAAAGGGAAAACAGCAGTGCGTAAGGTAGAGTTTAAAATAGGTAAAGGTGAAATCTTCGGTTTGATAGGCCAAAATGGAGCGGGAAAATCCACCTTGCTAAAGATGATTGCTGGATTGATATCCCCGACTTCAGGAGAAATTAAATTATTTGATCGTCCAGTGAAGGATAATCACCCTTATTTTGAACGAATAGGCGTACTCATTGAAAATCCAGGGTTATATCCCCATCATACTGCCTATGAAAATTTGGAATTAATCGCAATCTCTTATGGATTGACTAATCGGAAAGAGCATATTAACAAGCTGCTGAAGCTTGTCGGATTGGAAGGTTCGAACAAGACCAAGGTGAAAAATTATTCAATGGGCATGAAGCAAAGGCTTGGAATTGCAGCTGCATTAATTGGAAGCCCAGATGTCTTGATTTTGGATGAACCGATCAACGGTTTGGACCCGCAAGGAATTTCTGAGATTAGAAATATGATTTTGGAATTGAATAAAACGGGAATGACCATCATTATTTCAAGTCATATTTTGGAAGAGTTATCGAAAGTAGCGACGCAATATGCAATCGTACATCAAGGAGAAATCATCGAACACCATTCAAGGGAGCAACTGCTGCTTCAATGCGAAGATCGTATTGAAATAGAAGTGGATAAAGCAAGCTCGGCTGTTCCCATCTTAGAACAAAAATTGCATATTAATCATTACAAAGTCATAAATGAGCGTATGGTGTATGTATATGATGCTCATCTTGAGAACCAACATATCATCAAGACCTTAGTTGAAAGCGGCATAACTGTTCATTCGATTATCAAGCATAAACAAAGCCTAGAACAATATTTTTTGGCACGGATAGAAAGTGAGGGTGGGAGCCGTGATTAATATTCTCAAAATGGACTTTCACCGTTTTAAATCAAATAAAATGATTTATATATTACTGTTAATTTTTTTTGCTTTTCAAATATTCGGTATATTTATGTTGGGAAAATACGAGCAGCCCGGAGAAAGTGGGGATATGCTGATCAGCTCGATGAACGAAAGTCAGTTCATCCAAGTCATGATGTCTCAAATCCCATTGTGGCCGCTGATTTATATTGCTGTATTTGTTGTTTACTTCTATATGAGTGAACATAACTCTGGGTTTTATAAAAATTACATTTCCATGAAGCGTGCGCGGATGTACACTGTTATTTCAAAAATATTAATTGCAGGCCTATTCACTTTGCTTACATTTATTGTCATGATCGTTGCGGATATGATCGGAAGATCAATTTTCTTTGATCATGCAATGATTGGAGATGGGGGTTATTTTGCGAAATTGTTGATCGGCCAATTTTTACTTCATTGGGCATTTTCAATTGTAATCTTATGCATCTCCATCATTAGCAAAAGCTTGATTACTAGTATTGTAGTTGGATTTGTTCTATCGTTGAATGTTTTTGGAATGATTGTAACTGTCTTGGAATCCATCATTGATGGCGTTCATTTGTCCTCTTTCTTAATAGTTAATACGATCTTAAGCGCAAGAGATTTTGATAATATAAATGATCTTGTTCATGTAGCTAGCGTGTCGATTGTTTTCATAGTTATATTTTCATTTATAGCCATCAGATATAAGATCAAAGAGGATCTGAAATAGTATTTAGGGCTGTGCAATTAGCAATGATGGGAGGACGAACTGGTTGGTTACACTCCCCAACAAAAAAGTGAATACTTGAAGTTAGGTGTGCTGTTGGTCAGGGAGTAGTGTTTTGGAGCCATGTTTACCTGCTTTAATAAATAGATACTTTGCCCGAAGCTTCTAAAGTTCGGGCTATATTTGTTATACCCAAAGTTTTTTATGATATGGAATTTTCAATAGCTTTGTGTTATTCATTGTTTTCAAATGCCACAGTAAGACGTGGTAAAGGTATACCTAACTTTTTTGCTTCTCTCACAACTTCAACTACCGCAAAGCCTGCTTTACTATTGTTGTATTCGATGAAAAGTCGTGGTAAGCTGCCCTTCGCAAAAATAATCTTGTTAAAAAGCGTACCGAGAAGTGCTGGTGGAATCTTCGTTAACAGTAAAGAAATCTTATCAATCTTTGCACCTCTTGCTTTAAGCACAGGGCTAATTTCCCTCATATTCTTACCAACATTTGCGAATGAGTCACTATGATTCATGAGTGCTGGAAAACTTCCCAGTTTTAACACCTCGGTCTCTATAGCCGCATTCATGGCAAAGTGATTCCATAGCCAGTTTTGCATATCCTTTATCCAAGTAATTTTAAAATGGGCACTTTCAAATAGTTCTTTGACCTTATTGTTAATATGTTCAGTGCCTATCCGTGGTTTTTCCAGAAATAGCATTTTCAAAAAGCCACCCCTAAGCCTATTGTCCGCGATGCCGCCGCCGCCTCCTGGGAAGCCAAAGACAACATTGTTCATAGACAATGGTGAGATCGATGATTTCAAATCTTGCCACACGTTATTAAATATTAGGACAGGGGTGTTTCCAGCAGCTGTCGATAGTAATTGTGCTGCTTTTGGAAGTTGTTCCGTGTTGACACTCACAATAATGAGATCATAATTTGGGCTCATCTCCTCATGCAGCTTGACGTTCCAGCTTTCTTTTATTAGCTGTTTCCCTCTTCGTGCGTCCCACATTTCAAGCTCTATGTTGCTTCCGAAGGTTTCTTTTCTCCCTTTTCTAACGTAAAACTCAACTGTATGCCCTGCCTTTTCAAAAGCCCAGGCATATTGGGTCGATATTACACCTCTACCGAAGAATAAAATTCTCATATTGCCTCCTAAAAATATATATTAATCCTTGTTATTGATCAAACAACGTGTTGTATAATGTTATTGTATAGACTCACTATACGCTCATCAACCATCAGATTTTTAATATTTGTCGTATAATCGATTGAACAGACAAATGGAGGAAAATAATGAAAAAGCAACCTGAAATTACGGACAAAACAAGGCAAACATTTATAAATGTATTCTGTGATTTATATAGCAAAAAACCAATTGAAAAAATATCCATTCAAGAGATTGCTAACCAATCAGGATATAATCGCAGTACATTTTATCAATACTTTACGGATATCTATGAGTTGTTGGACTGCGTTGAAGAGCGTGTCTTGAAATCCATTAACGAGGAAATGGCAGGCAGAGAGTTTTCTACACATACTTTCCAAGATGCACTTCAATGCTTGGAAAATGCAGAGGAAATTTCAGTTCTTAAAGCCCTCTTGGGAGACTATGGTTCTGTTCATTTTATTGAACGCCTGAAAAGAGAAATTCCCTTTGAGAGATTGATTGTGGACTTTCCAACAAATGATGTCTTAGCACCATACATAATTGAGTTTTACATATCAACATTAATATCTACGTTTCGCCTTTGGATACGAAACGGCAAAGATCTATCGTCGGAAGAATTGGTCAAGTTGGTAGATAGCCTATTTGCAAATGGGATAACACCGTATCATATCTTTGGCACGGTCAATCCGCGGCGCCTTGATTCGAATAAAAAGTAAGGGGACGAGGAGAAAGAGAATGAGGGACTTTAATACCGGCTCATCTTGCCATTTGGCGGGTACCATTGGCGCATTCTTGATATACAGTTTTATGATCTATAGTGGTTTTTTCAGGGTTAGATGCTGATAAAGGATCCCCATCTTATCAATTTATTGATGATATTCATATAAATTACGCTCGAACCTCAGCGATCGCTATCGGGTTAATGAGAAACAAGTTATTTACGTGCCTGAGCAGAAACGGGAGACAAAAAGCTGTTAAGGGCATGTCCTCTGACAGCTTTTTACTCGAACTTTGACGGTGCAACGTTATAGTATTTTTTAAAAGATTTCGAAAAGGTAAACGGATCAGGATAACCCAGAAGGTTAGCAATTTGTTGAATCGTATATTTCTTTTCGTTCAAATATTCTCTCGCCCTGTTCATTTTAATCTGGTAAATATATTGTCCCGGAGTAATGCCCAAGGCTTTCTTGAAATAAGTAATAAAATATTTTTCTGATATGCCTACAAACGCTGCAAGCTCTTTTATTTTAATAGATTTGTGAAGGTGGTTATTAACGTATTTGAACACTGGCTGCAACACGTCCAAATTGCTCTGTACTTTTCTTGACGTTCTCCCATTCAGAAATGTGCCGGTATATTGGCCAAGCCCGTGGAGTTCAATAATTTTGGCAATAACGGCCGTCAGACAAGCCTTTAAATATAAACGGTTCCCAGGTATGCTTCGTAATAGATTCGATTGCGTAAAGGCTTTGCCGAACAAAATGGCTTCTTCCCGGATCAGCTCTTGCGGTATGACCCCCGAGAGCTGAAAATCGTTTAGAATTCGTTGTTGTTTGCCGATTTCAAAATCGAAATGAATGTAAATAAACCGGCATCCCTTATCACTAGCTGCTGCCATATAGGGAACCCCTGGGTAAAAAAAGACCACATCTCCCGGGTTTGCTGTATGTTCAAAACCATTGATAGTAATGGTAACGATTCCCGATTGAATGAACCAAAGATCATAGTCGGTGTGTGCCTTGTGTTCAATCCATTTCGTGTCGTGGGTAAGCTCAAAGAAGGATTTCATTCGAAGCGAGATCAATTCCGACAATTCATTGAGAATCCCCATATCCGTCATATTCTTATCCATTGGCATCCCTCTACATTCCTCAACCAGAAGACATTGCTCATATTATTTTAGTATATCACTGGATTTGTTAATCACAAATATTCGTACTATTTGACATGAAAGTGAAACTATCTCATATTCTACTTTTAAACCATTCTCCTATAATTAGGTTATAACCAGTTAGGAGGACTTGATCATGATGGATTCGAATGTTTCACAACCGAAGGTAGTTATCATTGGGGCTGGGAGTCTTTTCTTTGGGCGGCAGTCAATCTGGCAAATGGTTCACTCTAAATATTTGAATAACGGAACACTTTCTTTAGTAGATACTGATGAAGAAAAACTATCCAAGATGGTAAGGCTCGCTGAAATGGTTGCAAAGGAAAACAATGTATCTCTTAAAGTGGAAGGCTCGACGAATAGGAGACAGGTATTGAAGGGAGCGGATTTCGTCGTTCTCAGCTTTGCTGAGGATACCGTCAAATACCGTGGCATCGATTGCCAGGTTTCTTTAAAATATGGAATTCGGATGTGCTCTGGGGATACCATCGGTCCAGGCGGAATCTTCAGGGCAATGAGAGAGCTGCCAGTCATTATGGAATGCGCTAAAGACATTGAGGAACTTTGTCCGGATGCGTGGGTAATCAATTACATCAATCCATCTACCGTCCATGGGATCGCGTTAAGCCGATATGCGCCGAAACTTAAATCCTTTGCGCTTTGCGACTCCCATCACATGCCGAACAAGAAAGCTTACTACGCGATTCGAGCGGGTATCATTCAGGATCAAAGTGAATTCAATGAGGAGATCGATCGGAGATTTGATTTCCGCGTTGCCGGTGTCAATCATTTCACCTGGCTGCTTAAGGCGGAGTATGACGGAAAGAATGTTATGGCTCCGATTGCCGAGGCATTAAGGAGGTCGGCAGGAACGGAAAACAACGGTGGGGATAGAGGAGCAAAGGCACTTTATAACGATGCAATCACTTATGAACTTTATAACATTTTCGGGTATATTCCAACATGTACGGCCCATACCAAAGAATATGTCCGGTATTGGCAGGGGCTTGGCAAGAAGGAAGACGTCATCCCGCCTTTATCGATTTGGGAAACGGAAGACCGGTATAAACGGCATGAGGAAATGTGGCGGCAAGTGGATGACTTCATCTCAGGGAAAAATCCTATCGCCGATTATATGAAATCTTTCGGACCCGATCACGCTACGGATATTATCGAAAACATGGTGGGGAATTTGAACAAGCGGTTCTTTATTAATACGCTCAATAACGGTGCTGTGACCAACATGAATAACGACTCGTTCCTTGAGTTGTTAAGCGAAGTAAGCATGGACGGAATCAAACCGCTTCATATGGGTGAAATGCCGAGGGGAATCCGGGGCATGCAGGAGCTGGTGCTGGATACGCACGAACTGACTGCGGAGGCTGTTGTGGAACGGAGCTTCACGAAATTGAGAAGAGCGATGATGATCGATCCGCTTGTGAATTCCATACATGATGCGGATTTAATTATTAAAGAGTTGTTGGAACAGGAAAGGGAGATCATCCCCGAATATTGGTACGAGTAAACAAGTACGGCAAACATACAATCTGAATGCCTAAACAATATTTTCAAAACAATAGACTTGAAATAGCTCATGCTGAAATTGCATGAGCTATTTTTATTAGGTTTAACTCAGTTGGGAGTACGAGATGGTTGGTTACACTTCCCTAAAAGTAAGACGAAGTAAGGCGAAGAAATAACACGGGGGATTAGCTCGGTTGGGAGAACACCATTACCAGTTTAACACCCATAAAAGTTAACAACTAAATATGGGGCTATAGTTTAGGGGGGAAATAGGTCGCTGGCAGCGATCAGTCGGCGGTTCGATTCCGCCTAGCTCCACCATACCTTATCATCAGAACGGCAGAGATGCCGTTTTTTTTTATTTTATTTTGTGCTTGGATATTTCAAATCCCTAACTGAGAACATTTGAACAGTTTAGGTATGTATGCTGAAATTCAGCAATTATTTTACATAATTACTAAAATGAAATCAAATGCTTGGTTCTTTGTAACGTCACACATGCTGAGTGGACGTGGTACTAGAGGTGTAGCTAACATGCTGATCAGTAACTCTGCCGCAGTTTATCGCTAATACTGAGGCTCTTAGGGAGCTTGGGGTTGGCGATGGTGAAGAGGATCCATTAGAAGCATACACGGAAATTCAAAGCGCGATAGACAATGACCTAAAAATACATGGGCATACGCTCGTCTGGGAAAGCCAAACGATTCCGTGGCTGAACAACGCTAAGATCTCCGACTCCGACCTGACTCCGTCCAACCCAGGACTGACCGCGGCTGGGGCGTATACGAACATGAAAGACTATATTAACGCGGTTCTCACGCATTTTAGCAAGTTCAACAAGAGCAGCATGCAGAACATCATCTCGTGGGACGTCGTCAACGAAGTGATGTTGAAAAAAGCATTCGATAAGGCTACCGAAAACAACCGCACGAGCGAGAACGCGTACGATCCGAGTGCCTCCTCACTCGCACCGAATCGGCAGTTATCCTGCAACGGATTTGGAGTAAATAAAGGTTTCATTAACTAATAATGAGGATGGCGATGAGGTTGTTTCTGCGCCATCCTCATTTTGTTGTGGTCTGTTACAGCCTTCATATTTTCCAAAATGAAATAGCAATAACTACTGAATTATGTTCATTTATGAGATATATCCTTTTATTTGTATTTAGCTTGTGGTTCATAAGTTCGGATCTAATATCTTCTTTAATTTTTATAGTAGAATCTCTACTTCGTTAGGTGCCGCCCTATTAAAACGCTCATTATAATTGAAGATACGGGAAGGAGAAGTCATTCAACATCAAGATTGAAAGCGCTTTAGGTAACATCAAAATCCATTATAGGGGGAAGGACATCAAATGAGTAGACGCTTCAAACAGCTATTGCTGTCACTGTTAGCCGCTGCACTGTTAGTGCCGCAATTTTGGTATGCTCCAAATGCGAATGCAGCGAGCGCAACGATACCTGTCATCCTGTACCATGTAATCACCGATAATCCATCCGGAGATTATCAATACAGCACAGCCAACTTCAAAAAACAAATGAAGTATCTGAACGATAACGGCTATACCACCGTATCCGCGGAACAGTACGTCGACATTATCGTGAACGGGGCAACCGCTCCTTCGAAACCGATCCTGCTGACGTTCGATGACGCGACACCGGACTTTATTACAAACGCGCTTCCAGTATTGACGCAGTACAATATGAAGGCGGTATCTTTCGTCATCCAGGACAATATCGGTTCTTGGGGAATGACGCTGAGCCAATTGAACACGCTGAAAAACAACCCGAACATCAGTCTTCAAAACCATACAAAGACGCATGATCAAGCTGTATGGACGACTAGCATCACCAAAGCGACCGCGGCCGCGGAAATCCAATCCGCTAATACGTTCTTGAAAGGAATTACCGGCAAAGATCCGATCCTTCTTGCCTATCCTTACGGCAACTACAACGCGGACGTAAAAGCAGCCGCGACGGAGAACGGAATTAATGTCGGTTTCAAAGCCTGGAGCGGCGATGACGACGCCTTGGCGATGGGACGTATTCTCATTAAGAAAGACGATACTTTAAATACCTTCGCAGCCGCGATCGGCGGACCTACGCCTCCGTCACCGGAAGCGATCGGGAACGTCGTCGTTTCGAACGACTTCGAGAACGGCACGCAAGGATGGTTCAAGCGTGGTACCGAGACTGTAACGGCTTCGAACAATGCCGCTCAGAGCGGAACCGGCAGTATCTTGGTGCAAGGAAGAACGGACAACTGGAACGGCCCGGGCTTTAACCTCGCCGCCACCGGCATACTGAACAAGGAATCAGTTTACGAGCTTTCCGCATGGGTTAAACTCAAAGAGGGATCGACCGGCTCCGAGACAATCCAATTCGGCGCTCAACAGACTGGGGCATCCAACGAGTACCTGAATCCAGGCTCCGCGGCAACGGTAACAGCAGACGCATGGGTACAAGTCAAAGGCGAGTATACATACGACATGAACGCCAATGCCCTGCAAGTCTACTTACAGAGCAGCAGCAGTAAAACCGCTAGTTTCTACGTCGACGATTTCCAAGTGAAAGTCGTCAAACCGGCCGTTCTTGTCGAGAAATTCGAAAACGGCAAAAATGGGTGGACCGGCAACGGCGCTACGGCGACCGTAACGAATGCCGTACACCACTCCGGCTCGAACGCGCTTCTCGTGACGGAACGTGCCCAAAATTACCACGGCCCGAGCCTAGTGTTGACGGATACGCTTGAAAAAGGCGCGGATTACGAAATTTCCGCCTACGCCAAGCTGGATACCGGAGCGGCTTCGACGCAGCTAAAGGCATCGATTGAGCAATCCGGATTAACCGGCAACGACCAGTTTAAGCAAGTAATCGAGTTGACGACGGTCACCGACGGCGCTTGGGTGAAACTGAGCGGTACTTATACATATAACAGCGCCGCTACGGGAATTAAACTCTACTTCGAATCCGAAGACGCCGGTAAAAATACTAGCTTCGCGATCGACGACATCGTCATTCGCCAGACAAGCGCAGCTTCTCCTCCAGGATTCCTCGTCCTGTCCCAAAGCTTTGAGGATGGTCAGCTCGGCGGTTGGACGGATCTGGGATGGAACGGCACCGGTACTGCGGTAGTATCGTCCGACTACGCATCCGAGGGAACGAAATCCCTTCTGTATAAGGTCCGTTCGGACAGAAAGAGCGCCGTATCGCTTAATTTGACCAGCAAGTTGGTATCCGGTCATAAATACGATATCTCGTTCAAACTCCGGTCCGCTCAAGGAACCGATAACTACCACTTAGGCGCAAAAGTCAAATCCGGCGGTACGGATAGCTACCCATGGATTATCCAAAACCAGGTCGTTACGAACTCCGTCTGGAAGACATTCGAGGTGAAAGGCTACGAAGTACCAGCCAACACGACCGAATTCCTAGTGTGGATCGAAGCGAACAACTACGACTCAGACGAAACCGCCACGGCGAAAGCCGACTTCTATATGGACGAATTCGTAATCAAAGACGTTACGCCTGGCGCCGAGCCTGCTAGAACACCTGCAGTGCCATTCAATACCGTAACGTTCGAGGATCAATCGAATGGCGGCTTTGTCGGCCGCGCGGGAACGGAAACGTTGACCGTTACGAATGAAGCCAACCATACCGACAACGGTTCTTATGCGATGAAAGTAGCAGACCGCACCGACTCTTGGCACGGTCCGACGATTCGCGTCGAGCAGAACGTAGACAAAGGCAGCGAGTACAAAGTAACGGCATGGGTCAAGCTGATCTCGCCGACCAGCTCGCAGCTTCAGTTGTCCACGCAAGTCGGCAACGGCAGCACCGCCAGCTACAATACCATACAAGCAAAAACCGTGAGTGCTGCAGACGGATGGGTGAAGCTTGAAGGCACCTATCGTTACTCCAGCGTAGGCGACGAATTTTTGACCATTTACGTCGAGAGCTCCAGCAACAAGACTGCTTCTTTCTACATCGACGATATCAGCTTTGTGAACACGGGCTCAATCCCTATCTCCGTACAAAAAGACTTGACGCCAATCAAGACAAAGTATCAAGACGATTTCTTGATCGGCAACGCGGTATCCGCGGCGGATTTCGATGGCACTCGCCTGGAGCTTCTCAAATTGCATCATAATGTCGTAACGGCGGAAAACGCCATGAAACCGGATGCGACACAGGCGGTGAAAGGTACTTTCACTTATGCGGATTCGCTAGTCGATAAAGCGATCGCCGCAGGGATGAAAGTACACGGCCATGTGCTCGTATGGCATCAGCAGACGCCTGCGTGGATGACTACTTCGAACGGTTCACCTTTGAGCCGCGACGAGGCACTCGCCAATATGAGAACGCACATCCAAACGGTTATGACGCACTACGCTGACAAATACGGCAACAATTTGATTTCTTGGGACGTCGTCAACGAAGCGATGAACGACAATCCTTCTAATCCGACGGATTGGGTTGCTGCCCTGCGCACCTCTCCTTGGAAAACGGCGATCGGTAACGATTACGTGGAGCAAGCGTTCTTAGCGGCAAGAGAAGTGCTGGACGCAAACCCGTCTTGGGATATCAAGCTCTATTACAACGATTACAACGATGATAACCAGAACAAAGCTACGGCCATTTACAATATGGTGAAAGAGATCAACGACAAGTACGCACTTACGCATCCGGGCAAGAAGCTGATCGACGGCGTCGGCATGCAGGCGCATTATAACGTCAACACGAAGCCGGACAACGTTAAAGCGTCGTTGGAGCGGTTTATTTCCTTGGGCGTTGAGATCAGCATTACCGAGCTGGACATAACGGCCGGCAACGGCGGCACGATCACCGAAAAGGAAGCAATCGCGCAAGGCTACTTGTACGCGCAGCTATTCCAAATTTACAAAGAGCACGCCGCGAATATCGCCAGAGTCACCTTCTGGGGTCTGAACGACGCGACGAGCTGGAGAAAAGAACAACCGCCGTTGCTCTTCGATAACAACCTGCAAGCGAAACAAGCCTATTACGGCGTTATCGATCCGAGCAAGTTCATAGCGGAGCACCCGCCGGCTTCGGCAACCGCTAGTCAAACTTCCGCTAAATACGGTACGCCGGTCATAGACGGAACCATTGACGCGATCTGGAGCGATGCGCCTGAAGTCTCGATCAACAAGTTCCAGATGGCATGGCAAGGTGCACGCGGTGTAGCCAGAGCGCTCTGGGATGATCACAACCTGTATTTGCAAATCCAAGTTACTGATAATGCGGAACTGGACAGTACTAGCCCGAACGCGCATGAACAAGATTCCGTCGAAGTGTTCGTAGACGAGAATAATGGTAAGACAGCTTCCTATCAATCGGATGATGGACAATACAGAGTAAACTATATGAACCAGGCAACTTTTAATCCGTCAAGCAAAGCAGCCGGTTTCGAGTCAGCCACCTCTCTTTCCGGAACGAACTACACGGTAGAAATGAAAATACCGTTAACATCGATCACGCCGGAAAACAACATGAAGCTAGGCTTTGACGTGCAAATCAACGACGGTAAAAACGGTGCTCGTCAGAGCGTTGCCGCATGGAACGATTTGACCGGCCAAGGTTATCAAGACACGTCCGTTTTTGGAGTGCTTACGCTTTTCGGTAAGAATTCTCCTGCAACGACACCGGCGGCGCCTGCGAACGTAACGGCTTCTGCCGTGAACGCTAGCTCGATCAAGTTGAATTGGAACACCACTTCAGACACGAGCGTAACGTTCTCCGTCTATCGTGGAACGTCCGAATCCGGTTCTTTCACGGTAATCGCTTCCGGCGTACCGGTTTCCGAATTCACGGATACGGGTCTGGAGGCTTCAACGAAGTACTACTACTACGTGAAGGCAGTTAAAGGGGAATTGGTGTCGGATGCATCCACAGTTGTGACTGCAACGACGATTCCTCTGGTTGTAACGCCTCCTGAGGAGGTTTTGGCGGCACCTACGGGATTGACGGCTGATGCTCAAAGCCAATCCTCAATCAGGCTGAATTGGAACACCACTTCAGACACGAGTGTAACGTTCTCCGTCTATCGCGGAACGTCCGAATCCGGTTCTTTCACGGTAATCGCTTCCGGCGTACCGGTTTCCGAATTTACGGATACGGGTCTGGAGGCTTCAACGAAGTACTACTACTACGTGAAGGCAGTTAAAGTGGAATTGGTGTCGGATGCATCACCAGTTGTGACTGCAACAACGAGAGCCGCTTCGCCTCAGACCGGTACAGACACGCCTCCTCCGGTGACTGAACAACCGGTTGAAAACGGCCAGATCACACCAAAAGTTACCGTGAATAACGGTAAGGCATCGTCCAACATCTCTGCCGGCAATCTGCAGAAAGCGTTCGATCAAGTTGTAACTAACGCTGCAGGCAAGAAAAAAGTTACGATCGACATTCCTGCAACAGCAGGCGCAAATTCATACGACGTGCAATTGCCGCTTCAAAGCCTGAAAGATTCCGGATCGACAGTACTTGCGATCAAGACGGTGAACGGCACGGTCGAGCTTCCTGGCAACATGCTGGCAGGCACGAACGTCGGCAGCTCCGAGTTCGTATCGGTTCGCTTGGGCAAGGTCTCGACAGAAGGACTCAGCAATGACGTCCGCCAGCAAATCGGTAACCATCCGGTCATTAGCCTCGAAGTTTTGGCAGGCGACTCCGTTGTCGCTTGGAACAACCCGAACGCGCCTGTAACGGTATCCGTACCTTACACGCCGACGGCTGAAGAGCTAAGCAACCCGGATCACATCATCATCTGGTACATCGAAGGCAGCGGCAAAGCGACACCTGTGCCGAATGCCCGCTACGATGCAGCAAGCGGTACGGTCAAATTCTCGACGACTCACTTCAGTATCTATGCGGTTGCGTTCGTCGTGAAATCGTTCGGAGATCTTCAGTCCGTACCATGGGCGAAGAAAGCGATCGAAGCGATGGCATCTCGCGGCATCATTAACGGCACGAGTGAGAACGCGTACGATCCGAATGCTTCCATCAAGAGAGCGGACTTCCTGTCGCTGCTCGTTCGCGCATTGGAGCTTAAAGGTAACAATGCTTCCGTAACGATGTTCTCCGACGTGGATTCCTCCGCATACTACTACGATGCGGTCAAGATCGCTGCGCAGCTCGGCATCATTCAAGGCACGGGCAGCAATCTGTTCGATCCAAACAGCAAGATCTCGCGTCAAGACATGATGGTCATCGCGGCGCGCGCGGCGAAAGCCGCAGGCAAAGCGTTGCCGACAGGTGGCACTTTGGATGCGTTCAGCGACGAGGCATCGGTAGCTTCTTACGCGAAAGACAGCGTTGTAGCACTGGTCAATGCCGGTATCGTGCAAGGATCAAACGGCATATTGGCGCCGAACAGCTCTCTCACTCGCGCCGAAGCGGCAGTTATCCTGCAACGAATTTGGAGTAAATAAGAGTTTCAGATAGCCTAAAGAGGCTGCTCTGCAGATTGAATCTTGATATGCTCCCCATACGGTAGACAGGTGAAATAATATATAACCTGTTTGCTGTGAGGGGAGCATTTTTCATGCCCGAAAATAAAATTAGTGCCTCAGAGAAATTAGCCATCGTGCAAGAGATTGAGAGCGGTCGAATTGGATTGAAGTACGCTGTTAGTAGATTTAAACTGAGTAAAAACACGCTCGTAAAAGGGAGACAACTTTATCGGTTATCTGGTGTTATAAGTTAGGTCGTTCTATTGTTAGTTCGATTATCGAGAAGCATAAAGGAACACTCTCTAGAAAGTATAGATAAGGGGAATGATACTATGAGGCTTGATTGCATCTTATTGTTTTTTTATTGACTTGATGGTCTATACATTTCAGATCAGTGATTCTTTTTCTTGTATTAAAATCAAATAACACTGGATAAAATATGTGCAAATCATGTTGTGAGTCCTGTCTATTCCGGTAGACATGCATGTTGAAATGCGAAAAACTCGTTAAAACCAACTAGCACTATATAAATAATCAAGTCGTTAGAAGCCTTACACCCTACGACCTTAAGGGACTTCTTAATACATAGTAAGACTTAGCGGACACTTGTTCTAATCCCCTCGCATTCACCATAGTACACCAGTCCGCATCAGGGCTGGTGTGTTTTTATGTGGCCCTATTCTATGATAGGTGTCGGCTTTATAATTATAATTTCCACTATAAAGCTGTAAAAGTACGGTAGTCAGACGTTCATAAGATGGGGGTACATCGTATTAGGTAATGTTCACACTGAGCACTCGGCACATGTGGGGCGCTGTATGTCACTCGTAAGAAAGTAGTAGTTAAGAGCCGCATTTACCTGTATATTGAAGTTTGAATGTATTTGAATCTACCACTATGATCTGCATCGGTGAGTCTACTTCGTTACCCGGTATATTCTTCTTGCTTAAAACATGGGTTTGCATGTTAATTAACCGTCCGGGGGTGGACGGTTTTTTCTTACGTTCAAAAAAGGACCTCATCGTAATGTTTGTGTTCAACGCCTCGTAGATATTTGCAGGGTACATTTACCTATAATGATGATATGATTTAGATAATCGACTTACTTATTGCGCTCTTGGAGATTGGGGTTGGGTTCATAATGAGGGGTATTCTCCGATTCGGTTCTCGTTCTATCTTGCTTTATATAATTGCTGCCCTTGTTATTGGTTCGGTTGTAAGCTATGCCGTCGTCCCTGCACCGGACTCCCCTAAGTTCCAAAGTGAAAAAGGCATTCTGGATATAACGCAGGCCCATGTCAGTGAGAATCCGGTAAAGTTAAAAGGGGACTGGGCGTTCTATTGGCAAGAGCTGCTGTCGCCTGAGGACATACAGAATCGCTTAGCAAGGGACGGAAATCATGATCGCTGGATCAGCATCCCGGGGTCATGGTTAGGCTATCAATTAGATGGTCAGCAGCTGAACGGTACAGGCTTTGCAACCTTTCGGGTGGTCATAAAGCTTAGCGAGCAGGATAGGAATGAGCGGCTTGCTCTGCGGATGCCTACCATTTTTCATGCGTATAAATTATGGGTTAATGGCGAGCTGTTGGCAGAGGTTGGTGTAGTTGGTCAGGACAAGAGCAGCGTGACACCGCATCTGGCAACGAAGCTGGTGTTCTTTCAGCCCAAGAATGACAAGGTAGAGCTGGTTATGCAAGTAGCCAACTTCCATCATAAGCGAGGCGGCATCACCAAGTATATAGAGCTCGGCGGCAGTGATGTGTTAACGGTTAGGACAAATCTGAGAATCGCCGCAGAAATGTTCACCACCGCAGGCCTGCTTGTGATTGGCGTATATCATCTGCTGTTATTCGGACTGCGACGCAAAGACAGGGCTCCATTGTATTTTGGTCTGTTCACCACGTTGTCCGGTATCCGATCCTTGCTGGTCGGCGAGCTCTTACTCACACAATTGTGGCCATCTTTTCCATGGGGATTGCAGTTCAAGATCGAATACCTGATTCTTTGCAGCATTGGTTATATCATGACGATGTACTTTGATAGCATTTTTCCGAATTATGTGTCGCGTTGGTTTCATCTTGTCACGCGGATCGTTACCGGCGCATTCTGTATCGTTGTTGTGGTGACCCCTGCACTTCTATATACCAAAATGTTACTGATGATCGGTGTGATGGTTTTTCTGCATATGGTTTATCTGATGGTTGGGCTAGTCAAAGCGGCTATGCGGCGTATGGAGGGAGCGCTAATCTTCCTGCTCGTGTCGGTGGTTGGTTTAGTTACTGTCGTCAACGATTTTTTATATTACAACGAATGGTCGCTGATCGGAAATACATCTCCGCTTGGTTTGTTGGTGTTTACGATCGCACAGATGATTCTGCTTTCTTCGAGATTTACGAGGGCGGCATCGAACGAGGAGAGGATTGCACGTGAACTGCAGGATGCTAACAACAAGCTGACCGAAATGAATTTGAATTTGGAACGAACCGTGCAGGAACGCACACAGGCCCTATCCGCTGCTCATGATGATCTCCGCACGTCGTATGACCGGTTGCTTCACTCCGAGGAAGGGAGGAAGAAGCTCCTTGCCTATATAACGCACGATCTGCGTATGCCGTTGTCCAGTATGCTTGGTTATGTAGAAGCTGTGCAGGACAGGGTCAAGCCGGAACGTAATGAACAGTACTTGAAGTATATCCGGGATAACACGATAAGGGTTAACCGCATGATCGAGGAGTTGTCCTTCTTGTCGCATTTGGAGACGGGACAAGTCTCGTACCGAATGGAGCAGGTTCATGTGGTTGACTTCTTGCGCCGGTTCTATGAACAATATGAGCTAGTTGTGCGTGACGCAGGGTTGGATTTCACGCTGGATTTCAGAGATGTGGAAGATCAACGCCCTGACATGCCTGTTGTCGAAATGGATGTGCAAAGATTAGAGCAGGCATTGTTTAATATAGTGTCGAACGCGATGAAGTTTACTTCTAGCAGTGGGTCGGTGCGTATTGCATTAGCTGTTGAAGAAGAGGATCATATCCGCCGTGCAATCATTAGCGTGCAAGATTCAGGCACAGGTATTCCCCCAGAGCAGCTCGAGCAAATCTTCGATCGTAATTACAGGTATGATCGACCGGGCCTGGAGAAGGGTATAGAGGGCAGCGGGCTCGGGCTGGCGATTTGCAGGGAAATCGTCCAAGCGCATGGAGGGACGATTCGAGCGGAGAGCGACGGCAAGACGGGGGCAATATTCTATGTATCGCTTCCTTGTATTCTTGTATTGTAGAAGAAAGAAGGTGACAGCATGATGGACATGCACAAAATTATGATCGTCGATGATGATCCCAATATATGCGAGATTGTTCAGGTGTATTGCGAGCGTGAGGGCTTCATATGCTCCTACAGCTACAGCGGGGCAGAAGCCATGAAACTGCTTACGTCGTTCGAGCCGGATTTGATTGTACTGGATGTATTGTTGGCTAATGAAAACGGCATTGATTGGTGTAGGAACGCACGTTTCTACACGAATGCGCCGATCGTGTTTCTGAGCAGCCGTGAGGAGGACGAGGTCAAAATCAGCGCATTATCCTATGGCGGCGACGATTATGTGACCAAGCCGTTTAGTCCAGGAGTACTCATGGCCAAGATCAAGGCTCACCTTCGCAGAGTGTCGACGGGCAGAAGGGAACAACTGCTAGAGTTTCCGGGTTTGACGCTGGATTACTACGCACAGTCCGCCATCATGGGTAGTGAAACCATTTTTTTAACGAAAAAAGAGTTCAGTCTATTGTCCTATTTGGCACAAAACGTTAACCGTGTCGTCACTGTCGATATGTTGTTTCAGCTCATCTGGGGAATGGAGAGTCTGGAGGATACGAGAACCGTCGCTGTACACATTAGTAATTTACGTAAAAAAATCGAAGCTGACCCTGTCAATCCTGAGAGAATCATTACGATTCGGGGGGCCGGATATATGCTGGTTGCCAGAAGTGCGTTACAAGCGAGAACATAGTAGCGTTAAGGTTGGTAGTGTGACCACGACTGCCGCTAACACACTGCAGCTAGAAGGGATAGAACCAAGCTGCCTTAATTGTAGTGAGCTGAACCGTATCATAAATAGAGCGAAATCCGTGGCAGACGTTCTGGAGAGGATCCCAGACTTCATGCAAAACAACCTCCAATTCCACCTATGATAAAGTGGAGATGGAGGTTGTTTTTACACGTAAAATTAGTAATAAGTGGAAACCGAAAAGTTATAAATGGGCCTTTGGGAAAACCCCTTCGGAATTTCAGGGAATTAACGGAGCAATTGCAGTACGCCTTGCGGCTGTTGGTTCGCTTGAGCCAACATAGATTGTGCTGCTTGAGTAAGAATGTTGTTCTTAGTGAACTCCATCATTTCCTTCGCCATGTCTACATCACGGATACGCGACTCAGCGGCAGTAAGGTTTTCAGAAGCAGCTCCAAGGTTGTTAATGGTGTGATCCAAACGATTTTGGTATGCACCTAATTTGGAACGTTCGGCGGATACAGCATTAATGGAATTATCTAGTACTGCAATTGCTCCAGAAGCCTTAGTAGCATCCGAAACATCAAGGGAGTACTCAACATTAACGTTATTAGTGCCATTATTGGTTTGTTTCGTAGTTGTCCAAGCAGCACCCGTAATCACATTTCCATTTTTATCTTTAATTACTGCAGATGTATCAGAAGAAGTTAACCCGAGAGCACTTGCACGCATGTCTGTAACATTCATGGACAAGGACTGACCTTGGTTTGCTCCGACTTGCATCGACAAGGATTTGTCCTCAACACCACCTTCAACTGTAAAAGCGGCTTGACCATTCGTTTTTGCGCCAATATTTACTTTGAGGCCATTTCCAAAATCGATCGTGGAGTTGGCTGCAATATCAGATTTCTTAGTTGTATCACCAGTTGTTGTGTTTGTCAGCGTAGCGGTTTTTGTTGTTGCAGCAGTAACGCTAAATCCATGTGTAGTAGGGCCAGTAAGTGTACCGATAGTAAGATCTACGCCATTACCCAGGTTATAAGTGCCGCCATCCTCAAACGTTAAAGTTTGCGTGCCAACCACAACGCCGCCATTGGCATCGTGGACTGTTGCAGTATAAGCATTTGCGGTACCAATGGTAAGGTCAAAAGTGTTAGAAGCGCTATACGTTGTACTATCAGCACGTGTATCAATGCTTACTCCGTTTGCGAAGGTAACTGTGCTGCCGGCAGTAAAGGTTACGTCAGGTCCGCCGTCAAATGATGCTGCAAGCTCATTAGTGACAGTAAAGCTATCAGTTCCATTGATAATTGTGTTACCAACGCCGTGGGCAATCGTGAAATCTCCAATTGTTACACTACCTGCAGCAGCACCTGCAGCAATAGATGTAGTACCTACAGTGCTGCCGCCTTGACTTAATGTAACCGTGCTGCTTACATCAAATGTTTGGTGATTTCCGGCTGCGTTAGCTCCAGTTAATGTGGTGTTAACCCCAGTAGCGGTTTTAAAGCTCACACCGAAGTCATTAGATGTTCCCAATGCCTTGAATTGATAATTTTGTACGTTGTTATCAAGAATAACTTTGTCTGTTAAAGCTGTAGTGCCGTCGGTATCCATTAATTGAACACTAAAAATACCGTTGCCTTCATCTGCATAAGCAAGTTGATATCCTACTCCATTGCTCAGTGCCGAAGAATTATCTAAACTCAAAGTAAGGGCACCAGCCGCACCTGCGGCAACAGTACCATTGTTTACCGCACCTAAAACGCCTACAGTTTTTATATCAAAGCTTCCAGACACTGAATTGTTACCTGTAACCGTAATACCATCGGCCGTAAGGCCTGTATTGGCACCGGTGAATGCGCCGGTTGCAACAGAATCTGTTCTTGTAATTGTTACTTCATGTGCACCGTTAGCCAAAGTAGAAGTAGGAGCAATCGAAACGCCTGTTACAGAGCCGGCCGGAGTATCAAGCGATGCATTTTTCGTTTGCGTTTGGCCAATACGAATTTCATAATCGCCGCTGTTAAGACTTGAGTTTGCCCCAACGCTAACGTTTTTAATTGCATTATCAGCAGTATGGGTTGCGGATTTCGTTACAGTGTCTGTAACATCTACTGTATAATTTCCTGCTTTCAGAGAACTGTTCTTATCTAAATCCGGATTCGAAATAGTCGTCGTTCCCGCATTGAAAGGATTAGTTGTTTTATCAATCGTTACAACACCGGATTTTTCCGAAATGTCCCCATTTAACAGTTTTTTCGTGTTGAACTCGGTCGTATTACCAATACGGTTAATTTCAGCTGATAATTGGTTGATTTCCTTCTGAATTTCGCCACGGTCATCAGCAGTGTTCGTATCGTTGGCAGCTTGCGTTGCGAGTTCTTTCATACGTTGAAGGATGCTATGTGTTTCGGTCAAAGCGCCTTCTGCCGTCTGAATCAGGGATATCGAATCTTGCGCGTTGCGCTGTGCTTGATCCAATCCGCGGATTTGTGCTCGCATTTTTTCGGAAATCGCAAGACCTGCAGCGTCGTCGCCCGCACGGTTGATACGAAGACCGGAAGACAATTTCTCTAAAGATTTTCCTGTTGCTCCTGTGTTACCTGCTAATTGCCGATGCGTGTTCTGTGCTGCAATGTTGTGGTTAATTCTCATTTCTCATTACCTCCATGTGGTGTGTTTTAGGTGCCTATCCGTTGGCATCCTTTGAAGCGCATACCCTGTACTCACAAGTCGTTGGTGGATTGCGCGCTAATCCAAAACAAGGATTTGTAAGTCAAACTGTTATCTTCCTTGATTTCACCACTCGTCCTTAAGTGGCAGGAGCTTCGACCTTTTTTGCCGTTTCTAAGGCTATATTGTTTTCTTCCCATAACTCTCCACGAACAATAGAAATATGCTTTGGTGCTTCAATCGCCAAACGTAAATGGCCTTCATCGCTCTTAATGACCTTTACCATAATGTTGTTGTCGATTAGCACATATTCTCCGGGTCTTCTCCCTAACACGAGCATTAGCTCATCCCCTTATCCCGCTCAGTAAATTGACATAAAAAAATGAGCAAACAAACCACTGCCCTTCTTCCTCCTGAAGAATGACGGCGACTCATTTGCTCATCCTAAGTCTCGTAATTATTTAATAAGTATTCAATTGTAAAAAACTACATTTAAACAGCAAAAAGACGAATAAATAGGCATCTGTTTCAAATGTTCCTCCTTGAAACTACATGCGTATTTACTCGTCCATGAGTAATCGAATATGAGATTAATTTATATATCGACAATGTATTTGAAATGTTTAGTCTTTTTGAAAAAAAAATTTGAAAGTTATTATCCTAAATTACGAAAGCCTATGGTTTCAGTCGTTTGAGAAAAATGGGCTTGGGCATCTCATAGGCTTTGCCCAGACGAAGCAAGTCCTTGTTTAAATATCTAAGGAAAGCTGCAAGTAAATAGAAGGGTCACTAGTGTTGCATAAATCTTCAGAATCATTTAGTCAGAAAATTCCGAAAGTAATTCTCCGCGAACGATAGAGATATCTTTTGGCGCTTCAATAGCCAAGCGTAAATGCCCCTCTTCACTTTTAATTACCTTTATGATAATTTTTTCGTTGATTACTATGTATTGTCCGGGTTTTCTTCCAAGAACCAGCATCAGACTCACTCCTTTACAGTGAAGGACCATTATATGATTTGAACTTATTTTACGAGAATTATCATTCATGCAATTGAGGTTTCCAAATTGCCTCCTGCAGCATTAACTTTCTACCATCCCCATAACCCTTAATGAGAGTCTGACTTTGTATTCTCACTTGCTGTATAGGCAGCAGGGAGGGGTAAGCTCAGTAGCAACGCTACAAACAAGCTGACCATTCGCCTTTTCATAGAGCTTTTCCTCCATGTATATTATCATGATAGATTAGCCCATTAATGAAACTCAAAGAAAACTTTAAGTTCGTGCTAGAGATAAAGCATACCAAAGAAAAAGATTACAAAGATAATTGGCTGTAAGAACGTAGAACAGATTAGGGTTTAAACAACATCCGATTCAATCAAAGTGTCTTAGAATATGGCTAACATTATACCTGAGATTTCTACTACGAGTGCTGCATCCCGTAGGTAGGCAACTTGTGAAGCAGAGCTCTTCAAAGCTGGTTCCAATGATGTTGATGATGTCTAGACAATCGTTGTTACATCATTATCAAAAGAAGTGCAATCATGACTCAATGGCTACCTGTCCTGTTTTTAATCGGTTCCTTTGTGTAAATGATGATTCCCGTAATATTGTCACGAGTCTTTGGTCTAGGTGTATATAAGAAAGGTATACAAGCACAACAGGCTGACTTTACTTTAGATGACGGCCCTGATCCACGCTATACACCTGAACTACTAGATTTGCTGAAGCAATATGATGTGTTGGCAACGTTCTTTGTACTTGGTAGTAAAGCTGAACAGTATCCACATTTGATACGAAGAATTCATGATGAGGGGCATCAAGTTGGAATTCACAACTACATTCATAAATGTAACTTACTTATATTTCAGTGGAAATTAAAGCGTCAGCATATCAATCGCATGGCAGATATTATTGAGGGGATTATCGGGGAGTATCAGGTTTCGCGTCGTTGCGGCTAGCGACAATGGATAGTTTCCTTCTTTATAACCGGGCCCGCAGATACCTGCGGGCTGTTTTGCTATGGTACAGAGCTCAGGTGAACAACTGGGCCGCGTCCTGCTGGTTCCCGTAGGTCATGAAGTCTGTAGGTGACATCGAGGTGTATTTTTTGAATACTCGGAAAAAGTAAGAGGTGTCATAGTAGCCTAAATAGTTTGAGATATTGGAGATGGACATGTCGGAGTTCAACAACAGGTTACATGCTTCAATCACGCGCAATTGATGGATGTATTTGATCGGCGATTGTCCGATAACTTCTCGGAATACGGCGATCGTATAGTTCGGTGAACGCTGAATTAATCGTGCCAGATCCTTGATTTCAATCTGTTCGCGGTAGTGGTCTAGCAAATAGTGTTTTATCATATCGGCATATTTCGTTTTGATCGGTATAACCTCGGGCTTCTCTAGTTCTCTTGCGATGATGCCAATCAGCTCTTGCAGGATGCCGTGACAAATGAAGGTTCTAAAGTTCTCCCCCTGGCGCATTTCCTCATATAAACGTTCAAATCTTCTATGCAAGTACTGGAGCCTCCACAGCTTGAAATGTACAAATTTCTTATCGTGAAGAAAAGGAATGAATGGCATAGCATCAACTTCATAGTTGAAGATGATCGTAAACTTTTGGTGTGGTCCGGAAGGGTGATTTTCACCGGCGCGACGCGAGCCATCTGGAATAAACATAAAGTCTCCCCGTTCACCGGTATAATCTTCGTTTTCAATCCTGTAAGTAACTTTGCCCTCCATGACAAGAACAAGCACATTGTAATTGATAACCTCGGAATGCGTACGCCAATTCGGGATGAAATCGTCAAAATGTACAGCTCTAATTGTCAGCATAAGCATCACCCATTTAATGAAAATAGTTGCCTTTATTATAGCATTGATAATTATCATAGTGTAAACGAAAACGTGTTGAAATCTTCAAGTTAGTGTTGAAATGTACATCTTCCGGAGATTATGTACATCGACAAAGAAAAGGGCTGACTCTTATACTGAAGATAATGCTTAAAGAAGGCGTTATCATTCTAGGGAAAGGGATAACGACATGAAAGCAAGGAAGTCACCGGGCGAATGAGAGCACGGCAAGCGGTACCGTTGCGGGAGATTAGGGCGAATTCTCAAAGCAGGTGATGCCAAGGGCTAATTACTTGCAGGGAGCTGCAGCAGTTGCAGGGACGAACAACTAGTAATCGAAGTAAAGGAGATTGAACGATGCGAGTATTGCTGCTTGATCTTGATTCCACCAGACCTGACCATCTTGGTTGTTACGGATACCATAGGAATACCTCCCCCCATATTGACAGGATCGCCGCCGAAGGAGTCCGTTTCGATAATTATTACACGTCCGATGCGCCGTGCTTCCCCTCTAGAACGGCGCTTATGACAGGAAGATTCGGCATTCATAACGGGGTTGTCGGTCACGGAGGGACAGCTGCGGATGTGCGCCATGAAGGCGAATCCCGCGATTTCCGCAGCAGGCTGGCCAGTGAAAGCTTCCCTTCGCTGTTCCGCAGCGCGGGGATGAAAACCTCACTTGTCAGCCCGTTCGGAGAAAGGCACACCGCCTGGACGTTCTATGCCGGCTTCAATGAAATTTACAATACGGGCAAGGGCGGCATGGAGTCGGCCGAGGAGGTGACGCCGGTCGTGCTCGAGTGGCTTGAGCGCAATGCCGAGCAGGATGATTGGATGCTTTACGTAAATTATTGGGACCCGCATACGCCATATCGTGCGCCGGAGGAATTCGGGAACCCGTTCAAGGACGATCCGCTCCCGGAGTGGATTACCGATGATATATTTGCAGCGCACCGTGAAAAGGTGGGACCGCACAGCGCGCACGAGATCAACATGTATAACAACCGTGTCTCGCCCCAATATCCCCGTCATCCCGGGGAGCTTGTGGATCGCAATGATCTCCGCCGTATGATTGACGGGTACGATTGCGGTGTGCGCCATATGGACGATAACATCGGTATGATTCTGAACGCGATGGAGAAGAAAGGCATTCTGGACGATACCGTAATTATTATAACGGCTGATCACGGAGAGAATATGGGCGAGCTTGGCATCTACGGCGAACATGGTACGGCAGACCAAGCGACATGCCGGATCCCGATGATCATCCGCTGGCCGGGCTGCATAGCCGGTCATGTGGATAAAGGCCTTCACTATCATCTGGATTTGCCGCCGACGATGGCGGAGCTGTTGGGACTTCAGCAGGCGCCGAGCTGGGACGGCCGCAGTTATGCCGACTCGATACTGACGGGCGAAGATACGGGACGCGACAGCCTCATTATTTCGCAATGTGCACATGTGTGCCAGCGCAGCGTAAGGTTCGACGAATGGCTCTACATCCGCACCTACCACGATGGCTATCATTTGTTCGACAAAGAGATGTTGTTTCATATCAAGGATGACATTCATGAGCTGCACAACTTGGCTCCCGCCCGCCCTGACATATGCAGAGAGGCTGCATACCGCCTGCTCGACTGGCATGATCAGATGATGATGTCGATGGAGCACGATGTTGACCCGCTCTGGACCGTCATACGAGAAGGCGGGCCCTATCATGCCAAGGGCAATCTCAGCGAATATGCTGAAAGACTTATCGAGTCGGGCAGAGGACGTTACGTGGAGGAATTGAGAAAGAGACATCCACAAGAGAAGTAGCAGTGAAAATGTTGAAAAAATTAATGTTTGAAGAAACGCCAGCAGTCCTTTTAAATCAATTTTCATGAGAGAGTTGTTCACTTCAGTGAAAAAATGATTTAAAGGATTTCTGGTGGCTTTCATGTGTGTGGAGGGAGGCGAAGGAGTGGAACAAATGAAATCCTGCTGTGCGGCAAGCAGGCTGCAAGCGAACATTGAGCACAGTGTTATAGCGGTCCCAGCACCGTCACAAACTGCCGTTCCGGAGCCGGATCACATCGACTTGGATTGGGCTATCATACCAGGCGGTTCCTTCGAAATGGGAACAATTTCTAGCGAAGGGTTTCCAAGCGATGGGGAAGGTCCAGTTCGGAGGGTGGAACTCGATGCCTTCAAAATCTCAGCTTGCCCCGTGACGAACGCGCAGTTTCGGGCATTCGTGGATGCAACCGGATATCGAACTGAAGCAGAAAGCTATGGATGGTCATATGTTTTCCATTTGCTGGTTTCAGATGAAACGAACATCAGGGTTAAAAATGTACCTCGGCAAGTCCCCTGGTGGCTTGTCGTTGATGGAGCAAATTGGAACAACCCGGAAGGGCCGGATTCGAGCATTGAGGGTCGTATGGATCATCCGGTCGTTCATGTCTCTTGGAATGATGCCGCGGCGTTCTGCTCCTGGTCTGGGACAAGACTGCCGACGGAAGCGGAATGGGAATATGCGGCACGAGGCGGTTTACAGGGCAGGACCTATCCTTGGGGGGACCTGCTCAAGCCGGACGGTAGGCATATGTGCAATATATGGCAGGGAAAGTTCCCAATTAAAAATAATGCAAGCGATGGTTATATCGGTACTGCTCCTGCTAAGTCGTTTGATCCGAACGGTTACGGACTGTATAATATGGCAGGAAATGTATGGGAATGGTGTGCGGATTGGTTCAGTCCTGCCTATCACCGTCAAACGTCTTCAGTGAATCCACGATACACACATGATACAGGCAAAAGGTCGATGAGAGGCGGCTCGTATCTGTGCCACCGCTCCTACTGCAACCGCTACAGGGTAGCGGCGAGAAGCGGCAATACACAAGACAGCTCAACGGGCAACATTGGCTTCCGCGTGGCCGCGGACCTAGTCCCTAAAGTAACTTAACGGCTATCGATACGGAATAAATGGAGTAGCTTAATACCCTCACGGTAACGGTGAATATTACGCCATGTGATCATGGTGTTTAGAATCACGATTAACGTGAGGATTTTTTGTCGTCGCTCTAGTGCTGAAGCGTTCGGCGCACAGGCGAGCCTGCTGCGAATTTTCTCCAATAAATTAAATGATCAACTGGAAAATATCATACCTGATTACCAGAGGTTGGAGCTGGAGAATGAGAAGGATATCGATCTAATTCAGGGTTATTTTTTCAACTATTGGAGCAATGGTCAAGGCATCATAATCGAGATGAAAGAAAGAGCCGCTTGCTACTTATTTGAATATTTTCCGAAACGAAAAAGCGAAGCTACTGCTGCTGTATTCGGATCTGAAGGTGTATGAGGTCGCGGACATGTCGGCTGTACCTACTGCCTTGTTTTGACAATTGTTTGAATGGAGAAATCATGTTATCCGTTAGTCAATTCCCTATGGGGGCAGAAGATGAACGATATGTTCATTTCTGTCCTTTTTTGTTTTAAAAATAATGAGAGAGTGAGGAGTTAGAAAAATGTAATCGACGAAGTTTAGGCACCTATACTTGCGAATGCGATGGGTCAGCATGGCAACTTAAACAATTTTTCATTTGTTAAAATAGGGTGGCAAGTGCGCCGCTTGTGTACAAAACGCACAACTGTAACCTCGTTAAGGTGAGACGAAGCCGTTCACCCAGAAAAAAATGTAGCTAGCACCTTGTACATCGCATTCAGTTAGAGAGGACGTAGGGATACGTCTTCTTTTCAAACGCAGAGAGATGCCGAACTTATAGTCARCCATTAGTCCCTTTACTTATGACAAATTGGTGGTCAACGTGGAAACAAAGGCAAGATGAATTAGGAGCGGTCGGTTTTGCTTAAAGATGAATAGCTTCCTCCTATGTGTTTTTTAATTTTAGCTCTCGCAAGTGGAGTCGTTCATTAATATACAGGAATAGCAAATGTTATCCATTATTAAACTCCAATTTATTTCTAGCGCTGATATTAGTGATGAGTTGAACTTATCCACATTTCACTTCAAATACATAACGCTGCAATCCCATTGGCAACGATGAGGTCAAAGGTTCGAACCCGGCGGAATCCATAATAATTAAAGCCTTTAAACACAGCATATCGGGTGTTTAAAGCTTTTGTATGGAGAGTAGGTTTAGAATCCTAGTTCGAGGTCGCATTTGCTCTTCTTTTATGATGTGGTTGCGTTTTGTTATAGGTTGCATAGGGTGGACGCGCCGCTATAGGAATGTAATAATTGACTTTAGGCGAATAGATATTTAGAATTTTAAAGGGAAAAATGTTTACATTTAGTGAAGTTAAAGAAACGAGAATAGGAAATGAGGTTTAAAATGAAGAAAGAGAATAAACAGACAGCAGTATTGGTCGCGGTGCTGCGAGGACTCATCGTTGTCATCGGTGCTTTTATTACGGCCTATGGCCTTGAGGCAGTATTAATTCCGAACAACGTATCGGACGGCGGCGTGACGGGTCTTAGCATCGTAGGGTCGAATCTATTCGGGTTGCCTTTGGGACTTCTCATTGCGATTTTGAATATACCGTTCGTATATTTAGGGTATAAACAGATTGGAAAAAGCTTCGCGATATATTCCGTGATCGGTATTGCTTCGCTGGCCGTGGGTACCGTCGTTATGCACCATATTACTCCGATCGTAGAAGGCGATACGCTCCTCGTCACCGTTGTCGGAGGCATCATTATCGGTTTAGGGATGGGTCTTGCTCTTCGGAACGGCGGCGCGCTGGATGGCATTGATATGTTGGCGGTATTGCTTTCCCGTAAGCTTCCTTTCGGTACAAGCGATCTTATCTTATTCCTGAACGTATTCGTATTTATCGTCGTCTCGACCGTATTTGGCTTGCAGGGTGCTATATTATCGGGGATTGCTTATTTTATAGCTTCCAAGGTGATACATATCGTCGAAGAAGGCCTCAGCGGAGCTAAAACGTTTAAGATCATTACCAAGCATCCTGAAAGCATGATTGACACTATTCGCGATCGCTTGGGTCGCGGCGCTACGTATAGTGTGGTGCAAGGCGGCTATTCAAATGAGCATTTTAAAGAAATCACATGCGTCATTAACCGTCTGGAAGAGCGAAAAATGAAAGAAATTATTCGTGAGATTGACGAAAATGCTTTCATCATGGTGTATGAGGTTGCTGAAGTAAAAGGTGGCAGCTTTAAGAAAAAGGACATCCACTAACAAATTTCAATTTCTAACCCCTTTTGAAGTGACATCAAATAAGTTAGACAGGTTATTTTATTAGGCGACATTCTGGGAATGAGTTTCGGTACTGTACCGGGTTCATTCCTTTTTATTTTGCCTTCACTAGCTCATCTCGAACTCTTCGATAGCCTTAGCGCCCTTTTTTTAACTATCGTCCATAAAAAAATTTTTTAAGTGTGAAAAATAATAGGCTCTTCGATTGTATTGCTAATGTAAGGGCGATATCAGAAACAATGAATAAAAGGCTTGAATCTTAACTAAAAACGCTACGAGGTGAAAGAAATGAAAACAAAATTCAAAATGATTACTATGTCCACTATTACCGCATTATCATTAACCTTTGTAGGTCATAGCTATGCAGCTACTAACCCTTTCTCGGATCTAACGAATATCGCGGTAAAGGATAAAATTGTTGCCTTACAAGAACAAGGCTTAGTCCATGGTATTTCAGACGACTTATTTGCCCCGAATGAAACCATCACAGCGGCACAAGGTATTCAGCTTATTGTTAATGCTGCGAATTTGAATCTAGATTTAGTAAGATTCCTTGTAGAACCTAAAGCTACGGATTATTTCAAAAACGCAGACAATGATGCTTGGTATGCGAATGCCTTAATTACGGCAAGCGTTAATGGAGTCGTACTGCCAGCCGATCTGAATCTTAACAAGAAATGGACGCGTGAAGAGTTCACTCACCAGCTTATTAGCACGATTGAAACGCATAGCAATCTTCCAAAGATTAAGCTTGTTCCTGCCCAGATTAACGATAGCACGGATATAACCATTGATTATGACGGATCCATCCAGCGCGCGCTTGCTTATAACGTAGTGAAATTAGATGAACAAGGGAACTTCCATCCTAAAGCTGAAATCTCTCGCGCTGAGGCAGCGGAACAAATCTACAATGTACTCGACTACATTAAGGCACATCCTGCTCCATCGCCACAACCAGATCAAGATTTAGAAACAAACTCAAAAAGATCGCCTTGGTCAACAAGTCCACAAATACCAGGAACAAAATAAGATCTACAAAATTGGTTTCTCAAAATGATAAAGCGATCTCCCTAATCATGGGGGATCGCTTATTTTTGACTTTAATGAGTATTAACTTTATTTTAAGTGAGTGTTCCTCTTTGGAGCTCGCTTCATGGAAAGATTCTCCTTCAATATCGATTTTAGGCAGACTCTGACCATTTCTTGTTCCGTTTCTTGTGTGAACTGTTATATGGATTCTGACCCGAGAGTTTGGTTCGCGGGAGGGTACGAAGCGGGGGCGAATTTCGTCCCCAAACATCGGATGCCATTCGATTAGAACCTATGGTTTTATAAGGCGAAGAGATAATTGATGAAAAAGGCTGATGAAAATCATCGGTCTTTTTATTATCTAAATGACGGAGTACAGGGAAATGTCATTAATTGTTGAATTTAGGATAAAGAATATACGATTAACATAATGCCCAATACAGTAAGGTATGAAGTATTGTTAAACTGGTGGGGAATTGATCAAGAAGATGCTGATTTTGGTACAGTGAACGAATTGGCATTACAATTTCTTGAAGCAGATAGGCTTGAGTTGTATAACAAAATAAGTGAAAAGATAACTGGCCTTGAGGGATGAAACCTTCAAGGTTTTCTTTTTATCCAGACTAGTGTCGAGTAAAGCAGGCGGGAAAAACGACCCAATGGCTTGTGCTTGTCGGACTCGCGCTGATGGCTTTCGCCCTATTAAGGCTTGCATTCAATGAATACAATATAAAACTCAAAATAAGAAACATTCCAGACTTAGCAGCTTGGTTGCTGCTACCTGGAATGTTTCTTTTACAAAATTATAAGTTTGAAATCGCTCGTGAAAGTACTTTGTATTTCTCATAGCGATCCTGATAGAGGGACGTATTAGATTCACTTGGGTAAAATATCCGCAGCGGTTTGACAAGTATGTTTACGGCTTCCTCATAAGTTTGGTAAACCCCTGAAGCTTTTCCAGCGAGAATGATGTTACCCATCGTTCCAGCTTCACTAACGTTTAATCTCTCTACAGGACAATTCATAATGTCAGCTTTAATCTGTAGCCACAGGTCGGATTTAGCCCCACCGCCTACCGCGCGCAGCGACTCAATAGGAATTCCCGCTTCCGCAAGGCATTCGAGGTTGTAGCGCATTTCATACGTAACACCTTCCATTAAGGCTCGGTACAGATGGGTGGAATCTGTATCAAATGATAATCCATAAATCGTACCCTTGGCTTCGGGATTCATGTATGGCGTACCCGATCCGGCAAAATGAGGAATCACGAGCAAATCGGTAGGTGATGTTGCAGATGTTGAATTCAAATAGTCGTAAACGTTAATGCCTAATTTGCGGGCTTCTGCTTCGGCGATTTGACCGAACTTGTCTCGGTACCACCGAATAAGGGAACCGCCAGTAAAATTGAAGGCATATGTCAAATATAAACCTTCAATGACATGCGGTGCGCAATTGAATTGATACTGGAGCATCTTCGTATTCAGAATTGGTGAAGAATAGGCAGGCGTAATACATTCCACGGTTCCGATACCGTCCACCGCATGATTGTTATGTAAAATACCTGCACCGAGAGCTGCACAGGCTTGATCATGGCCGCCGGCTACAACTAACGTTTCTGAACGGAAGCCTAGCGATTGTCTTATTTCATTGCGAATGGGGCCAATGATTTGACCAGACTGAATGAGGTCAGGAAATTTGTCTGCTTCAATTCCGGCGGCATCAAACATATCAGAGTCCCATTCTTTTTTGGACACATTAAAGGCCATGGTGCGAGAGGCCAAGGTGTAGTCTGTAACCGAAATACCCGTGAGTAAAAAAGCGATGAAATCGCCAAACGGCATGAATTTCCATACTTTTTGGTAAATCTCAGGCTGGTATTGTTTGATCCACATGACCTTCGGAAGGGAGAACATCGGATGCAGAGGGACTCCGGTAAGCTCCATCGTCCGTTCCTTACCGATTTTTTGTTCAATAATTGCAGCTTGCTCTATACCTCTTGAATCCGTATACAAAATGGCATTGCTTAATACATTTCCATGATGGTCGACGGGAACAACCGTCTCACCCAAGGAAGAAATGCTGAGGGCGTGAACAATGACGCCGGGAACAGCTAAGAGCACATCCGCGATAACCCGTCTGACGGACTCCCAGACTCGTTCTGGATTTAGCTCAAAAGCTCCTGGTTTAGGCTGTTCCAAAGGGTATTCCATATACGCGGCTGATAGAAGAGTTCCGCCCTCATCAAAGAGCGAAGCCTTACATCCAGTCGTTCCGATGTCGAGTCCCATTAGTGACAATTTATAATCCCTCCAATCATAAGTGTATGTTTATTATAAACAATTTTTGTTTGTTTGTATAATAGAAATTTTGAAATAATCTTTTAAACGAAATAGCTGAAAACTTTGATATATAGCGATATTAATGGGATTCTGCTATTTGAAATGCTATATTCGAAAAAAACGAATTTTAATATTTAAATTTCATGGTTGCTTATTAGATAGGAATTAACTATAATATGTTTGAAACGAACATTAAATAATATAGACTGATAGAAAGGTGGAAGGTAATTTGTCTAAAGTCTCCATGGGTGAAATGCTGCGGGATGCTTCTCGTAGGGGCTATGCAGTCCCATGCTTTAACGCAATAAATTTAGATATGGTTCGCGGAATCATTGAGGCCGCTGAGGATGAACAGTCGCCAGTCATCCTATGCCATGCTGAAATTCATTTTAAGTATACACCGCTCGAGCAGATTGCACCCATTATGGTAGAAGCGATGAACCGTGCCAAGGTACCGGTCAGCATCCTTCTCGATCACGGAAAGAGCTTCTCCGCGGTAACGAATGCGATGCATTTAGGCTTTAACGCAATCATGTTTGATGGTTCGGAGTATGAGTATGAAGAAAATGTTCGCAGAACCGCAGAGGTCGTGAAGATTGCTAAAACGCTTGGCGTTTCGGTGGAAGGAGAGCTCGGCTACGTAACTCGCCCAAAAAGCGGCGGGGCGGAAGGTGAAGATGATGATTCCATCATTGACGATACTTCGCTTTATACCGATCCCGAGCAGGCAAGGGAGTTTGTTGAGCGAACCGGTATTGATGCGCTTGCCGCTGCATTCGGTACTGTGCACGGCGTTTATTTGAAAAAACCAGTTTTGGATTTAATGCGCTTGGAGCGAATTCGGAATACGGCCGGTGTTCCGATTGTGATGCACGGTGGGTCTGGATTGTCGGAGGAAGACTTCCATAAGTCGATCGATCACGGTGCGTCTAAAATCAATTATTACACAGGGATGGCGCTTAAGGTTGTTGACCGGGCTAAAGAACGTTTTATCCAGTCCGAAGAGAAGACGTTCTATCACGAATTCATGATGAATGTCATTCAGGACTTTAAAGAAGACGCGCAGCATATTATGCGCACGTTCCGCAGCAGCAACAAAGCGTAATCACCAATAAAACAAGTATATGGGGTGTGTCAAATATGTCCGTTACCGCTCGTTTAAATCGTTTATTTAGTGAACAAGGCAAGTGCTTTGATGTCGCGATCGATCATGGCTTTTTCAATGAATATTCATTCTTGGCCGGCATTGAGAATATGAAAGCAGCAATCGAGACCATTGTACGTGCCAATCCCGATGCGATACAGCTTAGCGTTGGTCAAGCAGAGCATCTTCAAGCTATTCCAGGCAAAGAAAAGCCTTCACTCGTGCTGCGTACAGATGTTGCTAACGTATACGGCACGAAGCTTCCTTCACACTTATTCAGTGAACTCATTCATAATCCGGTTGAACAAGCAGTTCGCCTGGACGCAGCATGTGTCGTTGTAAATCTGCTGCTTCTGCCGGGACAACCGGAGCTTCATCGTCAATGCGTGCAAAATATATCAAAGCTGAAAACGGAATGTGAGCGTTATGGCATGCCACTTATGGTTGAACCGCTCGTTATGCTTCCGAATGAGCAAAAAGGCGGCTATATGGTCGACGGTGACATTACGAAGATCGTTCCGCTTGTTCGTCAAGGTACGGAGCTTGGCGCGGATATTATCAAAGCCGATCCATGCGATAACGTAGAGGATTATCATAAGGTTGTAGAAGCGGCATCAGGCAAGCCGGTATTGCCGCGTGGCGGCGGACGGGCTTCTGACGAAGAAATATTGTCGAGAACTTACGCACTTATGCAGCAGGGAGCTTCAGGAATTGTATATGGACGCAATGTCATCCAACATAATAATCCAGAGGCGATGACTCGCGCATTTATGGCTGTAGTTCACCAAGGCGCGACGCCTGAGCAAGCATTAGCTATTTTGAAAGGAGCGTAATCGGCATGGCGAAAAAAGTCATTCGCTTCGGCGTTATCGGCTGTGGGTTAATGGGAAAAGAATTTGCAAGCGCCTCAGCGCGTTGGTGCCACTTGAGCAATGTGGATTATATTCCTGAGATTACACATGTATGCGATGCGCATCTGCCTGCGACAGAATGGTTCGAGAATAACGTGCCTAGCGTGAAGAAAACCACCTCCGATTACCGCGAGCTCATTGCGGATCCGGAAGTGGATGCTGTCTACTGCGCAGTGCCGCATAACCTGCATGAGCAATTATATATAGATATCATTAAAGCTGGAAAACATTTGCTTGGTGAGAAGCCATTTGGCATCGATGCAGAAGCCAATCAGTCAATTATGAAAGCAATCGTGGAGAATCCGGACGTGATCGTTCGCTGCTCCTCTGAATTTCCATTCTTCCCGGGAGCCCAACGGATTGTCGAATGGGTTAATCAAGAAAAATTCGGACAAATTATCGAGGTTGAAGCCGGCTTCTGGCATAGCAGTGACCTCGATCCGAACAAAACGATCAATTGGAAGCGTCGTATCGGAACTAATGGTGAATACGGCTGCATGGGTGATTTGGGCATGCACGTCGCACATCTGCCGTTCCGCTTCGGTTGGAAGCCAGCTAACGTAAGGTCACTGCTTAGTAAAATCGTGCAGGAACGTCCGGATGGTAATGGCGGCATGGCCGCTTGTGAAACATGGGATAATGCGATATTGGCATGTGACGTCAAAACAGATAAGTATAATTTCCCGATGGTGCTTTCCATGAAACGGATTGCACCAGGTCATGCCAATACTTGGTTTATCCGCATTAACGGCACAAAAGGCTCTGCAGAATTCACGACCAAGAACCCGAAGCAAGTCGCATTCCTTCCATACGAGCCAGGGGGCGAGCAGGCATGGCATATTTCAGATGTTCCATATAAATCAACCTACGGAACGATTACTGGAGGTATTTTCGAATTCGGCTTCTCGGACTCGATTTTACAGATGTGGGCAGCTTTCTGCGATGAGATCGCAAATGGACAAGACAACCAATCTTCCTTCCAATGTGCGAAACCGGAAGAAGCGGCCATGAGCCATCGACTATTCACAGCGGCTTTGGAGTCAGAGAAAACAGATAATACGGTTTTGCTGAACTGGGAATAGGACTGCTTAAGGGGGAGGAAAACGTGGAGCTTTACGGAAGGAAATGGAAACGTCGCGAGCTGGAAGCGAGAGTTGGCCGCATTGAGCAAATTGGCGGTGTTGAACGTTATACAAGAAGTGAAGGGCCTGAAGCGGGAGTAGACACGTTCCGAGTGCGAACCGGAGGGGGGTTATGTTACTGGGTAACGCCAAGCAAGGGAATGGACATCTCACTTGCTGAAATGCATGGCATACCAGTTAGTTGGTCCTCGAGCAATGGAGAGCCTCACCCTTCTTATTACGATCAGCGAGAAGCGGAGTGGCTGCGAACAGCATCCGGTGGATTGCTTATGACCTGCGGATTATCACAGGTTGGATCGCCGGGTAAAGACATCGACGGTGCTTACGGTCTTCATGGCCGAATTCATCATACGCCAGCACGTCAAATTTCATCTTGGTCAGAATGGGCGGGCGATGATTATGTGCTGCGAGTCCGTGGAGTCATAGAGGAGACCTCGATTTTTGGAGAGCATCTACGCCTGACTAGAACAATAACTAGCCATTTAGGTGAAAATCGCATAACGATCCTAGATTCTGTTCAGAACGTTGGATTCCGTCCTGCGCCTCATATGATGCTATATCATTTCAACTTCGGATTCCCGCTGCTTGCCGAGGACACGACAGTGGAACTTCCGAAAGGAAGAACGTCAACTCGCGACAGCGATATGGATATGAGAAGGATGGGATTATGGCAATCGCCTGATCCTGCCTTTAGAGAACAAGTGTATTATCATAAACCTGATCAAAGCAAGGATGCGGTCTTTGCACGTATTCATAGTCCCTCATTCCCGATTCGTCCTGCAAACACCAATTCACATGGTTTATCGGTAGAATTGGAATGGGATCCTGTCACGCTTCCGAAATTCGTTCAGTGGCGAATGCCAGGGTCAGGTGAGCATGTACTCGGACTGGAGCCTTCTAATTGCTGGACGAGAGGAAGGACGGACGAAAGGGAGAGAGGATCGCTCCGTATATTAGAGCCGAGTGAAACCGTCGATTATCGATTGGAATTGCGATTTATTTAAACACATTCTAAGGAGGATAAAGGTATGCTGCAGACTAAGCCTTATGTATTTTGGTTCGTAACCGGAAGTCAGGGACTGTATGGTGAAGATGTTTTGTCAAAAGTGGAGGACAACGCGAAGGAAATGGTCGCTGGGCTGGATCAAGACGATGCTCTTTCTTATAAAATCATATTTAAAGCTGTCGTAACAACGCCGGAAGCTATCCGTCGTGTCTGTCTGGAAGCGAATTCAGACGATCATTGTGCGGGAATCATTACTTGGATGCATACGTTCTCGCCAGCAAAAATGTGGATCTCAGGCCTTACCCAACTGCGTAAGCCGTTGCTTCACTTTCATACGCAGTTTAATGTAGATATTCCATGGGATAGCATTGACATGGATTTCATGAATTTGAATCAAGCGGCACATGGCGACCGAGAATTCGGATTTATTGGAGCCCGTCTTGGCATAGCCCGTAAAATCATTGCAGGTCACTGGAAAGACGTGCAAGTACGCAGCAGAATCGGTTCTTGGATGAGAACGGCTGCCGGCTTTACGGAAAGCCAAACGATGAAGATCGCTCGTTTCGGTGATAACATGCGTTATGTCGCCGTCACGGAAGGCGATAAAGTAGAAGGACAAATAAGGTTCGGTTGGTCGGTGAACGGTTATCCTGCAGGTGATCTGGCGGAACGTGTGCAGGATGTCACGGATGGACAAGTCAAGGAATTGATGGATGAGTACTCAGAGCTTTATGACTTCACAGAGAACGGCCAACGTGAAGGCACCGAGCGTGATGCAATTCGGGAACAAGCACGTATCGAGATAGCATTAAAAGCGTTTCTTCAAGAAAGCGGTTACAGTGCATTTGTAACAAGCTTTCAGGATTTACACGGCTTGAAACAGCTGCCCGGGCTAGCTGCGCAGCGACTTATGGCTGCCGGATACGGCTTCGGAGCAGAGGGTGATTGGAAAACTGCCGCTCTTGTTCGCATTATGAAAATAATGGCTGAAAACAAAGGCACGTCCTTTATGGAAGATTATACATATCACATGCAGGAAGGCAATCAGCTTGTGCTCGGCGCTCATATGCTAGAGATATGTCCGACAGTTTCTGTTAGCAAGCCAAAGATTGAGGTTCATCCGCTGTTCGTCGGCGGTAAAGCCGATCCGGCTCGTCTCACTTTTAATGGGAATAGTGGTAAAGCAATCAATGCTACCGTAGTTGATCTTGGAGACAGATTTCGTCTGATAGTGAACGAAGTAACTGCTGTGAAGAACGAGAAGGAAATGCCGAACCTGCCGGTAGCGCGTGTTCTGTGGAAACCTGAGCCGTCGTTATCAGATGCTGCGGAAGCGTGGATTTTGGCTGGCGGCGCGCACCACTTTGGTTTCTCTTTTCATGTTACAAGCGAGCAGATGGCTGACTGGGCTAAGATGGCCGGTATCGAATGCATCATTATCAATCAGACCTCTACGATGACGAGCTTGGAGAACGAGATTCGTTGGAATGATCTATATTACCGTTTGAACCATAAATACTAGATGTTTTAATGACGAGAAACCAACGCTCCTGTCTGTTGTGCGCTATAAAGAGCCGTTTGTGTTTCTCGTCCATTTTCATTCCGGGGGGACTTGCGATGTTGAGTATTGAAGTTAAAAGTGAGTTAAAAATGATTGTAGGCGATTCCTATTTTAAAGACGATCCCCAGTCGCTGATTACCCATTCCTATGACGGTACGCCGATGCAGCAAGCACTGCCTGATGGCGTCATTTATCCGGAAACGACCGATCAGATTTCAGCAATTATGAAGGTTCTCCATCGTCATCGTATTCCCTTGATCACCCGCGGCTCGGGAACCAACTTATGCGGAGGAACTGTTCCTGTTACTGGTGGCGTTGTAATGGTTATGCACAGAATGAATCGGATATTGGAGATTGATCTTGAAAATTTGACGGCGGTTGTACAACCCGGCGTGAACACGAAGCAGTTTATCACTGAGGTTGAAAATCTAGGGCTTTTTTACCCGCCTGATCCGAGCAGTATGTCCATTTCCACAATCGGTGGAAATATTGCAGAATGCTCTGGCGGTCTCCGTGGTCTCAAATACGGAACGACCAAAGATTATGTTATCGGACTCGAAGCAGTTTTAGCCAATGGTGATATATTGCGAACGGGCGGAAAGCTGATGAAGGATGTGGCTGGTTACGATCTTACGAAGCTTCTTGTCGGCTCAGAGGGAACGCTTGCCGTTATTACGGAGGCTACACTTAAGCTTATTCCACCTCCAAAAACAAAAAAAACGATGCTGGCGATGTACAGAGATATCAATGGAGCTGCGAGAACGGTATCCAAAATCATCGAAAACCGGATAATTCCTGCGACGCTGGAGTTTATGGACAGTCCAACCATTCAGGTAGTCGATGATTATGCGAAGCTCGGATTGCCAAGGGATATGGAAGCGATTTTGCTTATCGAGCAGGATGGCGAAGCTGAGACAGTTGAGCGAGACATAGCTATGATTGAAGAAATATGCCGAAGTGAGCAGGCTGATCGTATTGATGTTGCAGAAACCGCAGAGGAAGCACTGAAATTAATGACAGCGCGCCGCAGTGCGTTCACGGCGTTAGCGAGACTGAGGCCTACGACGATACTTGAGGATGCAACTGTCCCACGTTCAAAGATTGCTGACATGGTTTTGGAAATAAACCGTATTGCCAAGAAACATAATGTTCAGATTTGCACCTTCGGGCACGCAGGCGATGGTAATCTACATCCTACGGCAACTACGGATGCTCGAGATCATGAAGAGGTGCATCGCGTGGAGGTCGCGTTCGAGGAAATCTTCGAAGCAGCTATCCGTTTGGGAGGTACAATTACGGGGGAGCATGGAGTTGGTATCGTGAAGGCTCCATTCTTAGAATGGAAAGTAGGTACGGCAGGTATTGAAGTGATGAAAGCGATCAAGTCGGCGTTTGATCCACTGAACATTCTTAATCCAGGAAAAATGTTCGCGAAGGAAACAAGGAAAAGGGTGGTAATCGGACATGCATGAGAAAAGCATAGATAAGCCGAGAAGTCCGATGGCTTCTAAGCTCGCAGCCAAACTGGATTATGAGCAGCTAACTAATTGCATGCGCTGCGGATTTTGTCTCCCTGCATGTCCGACCTTCAGGGAAACCGGTATTGAGGCAGAGTCACCAAGAGGACGAATCGCCTTAATGAAAGCGGTTGTTGACGGCATAATGGAGCCTGACCAGCAATTTGAGGAGCAAATGGATCATTGTCTTGGCTGCCGAGCGTGCGAATCTGCTTGTCCCGCCGACGTGAAATACGGGCAGCTTATCGAACAAACGCGGGATGCAATTGAAGAACATACCGATCGGCATCGTTGGTGGGTAAAAGGGATTCGCCGCACCGTATTAAAAGAGATGTTCCCTCATCAAAAACGGATGCGACTGCTGGGTGGCGCTCTTATGGCCTACCAGAAAACAGGGCTTCGCAAAGTCGCTCACGCCAGCGGGATGATGAAGCTGTTTCCATCGCATTTGCGGGAGATGGAGAACATATTACCTGACACATCATATAAAGGAGTGGCCGAGAAAATCGGGGTCAGGCACTTGGCTAAAGGGGAAAGAATCGCTACCGTTGCATTATTTCGAGGCTGCCTCATGGATATGATGTTTACGCAAACCAACATCCATACCGTTAAATTGTTAACGGAGTCGGGATTTGACGTGCTCATACCCGTGACTCAAAATTGCTGCGGCGCCTTGCACGCCCACAGTGGGGAGTCCGAAGAAGCCAAATCTCTTGCGCGGGTGAATATCAGAGCCTTTAAGGATGCGAACGTCGATTTTATCGTAACCAATGCGGGAGGCTGCGGAGCAATACTGGTCGAATACGATCATTTACTCCATGATGATCCGAATTGGAAAGCAGATGCCGAATGGTTTGCCGAGCGGGTCATTGACATTTCCGATCTTCTGGTTCGGATAGGCCGCAAGCTGCAGTTCTCAGAACGAGGTAAAAGTAAAGCTGAGAAATCACTCCGTATAACATATCAAGATTCTTGTCATCTCCGTAATGTCATGCGTGCATCGGATGCACCAAGAAAGCTTATGGGAGAGATTGATGGCGTAAATTATGTTGAAATGAAAGAAGCGGATCGCTGCTGCGGCTCTGCAGGTATTTATAATGTGACTCAACCGGAAATGGCAGGACAAATACTGGAGCATAAGATGGTGCACGCAAATAATACACAGGCGGAATACATTGTGACCAGCAATCCTGGCTGCTTGCTGCAAATGAAGCATGGGATTGAGAAGCACGGCTCTCCTGAACGAGTGAAAGCTGTCCATATCGTGGATTTTCTATTTGATCGATTGAACATCGATTAGTAATGAAGTAAATTCAAGTAGTAAAATGTTTAAAATAGACGAAAACATTATGAAATGAAACATATTTTGTTGATTTCCAAGAATTCATTCCATACAATAAAGGTACAACCTTTCGGAAATGTAATCGTTTATTGCTTTTGCTTAAAAACCATCTGCTGGAGATATGAGGGAGTGCCATGAAGGACGACTTGAATGACAGACAAAAACAAATAATTCAACAGTTACAGACCAAAGGTGAGGTCAAAATATCGGAATTGAAGGAACACTTCGACGTAACGGATATGACTGTGCGAAGAGATTTGGAGAAAATGGAACGCAGCGGCCTGCTTAAAAGAACGTTCGGTGGCGCCATTCTTGCATCGAAAGATGTTGCCCTGGGAGAGCGTTCTATTGTACGAGGAGTAGAGAAAGAACGAATCGGGCGTCTTGCAGCCAGCTTAGTGCAGCCTGGTGAATCGATATTTATTGATGGAGGTTCTACGACGCTTCAGATTGCACGGCATCTCCCGGAAGATGCCAATATTACCGTTGTTACGAATGCTATTAACGTAGCTGCCGAGTTGTCAGAAAAAAGGATTCCGACCATAGTTCTTGGTGGAATATTAATGGATACGACCAAGTCAATGGTTGGGCCTGTCACACTGGAGACGATTTCTCGTATGGCATTTGACAAGGTGTTCTTAGGAGCAACGGGACTTCATCCTCAGCACGGATTCAGCAACTCCAATATGCATGAAGCAGAAATCAAGCGTGTTGCCATTCAAAAAGCAAAAGAGTCGTATATTGTAATTGATCACTCTAAGTTCGGTACGAGCATGCTGGTTTCTTTCGCGGATTTGAAAGTCGTCACAGCAATAATTACGGACGAAAGACCGAATCAAGAAATGGTTTCCATTTGTCAAACTGCCGAGACAACCATCTTCTTAGCATAGATATCATTAGTTGAATTTGTCTCTACGCTTATGTTTTATGTATCACTTAATTGTTATTGAAATGAAATCGATAAGGATGAATGAACCAATCGTTGTGACATCACAATGGTTGGTTCATTTTTATTGCCGAATATTATACAGAATCTACGTTGTCTACCAACCATACTAGTTATGCTTGAGCAGATTCATCAAATATTGAAGCCAAAATACCACCAAAACACATAGCAGTTTCAAAGATAAGTACATGTTAATAGAGATGGACGAAGTGATAGGATAATGATGTTAAGAAGGGATCCTATCACGGGGGGGTATTTAATTGAAAACAATGATTTGGAATCGAGTTTTCCTAGTTGTGATGATTGTGATGTTGTTGACGATGAGTTGGCCGACGGGAACGAATATTTCATATGCTCAAGCAGGTGAAAGCTCGATTTTCTTTGACAATTTTGAAGATGAAGAAGCTGCAGCCTGGACCCATGAAAGTGGAACCTGGGCTACCGTTAATAGTAAGGGAGTAACTTTATTTTCTGATGAATTCGAGAATGGAAGTGCTGCAGGGTGGACTAATAATGGGGGCGAGTGGTCTAGCGTACAAGGCGAAACGTCCAAAGTCTATCAACAGAGTTCCAGCAACAGGGGAGCAGAGCTAATTGCAGGGAGCAATGCTTGGACAGATAACTCCTTTGAAGCGGATGTGAAGCTGATCAGCGGCGCTGGAGCGATGCTGGATTTTCGGCATCAGGATAACCAGAATTTTTACTATTTGTATATGAGTGAATCGTACATCAGGCTGATGAAACAAAACGGCAGCGCTCAAGATTGGTTAAAGGCATATGATGGTCCTTCACTTGATGTCTCGAGGTTTGTGCATCTGAAAATCGATGTGATAGGGAATCAAATCCGAGTATATAAAGACGATGATTTGGTCATAGAGACTACGGACGATAACGGTTATATTCCATCCGGTAAGGTAGCGCTTGCCACATGGGCCTCATCGGCGCAATTCGATCATGTTGCCGTGACAGATCTGTCTGCTAATCAAGTTTATTCGCAAACGGAGAGTAGCGGCGGTATTTCCTATACAGGCAATAGTACTTGGGCTGATTATTCCGTACAAGCTCAAGTTATGCCGACAGCGATAAGCGAGGATGGAACGGTAGGCTTAAGCCTGAGATATAAGGATAGTCATAACAGATACGATCTACAATATATCGAAGCTGGGAAAATCCAGATTGTCAAAGTTTTGGACGGAGAAGTGACAGCGCTTTCAGAAGCGGCTTTCAGCATGGAAAAGGGCAAGTCCTATACATTCAAAGGTGTAGCAGGGGGGAAATACATCGATTTTTATATTAACGGCGTTAAACTACTGTCTACAGTAGACACATCTTTTGCAACCGGAAAGATTGCTTTGACGATGTCGAGGGCTACTGCGGACTTTGATAATATCGAGGTGCAAAAGGTATTAGCACCTGTTAATTCGGATGGTCATACAGCTTATTATGTTAGTTCCAGCACTGGCGATGATGCGAACGATGGTTTAAGCGCTGAACGCGCATGGAAAACTCTGAATAAAATCAATATTTCGACTTTCAGTGCAGGGGATTCCATCCTTTTGAAATCGGGCGACGCATGGAATGAACCGCTTGTTTTGAAGGGCTCCGGCTCGAAGGAATATCCGATTACTGTTTCTTCTTATGGTTCAGGCGCTAAGCCTGTCATTTCGTGGAATGCTCCATACGGTGGAAGTGTTGTCACAGGACATAATTTAAGCCACTGGACGATTAAGGGATTAGCCGTTAACATCCTAACCTCTTCAACGTTATCATGGAGCAATATTACAGCAGGAATAAACGTTATTTATGATAATGCCGAGCGGTACGAAAATCTGCGAATTGAAGAGAATGATGTGTACAGCGCTAATTACAACAGTAATAGCAATGGAATTATGATTACTGCGTTGATTCCGGGAACAGACATCAAAGAGGTTGCGACGGATGTGTCGATAATTAACAATGAGGTCCATAATGTGGGGTGGTATGGAATAACCACTGCTGGATGGGATACCGCGAAAAACGAGGATTTGCGCTCCCAGATGCTTTTTGGAAGATTTAAAATCAGCGGAAACTACGTGCATCATACTGCCAGCCAAGGAATCGTTCTGCAAGATGCTCATCATTCCGTTATAGAAAGAAATGTTGTTCATGACGGAGGTCTCGGTGTGGACACTTGGGGGCCAGGTGGCTTGTGGATCATTGCCTCCCGGGATTCTGTAATTAAATTTAACGAAGTTTATAACATGAAGGACGCGGAATCGGGTTATGACGGATCAGGGGTCAACGTGGATTGGTACTGTGACAATATTACCGTTCAGTATAATTACGCGCACGATAACAAAGGCAATGGAATAACGACAATGAGTAATTACGGAACAAAAATATGGAATAACAAAGTCAGAGGCAATCAAGGGCTACAATCGAACGGGAATGGTCAAATTGCGCTCGGGAATTTCACGGGTAGACCCGATCTCTCATCAGGAGAGCATGATCTTGATGTTGCAAATAATATGATCATCGTAGACATAGAGAATACGGCCGCGATCAATAGCGCTTCTAATCCCCATGGAACGTGGACAGGAAATAAGATTTATAATAATCACGTTGCGATTGCCAGAGGAATAACGAACTTCAATATTTTCGATATTGCTTCAAATACGAACTTTGATGTTATTGATCATAACGATGTCACTAATGAAGCACYAGCCTTTAGCTCGATTTATCATGGAACAACCTATACGAGTCTTGGATCATGGCAACAAGGTACAGGGTTTGACGGCAATACACAAGTGCTGCCGATTGATGAATCGATTCCTTCGACGGTAAATCAAGTTACCGCGACGCTTAACGATTATCCTGAGTTATCCTGGTCGGAGGCAGAAGATCAAGGGAACGGGATCCTGCACTATAACATCTATAGAAGCGAAGACGCGGCTTTTTCGCCAGCTTATTCCAATATGGTGGGAGAATCCGCTACGACAAATTTTATTGACAGGGAAGAAGCACAGCCAAACACGACGTATTATTACAAGGTAGAAGCGGAAGATCGGAGCGGAAATGTAGGGGCTGCTTCAGAGGCTGTCCATCTAACTACCGGACCGACTGTCCCGGAAACCGAGCAACCGAAAATGGTTGATTTTGCAACCTTTCGAGATGGTTATCAATTAAATGTTACCGATTTACAGACTATGCCTTATATCGCGGGAATACGACCCATTCAAAAAGTAGAGCTGTACGTGGATGATAGATTGATTCAGGAAATGACGGTATCGCCTTATGCATATACCGTAAAGGGCTTAAGCAATGGAGAGCATACTTTGCAATACAAGGTTTACGATATGACCGGGACTGTTACCGAGTCGAGACGGATTAAAGTAAACAAACAAGTTACCGCCCTGCGCAGCTTATTCACACAATCTAGGCCGACAATTGACGGCTCAATCCAAGAATGGGGTACGCCCGAGTTTGTCATGGATCAGAAAGCCCAGGTGAAAAGTATTGAAAGCACTTTCTCTGATCAATGGTCTCCGCAAAGGTTAAATGCAATAGGGCATACCCGGTGGGATAATGACAATTTGTATATCGCAATTAAGGTTATGGAAGACGTACATCGTTTGCCTATCTCGAATGCGGCCGATTTGTGGAAAGGCTCCAGCATTCAGATCGCCATAGATCCCGATAGAGGAACTATTCCGGGAAGCAAAGGATACACTGAATTCGCATTTGGGTTAACAGATGAAAGCCAGGCTGTCGGATATCGTTACAATGCTATTGCCGGCAAAACTGCAGGTGAGTTTACCGCAGGCGAAATGGAGATCACCAGAGACGAAGCGACGAAGTCTACTAGTTACGAATTGAGTATTCCTTGGGGCGAAATCATTCCGGGAGGAATTTCAGTTAAAGACGGTTCCGCCTTAGGGATCTCTGTACTTGCCAATTATAGCGACGGAAGCTTCATCAACCCGGGTAATGGAGATGCCCGAAATGGATGGATTGAATACAATAGTGGGATAGGTGCTGGAAAAGCCCCAATTCAATATGGATATTTGATTCTTAGCAAACAGATATTTGAAACTCCAACGATTAGCGCGATAGCCGGAAATGGAGAGGCGCAATTAAGTTGGAGTGCGGTAGCCGGAGCAACAGGTTATAACATTAAGTACGGTACAGCTAGCGGTTTGCATTCTAGCAAGATTGATGCAGGAAGCGTCACCCATCTTACTGTATCTGGGCTGACAAAGGATACGACCTATTACTTTGTTGCGGAAGCCTACGATGCATATGGCGAAAGCGGTCTTTCTAACGAAGTATCAATCGTCGCTTTAGGCGAGAGTGGTATCGGAAGTCCTGGAAGCCAAGTCGGCAACGCTCACTCAAAGGTAGAGATTAAGGACGGGGCGGCTCAAGTGAAGTTGGATGAAGGTCAATCGAAAGCTGTCGTCCTCTTATCGGAAGTCGGGAATTATCCGCTTCAAGTGCATCTTGGCAAAATGGCGATTACCATAAGTCAAAAGACGCTGGATGATCTCAGAAAACAATCAGGCATTATCGCTGGTACTTTAATTGAAGTGACCATGAGCCCTATTAACAATTCTGCTATATTAAACGTGCCGATCAGCGGCAGCAAAGCGACGATGAAAATCGCAGGTGAAGTTTATGATTTCGAAGTCAAACTCAAGACTGCCGATAATCGTGAAATCCCAACCGATATAGTCTCAGGCGGCATTACGCTATCTCTGCCTTATGATCCCGGTCAAGTCGATGAGAAGCTTCTCGGTATTTACTATTACGATAAGGCGAAGATGCAATGGGAATATGTCGGCGGTGAAATCGATGAGGTCATGAATCAAGTTAAGGTAACGCTGCAGCATCTTAGCGTGTATTCGGTTATGGAGTATAACAAGACTTTCAGCGACGTGAAGGAAGGTCACTGGGCGAAGCGGGTGCTTCAAATATTGGCAGCAAAGCATATTGTCAATGGTGTGGATGAGTGGAGATTTAACCCTGAAGGAAAAACAACCAGAGCAGAATTCGTAACTTTACTGGCGAATGCTTTAAACCTGGAAGATGATGGTGTGAGCAATTCGTTCATCGACGTCAAAGAAGAAGCATGGTATGCGGATAGTATAGCGGCAGCAATTAAAGCTGGAATCACTTCAGGGATAAGCGCAAATCAGTTTGCCCCAGACCAATTCATCAGCCGAGCGGAAATGGTCACGATGATCGTGCGTTCGGCCGGCATTCAACCGAAGCCTGTGGCGACAGTCGGCTATACGGATGCGCAAGATATTCCGAGATGGGCTCTACCCTACATTGCCGCTGCCGAAGAAGCGAACTTGGTGCGTGGAAGAGGAAGCAACTTGTTTGCGCCTCAGAGCAATGCGACGCGGGCGGAAGCTGCCCAACTCGTTTACAATCTATTGAATAAATAAAGGGAGCGATGGCACATGTTGCTACAGGAAGGACAGAAAATGATATTTATTGGCGACAGCATTACGGATTGCGGCAGAAAGGATGATCCTGAAAATATAGGAGGCGGATATGTACGCATCGTTCGGGATTACTTATCGATCGTACGACCGGAGATCTCTTTGCAGGTAGAGAACCGTGGGATAAGCGGTGAGACGATATTGGATCTAAAGGCACGTTGGAATGAAGATGTAATCGAGTTAAAGCCGGACTGGCTATCCGTATCTATTGGCATAAATGATGAATGGAAAAATGTCAGCTGCGATGATTTCAGAGATACCTACCGGGAATTATTGGCTGAAACGAAAAGCAAAACGGGGTCATCGTTGATATTAATGGAAACGACAATCCTATCCGAAGATTCGAACGACGGGAAGAATGAACGACTTCTTCCCTATAATCAGATAATTAGAGAAGTCGCGGCGGAATTCGAAGCCATTCTCGTGCCTCAGTTTCAGTCATTTACAGCATATTTAAGGGAGCAGCGCGGGAAAACACTAACCGTGGATCAAGTTCACATGAACTCGACAGGGAATTTGCTAATGGCCCTCAATTGGTTGAAGGCTTGCGGGTTCGCACAATAAAAAACACATAAAAGCACACCCGAATCCACAATAAAACACATAGACAAACTGATTATATTGTGACATTATTGAGTCGTTAACCCTTGTCCGAACTGCTGAGAAATTGTTGCTATCATCATATGTCTCGGAGGATCTCATGTTTAAAGAACTGGTGTCCTATACAACAAAGTATAGATTAAGCTTTCGGATGATCCTCACAAATATTTGTATTGCCGTTTTGCCCATTCTCCTTCTAGGGACAGTGGGCTATTTTTCTTATATTAATATTCTAAAAAAGAACGCACTCGATAATATTAATATTTTCGTGACGCAAACTAACAATCGGTTTGACGAATATTTTTACCGAATGGATCAGCTTTCAAAGTCGATTTTCTTTAACCGGAATGTTCAGTCCATCATGCTCGAGAATAAATCATGGCAGGAATCCGATATTTTGCTGAGAAATTTAAACTCGTACTTGTCATTGGAACCTGCCTTAAAATCCATCGGTATGATTAGTTCAGAAGATTTCCGCTTAGTATCCACAGGAGAACTGCTTATGCATCCTATGGTGACGTATTTGAAAGAGATGGAAAATAAGAACAGAATAAGCAATAAGCTGCAGATTTCTCCTCCATTTTCAAAAGACCAGGGCATACTGGCTTTCAGGAAGGTTAAATCCGTTCTTCCAAACCGATACCTGCAGGAAATTTACATAGGCGTTTTGTTATTGGATACGGAGTGGATACAGCAAATATTACGTTCAGCGGATTTGGCGGATAAAGCAGAGCTCTATATTATGAACGAGAGCGGCGATCTCATTGGCTCTTCGACTAATAATCCCGATTTTGAACAAATATATGCCCAGACTAGAACGAATCAGGATCACAAAGTCATCGATTTTCAAATGAACGGCATCAATTACTTGTACCAGTCTCTCCCGATCAAAAGCTTGGGTTGGAAGTTCGTTGCATTAATTAATGAGGATAAGCTGGTGGGAAAGGCATCAATCATTCAGTATATCGTGATTTCGGCTATAGCGATCATGGTTCTAATCGTCATTTGGGTCGCGATCTCCTTTAATATTCGTTTAACCCATCCCATTACTAAGATGGCTGATATTTTCGATAGCGCAGCGAGCGGTGACCTGGATGCCAGGTTGAGATTCGGCTATAAGAATGAAATTACTATTATTCAGGACCACTATAACAATATGATGAATGAAATCAAGAAGCTTACGGACAATCTGCTGCAATCACAGCAGCAGCTCTATGAAACAGAAATGGAAAAACGAATGTTTCAGTTAAATGGGCTCCAAAGCCAGATTAATTCTCATTTTTTGTATAACGTGCTTCACTCTATAAGAGGCATGGCATTGTCCAACGCAAAGAGGGAGGTAGCTGTCGCAATTGACAATCTCGTCTCTTATTTTCGCTACATTACACGTACGGATGAATTTGTTCTTCTGCACAAAGAGCTGGAGCACCTGGAGCGATACATAGATATTCAAAAAATAAGGTTTGGAGAACGGCTGCAGTTTAAAGTAATCATAGATCAGGGTCTCGGAGCCCGTTCGATCGTGAAGCTCATTCTTCAGCCGCTTGTGGAAAACGCCTTATTTCATGGTCTCGAAGGAAAGACAGGGCGATGGATCATTCACATCCATGCGACTATCAAAGAGGAGAATCAATTGCTGATCAAGGTGATGGATAACGGAGTCGGAATGAGCGAGGAACGCTTGATGCGCATGCGGCAAGAGTTTGAAAGCATGAATAAGAACTCATCCGAAACCGCAGGGCTGGGACAAGGAATCGGGCTCGTCAATATTCATAAAAGAATTCAAATCTATTATGGCAAGCCCTATGGACTATCCATCAAGAGTTGGAAAAATAGGGGTACGGTTGTGACGGTCAGCGTACCGCTTAAAGCGAAAGGGTGAGTAAACGATGTACAAGTTGATCCTCGTTGATGATGAGCCGTGGATATTGAAGGATATGGAACAAATTGTGGATTGGGAAGCACTCGGCTTTCAAATTGTAGCGAAATTAAACGACGTACATATGGCTGAAAGCCTATTGAAGCGGCAATCGATCGATATCGTGATCAGTGATATTCGTATGCCAGGGAAAAGTGGCTTGGATTTATTGTCTTTCGTGAACCGTGTTTCTCCCCATACGCTGGTGGTGTTCATGAGCGCATACAGTGAATTCAGCTACGCGAAACAAGCGCTGGAGCTGGGCTGCTTTGCCTATCTGCTTAAACCTGTCAACGAACAGGAATTGCGGGATACGTTAAATAATTGCAGCAATCGGTTAGCTAAACGTGATCGGGATCAGCGCGTACTTCAAACCTACCACAACTCCATGCTGTTTTTGGAAATGATCGAGAAGGGATTAACCGTACAACAAGTATCCAAGTTGTTAAAAGGTTTGGGAGTTGAAATGGGAACCGGAGCAGGAGCAGGATATGCCTTTGCTATCGTTAAAAGCAAAACAGCCATATCGGAGCAATCCTTGCTGAGTTCGGATCGATTGCTGCAAGAGCATGGTGTTGCTTTATTCCGTGCCATGGCGAGTCCACTCAAATGGACGTATTTATTAAGTCGTTCCGACATGGATTCGAATACGTTTAAGTCATTATATAAAAACATACTAACCATGGCCGCAGAGTTTCAATGGGATGTAGGAATAAGTCTGTCGAACGACTCCGACAGTCAAATCGCAAAATATTACAACCAAGCGAATATGATGGCTGAAACCTCGAGCTTGAACCGCAGGATAGGCGTTTACCGCTATAGGCCGAGAGTAAACGCGGCATTGCCGTCTATCATGGAGCGGATAGGCAAAGCAACAAAGCTTGAGCATCTGGAAGCGGCGTTATTCGATTTACATAGAGGAATCGCCAAAGATCAAATTCATTTAAGTGGGCTAGTTGAAATCTATAATTTTTTTGTCGTGGTGATCAAGAACTTCTCTTCGTCGACCCAATCATTAGCTGAGGACTCCATTACCGTTCAAGATCTGGTCCTCCACTACGGCAATCCCCATGATTTGCTTGTACAAATGAGAATGTTAATTGACGAGCATAAGAAGAAACCGTCGGAGTTAACAACATTTCCAATCGTTGAGGAGATTATCAAGGACATCGAACGACGATATGCGCACAAACTATCTCTCAAAGAGTTTGCCCAGCAGTACTTTATTAGCCCAAATTATTTGAGTCATCTGTTTAAACAGGAGAAGGGCCAAAGCTTTATCCATTTCCTCATTCAGAAAAGGCTTGATGCGGCTATTACGCTATTGAAAGAGGATATATCACTATATGATGTCGGAAAGTTAGTTGGATATGAAGATTATGCCCATTTCAGCAAGCTATTCAAGAAACATCTAGGTCAATCGCCGCTAGAGTACAAACAGCGCATTGACAATAAAAACATCGTACACAAGAAACCACAACCAAATCTCTTTGATTAATACATAGAAATGCCTTCGAGCCCGTGTCACAATGAGAACCATCAATCAAGAATAGAGGGTGAATGAAAAGTGACAAGGGCCTATGGTATGGAGATGGATACGATGGAAGTGCTGAGTTGGATTAGAATTTATGAAAATGGAATTTATTTGGAGATACAGATTGCCGAATGCGGAGATGTCCGTCTGGTTCATTTGTCTCCCTTCCCAGCGAATGAAGATGTACGAGGAACAGAGGAGGTACGAGGAACGCGCCGAATCGTCGAACTGCAAGTGACGGGTGAAGATCGGAACGATCATCATGCGTCTAAATACACAGGGACAATGCCGGGAGGTAGGCTGAAGTACGATTGCCACAGAGATTTCTATAACGAAAGTGGAAGAAAACTTGAAGTGGTTATGGAAGATAGGGGTATGTGGGTGACGGTTCATTATCAATTTTATAACGATATCCCTGTCATCCGAGCTTGGACGGAGGTCGTCAATCAGAGTTTGAATTCCATTCCGATGGAATACGTCTCCTCGTTTACAGTGACAGGTATCTCGGGCGGAAGCCGCGGGTCATGGGAAACCAAAAGTCGACTTCATATTGCACATAATGCTTGGCACGGAGAGCTGCAGTGGAGAAGTTATAGGCTATCCGAGCTAGGTTTAACGAAAGTAAATGATTTTTCGATCAAAAGACTTTCGTACAGCAATTCGGGAACCTGGTCTTCCGCCGATCTTCATCCGATGGGTGGATATGAAAATATTGAGGCGGGAATGGCCATGTGCTGGCAAATCGAGCATAACGGTTCTTGGCATTGGGAGATTAGCGATAAGGCGAATGATCAACTCTATTTGCAATTAAGCGGCCCTACAGAGAATGAAAGCCATTGGTGGAAAAATGTCGCGCCAGGTGAAGCATTTATGTCCGTTCCTGCAGCAATTGCGATTGTCAAAGGAGGGTTCGAACAGGGAATTGTGGAATTGACGCGTTATCGGCGAGAAATCCGTCGTTGGAACGAAGACAATAAGCGGCTTCCCGTTATTTTCAACGATTACATGAATTGTTTATTCGCTGATCCAACGACCGAGAAGATTTTACCCTTAGTCGATGCGGCTGCTTCGGTGGGTTGCGAATATTATTGCATCGATGCTGGCTGGTATGCGGATGGCGAATGGTGGAGCGATGTAGGGCTTTGGCAACCGTCACAAAGGCGTTTCCCAGGCGGATTGCAGGAGGTGCTGGGCTACATCCGAGCGAAAGGTTTAATCCCGGGACTTTGGCTGGAACTTGAAGTCATGGGAATTCATTGCCCCTTAGCGCAGCAAGTGTCGGATGAATGGTTTTTCATGCGACATGGCAAACGGGTCATTGATCACGGCAGGTATCAATTGGATTATCGACATCCCGAAGTCATTCAATATGCAGATGAAGTAATCGATCGTCTAGTGACGGAGTACAAGGTCGGTTACATCAAAATGGACTATAACATTAATGCAGGCATTGGAACAGAGGTTAACGCCGATAGCTTCGGCGATGGCTTGCTTCAGCATAATCGTGCCTACCTGCGCTGGCTTGATAGCGTATTTGCTCGTTATCCGGATTTGGTCATCGAGAATTGTGGAAGCGGCGGTTTGCGTATGGATTATGCTTTGCTCGCCAGGCACAGCGTGCAGTCCATTAGCGATCAGATGGATTACCGCAAGTTTGCGGCGATATCTGCTGCTGCTCCTACGGCGCTCACACCAGAGCAATCCGCTGCTTGGTCATATCCGCTTAAAGAAGGAGATCGGGAAGAGGTCATCTTTAACATGGTGAACGGCATGTTAATGCGAGTTCATCAGAGCGGGCACTTGTCAGACATTGCATCGGATCGCTTTGAACTGATTCGCGAAGGAATTTCCTATTACAAGAGTATCCGAGCATCCATTCCGAAGGCTCTTCCATTTTGGCCGATTGGCTTGCCTAAGCATGGCGATCATTGGCTTAGCCTTGGATTAAGATGCGGTGATAAGGCTTATGTGGCTGTTTGGAGATTGGAAGGCGGAACGAAAGAGGCGAGATTTCCTATTCCGGATTGTGACGGCAAGAAAGTAACGGTTCGATGTGGGTTTCCTCAGTATGAGAACCGTAGTTGGAGCTGGAGTCAGCTTGAGAATGCGTTAGTTGTTACACTTCCAACGGAATTTACGGCACGCCTGTATGAGTTGCACATTGAGGAGGAGTAGCCAATGGCCAAAAAGTGTGTCTTTGTTGCATGGATATTCGTTATAGCAATGATTGTCTTCGTTCATAATGACAGGGCTTACGCAGCGGGTACGACCTATTATGTAAGCAGTTCGACGGGCAATGATAATAATAACGGGACGAGCGCAGGCACTCCTTGGCAAACTTTGGCTAAAATTTCTAATCTTACGTTTAATCCTGGCGATAAACTATTATTAAAATCAGGTGACACTTGGAATGAAAGCGTTACCTTAAACGGTTCGGGAACGAGTCTGCTTCCGATCCAAATTACCGCCTATGGCAGCGGGAGCAAACCCATTATTCGATCTTCGGCCCCGGCTGTGGTGAGCATGACGAATGAGAGTGGTTGGATCATTTCGGGATTGGACATCGAGTGTACAACGACGAATGCGCTAACTAGCTCGACTACAACGAACAGAGCGATCGTTATTACTTATAATGCTGAAGGAGCCTGGTCCAATATCACGATAGATGGAAACCTTGTTCGCGGTCCTGGAATAAACAGCAATTCGGAAGGCATTCTGATTTCGGCGGTTTATCCGACAAACAAGCATAGTGAAGTCGCACGAAATATCGTTATTAGCCATAATGAAATCTATATGCTCGGTTGGAGAGCAATCGGAGTTGCCGGTTGGGATAGCACCTTATCAGATAATCATAAAAGCTCCGCGTTATTCCGCAATGTTAAGGTTCACAATAATGTGGCATCTCAGCTTGGAAACCAAGGGATCGTCATCGGGAATTTGAATCATAGCACGATAAAATGGAACCTCGTACATGATGCTGGTCAATATGCCGGAACAGGGGTCACCTGGGGACCGGGGGGAATTTGGCCAGTCGCAAGCTCATATGTTGATGTCATGTTTAACGAGGTCTACAATATGTCCGACAGCAACACGGGGCATGATGCATCCGGATTAAACATTGATTGGTCTAATGAATATATCAACGTACAATATAATTACGCTCATGATAATAAAGGCAACGGCGTAACGACGATGGCGAACATTAATTCGAGAATCACTGACAATAAAGTGAAGGGCAACCGCGGAGAAACCTCTATCGGATCGGGCCAAATCGCATTAAGCGACTTTACAGCGGATACGGGGAGATATTCAGGCTTGAAAAATCTCGTTGTCGCAAATAATTTAATCGTAGTGGATCAAGCGAATACGAGTGCGTTAAGCAGCAAAGATGCGTCACCCGGGGACCCTTGGTCGGGAGATTCGTTCCAGAATAATCGGATCATTATGGCGAACGGAACTTCGGGAACTTCAGCTTATAAAATTGGGTTAAGTGCACCGGTTGATCTTATCAATGACAATCGATTCTATCAGGTAAGCGGGACGGCATTACAAGCTGAAAGGTTTGGGGTCAGCTACAACACGATGGCGGCATGGAGAAGCGCATCCGGATTCGATCTAGGCAGTACCATCTCCGCATTGGATAGTGTGGCGCCAGGTAATCCGTCCGGGGGATTGGCAGCTTGGAATAGCGGAAGCTTAGGCATATCGTTATCTTGGACGGCAGCTTCCGATACGGGTTCAGGACTTAATCACTACAATATTTACCGTTCAACGACCCCAAACTTTACGCCTGCCTACAGTAATATGGTTGGAGAATCAACGACAGCAAACTTTACCGACCGGCAAGAGCTTCAAAGCGGCACGGCCTATTATTATTTGATTGAAGCCGAAGATAACAATGGAAATATTAGTTCAGGCACAACGTCGGCAGGCTCGACCAGCGGAACCATTCCGGCATCCACAAGAAAGTATGAAGCGATTAAGGACGTCGGGGCGATCTCGCAGGGACCGGTTTGGTACTATCACAAATGGAATGGCACGACTTATACGTCATTGGCAAATTACTACGCCCCATGGAGAATGTGGCGGGATGGCTCAACTTTTTTAAGCGTAGGGGAAAATGTGCAATCTCCAGATGGCAGCGATTCTGTAAGAACATGGATAGCGCCGGAGGACGGCGAAATTACGCTCTCGTCAAACGAAACCATTCACATGTTGAACACGGGGGCGGGAGCGGATGGCGTAAACGTGAAGATTTTAAAAAACAACGCGCAAATTTGGCCGGCGAGCGGCTGGCAGCAGGTCATCTACGGAACGACAGTATCGTCTCCCGCAATAACGCTCGATGTGATCAAGGGCGATGCGGTACGTTTTGTTGTGAATCAGAATTCGAACAATTTGTACGATACTGTTTATTGGAATCCTATCGTAACCTATCATTCCATTTATTTATTATCTGAAAATTTCGAGAGCTCCGCAGGAAGATGGAGCGTGCAATCGGGCAGTTGGTCGGTCGTGACAGATAGCGCCAGTAAGAAATACAGGCAGACGGACTATTCAGGGAGCCTTGCAACGGCAGGGATCGACTCGTGGAGCAACTACACGTTAGCTAGCGATATTCAAATAAGCAATACCGCGGGAAGCGGCGGTTTCGCGAATCTGGTCTTTCGTGTAACGGATGCAAACAATAAATATTTTGTCTATATCGGTAATATGCATGGGATCGCGATCAAGAAAACGATAGCGGGAACCCAGACGGAGCTGGCATCGAAAGCTTATACGATCAATGTCGGGACGACTTATCGCGTGTCAGTTGAAGTTATTGGAAATCAAATGAACTTGTATGTGGATGGCATTCTTCAACTAAGTGCAACAGATCCTGCTTTTACGTTCAGCAAGGGGAGGATTGGGTTAGAAACGTATAATGCGACTGTGCTGTACGATAACGTTATACTCACTGAGCTATAGAGACGCAAGACGCCTCGATCACCGATCGGGGCATTTTTTTTGAATAAGCATCCATACAACATCGTAACAAACTACATCCAATGTTCTATTCTCAGCACATATTAAGGGAAGGCCGTCTATGGCACAATCAATATAGCAAGAGAGTTAACAGGGTGGATAGAGAGAGGAGGCAGGTGAGTGGAGCGCGTAAAGAATGATGATACAGCCGTGAGCATGTCTGAAATCTCAATCAGTGTTCCGGAATGGAGTGAATATAAGAGAGTTAGCGTCGCTGATTTCGGTGCTAGATCCGAGGAAGGGTATTGTAACGGTAGTGCCTTTCAGAATGCCATTGATTATTGCAAACGGGAACATTCGTCCGAGCTTGTCGTCCCTTCGGGAATATATCGATTTTATAATGGCAATCATCCTATATTCGAAGGGATGCACGATTTTCAGTTCGATGGTGGCGGCTCTGAATTCATCTTTTCTACGGTGGAAGTCTTCTTTACCATAAGGAATTGCATACGGACGATATTCAAAAATTTCACTGTCGATTGGGACTGGGAAAGCGGGCAATTGGCAAGCATCGGACTAGTAAGGGAAGTAGCCTCAGACAGCACTTATTTCGATCTTCACTTTCCGGAGTATTCGCAAGCGCCGAGCGATCTGAACATACGGACATTAAACGCGATGAACCCGCTGACGTTATCTGCAGGCTTCGAGTTAGGTCGTGAATTCCACAATACCCATTTCCGGAATATTAGTCGCCAGGATCTCAATACGTTCCGAATTGCACTGTCCAACCCCGAAGAATTTCGCTTTCTGAATCCAGGGCAAGCTTACATCGTACGTCATTACATTTATGACGCGAACGCTTTCGAACTTAAAAGCAATCAGCATTTGCAAATCGAGCATGTAACGATCTATTCTGCGCCAGGACATGCTTTCGTGGCGTCGGGAGATCAACACCATTGGGCGCTGCGACAATGCAGAATTGTGAAACGGCCAGGAACGACGCGTTGCATTTCCGTCACGGCAGATGGCTGCCATATCAGTAATTCGCTAGGTTACTTTATGATTGAAAACTGCGATTTCAGCTACAACGGCGACGATTGCCTGAACATTCACGATAATTCAGTTCAGGGTTTTAAGCGAATCGATGATCGGACCTTACGTTTAATTCGTGTGCTAGCATGGCGTAATCCCTTTGCAGTAGGGGACGAAGTTGAGTTTCGAAATGAAGATCTGTCGCCTGCCGAGATCACGGAGCGTATCGCAGACGTGGAATGGAACAAGGAGTATAACACCTGCACGCTTACCTTTGAAAAACCGATCCCAGCCGAGGTTTCAGAACGCGCGATACTTTTTAATCGAAGATATGATTCCAGCAACTATATCGTTCGCAATAATTTCTTTCACCATAACCGCGCAAGAGGGATATTGCTACATTCCAGCAACGGCTTGGTGGAGAACAATCATTTCTTTATGAATCAAGGGTCAGCGATTCAAATTGAGTGCGGTTCCGAGTCTCGCTGGTCGGAAGGATTTGGAGTAAGCAATCTGCGTATCCGCAATAATTTGATTGACAGCTGCGATGTGAATCACTGGAACATGGCCGTTATCTACATGGGTGTATATCTTGCCATGGGTAGAACGCAATATGCGGTCTTTGACCGAGTGTGGATCGAGAATAATACAATTATCAATTGTCCGCAGCAAGCGGTTTATGCTTCATCCTGCAGAAGGGTATATATCCGCAATAATGCCATTCTGAATTCCAATGCTATGAGGCTCAAATCGCATGCCGATGGAGATGAGAATGGCTTGCTCCACCCGGAATATTATCAGGGAAGTTTAATGGCAAGCCATTGTAAAGAGGTTTGGATCGAGAACAACAGAAGATTGTCCACGGTTGAAACAACAGAGGATCATATTTATATTGATGATGCGACTAGTACGAATGTGAATTTGCTTAATAACATCGGATTCAATAGAGACGACAGCCGGTTCAGGCTGCAGAAGAAGACGGGTGAGCTATAATATGGCGACAATTGGGGCGAAAGCCGTAGCGGGTAAGGATGTACGCAGAAGAATAGTCAAATATAAAATGCTGTATCTCATGCTGCTTCCTGCCGTTGCGTTTTTAATTATATTTAGTTACATCCCCATGTATGGTGCATCGATCGCATTTAAAGAATTTTGGATTACGAAAGGAATTTTAGGCAGTCCATGGGTAGGATTTAAGCACTTCGAACAAATTTTCGCGACCGATAAGTTTTGGCAGGTTTTTACCAACACGATTGAAATCAATTTAATGCGTCTCCTATTTGGATTTCCTGCTCCGATTATTCTGGCTATTCTTTTAAATGAAGTAAGGCACAGAATCTTCAAGCGATCGATTCAAACGATTATTTATTTGCCCCACTTCATCTCGTGGGTAACGATCTCGGGTATATTGTTCGCACTGCTGTCTAACGAGGGTTTGGTCAATAGCATTATTGTTCTGTTCGGCGGAGATCCTGTTAATTTCTTGACAAGCAACAGCATGTTCCGGCCACTATTGGTCATTTCAGGAATTTGGAAGGAAGTCGGATGGGGAACGATTATTTTTCTGGCGGCATTGTCCGGTGTCAATCCGGATCTGTATGAGGCATCCGTGATCGATGGTGCTAACCGCTGGAAACAGATTGTTCACATTACATTGCCAAGCTTGCTGCCGATCATATCGATTTTGTTAATATTGAATTTTGGCAGCATGATGAGCGGTGGTTTCGACCAAGTGTTTAATATGTACAACCCGATGGTCTATGAAAGCGGCGATGTTATCGATACCTACGTTTACCGGATCGGGCTGACGCAAGGACAGTATAGCATGGCAACCGCAATCGGGTTATTCTTAAACGTAATCAATTTTGTTCTTCTTATCGCGGTAAACAGCGCGGCTAAAAAAATGAACGGACATGGCATTTACTGAGGTGATTGAATAATGGTGCGATCTACGAGTGTTTCTGGGAAAATATTTGACATACTGAACATCATTTTTTTAGTTTTCATGGCTTGTATTATGCTTTACCCGTTCTGGCATGTACTTGTTGGATCCGTACTGCCGTATGAAGAAGCAGTCAAAACGAGATTTAATATCATTCCGCGAAGTATTTCTTTTGAAGCCTATGAATACGTTTTCTCGAAAAATACGATTCTTATGTCGGTTGTGGTTTCCGTATTCGTTACGGTTATTGGTACGCTATACCAGCTTTTGATTACATCTATTGCGGCATATCCGTTGACGAAACAAGATCTTCCGGGTAGAACCGCTATCTTTCTCTTTATCATATTCACGATGTTTTTTGGCGGGGGGCTAATTCCTTATTACTTGCTAATCAAGAGCCTTGGGATGGTAAATAGTTTGGCCGTTATGATCATTCCGGCAGCGTTAAGCACTTATAACTTGATTGTGCTCAAAACATTTTTTCAAAATATCCCAATTGATCTGGAGGAATCAGCAAAAATCGATGGGGCTGGTTATATGAGAGTGTTCTTTCAGATCATCATCCCCTTATCGTTTCCTGCTCTGGCAACTATCGCATTATTTATCGCGGTTGGTCAATGGAACAACTGGTACGTTCCGATGTTGTTTCTTAACGATAAGGAACTATGGCCGTTAGCGATGGTGTTAAGGGATGTTCTGATTAATAACAATATGGAATTGACCCGCAGCGGCAGCTTCGTAAGCAAGGATTTCATGCTGGGTGACACCATTAAGAATGCGATTGTAATGGTTTCTGTCATTCCCATCATCATTGTATATCCTTTCATTCAGAAGCACTTTGTTAAAGGGGTGATGATTGGATCAATCAAGAGTTGAAAGTCAGTCAGATTACTAGAATGAATTAATTATTCATTAAAGGGGAGTAGTGAACAACATGTTGAATAGAAAGAAAGGTCTCATTTTATTGCTTGCAGTTGTGTTGTTATTTGTTGGGATTATTGCAGGATGTGGAAGCAATAATGAGAAAAACGAAGCGGGTGAGTCTTCTTCAACTGCAAGCCCAAGTTCTAAACCAGTCGTTGAAAATACAAAGCCTGTTGAATTATCCGTATTTAGTTGGATGTTCGAGGGAGCTGACTCGCAGGATTCTCAAATCTATAAGTATTTGCAGGAAAAGCTCAACATCCGCTTGAAGCCGATTACAGCTTCGTGGAATGACTGGGAAGAGAAGCTGAACGTGATGATTGCCTCTGGGGAGATGCCCGATGTATTTGTCTCCTACGGCGTTGACCGTCCGGTTCAATATCGTCAGTGGATTAAAGAGAGCATGCTTCTTCCGCTTTCAGATTACTCAGAGCAGTATCCGAATATTAAAGCGTCGCTGGCCAACTTTGAACATTTAGCTAAAACGACCGACAACAAACATTATGCGCTCCCTATATTCAATGAATCCGGAAGCGGCAAGATGGCGGTGAGCGGTCACAATATTCTAATTCGTAAGGATTGGCTGGATAAGCTAAATCTAGAAGTACCAAAGACGATCGATGAGTTCTATGCGGTTGCTAAGGCATTTGCCGAGGGTGATCCAGACGGCAATAACAAGAAGGATACGTACGGTTATTCCTCCAGCGCTGGAGGAATTTGGTGGCAATATCCACTGTTCAACGCTTTCGACACGAGCACTGATAGGTGGGAGAAGAAAGATGGGCAATGGGCGCCGGAGGTGCTTTCCGATGAAACGAGAGACGGGCTTTCTTTTCTAAACCAGCTTTACAAGGAAAAAATTCTTGATCCTGAGTTTATGTTGAATACAGATGATCAGAAAATCGAGAAATTCATAACGGGCAAAGTCGGAATCATGATTCATAACGCAAATGCGACCTTCTATAATGATTTTTATGATAAGTTCAAGCAGGCATATCCCAATGCCGATCCGAAGTCGATTTTCACATGGGTAGGTACCTTGGTAGGGAAAACAGGCGCTCAGCGAATGGATGGCTTCAATAACTTCTGGGCGGAAACGTCTATTAATGCGAACATCTCGGATGAGAAAAAGAAAAAAGCGTTGGAGCTGCTAGACTACCTACTCTCAAGTGAAGGGCAGCAGCTAATGATGAACGGTATTGAAGGGGTCCACTACAGCAAAGACGGAGATAAAATCACACCCCTCATGACGGATGAAGAAAAGGGCAAAGATAAAGCCTTTTCATTAAAAGCATTGGTTTCTTGGAATTCGGACTTCCTAGCCGACAGTACGCCTAATAAAGAGGACATTGTAGCAATGGCAAAATCGACAGGCGACTTCGCCGTTCCGAATCCGTTAGCTTATTTAAACATTAATCCAGAGGAACTCGATCCGAGTATTCCAAGCCAGCTTAATGATTTAGTAAATGAAAAATTCGTAAAAATAATTGTGGAATCCAAGGACGTTCCTGCGGATTTCGCTTCCTTCAAGGAAGAGTGGTTGTCTAAAGGCGGTACGAAAGTGATTGAAGCAACGAATAAGCAAGCGCAAGCGGAAGGTCGCTAAATCCGCGAGAAAGCTCGTTTAGTGTAGGAAGAGACCTTGCTGGAGCCGAATTTATCAGCAAGGTCTCTTTAATTGGGCGTAAATTACATATTTGCAACGCTAAGAGTGGAGGTTGTTGGAATGATAAAGTATGAGGATTTTCAGCCGGGCGAATTGTGGCTGGATACGAATGGAAAGCCTATTCAGGCACATGGCGGCAGTATATTATTCGATAACGGTAAGTATTACTGGTATGGAGAGAATAAAGACGGTCCGAACAGTTTAGGTCGGATCGGTATTCAGCGCGTAGACATCATTGGCATATCCTGCTACTCTTCAAGTGATTTATACAACTGGACATTCGAAGGCATCGTGTTGCCTGCGGTTTCCGATGATCCGAATCACGACCTTCATCCGTCTAAAGTAGCGGAACGTCCGAAGGTTCTGAAGAACGATCGGACTGGTCAATACGTCATGTGGCTTCATATTGATAGTGAGGACTATACGCTGGCTAAAACCGGCGTGGCCGTAAGTGAAAATCCAGCGGGACCATTTGAATACGTGGGAAGCAAGCGTCCTAACGACGTGGATAGCCGTGATATGACATTATTTAAAGACGACGATGGAACGGCGTATTTAATTCATTCGTCTGACTGGAACAAAACCCTGGTCATTTCGAGGTTAACGGATGATTATACAGATTTGAATGGCGAGTTTACGAAAGCGTTCATCGACCAGTCCCGGGAAGCGCCGGCGGTGTTTAAACATGCGGGGAAGTATTACTTGCTATCCTCGGGTTGTACGGGGTGGTATCCCAATGCGGCTCTCGTTGCCGAGTCGGATCGAATGATGGGACGGTGGGAGCTAAGGGATAATCCGTTAAGTGGACCAAATGCCCGGAAGACGTTTTATGCGCAGAGCACGTATGTGTTTCCTGTTCAGGGATTGGAGAACAGCTTTATTTTTATGGCTGACCGATGGCGGCCGGAAGAGCTAGCGGATTCAAGATATGTATGGCTTCCTATCACTTTTATGGAAGATGGGATAGAAATCAAGTGGGCGGATCGCTGGGATTTGAATGCGTTTCGAAAATGAATATATGAATGAAGGCCGTTCCTCAGGTAGGAGCGGCCTTATGTTATTGAACTGAATAACCTTATTTTGTGCCTACTATATGGACAGAGACACACTTTCTTAAAACTTGTATTCAAAAGCATAAGAAATAATTCATAAGTTCTGAGATGCCAAAACTGCTCGTACAAGCTACTGTAATCGAAATATTAGTGTAATTGCTAAAAGATATGTATAGTCGATTTGAAGGCTATTGGAGAAAAGATACATCTTCATCCTGTTTAACTAGGTAATCTGTTTAAAGCTGAAGAAGACATCTTCTTTAATAATTATTTATTAAAGGTGCGTATGAAAAAGTCTAAAGAGTTGTTGCTTTATTCCGATAAAAAAAGTATATGAAATTGCTCCTCAAGAGGTAGAGTATCGGAAATTGGTTTAGTTTTATAAAAAATCAAGGAATATACTGGTGTCAGCTCGAATGAATATCACAATAAAGTGAAAATGAGTTAGTAGGTTATTTCAGTGTGCGAATAAAAATACTCCATTAATGAAGAAGAGGTGCTTATGATGACAGCTAATTCTAATATTAAGCCAAGCCCGAAACAACTCGAGTATCAATCCTGGGAGTTCGGATTATTTGTACATTTTGGTCTACGTACGTTTTATGAAGGGTACGTAGATTTTGATTCAAGAGGCATGTCCCCCGAGTTGTTTAACCCGCAGCAATTGGATTGTGAGCAATGGATCCGTACGGCGAAGGAAGCCGGAATGAATTATGCTGTACTTACGGCTAAGCATCATGATGGGTTTTCTAATTGGCCGTCGCAGTACAGCTCGTTCTCTACGAAACAATCGCCATGGAAGGATGGTCATGGTGATGTTGTACGGGAGTTTATAGAGGCTTGTCGCAAATATGATGTAAAGCCTGGTTTATATTATTCTCCTTTTGACGGATCTGCAGATTTCTACAACCAGGATGCAAGCGCTTACGATGATTATTTTGTAAATCAAATTACTGAGCTGCTAGGTCAATATGGAGAGATTGATATTTTGTGGTTTGACGGTTGTGGCTCGGAGGATCATGAATATGATTGGAAACGAATCATCGGAGAAATTCGCCGCCTTCAACCGAATATTTTAATTTTTAATATGGGAGATCCTGATTTCCGGTGGGTGGGGAACGAGGATGGCATTGCGCCGATTCCATGCTGGAATGTCGTGGATTCGCTTGAGTTTTCGATCATGACCGAGGAAAAGGAAGCTTTGACGGATAAGCTATGGCTGCCTGCGGAATGTGATGTGCAGATGAGAGCGAATTGGTTTTATAGCGATAGCGACGAGCATACGATCAAAAGTCTGGATCAGCTCATGGGCTTATACTATTATTCGGTAGGGCGCGGTGCGAATCTGCTGCTGAATATCGGCCCGGATAGACAAGGCTTGCTGCCTTCGAAAGACGCAAGCCGACTGGCTGCAATGGGTGCAGAAATACGAAGAAGATTTGACAGCCCCATCGCGACCTTGGAGCAATGTACTCACAACCAGAATGAATGGATTTATGAGCCTGCTCATCCACATCTGATTGATCATATTGTTATTCAAGAGGATTTATCTTCTGGGGAGCATATTCTCAATTTTCAAATCAATATTATGACAGAGAAATCGCATCGAACCATAACGGTATATGAGGGACAAAACATTGGTCATAAAGCTATTGTACGAATTCCGCCAGTTAAAGTTCGAGGCGTCTCTCTAACCGTTACAAAGTCGCAAGGCGAGCCTGCTATTAAGGAGCTATCATTTTATTATGTTGGGGAGATTGGGAATGGATAAAGCATTAAAGTTTCGTACAGACGGTACATTCAAAATAGTCCAGTTTTCTGATACCGAGTATATGGATGATGCCGCTGACCTAAATGAGCGAACCGCTGACATGATGCGAACCGTCATGGAGACGGAGCAGCCTGATCTTGTTGTATTTGCAGGTGATGTCATAGGCAGTTTGCGCTGCAGCAATCCAGAGCAGTCATTCCGAGATGTAGTATCAACTATAGAAGCGATGAAAGTCCCGTGGGTTGCTATTTTTGGCAATCACGACTCGGAAGCAGGAATTACAAGGGAACAGCTAATGGATATTCAACTGAGCTATAGCTATTGCGCCGCTGAACGGACGGCTGAGCATATCAGCGGTGTAGGCAATTATGTGTTGAGAATACAGGGTAGTGATGAACGTTTCGCGGCAGCTTTATATTTTTTGGATAGCGGGAGTTATTCTGCCTTGCCTCACATTCATGGATACGATTGGATTCGCAGAGATCAAATTGACTGGTATGCGGCACAATCGCAGGCATTCACGGATCAGAACGGAGGCCAACCTATCCCTTCACTGGCATTCTTCCATATTCCGCTGCCGGAGTATCAAGAGGTATGGGATAAGTCCGAGTGCCATGGCGAAAAGAGAGAAGAGGTTTCTTGCCCTCGTATTAACAGCGGTTTATTTTCCGCAATGGTAGAGATGGGCGATGTTATGGGGACCTTTGCAGGGCATGATCACGGAAATGATTATTCGGGCGAGCATCATGGCATTCGCCTTTGTTATGGACGCTCTTCAAGCTATATTATATGGGATACGGATATTCCAATTGGTGCAAGAGTGATTGAATTGCAACAGGGATCCAGAACGTTTGATACTTGGCTGAGATTAAGTGATGGATCGGCTCAGCAGCGCTCGATAGGGTAATATTTAGAAACCGTCAATAAACGTTAGAATTTGTTATAATGGATAGCAAGCGTTATGTTGGCCTCCACTCACAGCGGTGGAGGTTTTTTTATGCTACGAATCCCTCAATAGGTATCTATAATATAGAACATAGAAATTAGGAGGCAATATGTCCTGGAGCAAATTGAAGCAACAGCTTGAGAGTTTTCTCTCTCCTGCTTTACATGGCAGGTTCGAATATCGTGCAACCAGCTATCGTTATTTACCTGACAAAGCAGGTCAATGTTATATTGCGGTAGATAAAAAGAACGTACTCAGTATGAGTGATAGTACTACTTTAATTAGATGGTATCAGACGGAGCTGGAAATTAAGAATGATTCAGCTATCGAAATTCCTATCAACCTTGAAGAAATTGAAACGGTGAGAAAAGATACCAATGGGAAAGTTCCTGAGGATCGTCTAAAAGTAATGGCAAGAAGCAGAAAACTATCCGAATATGCTAAGGAAATTTTTTCAGCACAATTATCATTAAGTAAATCAAATTTTGTCGTTGTAGCTAATAAATTTTTATCCACTTCTATAGAGGAAAGCCTAGAGAGCAATGATATTTTATTGAATGTTTTAGCTTTGGTGGACAGACGAGTTGGAAAAAAACGGCTTTTAAACATGGCCGAGAAGATGAAGCTAAAGCATCCCATTGTGCAGTATTTTTATGAACTACGGCTTAATACGTTATGAAAATAAGTAACTCATTCACCTCTAATCACCGGCGAGCTCTCTATACTGCTTCGGGGTAATCTCCGTTTCCCGCTTAAACAGGCTGCAAAACTGCGCATCCGTCGAGAAGCCGCATTCCATCGCGATAACCGATATTTGCAAGGGGGTATGCCTAAGCATTGTTTTGGCATGCTCGATCCTACGCTGCAAAATATATTGGCTGGGAGATAACTTGATCTTCTCTTTGAATAAATGACGAAACCGATCATAGCTATAACCAGATTGGTCGGCAAGAGCTTGAAAGTCAATTTTCTGCGTATAGTACTCATCGATGAAAGCCTGAGCGAATCGGATAATGTCATGACGGCTATCTGGTTCTTGGGCAGGATGAGTCCGCAGTACCTCCAAATATAAGCGCGAAATCAAATTATCGAGCAATTGCTTATAGAAGGGGGGCTTATCACGAAGCTCTTTGGCCATCATCTGCATGAGGCCAAGAATAGGCCTTGACGGGGGATCTTGGTAGATTCCTTCTTTCAAGGGAGGATAGATGGTGCTCGTGAACCCCGTAAACATAACCTTCGACTGTTTGCCATGCCGTTCATCGTGAGGCGTGCAGGGTGCTATTATCGCATAATCACCTGCCTTGAAAACATGTTCGGCATCCCCGATTCGAGTTGTCCCCTGACCGCAGTCGTAATAAACCAGCTCATAACACTGATGGTGATGCATTGCAATATGCTCATGCTTCGCTCTCGTTTCTTGATAAAAGAAATCCAATGAGGCTGCCATTCATAGCTCTCCTGTCATCGTAGCCAATTCGTGATATAGAACGACCGTATGATGCTACTACATTATTCAAATTATTTATAAAATGAATTCATTATAGCATGGCTGAAAAGCCAATTCATTATATAAATGGAGGTAGATGATATGGGTCTAGATTTCGGGGCATTGCCCGTAGATGAGCTGGTTCGCAAGTTGGAGGCACCGGGTAGTAGAGTTAAAATGGTGCTCGATACGGATACCTTTAACGAGATCGACGACCAATTTGCAGTTATTTATGCGCTGTTGTCACCAGAAAAAATAGAGCTTCAGGCTCTATATGCAGCACCGTTTCATAATGAGCTCTCTACGGGACCCGATGACGGGATGGAAAAAAGCTATAAGGAAATCATTCGCATTCTTAAGTTAATGAATCGAGAGGATGTCCCCGTCTATCGCGGCTCCGAAGCTTATTTACCTACTGATAGCTCCCCGATTCGTAGCGAGGCAGCTCTAAACCTGGTAGAACGCGCAATGGCAAGCGATAAAAATGATCCATTATATGTAGTCGGTATCGGTGCCATTACGAATATTGCGAGTGCCATACTGCTAGAGCCGCGAATCATTGAGCGCATCATTGTAGTCTGGCTGGGAGGCCATGCACTGGATTGGCCTGACACTCGCGAGTTTAATCTCGAACAGGATGTCCATGCATCGAGAACCGTAATGAACTGTGGAGTGCCTTTGGTCCTTATCCCATGCATGGGAGTCGCTTCAAACCTTCGTACGACACTATCGGAGGTGAGAGATTATGTGAAGCCATCCGGCGCAATTGGAGAGTACCTCTATGAGACGTACAAAAACTGCAAGGATGATCATTTCGCCTATTCCAGAGTGATATGGGATATCTCGGTTATCGCATGGCTGAATGAGCCCAAGTGGGTTCCTTCGCGGCTTGTTCCAAGCCCAATCATTTCGGATGACTTCCGCTGGAGCACGGACAGCACAAGACATTTGATACGCTGTGCAAGCTATATTGACCGTGACGCGGTATTTCAGGATCTGTTTTCCAAGCTTGCTCTAAGCAAAGTGGAGTAACAAGATGACCTAGCCGAGAATAACCGTCGAAGGCCAGCTCAATATGGGTCTCGTAGTTCCGTATCTCATATTTGGTTACTAGGTTATAGCGAAGGGCCCCTGGTCATTCCGAGCGGAATGATAGGGGCTATTTTGATAGATCTTACTTCAAAAAGGGAATGTCGACGAATCGAGGGTCAGGTGCAGACCTTGGTTCCTTGAGTGTTTCGAAATATTAGTTAATATGTGGGGGCAAATCTATAATTTGTTAAGTTGTAATGTATGCGCTTACTTTCTATAATTTAGTTATTCAAGACATGAATTGTCTTGTATTGAAAGAAAAATTCCTTTAGTTAGGAGGGACAGATTTCACGTTATTTGAAACAGGACAAGTTACGCACTGTACTGCAAGGAAAAACAACCGACAAACAATGAAAGGAGAGAGATTTATAAAAATTTATAAAAGGTAATATTCAAGTAGTGTGTAGGCAAGCAGTAACAAACACTAAATTTTAGGAGGTAATAATATATGTTTAAGTATAAAAAGAAAGTGTTTACGTTAGTTATTGCAGCTTCAATGAGTATTTCCAGCTTGTTTGCAGTATCCGCAAGTGCAGCGACAGACTACTGGCAAAATTGGACCGATGGTGGCGGAACAGTAAATGCTACTAATGGATCTGGTGGGAATTACAGTGTCAGCTGGTCAAACACCGGAAATTTTGTGGTTGGTAAAGGCTGGAATACTGGATCGCCATCTAGAACAATAAACTATAATGCCGGCGTCTGGGCGCCGTCCGGCAATGGGTATTTGACTCTCTATGGATGGACAAGAAACTCACTCATTGAATATTACGTCGTAGATAGCTGGGGCACTTATAGACCTACAGGAACATTTAAAGGCACAGTGTCCAGTGATGGAGGAACATACGATATTTATACGACGCAACGAGTCAATGCACCTTCCATTGACGGCACAAAAACGTTCACCCAGTTCTGGAGTGTCCGCCAGTCTAAGAGAGCGACAGGCAGCAACGTCGCTATCACTTTTGGCAACCATGTAAGTGCATGGCAGAGTAAAGGAATGAACCTCGGAAGCAGTTGGTCCTACCAGGTGTTAGCGACAGAAGGATATCAAAGCAGTGGCAGCTCTAACGTAACCGTTTGGTAACAGTTCATCTTCAATTTGGGCAATGGATTGGCGCCCGATGAATCTACTGTGTTGAGAATGTGTTTAATCTTTTGATAATGTTACGGTCGTCCGGTCTCACAGCCTGCGGCCTTATCTATTTCAAAAAATGATAGAACCTACATGCTACTTGACTATTATCTTTTAGAATCCATCCAGTTGGATCCTTCAGTTTGGACGCATTGAGGGCCATTTTTAACGGTCCTCGGTGCTGCCAGAGGAGAATTGTAGGCTGTCACGGACTATAATTTTCCTAAACGTTTAAAGGAGATATAACAATGAGAAAACTAATCGTTTTTCTTATCATAGCAATAATGGTTGTTGTCAGCGCTTGTTCGCAAGAAAAGCCTGATAAAACTTCGAATAAAATACCTGATGACTTTGTCTTAGTCAAGGGCGGACCGTTTATGAACAAGAAGTCCAACTACTATGGTGAAAAAGTAGCATTATCGAATTTTTATATCGGCAAATATGAGGTAACTCAAAAAGAGTGGATTGAGATTATGGGGAGCAATCCCTCAGAATTTAAAGGCGATAATTTGCCGGTAGAAATGGTGAGTTGGTATGACGTTGTGGAGTATTGTAATAAAAGGAGTATCAAAGAGGGATTAACAACGTATTACTCAATAGACAAGAATAATAAAGATCCGAAAAATACAAGTGAAAACGATAATCTAAAATGGACAGTAACGATCAATGCTGGAGCGAATGGTTACCGATTGCCGACAGAAGCAGAGTGGCAATATGCTGCAGGTGGTGGTCAGAAGAGCAAAAGTTACACCTACAGCGGAAGCAATAATGCAGATGATGTAGCATGGTATTGGAAAAACGCTGGAGATAAAATTTTATCAGGAGAATGGAACTGGCCTATAGTAGAGAGCAACCATAACAAAACAAAATCCATCGGTGTCAAGAAACCCAACGAGTTAGGGCTTTACGACATGTCAGGTAATGTAAGGGAATGGTGCTGGAACGGGTTTGGAGACTCGGAAAGTAATAGTAACTCTACCCGTGTTGTAAAGGGCGGGGGCTGGCTTGGTGATGTTGGCGAGTTATCTTATCTGAGCAATTTTGAGGCAAATGGCATGGGTCCCGATCAAGGTTTTCGTGTGAGCCGTGACGAATAAAGGATAAAACCCCAAGAAGAAGGGTCAAAAAGCGTTAATTGACAATGATGCGTAACGATGATAACTTAAAAAATATAAAACATATTAAACTAATCGGAATTACAAGCTGGCTGGACAACCGGAAGCATGGATTATTAAATCCATGCTTTTTTTTATGTTCACAAAGGGTAGGTTTGAAATGAACCTATTAGCGATTGAGTCTGGCTTAGAGAGGAGAGTGCAAATCTTGAAATTTGCTTTGTTTAGCCTAATGATGAACATACCGAATGCTGTAAGCGGGGAAACATTGACCACCCACCAGAAATTTGAGAACGTACTTAAACAGGCTGTCCTTGCCGAAGAACTTGGCTTTGATGCATATGGAATTGGAGAGCGGCATGGAGCACCATTTATCTCATCTTCGCCACCAGTCGTCCTGACCGCGATTGCTGCCAGAACCGTAAAGATTCGTTTGCTAACAACGGTCACCGTTTTAAGTGTTCTCGACCCAGTGCGTGTTGCAGAGGACTATGCCACACTGGACCATCTCTCGGGAGGTCGACTCGAGATGATTATTGGCAAAGGAAACGACCCTCGCCACTATCCGCTTTTTGGAATTACCGAAGACGAACAATGGGAATCCCTTGCAGAGCGGTATGCACTCCTGAAGCGCTTGTGGCATGAAGAGAACGTAACCTGGCAGGGGCGCTACCGTTCACCGCTTGATAATGTGACTACACAACCAAGACCCTTTCAACATTCAATTCCGGTCTGGCATGGAAGCGCATCTAGTACGCTGTCGACCGAATTGGCTGCGAAATATGGTGAACCGATTTTTTCCTCCAATACGTTTCACCCCCAGGCTAAATATAAAGCATTAATCGATCATTATCGCGAGAGATTGGCCCATTATGGCCATGATCCTCAAAAAGCAATGGTTGGCTCGGGATTTGGAAGCTTATATCTGGCGAACACCACAGAGGAAGCCGTCAAACGATATAGGCCCTATTACGATGCTTTCCATGCAACGGCTGCATCGCAGCACAACAACTCGCCTTTCAAAGACCTCGAGGACAATGTACAAAATGGGCCTGCCTTGATCGGCAGCGCTGATAAAGTGATCGAGAAGATTTTAAACTATCATGAAGCTTACGGTCACCAAGTGGTCAGCATCAGTGTAGATGGCTTGTCAGAAATGGAGCAACGCGAGCAAATTGAACGATTTGCTACCGATGTGGTACCTGTGCTGCGTCGAGAGGTTCCTAGTACAGTATGGAATAGTCCGCAATCATAGAAATCGTGTTTGATGGTGATGAACCAATCGTTGTGATGTCACAATGCTTGGTTCATTTTTTTACCGGAAAATTGAGTTTTAAAGCTCCAGACAATCAGAAGATGTTATACTTTTAAAGCAGCCGTATTGTATTCGTTTTGGCTGCTTTTTATATTGTGCTTCTGATTGTGTACGAAAGCTACCGCGTGGTCCGTCCAGTAGATATAAGTTGGGGATTGCAGCGTTCAACATTCAAACGTAAGGCTATCGTTTTCCAAGTGGAGGATTGTTAATATGGTCAATATTCTTATCGTGGACGATGATCCTAACATTCGCGCCTTGATGCGACTTTATTTGAAGAATGAAGGATTCTATCTGACAGAGGCGGACAACGGCATCGATGCGCATGCTATCTTCAAAGGTTCGGGAATCGATCTGGTCATCCTCGACATTATGATGCCGCAAATGGACGGATGGGATTTGTGCAGAGAAATTCGGAAAAGCGATCCCGACATTCCGCTTCTGATGGTAACAGCCAAGGGCGAATCGGGTCAAAAGATAAAAGGCTTCCAGCTCGGGACCGACGATTATATGACGAAGCCGTTTGATCCGGTTGAGCTTGTGATGCGGGTTAAAGCGTTACTGAAGCGATCCCGTATTGCCTCGTCCCAGGTCATACCGTTGGGAGAAATCGTGCTGAATCGGAAAACGTATAAGGTTATGCGGGGAGAAGAGGAATTAGCGTTGCCGCTAAAAGAATTCGAGCTGCTGTTCATGCTTGCCGGCCACCCAGGGCAGATATTTACGAGAGAGCAGCTGATCACTCAGATTTGGGGCATGGATTACGAAGGCGACGACCGAACCGTCGATGTACATATCAAGCGGCTTCGGGAACGCTTTGCCGGGGACGTCCGCCATTTTCGCATTGAAACGGCACGCAGCGTCGGCTATCGTCTGGCGGTGAATCCGGGATGAAATCGTTATACGTTCGCGTCGTGCTGACTTTTCTGGCCGCCATTGTCATCAGCTTGGTCTCATCCCTTCTTCTCGCCCTTGCTCTATTCCAGAATGATCTGAACGCTACGGGTAAAAACGATATGATCGCGGCCGGCGATCGTATTATACGCGTGTACGAGCAAACGAATCCTCCGGATTTGGATGTGTTCATGAATGATATGGCTGAATTGGTTTCCTATACCTTGCAGCTTTATGACGACAATGGCGGGATGAACTCCTATGTGCCGACCAAAGGCAAGAAGGTCGGAGCGATTAACTCGGAATCGGTTCGCATGGTACTTCGCGGAGAACCGTACCGTTCGCATGGAAAAGATAACGGTACGTTCGTCGGCCTTCCGTTTTCTTCCGATGGAAAACATTATGCTTTATTTTTGCAGAGCTCTTCCAAGAACGAAATTACGATCTTCCGATTATTATTCACTATTCTGTTCCTCATGCTTGCGATCGGAAGCTTGTGCATTCTCATTGCTGGCAGATACCTGGTGAAGCCTCTTCAAGCGATGACGGATGCGACTAAGCGGTTGGCCAAAGGGGACTTCGAGGTTGAGTTGAAAATCAATCGCGGAGACGAGCTCGGAACTCTCTCGCGGAGCATCAACGACATGGCTAGGGAAATCAAGCAATTGGAGCGGATGCGACAGGATTTCGTATCAAACGTGTCCCATGAAATCCAATCGCCGTTAACTTCCATCTCCGGATTCGCAAAGGCGCTAAAAGATGGCAATCTGGTTATTGCGGAGGATGATCGCGTCCAATACTTGGATATTATCGTTACCGAGAGCGACAGATTATCCAGACTCAGCGATAATCTGCTGAAGCTCGCTTCCCTCGAATCGGATCATCATCCGTTCGAGATGGAATCGTATAAACTAGATGAGCAAATTCGACGAGTAATCGTCGCGTGCGAGCCCCAGTGGTCGGCCAAAAGCATTCGCGTCGACATAGAGTCCCCTTCGGGAGCCAGCGCCGAAATAACGGCCGACCGGGACCAACTCAATCAAGTTTGGATGAATTTGCTCGGGAATGCCATCAAGTTCACGCCCCGCGCCGGTCAAGTTCTCATCGCGATCAGCCGGCCTCATCCTCATGAGATTGCTGTTGCAATAAGCGATTCCGGGATCGGCATTGCGCCGGACGATTTAAGCTCTATTTTCGAGCGCTTCTACAAAGCGGACAAGTCGCGGGCCCAAGACCGAAGCGGCAATGGTCTCGGTCTTGCCATCTCCCACAAAATCGTTGCTCTCCATCGCGGAAGTATAGAGGTGAAGAGCACCGTCGGACTGGGCACGACGTTTACCGTGACGCTTCCCGCTGCCTTGCATAAAGATTCCGCCATTTGCAAATAAGTTCACGCTCCGTTCATATTTCTCCAATACACTCAGTTCGATTCACATATAACTGATCGGAGGAATTGAAACGATGAGCTTTATTCAAGATGTTATCGATTCATTAAAATGGTTGACTGTCTGGGAAATGATTTTATGTGCGCTAAACTTGTTCGTCTTGCTGAGGTATGCTTGGCCCATTCTCAAAAATAACCGCTGGTTGGATTTTATACCGAGCGTAGGTATAATCATTGCGGTTATTAGCCTTATGAATGGCGATACCTCTATACTGGCTCTGCTGATTTACTCCTCTACGGCCATCCTATTCTTAAGTACTGCGAGAAGAGTCTTTAAACCGGCCATTAAGCCGATGTCTTCGAAATTTCGCTTTGTCATGGTTATCGTTTGCGTCCTTGGTACCCTTCCTACGCTATTGGCATTAACCGTTGCGGGAGAAGTTCGTTACAATCCGGTGAGCGATTTAAGCCATAAGAGCTATTCCAAAGCTTTTATCGCGATGAACGAAAGGTTGTCCGCCGAATACCCTTTCGGAGACTGGAAAAAAATCGATTGGGAGGCAAAGAAAAAGAAATACGAGCCTCTATTCCTCCAAGCGGAAATCAACCATGATCCGAATCTCTACTATAAAACTTTAAGGGATTACCTCTTTTCTTTCCGCGACGGCCATATCGAAATCGTGAATGAACATCTGTACGACGATAATAACACGTTTAAAAATGAAGTCGGCGGCGGAGTTGGAATTAGCGCGGTTCAATTGGATAACGGCAAAGTATTGGTTAGCTTACTGTTAGCTGACAGCCCGGCTGACAAAAGCGGAATCAAGCTCGGAGCCGAAATCATTTCGTGGGACGGGAAAAACGTTCGGGAAGCATTGGACCAAACGTCATGGAGCGAGAACCCGTCGGCAACCGAAGGCGATCGGATTCAAAATCAAGGGCGTTTCTTGGCAAGAGCTCCAATCGGCAAAGAAATCCAAGTTGAATTTCGGAATCGGGATGATGAAGCGAGCAAGATTGCGACGCTTACAGCCTACGATGATCAATATGAGACCTTGAAGAAAACGAAAATTAAGCTAAAAAAAGAAGATCCTCCCGTAGAAGGCGAGATCCTCCGGAAGGAATACGGGTACGTGAAAATCATATATTTTCTTCCCGGAACGACACAATCCGATCCCGCGCAAGCGCTGGACGACCAATTAAAAGAGTTTCAAGAGAAACGCGTAAAGGGTATCATCATCGATTTGCGGGATAATCCGGGCGGAGACGACGATCTTGTTGCCCAAATGGCAGGACATTTTGTGAACGAGAAGAAGATCTATGAATACGTCAGTTACTATAATCGAAATACGGGACGTTTTGAAATCAACCGCGCTGAAACCAGAACCATTCATCCTTCGCGGATTTATTTTCCAGGGAAAATCGCCGTCCTCATTAATTCGAACACCGCTAGCTCAGGGGAAGGATTGCCTTTGTTCTTAAAAGGAATGCAAAATGTCAAGATTATCGGCTTTGCGTCCACGAACGGTTCGTTCGGAGTCGTGTCCGCTCCTATAGAGATGAAAATGCCGGAAGGATATATCTTGCGGTTCCCGGATGGCCGATCACTTAATCAAGACAAAACGATTCAAGGCGATAGCGATGAACGCGGATTTGGCGGAGCAACTCCCGATATCACGGTTCCGATAAACGAGCAAACATTTAAGATGAAATATATCGATGGGCAGGACGTGGAATTGAATTATGCATTAGCTTCTTTCAATGGCTAGTCGGCTACCTGAGAGCGAGTTCATCAACGACACATGTGGAGAGCCGTATCTCACTCATAAGGAAGTAGTATTTCAGAGCCGCAAAGTGAGATAATGATAAGATACAAGTTCAATAGAGAGTCAAGTGATTCTACCAATAATAAAAATGAGATGCCAGAATTGTGAAGGAGAAAAACAGATGACCATAATCGACAAATTAGCATCGTCACTTAACCGCAAAGACGAAGGTCCTAACCAGGAGCTGGCGAAAAACATTGCAGATCGAGATGATAAGGGAGCTGTAATAGAACTAGTTGATAACTTGCATAACAATGACAAGAACATCCAAAGCGATTGCATTAAAGTTCTCTATGAGATAGGAGATCTGAGGCCATCTTTAATTGCTGAGTACAGCAAAGAGTTCGTAACATTGCTTGATCATGGAAACAATCGACTTGTTTGGGGGGCTATGACAGCACTAGATGCGATAACTCTTGAAAATCCGGAAGTTATATATTTAGCACTTGAAAAAATTGTTGATATTACGGATAAAGGTTCGGTAATCACCAAAGATCACGGGGTAAATATTCTGATTAAACTTTGTTCGATCAAACCATATGCGGATCATGCATTCACATTACTCATCGAACAGCTTAAGAAATGTCCGACCAATCAGCTTTCAATGTATGCGGAGAATGCAATAGCCATCGTTAACGATAATAACAAAGCCCTTTTCATAAAGACGCTTTCCTCACGACTGGGCGATATTGAAAAGGATACAAAACGAAAGCGAGTGGAGAAACTGATTAAGAAATTGAGCTGATTCTACCCTTTATGTAAGATGTGACAGTAGATTGAGTTCCGATATATTTATAAAATATTGAGGTTTAATAAAAGGCGAGGATTCAAGTTATGCCAAAAAACGATAATATGCTGGCCATTCTATGGATGCTGAATTCGGGCGTGAAAATGACTGCAAAACAAATATCAGAAAAGCTAGAAATAAATATACGAACAGTTTATCGGTATATTGATGCACTATGTGCCAGTGGAGTGCCTATAATATCCGACACAGGTCATAATGGCGGGTATAGCTTGCTGAATAATTTTATCAGAGCACCTCTGCTATTTGATATTGAAGAAAAAAAGGCACTCCTTCAAGCTGCTGTTTTTGCAAAAGAAGCCGGATACCCTTTGAGTGAGGCATTAAGCAATGCGACTTCAAAATTGAAAATGTATTCGAATCAGGAGCAGGAAAGAATACTTAGCCGTCATTTAGCCGGATTTGAAGTTATTAACCGCATGGGAGATCCTTCTATTCAGCCGGTATTGGCGGAATTGGAGCAGGCTGTAGCAAACGAATTCTCTGTAGAAATTGATTATCGCACAAGCCATGAAGAACAACCCAAGAATAGGGTGATAGATCCCTATGGAATGGTTTACTGGAACAATAAATGGTATACTGTTGCATTTTGCCACTTAAGGAATGAGATCCGCAGCTTTCGGGCAGATCGGATTCTACAAATCAAGCGTACTCAAATCCTATTTAAGCGTTCCGAAGCTTTTTCGGCTCGAGAATTTTTTATGCAAAATCTGTTACCTGATTTAGGTGGCAAGGACGGATTAATTTCTTTAATTATCCGAGGCAGGTCAGAGGCATTGGATGACTTATGCTTGCATTGGTTTTTGGGGCACCATCTGAAAGAGCGGTCATCAAATCAAGCAATCTTTTTACTTGAGGAAAAATCAATTCATCTATATGTCCCTTATTTTCTCCTATCCTACGGGAAATCCATTCAAGTAATCGAACCACAGAGTTTGAAGGAAAAACTTGTTGCTGTTACGTCGGAATTAATGGAATATTATCAACTTTAATAGCTTCACTGACAGCAGATGTCAGTGAAGCTATTTTATAATGATGATAATCATTAATTACCGATGGAGTGTTGGTATTACTTGATGAATTGTTAAATAAGGAGAACTTGCAAATGAATAATACGGAATATATAAAATTGATCGATTATGATCATTTAAAGGAGGAGTAAAAATGACTGAAAGCAGAGAGTATAGGGGAGTGTCAGGTAAATATACAAAGAATGGAACACCCAACGGCTGCACATCGATTACCCCATTTATAACAGTGAAGAATCCTTCTGAAGCAATAGAGTTTTATAAAACTGTTTTCAATGCAAGAGTTAAGGATATTACTGAATATCCTGATGGAAATGGCAATAAAATAATTGCTCATGCGGAATTAGATTTTGGAAATGGTTTTTTGCAGCTGGGAGCAGCGAATCCGGCGTATAAATTGGTCTTGCCGCCAGATGAAGACAATGCGTGTTATTCTTTAGGAATTTATGTAATTAATGTTGATCAGGCAATTGAAAATGCGGTAGCAAGAGGAGCAAAAATAAGGGAACCGGTTATAAACTTTGTTTCAGGTGATCGATTCGGAAGTATATTGGATCCTTTTGGAGTAAGATGGTCTATTATGACTAGGATTGAGGATTTGTCAGAAGAAGAAAGTAGTCGGAGGGTTGCTGAATGGGCCCAAAGCTTTAAGTAGAAGTTTACACGCTGCAACTAAATAAAGTACAAGAACTCATTTGAATGTAAATAAAATGAGTTCTTGTACTTTATTTTTTTAAGATTGATTCTTGCTCAGAACGTATTGCTTTCAAACAGAGCAACAGAATTAGCAGCTAAATTCGAGGTTTTCCTTCTAGAGACCGATCGCAAAATACATCGAACGAGGGAAGGTCATTTCTTTTGGATGGTATATGATGGAAAAATAGTGCAGCAATGGGGCGTTGCCTCCATAAGTTAACCGGTGAAACAACAAACCATGTTCTAAAAAATAGGATACAAGGAGATGAAGGTAGTGAAAAAGTTAATCGATTTCAAAAATGTAACCAAAGAATACAACATAGGTGAAGTGACAATTAAGGCGCTAGCTGGTGTTGATTTTTCCATATCAGAAGGGGAATTCGTTGTCATTTTAGGCGCAAGTGGTGCCGGCAAAAGTACAATTTTGAATATACTTGGCGGTATGGACACAGCTACTTCTGGTCAAGTGTTTGTTGGTGACCATGAAATCACAAGATTAGGCGAAAAAAAATTAACAGAATATCGTGGTGAGAAGATAGGTTTTGTATTTCAATTTTATAATTTGATTCCAAATCTAAACACGCTGGAGAATGTTGAATTTGCGACGGAAGTATGTAAAAACCATTTGGACGCTAAAGATATTTTACATAAAGTCGGATTAAAAGACCGAATCAAAAACTTCCCTTCCCAGTTGTCTGGAGGGGAACAGCAAAGAGTAGCTATCGCGAGAGCGGTTGCCAAAAACCCTTTACTATTGCTTTGTGATGAGCCCACCGGAGCTTTGGATTATGTAACGGGCAAGTCTGTCTTGAAGCTTCTTCAAGATTTGAACAAAGATACAAAAAAATGCGTTGTTGTGGTCACACATAACTCTGCAATTGCTCCTATGGCTGATAAAGTCATAAAGGTTAAAAGCGGAATGATAGAGAGCATCACTATAAATGAGGAAAAACAAAGTGTTGAAGGGATTGAGTGGTAATTATGAAATTATTACTGAAATCATTAAGGGATGTCAAACAATCTATAGGACAATTTATAGCTTTTGTTTTGGTTATCGCAGTAGGAGCTTTCTTCTATACGGGGCTTGTAACTTTGAGCGACAATCTTGGCGCGTATACGAAGGTTTATTTTAAAGAACATCATTTAAGCGATTTAAATGTATACTACAGCCAAATTTCAAGCGATGATGTGGCTCGTCTAAGCGAGATTGCAGGTATTCATAAAATAGAAGGACGGTATAGCTTTGATGCCACGCAAGCTTTTAATGATTATAAAGCGATTTTGAAAATCCATTCAATTCCCGAAAAAAATGAAATAAATACGCCTACGATCATTACTGGCAATGTCCCGTCAAAACAGGATGAAATCGTATTAGATTCCGCTTATGCCAAAGAACATCATTTTCAACTAGGTGACACAATCAGTATTAGCAGCAATGGCAGAAGCTTTAATTTTACAATTAGCGGCTTGATTGAGAATGTTGAACATACAAAAAAGAACGAAACGCAGGACCATAAAACCAGCGGAATCGCTTATATTAGCGAAGAGACAATTCCTGCAATCGCAGACGGCTTTTACTATAATGAAGTCATGATTGAGGCTCAAGAGGGTTACGATATTGAAAAAATAGGTCAAACCATTGAGGTGCAATCCAAACAACTCCCTTATTTAACCCAAGAAAGTAAAGAACGGTCTTTCAATTACTCTCAATTAAATCAAACAATACATAATAATAAATTGATGAGTAAGGTTATACCTCTTGTTCTCTTTTTGATTGAAGCAATTATTCTGTTCCTTACGATGTCGAGAATTATAGATTCACAAAGAAACCAAGTAGGCATTATGAAAGCATTGGGTGTAAAAAACAGAAATATTATGCTTCATTATATGGGGTATCCTGTGCTGGCAAGCATCATAGGTTCTATCCTTGGCTATATCATATCCGCTATTGTATTTATTCCATTAATTACGGCGTCGAATGCTAGAGCTTACTCTATGCCTGACATTTCATTTACACTTTCATTATTTTCTATTATTCCTCCTATTATTTTCTCCAGCGCTTTTGGAATCCTGTCATGTTACTTTAGTGGCAGAACGATATTAAATGAACGTGCAGCCCAGGCAATGCGTCCTAAACCGCCAAAGAAGATGAAGAAGCTGCTCATTGAAAAAATTCCGGGTATTTGGAGCCGTATTTCCTACAGCCATAAGCTCATTTTGAGAAATATATTTTTAAATAAACAAAAAGCTCTAGCAAGCTCCGTTGGTGTGGTTGTAAGCACTGTTTTATTGATCACTGCATTTGGCACACAAATGTCTTTGGTGAAGGTGGCTGATCAAGTTGAAGAGGTGTATACCTATGATTTGAGAGTCGATTATGCGATAGGAACATCTTCTGATTCGATTAAACTCCCATCCAATATTACTAAAAGCCATGGATTATCCACCTTTCCTGTTGCCTTTATAAAAGAGGATGTCAAAGAAAACGCCACATTAGTGGTTACGGAAAAAGAGAACGACCTTATTCATTTCTTTGATGAAAATGATAAAAGAATTCGTTTAGAAAACAATGGTGTGCTAATACCCAAATCTTACGCTGACAAATATCATATAGCTGAAGGCGATACGATCCAAATGGAATTTACAGCACCAGAGCTTAACCAAAAATCGGTGAACATGAAGGTTTTAAAAATATCTAATCAGTATTCGAATCCTTCGTTTTATAGCACGCCAGATTATATGAATAGTTTAGGTATAGACTATCGCCCAACCTCGGTTTTAGTTAAAGCGAACAGCTCGGCGGATCTGACAAGCATTCGTAATTTCTTTGAGCAGGATCAACGTGTAGACACCATTGCAGATAAGAATGATCTAAAGAAATCCGCGCAATATATTTTGAGGCAAAATAGTTTTGTATTCATTATGTTTATCATTTGTGCGGTCATACTCTCCTTTGGGGCTATTTATACGATATCTTCCATTAACATTTATGAAAGGATTCGTGAGCTTGCAACACTGAAGGTATTAGGCTATCAAAAAAATAAAATAAACCGGCTTATCTTCTCTGAAAATATCATTTTAACCGCCTTTGCGGTCATTGTAGCGTTACCGATCAGCGGTTATATCTACACCATTATTGTTCAGGCATTGTCGAGTCCCCATCAGCAAATCCCAGATAAATTAAACATAACGATCTTGTTAGTTTCTATTCTGCTTGCGTTCTTACTTACTACGCTTTCTAATTTACTGCTTCGGCGAAAAGTTTCTCAAATTAATATGATTGAATCATTGAAAAGTATTGAATAGAACGTATTAAGCGTTTCACTAGGTAAGGTTTTCGAAAGCCTCACAGGGCATTTATGTTAAACACGCTATAGTTTAGCGTGTTTTTTTGTGCTGTGATACCTTTTGCTAATAACGAGCTCAGAGGGGACAAATGGCTATAGAAGGATAATATTAAACGATTCCGTTTTCTATGAAGTTGAAATTAAAACCCATTTTCAAAGAATAAGAGATATTTATCCCTTAATAACATAATCAACCTTCTTTTTGGTTATGGAGACACCTCGTACAATAAAGGGAGAAACATATCAGATACTCGCTTTACACCGCAATTTCCCCCCGATTTTCTTTGTGCAATCTTCTTTTCTCTTGTTCAAACGACTTAGCAGAACTATGATGTGACGGTTTTCCTTTGTTTTTATCCTTACTTTAGGAGGTGACTGGGCGGAGTCTATTTGATATTCACTTATTGAAAGCGATTTCAAAATTGAAGGAAGAGGTGTATTTAAGAAATGGTACTAGGCGGAGCATCGGTACGAAAAAGTAGTGTTATCCTGTTGGTTGCGTTTCTCATCCTCTCATTGTTTTACTCCCTAGCATTTGGTGGACAGAAGGTAGAAGCAGCTTCAAATTCAAAGATAATCGGGTATTATCCCTCTTGGGGTGCCTATGGCAGAAATTACAATGTCATGGATATGGATGTTAGCAAGGTGACTCATATTAACTATGCGTTTGCAGATATTTGTTGGAATGGCATTCACGGAAATTCAGATCCGACAGGGCCTAATCCCGTGACATGGGCTTGTCAGGACGAAGTTGGTACGATTAATGTGCCAAATGGGACAATCGTATTAGGCGATCCTTGGATCGACACAGGAAAAGCGTTCCCTGGGGATACGTGGGATAAGCCGATAAAGGGAAATATTGGGCAGCTTATTAAGCAGAAGCAAGCTAATCCTCATTTAAAAACAATTATTTCCGTCGGCGGATGGAGTTGGTCGAACCGATTCTCTGATGTTGCGGCCAGTATGGCCACAAGGGAGACATTCGCTAATTCAGCAGTAGACTTCCTGCGAAAATATCAATTCGATGGCGTTGATCTCGACTGGGAATATCCGGTGAGCGGAGGGTTAGCTGGCAATAGCGTGAGGGCTGCTGATAAGCAAAACTATACGCTGCTGCTTCAGAAGATTCGCGAGAAGCTTAATGCTGCGGGTGCGGCGGATGGTAAAACCTATTTGCTGACGATAGCATCAGGTGCAAGTCCGACGTATGCACAAAATACCGAGCTAGGTAATATTGCTGCGATTGTCGATTGGATCAACATTATGACATATGATTTCAACGGTGGCTGGCAAACCGTAAGCGCCCACAATGCTCCGCTGAATTATGATCCTGCAGCAGCAGCGGCGGGTGTTCCAAACGCAGCGACATATAACAGTGCGTCTGGCGTGCAAGGGCACTTGGATGCCGGTGTTCCAGCAAGTAAAATTGTATTGGGAGTACCTTTCTATGGTCGGGGCTGGGCCAATTGCGCAGCGACCGGTAATGGGCAGTATCAAAGCTGCTCTGGCGTGCCTGCGGGTACATGGGAAGCGGGGTTATTTGATTATACAGATCTCGAAAACAACTACATTAATAAAAACGGCTACACACGGTATTGGAATGATACAGCGAAGGTACCTTACTTATACAACGCTGCAAAACGTACTTTTATCTCCTACGATGATACAGAATCACTCGGGCACAAGACAGCCTTCATTCAAAGCAAAGGGCTTGGCGGTGCCATGTTCTGGGAGTTTAGCGGTGACCGAAACAAAGTTCTATTAAACAAGCTGGCGAGCGATTTGGCAGGATCCGGTAGTGCAGATATCATTGCGCCATCGGTACCGGGCAACCTTCAATCCACTGCAAAAACATCAAATAGTGTAACATTGGCTTGGGGTGCGTCCACTGACAACGTTGGCGTGACGGGTTATACCGTGACTTATGGTTCTACAAGCGTAAACGTCACAGGAACGAGCACGACAATTAGTGGGCTTGCTGCTAATACAGCCTATACGTTTACTGTGAAAGCGAAGGATGCGGCTGGAAATATTTCGGGAGCGAGCAATGCGCTTTCGGTAACGACGAATCCACTTGCGGGAGACACAACCCCGCCAACAGCGCCAACGAATCTTCAAGTCACAGGCAAAACTTCATCCAGCGTAAGTCTTTCATGGAACGCATCCACTGACAACGTTGGCGTGACGGGCTATACCTTAACTTATGGTTCTACAAGCGTAAACGTCACGGGAACAAGCACGACAATTAGCGGTCTTGCTGCTAATACAGCCTATACGTTTACTGTAACAGCGAAGGATGCAGCTGGGAATATATCGGGAGCGAGCAATGCACTTCCAGTAACGACGAATCCAGCTGCGGGTGATACAACCTCGCCAACAGCGCCAACGAATCTTCAAGTCACAGGCAAAACATCCTCCAGCGTCAGTCTTTCATGGACAGCATCTACTGACAACGTTGGCGTAACCGGTTATACCGTGACTTATGGTTCTACCAACGTGAACGTCACGGGAACGAGCACAACAATTAACGGTCTTGCTGCAAGTACGGCTTATACATTTACTGTAGTAGCGAAAGATGCCGCGGGCAATGTTTCGAGCGGCACATCAGTTGCCGCTACGACTGATGCAAACGGTGGAACGGTAAGTGCTTGGGCACCTAATGTAAGCTACAAAGCAAACGACCTCGTTACTTACGGAGGCAAAACCTATTATTGTATTCAGCCTCATACGTCATTAGCTGGCTGGGAACCATCGAATGTGCCAGCATTATGGGGTTTGAAATAAGCAAGAGCAGCCGCCCTGCCTAAGGGCGGCTTTTTTTATTTTTTAAAGGCTAAATAAAAGGAATAATAAGTTGATTATTTATTCATCTCAAATAGAATCATTGAAGGTAAACTAGCATGCGTGTCGAAAATAGAAGTTCACACTCCCAATCCTCATTTCCTCCTTATTATTTGCAGTCTCGCATTTGCAATACTATACATTAAACAAATTAAGTGTAAGGTTTATGTTCTTTGCTTTCATAGGTGGGATCATCCTCATGCAAAAATAAGAGGAAACATCTTTATATAAGGAGAAGCCATGATGAAAAATTGGAACGACTACTTGCTGAAGAGTAAAATGTTCATCGTCTTCTCCGCGGTATCGCTGTTCATCGTCATGCTGACCTGTATTATTTTCTACTATAAAAATGTAAACGATATTAAAAATCAAACGTTATCGCTTTCCGACACGATTTCTCGGCAGTTCAGCCGAACCTTTGAGCTTTATATACAGGATATGGAGAAACTCTCTGTGTCCATTATTGGCGATCCAATTATTCAAGAAAGTTTAATTGATCATTACGGAATCCCGGAAGCCGTCACGCAGAACCAAATTGAACTGACGATTAACAAAAGGTTGTTCACTCATCTTCAGCCACGCCCTCAGCTCCAGAGCATTTATATTTTCACCACGGACGACATCGCATATTTTGTATCGAAGGCGGGGGGACCTAAGATAAGCTTCGATCTTCAAAGCGAGAGCTGGTATCAGAATCGGCTGGATATGCCCGGAGTCAAATTTCTGCTTCTTCCTGTCACAATAGAGAATACGGGCGGTGATCGTGAAGCTCAGGTGATATCCTTCGTACGGAACATCAGCCGCATACCCTACCTTGATGTTTTGGGCTATATGAAAATTAATATTAACGTTAATGTCATCAAGGACATGCTCGTCAATTCCGACAGCAACGACGTTGAACGGAATATGAGAGCGTTCATCATTACCGATGAAGGCAGCGTCGTCTATGACGACAGGAATGAGCTGACGGGCACCAATGACACTGGAATTGATCTATCCATCTTCCAAAGCAATCATGAATCGAATGAGGTGGTGTGGAACGGCGTGAGCTATATCTATACAACGTCGAAATCCTCCTATACAAAATGGAATACATTGATTCTAATTCCGAACGAATTCCTGCTGTCCAAGCAGAAACATTCTACTTATATTCTTTTTCTCGTTGGCCTGCTCGCGATGGGTCTAATTGCCTTCGTGTCCTATGTGCTGTCTTATCAGATGACGCTTCCGCTCCGTAATTTGATGAAAAAGATGGCACGTGTCGAGCAGGGGGATTTAAGCCAGAGAATGGAGGTGACCGGCAACAATGAGATCGGCCGTCTGAGCCGTATCTACAACAACATGCTCGATAGTATTACACGCTTAATTAGCGAAGTGTACACATCCAAATTGGCGGAGAAGAATGCGCAGCTATCGGCACTGCAGGCGCAGATCAACCCTCATTTTTTGTATAACACGCTTAACATTATGAAGTCTATCAGCAGGGTTCGAGGCATCGAAGAGGTTGCAGAAATGGCAGAATCGCTGGCTGAGCTGTTCAAATACAGTATGACAAATCTTCATCATCCTATCCCGCTGCATGACGAGATGGAGCATATAAGCAATTACATGAATATTCAGCAGCATCGATTCGGCAATCGATTTGAGTTCAATATGGAAGTGCCGGAAGCGCTGCTGCAAGCATCGGTGCTGAAGCTTACCGTTCAGCCGCTAATTGAGAACGCAATCGTTCACGGACTGAGCAAGGTCAAGTCAGGCGGTCGAATCGACATCGCTGTTAAGAGGCTTGGCAGTGAACTGATTATCGAAGTGTCCGACAACGGCTGTGGTATTGAAGAGGAACGCATCCACATGCTGCGCCGAAGGTTGGAGAGAGTACAGGCGGTGGACGCTTACGACGAGGAGGGGCAGGGGATAGGCCTGTCCAATATCGCACAGCGAATCAAGCTGTTCCACGGTAACAAATATGGCGTTGAGCTGATAAGTTCCCCTGACCGCGGAACGACGGTTAGGTTGACGTTCCCGTATGAACAATTCGTCAAGGTGAAGGGAGAGGCCGACTGATGAATATATTTTTGGTAGAAGACGAGCGGTGGGCGCTTGCGGAGCTCGAGGCCCTCTTTAAGCGATACGAGCCGCAGCATCGTGTGCTTGCGTTCGAGAACGGGGAAGATGCGCTGGAAGCAGCGAAATCCGTAGTCCCGCATCTCGTGTTGACCGACATTACAATGCCGGGCATTGACGGTGTGGAGCTGCTGGCCGAGCTTGGCCGCAGCCATCCGGACGTCAAAGGTATTATTCTCAGTGTCCATGACGATTTTGCTTATGCACAGCGAGGAATGCAAACTGGCGTGACGGACTACTTGCTGAAGCCTGTTAAGAAAGAGACCCTTTACAAGGCGGTAGACCGCTTGCTTGCGCGCATTGAAGACGAGTCGCGCAGCCGGAGCGACCGTGTTGCGTGGTCACTTCTGCAGCGGCTGCTGGCGGCGGATGCGATGGAGCATGTTAAGCCCGCCGATGCTGAGCAGCAGCGTATGTTCATGGTGCTGCTGCTTCTGGAGAACTGGGCATCGCCGCTTACTTGGAAGGATGCTGGGCTTGAGGCATCGGATATTCTCTCGCATTTCGGGAGCGTCTTGAACAAGGAGCGGGATAGTCATTGCATTACGATTGACGGCCGCCGCAGAGTTCTGCTGCTGCCCGCTGGGAATGAAGCATTTACGCAGTCGCTAAAGACAAAGCTTCAATCGCTCTTCCAATATGTGAACACCCATGGCATTCTTCTCCATGTGAGCTTCACATTAAAGAAAGAGAACGAGAGTCTGAATCGCAGCTTCATCCGCCTTGGAAAGCAGCTTGAAGAGCATTTGCGAATCGGCGAGCCGACCTTGGCATCACCGGATATGAAGCTGGCTGCGCCTGATATTTCTGAAATATGGGTAAAGGCGCGTGCACTGCAAGCACAGGTTAAAGCGGGCGATATGGCAAGAGGACGAGATACGATATCGCGTATCGTCAAGGGACTGCAGTACAAAGAGGTCACCCAAAAGCAGCTGGTGCAGTTTGCTAGCGATCTGTTTTATTCGTTGAAGTTCAATTTGCAAGCAGAATCATCGATTTTACTGCAGGAGGATATGAGCCTGCTGCACGAAGTGGCCGACTATGAGCCAATCAAGGAATGGCTTACGGCAGCAGTATTCGGGATTGCAGGGAAACACACATCAAAGGAACAGAAGCCAAAAGGGCTCATTCCGGTGTTGATGAACTGGATTCATGCCAACTATCAAGGCGACCTTTCCCTTCAGCAGTTTGCTTCTGATCATCATGTCAGTCTTGGACATTTATCCAGATTGTTCAAAAGCCAAACTGGCTACACCTTCTCTGATTATGTGAGCGGCTACCGGATTAGCAAAGCAAAGGAGCTGCTAGCCGACGGCACGTCGCGTCCGTCTGAAGTCGGCGAGCTGGTAGGTTACGACGATGCCAAACATTTCTCTCATTTGTTTAAGAGAATAACAGGCGAAACACCGACCGCCTTCGCAAAACGCAAAATGAGCGAATGATCCAAGTGCAAGCAAGCAGTTAGATGATATGCGGGCGATGCACTCTCGCAAGCTGGATGTCTCCTAGCCCGTACCGCTTCCTGTTGTTAAAAGGAAAAATTCCCCCCTTAAAATAGCAAATGAGCAGGTATTCATCAAAAACATAAACCCTTAGACTGAAAATACGAGGGAACCCGGGCCCTTGGAACGGAAGCTCGCTCTTTATGGAAGCGTATTCATCACATTGTAACTTACAGCATCAGTGATGCAAAAAAGAGGCAACGATGGACGGCTGCCGAAAGGAGCAAGGGTCCATGCCTACAAAGGGAGGCTGCAGAACGATGAAACGAACGACTAGCCAAACACTCGCATTTATGACAAGCGTGATGATGATCTTGCTGCTGCTCGCTGGATGCGGCAGCAGCAACAACACCCCCTCTGCGACGAAGAACAACACCGGCGCTGCGAACGGGAAAACGGACACGACAAGCGAACCTGCAGCGAAAACGACCTTAACGCTGATGGTAGGCAATTCAGGCACAACGCTCGAAGCGCTCAAGGCTGTTGCCACTGAAGCAGAGAAAAAGCTGAATATCACCATTGAGTATGACATCAAACCGGATGGCACGGAAGGCGACAACCTCGTCAAGACGCGCCTAGCAACAGGAGATATGTCCGACCTTCTCGTTTATAATACGGGCTCGCTGCTGAAGGCAGTTAATCCGGTGGATAACTTTCTCGACCTGACGAATGAATCGTTTATGGCGGACGTGCTTGATTCCTTCAAAACGGTAGTTACGGTCGATGGCAAGGTGTACGGCGCGCCCGTCGGATCAAGCTCCGCAGGTGCGATACTTTACAATAAGAAGGTGTACGGTGAGCTCGGATTAACCGTCCCGCAAACATGGACCGAATTCATGGCGAACAATGAGAAGATCAAAGCTGCGGGCAAAACCGCTGTTATCGCGTCCTACAAGGATACTTGGACGTCCCAGCTGTTTGTTCTAGGTGATTACTACAACCTGCAGGCGCAGGTTCCGAATTTCGCAGACGATTACACGAACAACAAGGCGAAGTACGCAACGACACCAGCTGCACTGCGCAGCTTCGAAAAGACGGAGGAACCGTTTAAAGCAGGTTACATGAATAAGGACTTCCTAGCTACAACGTATGACGTTGCTTTGAAAATGCTTGCCGATGGTACAGGTGTACACTATCCGATGCTGACTAGCGCACTTGATTCCATCTTGCAAAATAGCCCGGACAAGATCAATGACATCGGCGTTTTCCCAATACCGAGCGACAGCGCAGACGTCAACGGACTGACGGTATGGATGCCGAGCGGTCTGTACATCAACAAGAACAGCAAGAAAGTAGAAGCCGCCAAGAAGTTCGCGGAATATTTCGTGTCTAAGGAAGGCCAAGACATATTTGCCTCCAAAGTCAAAGCGGCAGGCCCCAATGTTATTAAAGGAATTGAGCTCCCTGACGATGCTTACGAGGGTGTCAAAGAAATGCAGAAATACTTCGATGAAGGCAAGACGGCACCTGCGCTTGAGTTCGTATCGCCGGTCAAAGGCCCGAACCTTGAGAACCTCACTGTCGCTGTTGGCAGCGGCATCACCTCCGCGCAGAAGGGCGCCGAGGATTATGACAAAGACGTACTGAAACAAGCGCAGCAGTTAAATCTACCGGGCTGGTAGAACGCCCGCCGCATGCGGGAATTCTAGTTGAAGACGGGGCTTCGCACAAAACGCTGCGGAGTCCGTTTTCTCCGGAAAGAAGGGGAGAGCCATGACCAAGCTGACGATTCGGACTTACTCTTATTTATTTCTTATTCCCGCATTTCTGATCTACTTCGTCTTTTACTTGCTGCCAACGGTATTATCGCTCTTCTTCAGTATGACGCGTTGGACGCTCACCGATTGGAATTACATCGGCTTCGACAACTATGTCACTTTTTTCTCAGAGACGGCGCTCAGCATCGGCTTCAGAAACACGTTAATTTATGCGGTTGTAACCTGCGGCCTCAAGGTCGTCCTTGGCCTCTTGCTTGGTGCGTTTCTCACTTCTACCGTTTTATTTAAAAACTATTTGCGTTCTGTTATTTTCTTCCCAACACTGCTTAGCACGATTGCGGTTGGGATCGCCTTCTCCATTATGATGCATCCTTCGCAAGGGCTGATCAATACAAGTCTGGCTGTATTTGGTATTAACGGACCCGATTGGCTTGGCAATACGAAGATTGCGCTGCTGTCTGTTGCCTTAGTAGACGTATGGAAAGGTATCGGCGTTGCTACCGTTATTTATATCGCAGGCATTTCAGCCATTCCAGGCGAATATTACGAAGCGCTCAAAATCGATGGCGGGAGCAGCATGAACGCATTCCGTTATATTACCGTTCCCTTAAGCAGACCGGCGATGAATTCGGTCATCATACTCTCATTCATCGGAGGGCTCCGTTCCTTCGACCTGATCTGGGCCATGACGAAGGGGGGGCCGGGTTTCACGACCGACCTGATCGCCTCGATCATATACAAGCAGTATCAGGCGGGTTTTTACGGCCTAGCAACTGCGGGCAACGTTATCTTGTTTGTCGGTGTGTCACTGCTGGCGTTTCCTCTGTATAAGTACCTGACGAAAAGTGAGGTGCACTTATGAGCAGCGAAATGAGCCGAGTGATGAATAAAGGTGTGGGTAAACCGCTGAACCGCGGCGAAAACAGGGGGATAAGCAGCGCAGTTAAGAGGATTATCGTTGCCGTGTTCTCGCTGATGCTCAGCACCGCCATTTTTTGGATTCCGTTTTATTTTGTCATTATCAACTCTTTTAAAAATCAAGCCGAATCTGCACTTATGAATATGTCGTGGCCGAAATCATTTCATATTTTGGAAAATTACAGGGATGTGTTGACTGCTGCCGATCATATGCTTGTCCGCGCTTTTTATAACAGCATGCTGCTTACGGTATTATCGATCACTGTACTGATCATCGTCAGCGCGATGGCCGGATTTGTACTGCATCGCAGAGAAGGGGGGCGCTTTTCTTCCTTCTTAAACTTTCTAGTTTTGGCAGGTTTGATGATTCCGCCGGCGATCGTGCCTACAATCTGGGTACTCGACTCGATCGGCCTGTTCAAGACGCTGGCAGGCATCACTTTCGTGGAGGTTGCGCTGCACTTTCCGTTTGCAGCTATTTTGTACAAAGCGTTTGTGGCAACGCTGCCGCGTGAAATTGATGAGAGCGCCTTGATTGACGGCGCGGGCGGCGGGCGGCTGTTCTTTAGTATTATTTTTCCTCTGCTAAAGCCCGTTACTTCAACCATCATTGTGCTTGAATCGATAAACGTATTTAATGACTTTGTTAATCCGCTTTACTTCTTCCCAGGTTCCTCCAATGCGACGGTGCAATTGACGCTGTACAACTTCATGAGCCGGTTCACGACATCGTGGAATTTGTTATTTGCCGATATTGTTCTGATCTCTATTCCGATGCTCATTCTGTTTATTTTCTTTAACAAAAAAATTGTAGCCGGCATGACAGCAGGCGCTATTAAGGGATAATCAAGCATGGACTGCACCACTTGAGCACAACAGAAATTCATTGTAAGGTAATTGATTTTGTCCTCATTCAGAGAGCCGCAGTCATTAGGATTGCGGTTTTTTTAGGATGCTTGCGGTGAATCGTTCGCTGCAAATCTCACTTCGTGAGAACATTGATCGACCTAAGCTTACCAGCTGTCTGATGTAGATCCTAAATCGAGCCTCTCCTTTTTTAAAAGCAGTCTCGATCGGAAAGGTTTTTGTCCCGAACCGCCATGATTTGGACAGAAGGAGACAGTATGATGAACTTATAAAGCGTTTACAACTATGAAGGCTTGGCGACTAGGCTATCGATATGATCTAGGAAATTCATTATCCAATTCAGAGGACGAAAGGAAGTTGAATATGGCGGTCAAAATCGGAATTGTAGGCATGAACGGGATCGGCAACAACCATGCGAACTGTTACAAGGAGGATGAACTGGCTGATGTTGTAGCGGTATGCGATGTCATTAAGGAGCGCGCCGACGCAGCTGCAGAGAAGCACGGTGTAAAAGCGTACTATACGCTTAAGGACATGATCGAGAATGAGCCTGATATTCAGGTGATCGATGTGACGACAGGCGGCATTGACAACGGCAGCTGGCATTTTGAACCGGCGATGGAAGCGATGTCTTACGGAAAGCACGTGCTCGTGGAGAAGCCGCTGTGCAACGATGTGCGTGAAGCCCGCGAGATGGTGGCATTTGCTGAGAAGCAGAAGGTGTATCTAGGCTGCAATCTGAACCATTACTTTACGCCGCCGGCGGAGAAGGCGAAGCAATATATGGAGAGCGGAGAGGTAGGCGAATTAATTTATTGTCTGGCTAAAATGGGCTTCAACGGCGGCGAGCTCAACTATGCGCTTGCCAGCTCGGATAAAGTGAAAGGTCACCCTTACTTCCATATGCGGGCGTTCCTGACCCACCCATTCAGTGTTATGCGCCATTTCTGCGGTGATATTACGCACATCCAGACATTCTCCGACCGTCCAGGCTTCCGCCGGAGCGCAGGCGATGTTATGGTGTCCATCAACAGTATCCATATGAAGTTTGCAAACGGTGCAGTTGGCTACCTATTGAGTCAGCGCGGCGATGCGGTCTATGGACTAGGCGGCTGGTGGAGTCTTGAGGTTGGGGGCTCGAAGGGGACATTCACCATTGAGAACTGCGTCGAGAAAGTATCGTTCTGGAAAGCGGACAAAGGCATTCCAGCGATCAGCGTTCCGATTGAGCCTGAAGTGACGGATTTCGGAACAAATGATTTCAACCGGACATTCAACCATCGTCTGCATGCATTTCTGGAGGATGTTGACAACAAGGTGTCTCCGGATGCGCTGCGCGCCAGCGGACGCGATGCGCTTGCTGTGCTGGAGTATGTGCATGCCGTACAGGAATCGTATGAACGTGGGGGAGAGGTCGTTCGTCCTCAGCCGCTGCCGCCGCTGCACGGTGATCCGTTTTATCTGAAATAATCTCAGTAAGATAGCTACTTTGTTGCTTGCGATTTCTATGTAGGTATTGCAGGAACATGAACTAATACATGTTTTACTAATCCATTATTCAGGAGGGCTCATTCATGATTAAACTGGGTGTCAATTCCGTACTGTTCAAAGAGTTCGACTTCGCTGAAGCGGCGAAGCATATTGCGGCATGCGGCTACGATGGTGTAGAGATTGCCGCTATTCAAGGCATGTGCGAGCATCTGGATCTCAGCCGCTGGAAGCAGCAGAAGAGTGAGCTGCAGGCGATTGTGCAGGAAAACGGCCTAACGTTTCTATCGACTGAGGTGGCATCGCTCAATGAGGAGCGGCTGCTCCCAGCGTTCGAAGCTGCCGCTGAAATTGGTATTCCAATCGTAAACGTTGGTCCTGGCGGAAAGCTGGGAGTCGAAGAAGACCTGCAGGCATCTATCGAGATGCTTGCGCGGATGGCAGAGAGAGCGGCTTCGTTTGGCATCACGCTCTGCGTCAAAGCTCATGTCGGCAATGCCATTCACAATACGCCGACCACGCTGCGGGCGATGGAGTCGATCATCTCCCCAGCGTTCGGCATCGACATGGACCCGAGCCATATCCACCGTGCCGGCGAAAATGCGGAGAAGGCGCTGCCCGCTGTGCTTAGTCGCGTAAAGCATGTTCATATCCGTGACTGCAAAGGACGGGAGCAGGGACCTGGACCGATCATGCTTCAGGCGTGCGGACGGGGCGACATCGATCTATATGGCTACTGCAAAGCGATGGTGGATGGAGGTTACGACGGACCGGTCGTCGTTGAGGTCATTGGTGCTTCACCTGAGCATACGCTTGCGCAGGTATCCATCGTAGCCGCTGAGTCGTACGGCTATCTAAATGCGGTTCTTAAACAGCTGAACGCGCGATAAATGCATTATCTTCATCCAAAAGGAGGATTTCAAAATGACTAATAAGAAACCAAATATTCTACTGTTCGGCATAGATAGCCTTCGTCGGGATCATATGAGTGCGTATGGTTATTCGAGGCTGACTACTCCGCATCTGGATAAAATTGCTGCCGAGGGCGTTCTATATGAGAACCATTTCAGCCCGGGCATTCCGACAACGCCGGCTTATGCATCGATGCTGACGGGTATGGATGTGTTCGGAACCGACGTTGTGGCGCTGCGCCACGAAGGACCGCTTGGCAGTCACGTGAAGACGCTGCCTGAGCTGCTTGCGGAGAACGGCTATAACACATCATGTGTCGGCTTCTCTGGCAATCCATCATCGCGCGGTTTCCAAACATATCTCGATTATGAATCTTGGGTGCCTGACGAGTCGGGACGTACGCCTAAGGCGCAAAATCTAAACGATGTCGCTATTCCAGAGCTGGAGCGGCTGGCGGCAGAAGATAAGCCGTTTCTGCTGTTCATGCGGCATATGGATCCGCATTCACCGTATTTGCCGCCTGCGCCGTTCGAGCGGATGTTCTACGGCAAGGACGAAAAGGACCCAGCCAACGATTCCATGGAGCCGGTTTATAATTTCAAGCCGTTCGCCGACTTCTTAAAGTCATGGATTCCAGAAGGCGTCACGGATGAAGCTTATGTTGGTGCCCAATATGATGGAGCAATCGCTTATATGGATGCTTGTATCCAAGGTATCTTTGAGAAGCTGAACGCGCTGGGCTTAGAGGAAGAGACACTTGTCGTTATCACGTCGGATCACGGCGAGACGCTGTATGAGCACGATTGTTATTTTGATCATCACGGCCTATATGACTGTACGCTTGTTGTGCCGCTTATTATTAAGTTTCCGGGGCGTTTGCCTGCGGGAAAACGGGCTCAGGATGTGTCGGTCATCTCGGATATTATGCCGACGCTGCTGCAGTTGATTGGCATCGACAGCGGCATTTCCTTCGACGGCCGCAGCCTGCTTGAGCCGGTTGCGAGCGAAGATTCAGAGCGGATAAGCGAGCTGTATCTGACGGAATGCACGTGGATGCGCAAGCACGGCTGGCGCACACCGGAATGGAAGCTGATCCGATCGCTTGAGCCGGACTTCCATTTTAAGCCGGAGGTAGAGCTGTACAATCTGATCCAAGATCCAGAAGAAAACAACAATGTGGCGGAACTGCAGCCGGAAGTCGTTGCACTGCTTACGAAGCGGATGGAGGACCATATTGCAAAACGTGAAGAGCAGACGGGTCGTACGAATCCGATCTATACGAATCTGAATTGGCATGGCAAAGGCCAGACGTTCACCTCGTCTGAGCAGGCATACGAGTCACTGCATATCGGCAATATTATTGGCGCGCGCTCCCTTCAATCCAAGGAGGAGGCGGCATCCAAATGATTCGGGTTGCTGTCGTTGGTGTCAATCATATTGGGAAAATCCATTGCCGTGCTTATCGGCAGCATCCAGATACGGAGCTTGCGGCTGTCTGTGATCTGATGCCAGAACGCGCGGAGGCAGCTGGTCTTGAACATGGCGTTCCTGCGTATACCGACCTGAGAGAGCTGCTGGCTAAAGAACAGATCGATCTAGTCGTCGTAGCGACAGCGGGGGTTGAGAAGGGCAGTCACCATTTTGAACCCGCGATGATTGCGATCGATGCTGGCAAGGACGTCCATGTAGAAAAGCCGATTTCTAATCGGATCGAGGAAGCGAGGACGCTGGTTGCTGCCGCCAGGGAACGGGGCGTCCGGCTCGCTTGTAATTTGAATCATCGATTTACGCCGGCTGCTTACAAAGCGAAAGAGCTGGTGGAAGCTGGCAAGCTAGGCTCTCTTCTCTTTGTCAATATGAGGCTAACGATTCAGAACCCGCAGGAGGATACGGAATGGCTGCACATGCGTGCTCTGCATCCTCACTCCATCGATGTCATGCGGTATTTTGCCGGTGATATTAAGCGGGTTCAAGCGTTCATGACCAAGGCGCCGGGAAGGCAGAGCTGGTCGACCGCATCCGTCAATGTGACGTTTGCATCCGGCGCGGTTGGCCACTTGACCGGCAGCTACGACATGTCGATGCGGCATCCCATTGAATATTGCGAAGTCGCAGGTAATGAAGGCCGGTTTGTTATCGACAATGTGTATGAAAGCATGACGTATTATCCGCATCACTCCGACGAGCTGCTCGTTGTACGCAACTCGCTGTTTGGCGGGATGCAGGGCTTCAATGATACGTTTACCCATCGAATCAATCGATTCATCGAGCAGGTCAAAGCAGGCGATGCGCCGGAGAAGATCGAGGCGTCAGGAGCGGATGCGCTTGCCGCACAGGAAGTTATTGAAGCCGCAATTCGTTCGCATCAATCCGGTGGGATGCCCATTGACATACCTGCAATCGGATAAGCGACCGAACTTGGCGAGAGGAGAGGACAACATGGATAAACAACATGGCTCGGTTATATGGTTCATGGGCTTGTCGGGAGCAGGCAAGACGACAACGGCCAGGCATATTGCAGCAGAGCTGCTGCGGGAAGGGCGGCACGTGGAGCTGCTTGATGGCGATGAGCTTAGAGAAACGATTTGTAAAGGACTTGGATTCGCACGGGAGGATCGATTGGAAAATATAAAACGAATCGTCTACGTCGCTAAGCTTCTCTCTCGCAATAGCGTAGATGTGCTCGTCTCTGCCATCACACCTTATGAGGAAATGCGGGACTATGCCCGTTCGCAGCTGCCCGGATTTGTGGAAGTTTATGTGCAGTGCCCGCTCGGGGAGTGCGAGCGCCGTGATGTGAAAGGCTTGTATGCTAAAGCGAGAAACGGGGAATTGCACCATTTTACAGGCGTTTCCGATCCATTCGAGGTACCGCACTCGCCCGACATCATAATCGACACGGCTTCTGCTTCATTGCAGAATAACGGCGAAGCCGTAATGGGCTGGCTGCATGCCAATATGAGGTTCAAGCATGCGGCGCAGCGAGCATAACCCAAGAGGTGAATAAGGACCGGAATACCGGACTACCCGAAGGAGACATACAATGAAGATCATACTGATATCGCTGGATACGCTTCGTGCATCAAGGCTGAGCGGGTACGGCTATTCGAAGCCGACAAGCCCATATTTGGACCAGATTGCCGAGCAAGGTGTGCTGTTCGAGCGAGCTTATGCCGCAGACATTCCAACCGAAGTGGCGCATACCGGCATTTTTACAGGCAAAGTAGGGCTCACGACAGGGATTGTCTCCCATGGCTCAGAGCTGACGCATCTGCCCAAATCGACACCGTGGCTGCCAAACCTGCTGCGCGGCGCGGGCTTCACGACATCGGCGGTGGACAATTTGTACCAGCTTAAGGAATGGTTTGCCCGCGGCTATCGCTACTATACGAACAGCGTTGGCGGCAATCGCTGGATCGACGGCCGAACGGTCAACGATCTAGCTATGCCATGGCTGGCGGAGCATAAGGATGAATCGTTCTTTTTGTTTCTTCATTACTGGGATGCTCATACGCCTTATTTGCCGCCGGAATCCTATATTCCAGACTTTTATGAAGCGGGGCGTGATCCGTATGATCCGAACAACCGAAGCATGGAACCGGCTTACAATCATTCCGCCTATCCTTTCTTTAAGCACCACCATTACGATCTCGTTGGCCCAGTGACCGACAGCGCTTACTACGACGCGCTATATGATGCAGAAATCCGCTATCTTGACGATCGTTTGAAGGAACTCGACGCTCATCTGGAGAAGTTAGGTATCAAAGAGGATACGCTGCTCATTCTATTCGGAGATCATGGCGAAAGTCTGACGGAGCACGACATCTACTGGGATCACTGCGGCTTATACGAGCCGACTGTCCATGTGCCGATTATTATGCGATGGCCGGGTCGTATCCCAGAGGGGCGCAGGGTGCAAGGTCTCGTGCAGCAGGTTGACCTCATGCCGACAATACTGGAAGCGATACGCAGCGAGAAGCCAGAAGGTATCGAGCATATGAAAGTTGCAGACCCACCAGGCATGGACGGCCGAAGCTTATGGCCTTCTATTCTCAACTTGGCTGACGGAACGCACGATGCTGTCTACCTTAGTGAATGCGCGTGGCAAGCGGCACGCGGCATACGGACGGAGCGCTACAAGTTTATTCGCACGTACGACGCGGGGCCTTTTACTAGACCGCCTAGAGAGCTGTATGATCTGGATGCCGATCCAGAAGAGACGGTAAATCTTGCGGAGCGGGAGCCAGAGCTCGCCGATCAGCTGGAACGGCAGCTGGATAGTTGGGTGGAGGCGAAGCTGGGGGGACGCGAAGATCCGAAGGATCGGCAGCTTCGGGAGGCGGGACTTCCGTTCCGCAGACGCATTGAGCAGATTTTGGCGGAGTCAGGGATGACGTGGGACGAATGGTTTCAGGATCCGCGCCGTGAACGATTTGATCAAGCGACAGACGGGCTGCATGAACAGACCATCGGATCTTGATCCGATTACGAACCGAGGGGATGAAGGATGGGGCATATACTGGGAAGCAATAGTTACATGAAGGATGAATTCCCGTTCTGGATCAATCGGATGGTGCAAGCGTCTGTCTCTGAACACGGTCACGAGTTCATTGAGCTCGTCTTTGTGGTGCATGGACAGGGCGTTCATATCTTCCAAGGCAACCACTACAATATTCATGCGGGTGATGTGTTTATTATCAATCCCGGCGAGACGCATGCTTATTCCGTAGAGAGTGGCGGGAGTATGGAAATCATCAACTGTTTGTTTATGCCGTCCTTTATTCCCGATGCGCTGCTTCAGGAGCTGGAAATAACGGCATCGATGGACTACTTTTACGTGCATCCCTTCCTGAAGCAGGATGTCCGTTTCAACCATTATTTGAATCTGAACGGGCAAGAGGCGTCGTCCGTGCTGGCGCTGCTGGAGAATATGATCCGTGAGCTCAACAGCCGCGGCCCCGGCCACACGACGTTGATTCGCCTGCAGATGGTGGAGCTGCTCGTTCTGCTGTCTCGCTATTACGCCTATATGCAAAGCCATCGTATTCATAAATCCCCGCGGCAATCGGAACGAGTGATGATGGCTAGACGGATTTCCGGTTATCTCGAACGCCATTTTGACAAAAAAATTACGCTTCAAGCGTTGTCCGGCCTGTTTAATGTCAGCACAAGGCAGCTGAATCGGTTGGTGCGCGAGGAGTTTGGGAAAAGCGTATTCGACCTGCTGCACGAAATTCGTATTGAACGGGCGAAGCGGATGCTGCTGGAGTCCGACCAGAAGGTCATCTACATCGCGACCATGGTCGGCTACGACGATCCATCGTTTTTTAGCCGACTGTTCGTTCGTTATGCCGGCTGCTCGCCGCGCGAATATCGGACCGGTACAAAGGGTGTGCGAGAAGGAAAGGAGCTGAGCGCGCATGCCACACTCGATGAAAGAGTGGAGGCCTAACGTACTGCTGATTACGGCAGACCAATTACGAGAGGATTGCGTGGGCTTCAGCGGTAAATATCCCGTTCGCACACCACACATTGACCGTCTGTCTGAACAAGGAGTCTCCTTCTCCCACGCTTATTCCGTACTGCCGGTATGTGCACCGGCAAGGCAGTCGCTCCTGCGCGGCAGGAGGCCGGAAACATTTGGCGCTTTATGGAATTACAGCGGGGCGCTGCCTGTGGCTGCACTGCCGCCGGAGGACTATACATGGACGAGAGCACTTGCGGAGAGCGGTTATGCAACCGCATATTTGGGCAAATGGGGAGTCAATCCGGTGCACGGACCTGCGGCTTATGGTTTCGATTCATATGTCAGCGAAGCTGAATATCATGACTTTATCTCGCAAAAGCATCCGGACGTCCGATACGAGAATGGCTTCTTCGGCGAACAGAGTCCGCTCCCGCTAGAGGACGCAGAGACGCATTGGTTCGCCGCGCGTGCAAGTGAGACGCTGGAGCGGCTGCAAGGCGATGGTCGACCATGGCATATGGCGCTGCACTTCAGCGATCCCCACTTGCCTTGCCGACCTTCGCTTCCTTTTGCAGAGATGTATGATGCTGCGGACATCCCGGAGTGGGCAGGCTTCCGCGATACCTTTGCCGGAAAGCCGTACATTCAGCGCCAGCAGCTGGAGAGCTGGGGCGTTGCCGATTATGATTGGCAGGACTGGGCGCCGATCGTTGCCCGTTATTACGCCATCATTAGTCAGCTCGACGATGCAATTGGACGAGTGTTGGGGACGCTGGATCGGTTAGGTATGGCGGATAACACCATTGTGATCTTTACTGCAGATCACGGTGACATGTGCGGTTCCCACGGTATGATGGATAAGCACTACATCATGTACGACGATGTTGTTCGGGTGCCGCTGATCATTCGGATGCCGGGCGTCGTCGGGGACGTAGAAGTGGGCGGACGATGTGACCGATTTGTTTATAATTTTCTAGATTTGCCGCCGACGCTTTTGGAGCTTCTCAATCTGCAAACTTGTGAGCCTGGGGATTTGCAGGGGCGCTCACTTGTGCCACTGCTGRCTGGGGAGGAGCCTGCCGATTGGCGGGATGCCGTTGTATCCACTTATAACGGCCAACAGTTCGGACTTTACACGCAGCGGATGATTCGCACGGCAGAATGGAAGTACGTTTGGAATTTAACAGACGTAGATGAGCTGTATGACATGGGTAATGATCCTGGAGAACTGGTTAATGTGAGTGGGAAGTCAGAGAACGCAGAGCTGCTTACCGTGCTTAGGAGACGGCTGTATGAGCAGTTGTCCGTGGACGGTGATGCGATCGTCGCCAACGAATGGACGAAACGTCAGCTGTTGCAAGGTACAAAGTTGGGCGGGATATGAAAAGGATTGCTGAATTCTTTTGCACCACGTTTTGGAAACGATATGATTGATACGATGTTATTTAAGTAGCACAGGGCTTGAAATCCTGCTTTAGGAGCGAAGACGCCCGAGACGGTGGGTCTTGCGATGGTATTTCAATTGAATTAGCTTCTGCTAAAGTCAATTGAAATAGCAATCTTCAAACTTAAAATAAGGAATAGAAGAATTTTCTTATGACATAGCTCGCGCATGGCTGACCGTCGAAGGAACGGAAGGTGGCGGGGGCTTTTTGTTATTAAAAATCCAGTGCTTTTTGGAGTCCTTCGACATGTTTTCATTGTGTTGAAAATACATTGGTCCTCCATGAGTCTGAAAAATCAATGATTTCTACGCTTATCCCCTTTTTTTTCTCCACCTCCTCCGCGAAAATCGAAGGCAGAACCGCTGCCACTAAACAAAAAAAGATGATGTTTGAAAAGGCACTGTAGTATTTAAAACAAAGCAAGGAATTGAATTGCATTGACATAAAGATTCAGACAGTCAAATAGTCAAAATCTTACTTGCCCAAAGTCAGTATCGCTCCTTTGAATTGTCCTTGTTTGCTCTATAGTGGAATGATGACTGTTGTATATTTCAGCATTATTAACGTTTTAAGTTCCTTGGATAATAAATTGCTAGATATTTTAGTTACCAGCATAGCGTTCTAAAGGACTAATTTGGAGTGAGAAAATATGGGGATTAACAATGACAGATTGATAGAGAAACGGCCTGCTAATGTTTGGACTGAGGCATTTCCAATCGGCAATGGACGCTTGGGCGGCATGGTATTCGGTGGGATTCAATCCGAGAGAATTCAATTAAATGAAGACTCCATCTGGTATGGAGGACCGATAGGCAATGATAATCCAGCATCCATTGGAAAGCTGCAGGAAATTAGAAGCTTATTGCTGGAAGGAGAACCGCAGGAAGCAGAAAGATTAGCGTTGCTGCATATGACCAATGCGCCACATTATTTTGGCCCGTATCATCCGCTTGGTGATTTAACCATTAAGATGGAAGGTCATCACAACGCTTCGGATTATCAGCGAGAGTTGAATCTTCATTCTGGAATCAACTTTATTGAGTATAAGTCTGAAACTATGCACTATCGGCGGGAGGTCTTCTCTAGTGCAGCAGACCAAGTATTCATTATCCGTCTGACTGCTTCGCAGCAGGCTGCTCTTACTTTAACTGCCCGTTTGAGTCGAAGGCCATTTGAGGGGGAAGTTGGCAGTGAGGCAGATGGTACTCTGACAATGAAAGGACAATGTGGGCCAGGTGGCGTTCATTACGCAGCTGTATTACGAGCAGTCGTGGATGGGGGCAAGATACAGACGGTTGGGAACTATTTAGATATCCGTCATGCGAGTTCAGTTACTTTAATATTAGCCGCACAGACCTCGTTTAGGTGCATTGATCCGTGCATAGAGGCGCTCAAACAGGTGGAGCAGGCAGCTTCTTTGCCATATGCAGAGCTTAGGAATAGGCATGTTCAAAACCATAGTCGTTTATTCGATAGAGTTTCACTAACATTAGGCTCTGCTGATGAGAATAATCTTGAGCTTGAAAAAAAAACTACCTCTGAGCGGCTGTTGCATTATCAGCAGGGTGATATAGATTTAGGTCTTGAAGCGTTGTTCTATCATTACGGACGTTATTTGCTAATGGCAAGCTCAAGACCCGGCAGCCTGCCGGCTAATCTACAGGGAATATGGAATGAAAGCTTCACACCTCCTTGGGAATCAGACTTCCATCTGAATATCAATTTGCAAATGAATTACTGGATCGCGGAAGCGGGTAATTTGGCTGAATGTCATGAGCCGCTGTTCGATCTCATTGATCGGCTGGTGGTTAACGGACGAGAAACGGCACGCAAATTATACGGTGCAAGAGGTTTTGTAGCACATTCTGTAACCAATCTGTGGGCGGAAACAGGGATATTTTGCGCGTGGGCGCCAGCAATTTTTTGGCCATCAGGAGGTGCGTGGCTTGCCCTTCATTTATGGGAGCATTACAGATACAACAGTAACGTATCGTTTCTACGTGAACGAGCTTATCCAGTGCTGAAGGAGGCCTCGCTATTTTTCCTCGATTATCTGATCGAGGATGATAAAGGCAGGCTTATAACCGCACCATCCCTTTCTCCAGAGAACAGTTATGTATCAGAAAGCGGTGCAATCGGGTCGTTATGCGTTGGTCCTTCGATGGACTCTCAGATTTTGTACGCGTTATTTACAGCCTGTATAGAGTCAGCAAAAATTGTTGATCTTGATCCACTGCTTCAAGTGCACTGGAAGGAAGCTCGGAGCAGACTCCCTAAGCCGGAGATTGGCCAGTACGGTCAGATTATGGAATGGGCTGTCGACTATGAGGAAGCTGAGCCTGGACATCGCCACATTTCACATCTATTTGCTCTTCATCCGGGTGAGCAAATTTTGGCTCATCGAATGCCGGAATTAGGAGAAGGCGCTCGGCGTACCCTCGAGCGGAGATTGGCGCATGGAGGCGGTCATACGGGATGGAGTCAGGCCTGGATTGCGAATTTTTGGGCGAGGTTAGGTGATCGCGATAAATCCCATAACAGCTTGCAAGATTTGTTGCGCAAAGCCGTTCATCCTAATTTATTTGGAGATCATCCGCCATTTCAGATTGACGCTAATTTTGGAGGGGCAGCGGCAATTCAAGAAATGCTGCTGCAATCGCACGGAGGCGAGCTGCTTTTGCTGCCCGCACTTCCTCCCGCATGGTCATCAGGCAGTATTACAGGCTTGAGGGCAATGGGCGGGTTCACGGTTGATATCGAATGGTTGGATGGAAAGCTGATGGAAGCCAAGATTCGTACTGAGATCGGCGGGAAGCTTGCTATTTATAGCAAGGTACAACTTGAAATTCGTGATCTGGAAAATAAACTTATACGAGCTGAATGGGTGGATTGCACCTATCAATTTGTGATGCCACCCGGAACCATGTATGTTGTTAAGCCCGCAACAGAGTGACACCTATTGTTGGCTGGATGGGCAGACGGAGTCTCCATACACGTGAGACTAACATCAAAAGAGGCTTCCAAGTCTTAAACGAGGCTTGGAAAACCTCTTTTTGTATTTTAATCATGGATCAAACGAAGTTCTTGAAAAAAGTCAAAATAATGCACATTCCTGCAAAAATTCATTCTCATTAGACGATCATTCTTTCGTTATGATTGAGCGTAACTAATAAAATGTTGGATGAAGGGGGCCTTGCATCGTGTGGAAAACGGCTATTGATGATGCTATTGCAAAGACGCTAAAAAATATAGAAAGATTTGAGGGGAAATTCCCTCATGTCAGCAGCAATGGAACCTATGAATTGAATGAAAATAATGATTGGACCAATGGCTTTTGGAGCGGGATGCTGTGGTTATGCTACGAATATACACAAGACGAACGGTTTCGGAATGCGGCGGATCAGACGGTTACAAGTTTTCATCAACGTTTGAAGGATCACGTTGTGCTCGATCATCATGATATCGGTTTTTTATACTCCCTCTCCTCCAAAGCACAATGGATCGTGGAGAAGGATGAAGCAGCCCGACAATTAACGCTGCAAGCAGCTGATTTGCTTATGAACCGATGGTGTGAACCTGGCGGCTATATTCAAGCTTGGGGACAAAAGGGAGATGCTAAAGAGGGCGGCCGGATTATCATCGATTGTCTGTTAAACCTTCCACTGCTGTATTGGGCGAGCGAGCAGACAGGAAATCCATCCTATATGGAAGCAGCTCGTATACAAGCAGAAAAATCAAGGCGTTACCTAGTAAGAGGGGATGACAGCTCCTATCATACGTTCTTCTTTCATCCAGAAACGGGTGAACCGATCGGAGGGGCGACGCATCAAGGGTATACGAATGGTTCAACTTGGACAAGGGGACAAGCGTGGGGGGTATATGGATTCGCACTCTCTTATCGCTACACGAAGGATAAAAAGTTCCTCGAAGCTTCAAAGCGACTTGCCCGTTATTTCCTTGAGCACTTGCCAGACGACCATGTAGCCTACTGGGACTTCAATGCTCCCATTGAGAGAGATACTTACAGAGACAGCTCGGCCTCTGCGATTGTAGCTGCGGGATTATTAGAGCTCCTATCCCTCATGGAGCAGCAAGACCCTGAACGTCTCTATTTCCAAGAACATCTTGAGAAATCAATGACCTCACTCGTTCAGAAATACGCGACAATTGGGGAAAAAGACGCAGAGGGACTGCTTAAGCATGGATCATATTATGTGCACGGAGGATTGTCGCCAGATGACTATATGATCTGGGGAGATTATTACTATCTGGAAGCGCTGATGAGGCTTGAGAAGGGTATCGGAGGTTATTGGTATGAAGGCAAATAACCAAGCTCAGTATGAAGAGCGCCTATTTGACCTATTAAACCTAGATTATGAAGGGTTAGAAGTGGTTAAGAAGGCCATCCTTCAGAATCAGCTTGATGATGCATTTGCGGTGCTAAAGCAATATTTTATAGAGCGAGCATCTCCTAGGATGTATTTGCAAAAGAAAGAAATACAACAGGTTTGCGACTATGTTCATGTACATAGCTCAGAAGAAGTGCAGGAAGTGCTGCAAACAGCTGATGAGGTCGTATCGCAAACCTTCCTATTCCGCTTTCAGTGGGATATGGAACGTACCCGTGTTCCTGTAAGCTTTGATCGGCTAATCGATTGGAATCACATTCAAGATAGTGATGTGGAATGGGCCTACATGCTTAATCGACACCGGTACTGGATTGCACTTGGACAAGCCTATCAGCTTACTGGAGATGAGAAATACGCGAGCACCTTCTGTCTACAATTAGAGGATTGGATTGATCGAAATCCCGTTCCTTCGGCACAGACTAGGAATACGTTAACTTGGCGCTCTATTGAGGCGGGACTACGCTGCAGCAACTGGATCAAGGCACAGCCTTATTTAATTGAAAGCCAAGTTATGACGCCGCGTCTATTTGCAAAGATGTTAGTCTCCCTCCATGAGCATGCGGAATATTTAGCTTTATCATTCACAGGCTGGAGTAATATTAGCAACTGGGGAGTTATTGAAACGAGTGGATTATTTCAATTGTCCGTATTCGTTCCAGAATTTAAGCGAAGACTTCACTGGCAGCAGCTAACGGATGAGAGGCTGAGAGAAACGTCGCGACTGCAAGTGATGAAGGACGGCATTCACTGGGAGCAGTCCCCCACATATCATCATGAGGTGCTGAACTGCTTCCTAGATATTATGACTCTGGCTCAAAAAAATAAAATGACCATGGAAGCTAGTTTTACTCGTTCGGTAAAGAGCATGGCTGCTGCCTCTCTCTACTGGGCAAGACCGGATCATAGACAGGTGATGCTTGGTGATAGCGATAATAATGATATTCGGTCAGTTATGACGGCTGCTGCGATTATTTTCAAAGATCCCATGTTTCGGTTTGCTGGATGGGAGAAGGTCGATTTTGATCAAGCTTGGAACTTCGGGCCTGAAGGTATTCGCTATTATGAAGATTGCCCCGTTCAAATACCGCCGCAGCAATCTTATGCGTTTGAACACTCAGGGCATTATGTGATGCGCTCTGGCTGGGAAGAACAAGCGTTGTATCTCTATTTCCGCTGTGGTCCTCTTGGAGGAGGACATGGGCACGCGGATATGCTTCATATCGATATTCATGCGTACGGCAAGGATCTGCTTACGGATCTAGGGAGATACAACTACTCTGATCATACGCCGCTGCGGAAGCAGCTTAAACATTGCAGCTCCCATAATACAACGGTAGTTGATGATACTGAATTTACGGAAGTTATCGATACATGGCAATTTGGGCGAATAGCTTCAAGAACAGGCACGGAGTGGATTTCGGAGCTGAATTTTGATTACGTTAGCGGGAGTCACGATGGATACATTCATTTGGATGATCCAGTCTACCCAAGCAGGAGCATCATCTTTGTAAAACCGTATTTTTGGCTTGTGGTGGATTGCTTTAAAAGCCAGAATGAACATACGTTTAAGCAGTTTTTTCATTTTGCTCCTGGACAACTGAGCTTATCGCAGGAGACGGGGATTTGTCGTACGACAAATGAGAATGATGCAAATCTTTGTATTATTCCGATCCAGGCTGCTGGACTTAAGGCTGAGCAGAGTGAGGGTGTTATTTCTTATGAATATAATCTAGTGGAGCCTAACCAATATGTGACCTACGAGAGAACTGGTTCAGGTACGACATCGATGATGCAGCTTCTTTACCCTTTACGCGCGGGAGAAACAAGCATACCTATCGTTGAAAAAGTTCCAGTCTACCTATATACTGGTGAGTTGGCAGAGGACAACAGCGTAGAAGCATGCCGGATTGTGATTCCGCATTCAACAGAGCAATATATCATTGTTGTATGCCATAGGGCTCCATCCTCTCATATTGATTCATACATGGTTGATGGCACACAGATTTTTGGCGAAGTGGTGTTGATATCCTTGAAAGAAAAGGTCAAGGAGATTACCGTTATAAAATAAAGACTGAAACGCAAAAAAAGGCGATAAGCTACCCTGCTGCAATAGTCATGAAAGCAACTTGAAAGAGGCGCGGTAAATATGTCTAGGTTAAGCTATTATCAAAAAATTCAGCTGTCATTTCTCCTATTTATTATTGTTCCTATCATTACTGTATCTGTTATCTCATTTGTGCTTATTAAAGAGACGATGGTTGAGAAGCTTCAGCTGAGCAATGACAACTTCTTGAATGTCATGATCGAAGAGATTGGAACAACGATTGATGATGTTATATTCGCATCGCATTTCATAGTTAATGATACGAATGTTCGGTCAGATTTGAAAAAATTCGCGGATACAGAACGGTTGAATACGTATGCGGATTACACAAATTTCACGAACATAAGGGGAGTATTTTCGCTCATTACATCGAAACCCTTAAATAATAACATTCGAATGTATTTGGTCAATAGAAAAGACTTTATTATTTCTTCGAATGAGGATGATTTGAATTTAGTTAATAGAAACCTAGACGATTTATATGAAAAAATTGATCTCAAAAGGCCGGAAACGCTGCAACGGCTCGGTATGGTAAAAGAAGAGTCCGATAAGGAAGGGACCTATTATATGGCAAGAGTGATTCATGATAATGATGACAAACGCTATCTATCGGTTCTGATTATTGGTATTTCAGAGTCATACTTTGAGAAAGTGCTAAAGCCCATTGAGTTTGGTAAAGTATCGCTTTTTGATGCAGAGGGAACGCTTATTGCTGGAAGCACGGAGCTTCTATCGCACGATGCAGCAGCAAGCAGAGATATTCTCCGTTCTGAAGTTACGTTAGACAAAACGGACTGGACGCTTGTTTATGAAGCGAATAAGGAAACCTTTACGGGGGAAATTTCAAGAACCTTCTATTTAGGTATTGGAGGCGTTATTTTCCTCTTTATTATTTTTTCCATATCTTCTATGTTTATTGCAAGGAGATTGCACAGGCCTATTCAAAAATTGCAGCGTGCGGTCAGGCAATTTGGGATGGGAAACCTTGATGTGAAGCTTGAAGTGAAAGGCAAAGACGATATCGCTGAGCTTGGTCATTCGTTGAACACGATGATGGAGCAGCTCAAGGGGCTTATCCATGATATTGAGCATGAACAGGAGCTGAAGAGAGTCATGGAGCTCGAGGCTTTGTTCATGCAAATTCGGCCGCATTTTCTAATTAATACATTGAACTCAATCAAATGCAGTCTCATCCTGCACAAGGATCTTCTGCATAGCAAAAGCATCGATTCATTAATGAGCTTGCTTAGAGCCTATCTGAAGGTAAATGAACCGACCTCATTGAAGGATGAGTGCGTGCTGCTCGGGCATTACATCGATATTATGAAGATCAGAAATGAAATGGTTCTTGAGCTTACGGTTGAGCTTGAACCAGGGCTGGAACAATTACTAATTCCGAAGCTGATGCTGCAGCCTTTAATTGAAAATGCGATTGTACATGGTTTGGTAGACAATCCTGCTGCCAAAATTTCGATCCAAGCAAGAAGAGTAGAGAACGGAATTGTCATTGAAATAGAGGATAACGGAAGCGGTATAGAGGAAGAACAGTTAGCTGCACTGAACCATCATCTGCATTCCGTCGGCTCAGAGCAATCCTCTTCTTATCAAAGGGTCGGCTTGATTAATGTGATTCAAAGGTCAAGATTAACATTTGGTCCAACGGCGGCGTTAGCTCTATATGAAAATGCACAGGGCGGGGTAACAGCCTTCCTTCATCTTCCTGTTATTGAACGGCATGTTTATTCTTCGGAGGGGTGAAACGGTGATGTATAAAGTAATGTTAATTGATGATGACGTCCCTATGATTCGGGTTTTGCAGCAAATGATCGATTGGGAGTCACTCCAGCTGCACGTAGTGGGAGCTACCTATTCAAGTGCAAAGGCATTGCATATGTTTGAAGAAACGTCGCCTGATATCGTCATCACCGACATTGGACTGCCGCAAAAAAGCGGTATCGAGCTAGCAGCTATTTTCCGCCGGATGAAACCGGATATTAGAGTCATATTTTTGACTTGCCACGAGGATTTTCATTATGCACAGCAGGCAGTAAAGCTGAATGCGGATGATTATCTTCTTAAAGATCAATTAACGGCGGAGCAGCTTGAGCAAAGCTTAGGAAAATCCATACAATTGCTCAAAATGAAAGTCACAAAGATCGACAATGAAGTATCGAACTATAACAGTGAGCTGTTCAAGCAAGGCTTGTTTCAAAGAGTTATTGATGGTGTTAATCCCACATCAACTGTGGGGTATGCAGCTCAGCTAGGCATCTCATGGGGATACCCTTTCTTTATGATGGGTGTAGTCCATATTAATTTCTCAACTTACGAATCGCTGTACGTTCAGAACAATATTTCGTTAATTTTTTATGCGATCCACAATATCGCGGTGGAGCTGTCTGGTTCGTATGATGGAATAACGCCATTTTTGGAAAAAGACAATTTAGTTATTTTGTATAATTACCGAAATAATTTGGCGAACAATGCTTATCCTTATTTTAAAAAGTATATGCAGGAGCTGCAGGCTCTTTGTCTACAGTTTCTGAAATTGCAGCTTAATATAGTCACCGTGACAGATAAGATGGAGCTGCAATCCATTGGAGCCGTCTATCAGCAGGTGATTCAATATAAAAATGAGTTTTACAAAAGCAGTGAGTTTACGGTTACGAATATGAATGTCTTCTTACAAAGCATGTTTTTATCCTATCCGCTAGGTTTTCTAGATTGTTATAAATCAGATATTGAGCGTGCGATTATGAAAGGCGACTTTGACAGTATCCATAATATCGTCGCAAATATTGGAAAAAATGCAGAAGAGAATAGAGTCGAGCCAAGTGAGCTGGTTCAAGATTTATCAACACTCATTCGCAGCATTGATATAATGTTCTCAAGATGGAAGTCGGATGAGGGGATTTATATATACCTGTCTTCTGCAAGGACTTTGCTCGATGTAACAGGACTGATTGAGAGAAAGCTTATTCACATTGCAAAAAACCGGCAGAAGGGATTAGAACCTGTGATCCAGGAGCCGAAGCTGCAGGTGATTCAACAATATCTAGATAAAAATTTATCCGAAAACATTACCTCAATTGACATGGCGCGTCATTTGTATTTGAATTCAAGCTACTTTTCCCGCTATTTCAAACGACTGACAGGTGTTAATTTCACGGATTTTGTTCACCAGTATAAAATGAAAATTGCTGCAAAAATGCTAAAAACGTCCAACCAAAGCATCGAGTCTTTAGCTATGGGACTTGGATATTCGGACAGAACTTATTTTTCAAAAGTATTTAAGAAGTATATAGGCATGACTCCAAGTGAATATAAAGCAAATTATACGATTAACACTTATGTAAGATGAATAGACTGCAGCCACAATCGAAACCTGTCCTCCGATAATGTCGGGGTACAGGTTTTTTTGTCGTTCCCATTGTTCATAACTCTAAGGTGTTTTCACTCATTACAAGCGATTTGGAAAGTCAAAATATTGCTCCTACGAAGTCATAATCCATCGTTCTTGTCCTGTGGATTTCTATTATCATTAGTATCAACTTAATAAATGTTGAGGTGATACGAAATGGAAGCTGCTAAACCAATCACAAACCCTGAAATTCTACAGAAGCCAAGAAAATTTTGGACTCCGAGGCGGAAAGAAGCATTAATCGGCTGGCTGTTTCTTGCCCCAGAAATCATAGGTATGTTATTGCTGAATGTATTTGCACTTGGGTTTTCTCTTTATTTGAGCTTTACTTCGTGGGACTTGTTATCAGGTCTAGGAGGCATTAAGTTTAACGGTATCGACAATTATATTAAAATGTTTCATGATCCAACCATCATTAAAGCGTTGAAAAACAATCTGCTTTATACCGTGCTAACGGTGCCGGTTCCGATTGCTATATCGCTGGTACTTGCTGTTCTCATTCACAATAAGGTGTTTTGGAAGGATTACTTTAAGGTTGTGTTTTTCATTCCCTATATTTCATCCATTATTGCTGTTGCGGCAGTGTGGAGCGCATTGTTCCATCCTTCACTAGGACCGATTAATCAGTTTTTGATGGATCTAGGCATTTCCAACCCGCCTAAGTGGCTGGTGGATCCAAAAACTTCACTTATCGCCATTGCGATCATCACTTCTTGGGCAGGGCTTGGTTATACGATTATTATTTATTTGGCCGGTCTTACAAGTATTTCGAATGAACTATATGAAGCGGCGGATATCGACGGTGCGACTTCAATGACCAAGTTTCTCAAAATTACGGTTCCATTGCTTCGTCCGACAACGTTCTTCTTGTTTATTACGATGTTGATTGGCTCTTTCAAAGTATTCGATATTATCTCTTATTTGACAGCAGGGGGACCAGACAATTCTTCTACAGTCATTGTATTCCGGATTTATGAGGAAGGATTCGTGAATTATAACATGGGGTACGCGGCTTCAATCTCATGGCTGCTATTTGCGATTATTGCTGTCATTACTGCGGTTACCTGGAAATTCAGAAATGAAGAATCATTATAAGGGGGAGGGGTCAGCTTGCTTATCATAAGAAAAAATATATCAAAAATAATTGTTACCATCATCATGGGTGCCATATCTATTTTCTTCTTAGTTCCATTCATATGGATGATTTCATCAGCGTTTAAATTTGAAAAGGATGTTATGCGTTTTCCCATTGAGTGGATTCCTAAAAATATTAATGTGTTGTACAATTTTAAAGCAGTTTGGATGGGAAATGTAAACTTTCTTCATATTTATTTCAACTCAATTAAAATAGCTTTAATAGTCACATGTCTCACATTGCTCTTTTCCACTATGGCAGCTTTTGCATTTACCAAACTCCGGTTTAGAGGGAGAGGCCTTGTCTTTATGGCTCTGATTTCGTTCATGATTATACCGGATCAGGCCACTCTAATTCCTCGGTTTATGCTGGTTCGCTGGCTGGGTATTTATGATAGTCACTTTGCGCTTATTTTTATGGGGATGTTTTCTATTTATTTCACATTCCTGCTTCGTCAGTTCATGGCGGGCATCAGCGATGAGTATATGGAAGCTGCGAGAATTGATGGAGCAGGCCATTTAAGGATTTTCCGCTCGATTATCATTCCGCTTTGCCAACCGGTGCTTGCTACCGTCGCTATTATAAAGTTCATATGGTCATGGAATGATTATCAGAATCCGCTTATTTTCCTGCAATCCAAAGATTTGTATACGATCCCGCTGGGTATGAGCTTGTTCAGGGATGATTATACAACGAATGATGCCATTATGATGATGGCCGCGCTGTCAGCCATTATCCCTTTGTTAATTATATTTATTATATTGCAGAAGCAAGTAATTAACGGAATTGCCCTTGGCGGAGTCAAAGGGTGATATTTGAAAAAAAGTCAAAAAAGTAATCATTTTACCTCAAAATTATACTCTTCTATGAATCGTCCAATCTTTATACTGATGATGAAAGAAGATGAGTCAGCTATTAAATAGGGGGGCAAAAAAATGAATCATAAGGGTAAACGCAAGTTTTTAGTTTCGATCTGTCTTTTGTTAGCGGCTTTTGCAGTGCTAAGCGCATGTGGAGGTAATTCTAATTCGCCTAAAAGCTCAAACGCTGCCGGGTCTGAGGGTACGGCGGACAAGCAAGTGACCATTAAGTATTACAATTTTGACAGTGCAGCTCAAGAGGTTGGTACAAAAGCTATGCTGCAAGAATTTGAGAAAGAAAATCCGGATATTAAAGTTGAGCATGTCATTCTTGTTCCGGGTAATTCCTTGGAAATGTTGAAAAAGCTTGATTTTCTAATCTCTTCGGGTGAAGCGGTCGACGTCGTAAACGTTCCGAGCGCGTCAGCGGTTATCGAAAGAGCAACTAGAGGCGCGCTAGCTCCGCTGGATGAATATTATGCTGCCAATAATCTCGTTGCTGCGGATGAATATTTTGTTAATCCAAAAGTGGGCGACAAAACTTACGGCATGCAGATGTCTACAGGTTACCAGTTCATTCTATTGAATAAGGATGCCCTGGATGCAGCAGGCTTGCCAGTGCCGACATACGGTTGGACATGGGATGACTTCCGTGATTACTCCAAGAAGCTGACCAAAGGCGAAGGCGTGGATAAACAGTACGGTTCGTACTTCCATACATGGGAATTGTATATGAATGCTCCAGCCCAAACGGTGATGAAAGATCCTTTCCGTTATGATGATGGAACGACGATCTTGGCTGATCCAACGTATAAATACTTCTTCCAGCTGCGCAAAGACATGGAAACGGTAGATAAATCGGCTAAGCCTTATGCGGATGTTCTTGCATCGAAGCTTAACTATCGTACTGAATTTTTCAGTGAAAGTGCTGCGATGATTCTTTCCGGAAGCTTTATGATTCCTGACCCAGGAAATACGGAGCAATATCCGCATGATTTCAAAACGGCATTTGCTCCAGTTCCGCTTCCTCCTGCGAATGCGCAGCCAAAAGATTATGAAGGCGGTAAGTACTTTGTAGGTGGAGGGCATCTAGTAATGGGTGCGACTTCCAAGCATAAAGAAGCTTCGTTCAAATTAATGCGCTTTATGACAACAACTGATTCGGAATCAAGAAACGAATTCTCTGGCTGGAAAAAATCAGACCAAAACGTCGTACTTGATCGCTTGATTGGTGCAAACGCTGATAAATATGATGTTGAATCGCTTAAAAACACATTGTTTGGCCCTGAAATTAAATATTTGGATGCTTCACAAGTGGTAACGACAAGTACTGCTGATTTGACCAAAGTTATCGGAGATGGCTTTAGCAAGTTCATGCTTAGCAGCGATTCCATTGACGATGTACAAGCATGGATGGTAAAAGAAGCGACGAGAATCATTGATGAGAAAGAAACAAAATAAAGTTAAGTGAATTGAAACCGAAATTGAGGAGCTTTGAGCAGTCTAGACATGGCTGCTGCAAAGCTCCTTTTTCTTGTGTCGGATCAATGGCAACTTAGGAGTGCAAGGAAAGGGAGATGCAGCATGGCTAACTCATCATCATCATTATCAGTACCAACCGAGCAGCAGCGTCGTTGGCAGGATCTTGAACTCGGAATGTTTTGTCACTTTGGAATGAATACGTTTTGTGATCAGGAATGGGGCGATGGAAATGACTCGCCTTCTCTATTTAATCCGGCCCAGCTTGATGCCCGCCAGTGGGTGCGTACGGCAAAGGCTGCAGGCTTCCGATACTTCGTCCTTACGGCAAAACATCATGACGGCTTCTGTCTTTGGCCGACCGCAACGACAGATTATTCGGTTGCCTCTAGTCCTTGGAGAGAGGGCAAAGGCGATATCGTAAGGGATTGTGCAGATGCCTGCCGGGAAGAAGGAATTGGTTTTGGCCTTTATTTATCACCTTGGGATAGACATGAACCATGTTATTCCGATCCAGAAGCGTATGATCTCTTCTACGCTAGTCAGCTGGAGGAATTGCTAACGGGTTATGGTCCACTCGTTGAGATCTGGTTCGATGGAGCGGGCTCAGAAGGAAGAGAGTATGACTGGAAACGAATCATGAGCTTAATTAAGCAGCATCAGCCCGATGCCATGGTGTTTAATATGGGAGCACCGACGATCCGATGGGTAGGGAATGAGGATGGTCTTGCCCCTTATCCTTGCTGGAATACAGCTGAATCTGCTCGGGTAAGCATGTTTAGTGAAGGAGATCTGAAATGGCTGCCTGAAACACCTCGCTGGGTACCGGCAGAATGCGATGTCCCTATTCGAAAGGACCGATGGTTCTGGCATCCTGAGGAGGAGCATCTGCTGCTTTCCTTGGAGCAATTAATGGATATCTATTATCGGTCGGTTGGCCATGGTGCAACACTGCTTTTGAATGTTACGCCAGATAACCGGGGGCTTATGCCGGAGGCAGATGTGAACCGGGTTATTTCGTTTGGAAACGAGGTTCGTCGCAGGTTTGATCATTCACTTGCCGAGCTGTTTGGCGAGGGAGAGGTTATCGAGCTTGTGTTGCCTCGGAAACTTGTCATCGACCATATCATCACAATGGAAGATATCGCTTATGGAGAACGGGTACGGGACTATAAAATTGAGGTTCAAGCCGGTAATGAATGGATAGAAATGATCCGTGGGAGCGCAATTGGGCACAAAAAAATAGATTTCTTCCAACCAATTTCCACAGACAGAATACGTTTAACTGTACTTGAGTCGGTAGAGCGGCCAATAATAAAACGTTTTGCCGTGTTTAATAGCAATTAGATTCGATGTTAGCATTGGAAACTATAAAGGTTGGGAGAGGAAACCATGAGTCAATTGGAGATTAGAAATGGGCAGTATTATTTGCATGGGGAGCCTTATCGTATTGTGTCGGGTGCCGTACACTATTTCCGTATCGTGCCAGAGTATTGGATGGATCGTTTGCAGAAATTGCAGGCATGTGGATTTAATACAGTAGAAACGTATGTTGCTTGGAATGTGCATGAGCCGCAGGAAGGTCAATTTCAATTTGAAGGAATGGCAGACATCGTCCAGTTTATTGAGCTTGCGGGACAACTGGGCTTGCACGTGATTGTTCGTCCCAGCCCATTTATTTGTGCGGAGTGGGAATTTGGGGGATTGCCGGCATGGCTATTGAAAGAGAATGATATGCAGCTTCGCTGCTCGGATAGTGCCTATTTGGCGAAGGTAGACCTTTATTACGATGTATTAATTCCTAAGCTTGTTCCACTGCTCTCTACGAAGGGTGGGCCGATTCTTGCGGTACAGGTAGAAAATGAATATGGCAGCTACGGCAATGATACCTCCTATTTGACCTATATTCGAGATGGGCTTGTACAAAGAGGGATAGACGTGCTGCTCTTCACTTCTGACGGGCCTACTGACGAGATGCTGCTCGGCGGCACGATAGATGATGTTCATGCAACAGTGAATTTTGGATCGCGAGTTGCGGAATCGTTCGGAAAGTATCGGGAGTATAGAGAAACAGAACCGCTTATGGTTATGGAGTTTTGGAATGGATGGTTCGATCATTGGATGGAGCCTCACCATGTTCGTGATGCAGCTGAAGTGGCCGAAGAACTGGATAAAATATTGGATAGTGGTTCATCGGTTAATCTTTATATGTTCCATGGCGGAACGAATTTCGGATTTTACAATGGCGCCAATCATATTAAAACGTATGAGCCTACGGTAACTAGCTATGATTATGATGCACCGCTGAGTGAGTGGGGGGATGTGACGAGTAAGTATGAGGCGGTTCGCAGCGTGTTTGCTAAGCACGGCATCGAGCCAGGTTGTGAGATGCCGCAGCCGATTCCTAAATATTCATACGGCAAAGTGACACTGTCAGAGAGCGCGACACTGCTTGATAATTTGGACCAATTATCAGAGCCAGTAAAGTCGACATTCATACAGCCTATGGAGAAATTCGATCAGGCGTACGGTTTTATTTTGTATTCGACATGGGTAAAAGGACCTCGATCTGGGCAGAAGCTGTATATTCAAGAGGTTCGTGACCGAGCGCAAGTATTTCTAGATGGCAAGTTATTAGGTGTGGTGGAGCGCTGGGACCCTAAGCCCTTAGATATTAGCATCCCAGAAAATGGGGCAAGACTCGATATCCTTGTCGAGAACATGGGGCGAATCAATTACGGTCCTCGACTTCGTGATCCGAAGGGGATTACCGAAGGAGTGCTCCTTGATAATCAATTTCTATACAATTGGACGATTCGGACGCTTCCTCTTTGTCCTGACTCTCTATCATCTGTCCGCTACGAGAGAACGAATGCTCATGAATTACATGTAGAAACTCCTGCATTTTACAAAGGTTCCTTTGAGGTAGAAGAGATCGGGGACACTTTTTTAAGATTTGATGGTTGGAATAAAGGCGTAGCATGGATTAATGGCTTTAATCTGGGACGGTACTGGGACATTGGACCTCAGCGTGCGCTTTATATCCCAGGGCCATTGATGCGGAAGGGACGCAACGAGATTGCTCTTTTTGAGCTGCATGGCTTCTTGACTGAGCCTGTAATCACGCTTAGCGACCAGCCTGATCTAGGGGAATCCGCAGCGGTGGATGACCGGGTGTTAAATTTTGTGCAGGATGAGCAGATAACCTAAATCTAGCTTTAACCCTAGGCTTTAGCAATGAAGTAAATCAGAGGGTGTTCCAAAAGCAATAAGCTTCAGGGGCACCCTCCAACAAACCTAGCCGTTTTGCACACTGTAAGAACCTATGTGTGTTTATTGCTCCATTTCCCGCCTCGACCATACGCCTCAGCAACTCTATAAGCGCATATATGTTCTTACAGACCACAAACCTAGCCGTTTCACACGCTGTAAGAACCTATGCGTGCTTATTGCTCCATTTCCCGCCTTGACCATATGCCTCAGCAACCCTGTAAGCGCATATATGTTCTTACAGACCACAAACCTAGCCGTTTCGCACATTGTAAGAACCTATGTGTGCTTATTGCTCCATTTCCCGCCATGACCATACGCTTCAGCAACTCTATAAGTGCATATATGTTCTTACAGACCACAAACCTAGCAGTTTCGCACACTGTAAGAACCTATGTGTGTTTAGCTCCATAACCCGCCTCGATTATACGTCAAAATTCACTTGCCCGCCATTTGCTTAAGTGAGCATCAACAGACCCAAAAGAGAAAGATGCCATCATAGCTTCTGGTTGACCTTATTTTTGGTGCTAAACGAAAGCTCAATACACTTCGTTTCGCTGCAGTTCCTCTTTTACATATTGCATGAAAAGATTTTTGGATGATGAATTATACTCCGTGTTACGTAATTGCAGCAAACCGACTGGAATGGTTGAATTCTTCAGTTCAACGTGAATTTTCACAACATTCGTGGGTAACGCTGTTGAATCTAGAACGGCTCCAACGGAAGGTATTCTCTGAACGAATGAAGGAATAGCCGAAATTTGATTCACCGTATATAGAAAAGGGGTTTCGGTGTAATGGGAATATTGCTTAGCTAACCGCAGATAATACAAGCAGGTATTTCCTCCAACGATCATTTGATAGTTAAGCAGTTCTTCAAAGGATATTATTCCGTTTCTTTCAGCCAAGGGATGGTTGTTCGCTACAATGAAGGAAATATTCTCGTTATATAGAGGCTCAAAACTAAATGAAGAAAAATCGGCAGGCTCTCCGCATATGGCAAAGTCCAGTTGGTTCTGGAGTACCGCTCGTGACAAGGAGTCGGTGTTCCCGCTGACAAAGTGACATGATACTTTTGGTTTAAGTTCCTGGAATTGCCGCAGTGAGCTTGGCAGCACATGCTCGAATATCGATGCTAGTCCTCCGACGCGCAGGGAGCCAATCTCCTCTCTTTGCAAAGCTTTTGCTTGCTCAGTTACATGGTTCCAGTGTTGAATGAGCTTGTCAATTTCCACGGCAAAAATTTGTCCAGAAGCGGTTAACTCTGCATCCCATCCTCGCTTAAATAGCTGGATGCCCAATTCCTTCTCCAGCCGCTGGACTTGATTAGTAATCGTAGACTGCGCGTAATTCAATTTTGCGGCCGCTTTGGTGAAGTTTCCTTCTTGAATAATGGTTCGAAACGTAATTAGTTCCTTTAAGTCCATAGCACATATCTCCATCGGTATAATTGAATTAAAATATCATTTTATTCAATTATACAAATAAATTAGCGGGGAGTAAAATTAAGTTATCCCATTGAAGGAGTGATATAAAATGCCATTCATCAGAGTAAGTTACATGGAAAACCAATATGGGAAAGAACAGCTACCCATCATAAGCCAGGCGATTATGAATGCACTAATTCAGCATTTTAACGTGCCGGAGAATGATTGCTTTCAAGTTTTCCATTCACACAAAGAAAGCGAGTTTTATTTTAGCCGGAATTACTTAAATATAGAGCGAAGTGACGGGCTGCTCTATATTCAAATTACGCTCAAATCCGGAAGAAGCACCGAGCAGAAAAAAAGCTTTTACGCAAAGTTAGCCGAACGATTATCAAATACGCTTAACATGAGGAAAGAAGACGTTTTCGTCGTACTGGTCGATACGGAATTCGAGGACTGGTCATTCGGTAACGGCGTAGCACAAATGATCGAACGTCCAGACAACTAAGGGGAGGCATAAGAATGAAGCATCAAAAAATCAAATCAACTGCCCGAGAATCGTTTGGGGATATTGCACCTGCTTTCGTGCGATATTCGGAAGAAGTACTCTTCGGTGACGTGTGGAGAAGAGAACAATTATCGCTTCGGGAACGCAGTCTCCTTACGATATCAGCGCTAGTCGCCGGTGGACTTACAGAACAGCTCTCTTATCATCTCCGCCTTGCAAAAGAGAACGGTCTGACCGAAGAAGAACTGATCGAAGCGTTGACCCATCTGGCGTTTTACGCTGGATGGCCGCGAGCTGTGTCGGCGATTCAAGTTGCGAAGGAAGTATTCGAGGTGAACATATAAAGATGGAACACGCCAATTCGGGCGTGTTTTTTGTGTATAAGGATGTCCATGGGTTCACTAGAATCATGATATACTAAAGCTTATGGAATAGTTAAGTTTAAGCCTAAGAGGAGGACACAAGCATGTCAACTGTGACCTTTTACCGCGAGGATTCGCTGCCTTTTTTGGAAGCAAAGCGATGTATGAGGAGCGATCTTGCCTATCAAAAGCATTTTCATATGGATGACCGGGTGTTAAATTTTGTGCAAGATGAGCAGACAACCTAACGGTAAGAGGTTTTATCTTGAGGTAGTTTAAGGCCAGCATGTGGTTAACTACCTTGTTATCCTGCACATATGCAGTAACTTATTCCTTATAAGCGTGTATACCTCACCTATCCTGTATATTTGCAATAAAATGTTGAAAACTTCAATGGTTAGCTAACTAATCGGTCTCTATGTTGTATGGTGTGCAACATAGACGCCTATCCGCATCGCATACAAGCCTCTACCCTGCATATATGCAGGATAGAAGCGATTGGTGAGCTTGAGTGTGAAGTATATTTGGTTCTACTTGCTGTATATACACATTAGCGAAAAGGGTCTGTTCTAAAGGTAGCTACAGCTACTTTCGGGATAGACCCTCTCTCTTTGACGATAACTATTGGCAGCGGTAGACTTTGAGAGGGGACAAATGGGTTGACAAGATAAAAGGAAAATTAATTGAATAGATCAAAACTTTACTCTTGATGAAAAAATATTCAAGGAGTACAATTTTTTCAATATAATCAGGGGAGATTGACTATAAATAAATCTTTTACCTGATTTGATGAAAAAAGAGGTGGAATTGTCTTGGACATAACAAAGTTTTGTGAGGGGATTAGGCTTAACGAGGCTGCTCGGCGGCAAGTATATGCGTATCCTATGAAGGAAGAGGAGTATAGTCAATATAAACAACATTTTCTTTCAGATCGATATTCATTTTTTGAAAAGGTAAAGCAAACAAAAGGTTATCGGAAATTGTTATTGTATTTATTTGTTAGATTTGCTGTAGATGCGTATGAGGAGTACCAGATACGAGGGATTAGTGATCAATATTATTATGATACCTTCTCTGATATTCAAATCTGGTGTTTAACCTGCAAGCGTGATTTCAATGAATACGGGATTGAAGAATACAATTGGCTGCAAGAGCATGTTCAGCTTCGTTTATTCCGATTGGGCAGATTGCAATTTCAGCCTTTTGCTATAGATCGTGATTTAGAGGTAGAAGGACAAAAAATATTTAAAAATCAAATTGTGCTTAATGTACATATTCCACAAGGCGAACCTCTTTCTCAACAGGGCGTAGAAGAGTCCTTTGAATTAGCCAGAGTTTTTTTTAGAGGAATATCTCCAGTGTACATTTGTCATTCGTGGCTGCTTTATCCGAATTTAAATAAGATTTTAAGTCATGGCTCCAATATATTGCAGTTTCAAAAGCATTTTTACATCTATGATATCGATGAGGCTTCAAGGGAAGCAGAGCAAAGAATATTCAACCGATTAAGTGCAAACCCATACAGTTATGACGAGGAAACAAGCTTACAGCGCAGTGCGAAAGCATTTCTAGTTGCTGGGAACAACCTAGGAAGCGGTTTTGGAATTAAGCTGGACTAAGAAAAATTCAATTGTGAAACTCCATCATTCGCTACTAAGAAGAACACGCCAATTCGGGCGTGTTTTTTTGTGTATATGGATGTCCATTGGTTAACTGGAATCATGATATACTAAAGCTTATGGAATAGTTAAGTTGAAGCCTAAGAGGAGGGCACAAGCATGTCAACTGTGACCTTTTACCGCGAGGATTCGCTGCCTTTTTTGGAAGCAAAACGATGTATGAGGAGCGATCTTGCTTATCAAAAGCATTTTCATGAGGAATATTCGATTGGACTTATAGATGAGGGTGAAACGAGCGCATGGTGCGATGGAACGCTGCTTCAAGTTGAAGCGGGAAGGGTCATTAGTTTTCCGCCGAAAATGATGCATGCTTGTCATCCTCTTGATGATATGGAGTGGCAGTACAAGATGCTTTTCATCAAGCCCGAATGGTTTCAAGGCCTTAATCATACAGAGCTTGGCCAGCTTGATATCCCGTACTTGCTGGAAGAGGGTAAAAATAATGTTTGTCGATTGCAAATAAACCGGACGATGGAGGCACTTATTAGCAAAGGTACTCCGCTTGAAATCGAAACGGCTTTAATTGAGCTGGTACAAGCACTCGTTAGTCAGAATACGGAAGATCTTGAACATGAATCACAGCGTAAACAGGATCAAAAGTACGTCAAACTGATAAAAGAGTATCTGCATGCGCATTATGACGAAAATGTTACGTTGGAACAGCTGGAGAATGAAGCGGGTATCAGCAGATTTCATCTTGTTCGTCTATTTAAGAAATGGAGCCATCTGCCTCCGCACGCTTATCAGATTTTGCTGAGAATCAATCATGCAAAGCTGGAATTGACCAAGCAGCGACCAATATCCGAAATTGCAGCAGAAGTGGGCTTTTATGACCAGAGTCACTTTTCGAAAGCATTTGTCAAAATCGTTGGGGCAACGCCGCAAAAATATGCTTTGTCTATTTGAAATGGAGCAATTTTATACAATACCGCTTCCTGCCTAGCTTGTAAACTTAGATTTACTTGAATAAAGGAGTGGTTGAACCATTATGCATTACAGATCAGACTTAGAAAAACAATTTACAGCAGCGCTCAAATCTATCGCTCGTCGTCCTGACCTAAAGTCATATGTGGAGCAAACGCCAGAGCTGAACCAAATGCTGCGACGTGCAGCTGCTCGGTATGTAACGGGTGAAGCAAGGCAAGATGGAGTTGAAGCAGCAAGCGAGCTTTCCTCCAAAGGATACGCGGTATCACTCGAGTATATCGGCGAGAATACAGCTGATGTCGCTGAATGTGAGGCAGCAGTTGCAGAAATGATGACGCTCATCCATGAAGCTCGGCAAAATGAGCTCTCCGCACGAGTATCATTTGATCTATCACATATCGGGCTCTCGCTGGATAAGGAGCTTGCTTATTCGAATCTTATGAATCTAGCTGAGCAGGCGCAGAAAGCTGGTGTTGAACTATTCATTAGTATGGAAGAGTCCTCGAAGACGGACAGAATACTGTCTATTTTTGAGCGAGCAGCTTCTATTTATCCGAATGTCGGCATTACGTTGCAGGCGCATTTGAAAAGAACACCGCAGGATTTGGCAGCTATATCCTCACCTAGCCGTATCCGCATCGTCAAAGGCGCGTATCAAGAATCCAGTGAATACTCGTTACCTCGTACTCCTGCGCTAAATGATCGTTATGTTGAACTTGTCGAGAGCGCGCTCCGCCAAGGACATCGTGTATCGATCGCTACCCATGATGAGTCTATTATTGAACAACTTCTTAATCAAGGAGTGGGATCAAGCTCTAATGCTGAGTTTGAAATGCTGTATGGCATTCGTCCAGATTTGAGCAGCAAGCTGAAAGCAGCAGGACATCCGATCAGGATTTATCTTACTTATGGACATGAATGGTATTTGTACTTGTGCCACCGCATTGCGGAGTACCCGCCGAATCTTTTTCAAGCTGTCATAGATACGGTAAGTCATGAGGGAGTCCAGCCTGTGCAGTCGTATGAGTGAAGGAGCTTAGTGGTGTGATGCTTTCGCGCGAGAGCAACTATGCTGAAGTACACTATAAAATAATCGTAAAACGCTTGAATTTTCGAGCGTTTTTTTGTTTTTTGCTTGTTTATAGAAAAATGAGCACCTAAGGAAATTTATTTTAATGTTTGGGAGGTTTTGGGTACATTGGTCTAGAATTGTAGATATAAGTAGTTCCGAAGTCTGTGTTTTAACTGTAAACTAATTAAACTTTCGCTTGATAAACGAACTGGAGAAGCCATAATGATAATTAATAATAACCCATCTGCTATTAACGCTCATAATAGTTTAAAGAAAAATAATATCCAAACGTCTAAAGCATCGGAAAAGCTGTCTTCGGGTCTACGCATTAATCGAGCAGCTGATGATGCAGCAGGACTAGCCATTTCAGAGAAGATGAGAGCTCAAATCAGAGGGTTAGATCAAGCACATAAAAACGTACAAAATGGGATATCACTTATTCAGACTGCTGAAAGCGGATACCAGGAAATAACGGATATTATTCAACGACAAAGAGAATTGATTATTCAAGGTATGAATGATACGAATACGTTTGAAGACAAGCAGAAAATTGACCAAGAAATTCAACAGCTTAAAGAAGAAATAAATAAAATTGCTACCCAAACGGAATTCAATACAATTAATCTTTTGGGACGAGATGACTATCAAATATTAGCCGACCGTTCAAGTCATACGATTAAAGTAAATACATCTGGACCGTTTCCTCCAACGACTATAATTAATGAAAGGACAACATCCTTTTTTCCAATTGGTATGACTGAAGTTCCCGTAACCGCTCAATCTTCGAATACGAATACAACAATCGGTAACGTTAATAATTTTAACGCTTCAGTCACGCCTATTACTTCACCTGATGGACGTGAGGGGTATAACAATTATGAAAAAAATGAACATATCCATACAGAGACAACAACTACAGGTACCTATTATTATGGAAGAGAACTAGTCAGCGATCCTAGATATAAAGAGCTTGATATTAAGCATCTTTCCATTAACAATGTGTTTTTTCAGACTGAGCTTATTCCAAGTGGAACGACAGCTGGACAGTACCCTGATTTTGGTGGATTTGAAGATCGTTTCATAACTGTGGAAATAGACGGTATCTCACATACCCTTGATAACTTTACTTTAACGAGTTCGACTATAACTTCGAGCGCGATTACAGCTGTTTATGAAAAAGATGGTATTGAAATCGAAAAGATTATGTCGACGGACGGGTCGGCTTTTAAAGCAGAGTTTAAAATTAAAAATAATTCCGGTGTAGATGATAAACAAATCAAATTTAGTGCTGGTTTTAAGCCGGAATACGACGGATCATATAATATTTCGTCCTCCAGCGGAGTTCCCACAGGCGTTACTGCTAATCAAACGGAAATACCGAGTTCAGGGACTGTGTTTGAACTATCAAATGATCTTGTGAATTACGATTTTTCATTCCTGAATGGCGGAAGCTACGTTAAGCCTAATACATTAACAACGGGAAGCGATATTTTGCAATCGGATAACTTAGGTCCCAATTTCATCACTCCGACATGGGGAACGACGGATCTTGATGATGGCGCTGTTTTAGAATTTGGCATTGTGCTAAATCATTTTAATTTTAAGAAAGATGTTTACCTCGTAACGAATAAAACGACAAGTCAAATTGATTCAATTATTGAAACGGTTACTACGGACATAAAGGATGTTGACTATATTCCGCCTCGACTTGATATTCAAATCGGGGCAAACGAAAATCAATCGATAATTATTCCCCTTTTCAGTGTGAAGCTGGAAGGATTGGGTATTGCCAATATGTCTATTTTACCGCCGGCCATACCTAGTGAATCGCTAGCTCAAGCAGATCATGCCATAACAAGAGTTACAAACTATAGAACGATTTATGGAGCATTGCAAAATCGATTAGAACACACAGCGAACAACTTAGGAAATTATGCCGAAAATTTAACCGCAGCAGAATCACGAATACGTGATGCTGATATGGCAAAAGAAATGATGGATTTAACCAAATCGCGTATTCTGAATCAAACGGCACAAGCTATGCTCGCTCAGGCTAATCAAAATCCACAGGCTATTTTACATTTGTTCCAGTAACATGAAACCTACCTTTATGGTAGGTTTTTCATGTTGTTAGGGCATCTACATTTTCGCTATTGGTTGTGGATTGGTTAAATGGCTGCCGTATGGCAGGAGGATTGCTTTTAAGAGGATAAGGCATGGAAGAGCAGCAGTGAAAATAGTTTACGCATGGATCGAGCGCCAATTTTGTTCATTAGATTTGATAGATGATTTTTGACCGTCTTTTCACTGATCACGCATTTTTCGGAGATCTCGCGATTAGTAAAACCATATACAACGGAAAGGATGAGAATTTCTGATTCGCGCTGTGTAAGGCGATAACGAGTTGCAAAACTTTGCATAACAAAATCTAATCTTCGAATTAGAAAATCGTTAACATCTTCATTTTCTATATCGTAATTATTATTAAATATCGCTTCATGTGACGGTTTCTTAATTTCATAGGAGAGTTTCACTGTTTATACTTACCTTCTAGTATTAAGCGGATTGAGAAAAACACACTTAAAATGAGAAGCAAACAACCGATTGCGTTCCATACTATCACAAGCATTTCTACAAGTCTCCCTTGAACTTTTTTACTCTCACCTGCAGAAAAAAACATTGCTAATCCTAATTGTTTATCCAACTTTTCTCATTATAGATAATACGAAAGGCTTATTCTAGATGAAGAAGATCATTAGAAAATCGCTTTTTCGTCATTTTTCGACTGCTTTTACCTCGAACATATGACTTAAGTCATGTTTATGATAAAATAAATGGTAAATCTATCATCCCACTCGGGGGCATTACTATGGATGTACAATTAAATAACAAAATGACTCACATCTTGTTCATCATTGTAATAGGAGCGACGATTTGCTTATTGTTTCATACGAGCAAGCTATCTGCTTTGCTTTTATTGCTGGTATGTACGTATATAGCAATCGTCTTCATTCGAAATTACATCCTAAAGATTAACCTAGAAGGATGGATAGGCATATTGAGCTTATCTATTCAATTAATCTTGGCATCTGTTATATCAATAGGGTCGGACAGCTTTTTTGCACAAATTTATATTTTAATTCTCGTTGGAGAATTTAGCTTTTATCACAGCAGAAAACTGTCCATTATCTTTACTACGTTGAGCTATGCTAGTTTTGTACTAGGACTTTTGGTTTATCGCCAATTCCCGCCCTTTAAAGAAATAGCTTATATGTTGCCTCGAATCATCGACTACTTTGCAATTTTTGGGATAAGCCTCCTTGCAAAAATTGCTTTTCAGCAAAAGAATCAGCTGGCCAAAGACAATGAACAGCTGCGAATCGCATCCATTGAGTTAGCAAAGAAAACACAATTACAAGAGCGGACTAGAATATCCCGTGAAATTCATGATTCCGTTGGACACACGTTGACATCAGCGTTAGCCGGCCTGCAAACAGCAGTACATGCGATTGAGAAAAACAATTATGCGATTGCAAAAGATATGATCAATAGAACGAAAGAATATATTCATAATGGTTTGGATGATGTGCGAAGCTCAGTACAGCTGCTGCATGAAAATGTTCTAGATCAACCTTTTATACCTGAGCTTATTAAGCTGATCGATGAAACGAAGAGACAAACTCAGGTGGAAATTACATGCGAGATTGATGCCGCATTGCCTGAACTGCTGCCAATAGTCGAAATAACGATTTATCGGGCATTGCAAGAAGGCCTTACTAATGGTATTCGGCATGGTTGCAGTACCCATTTTGAGTTTTCGCTAACTCATCGTGATGGGCAGATCCGGTTTATTTTATCCAATAACGGAAAAGTTCCATCGCAATTTGTTCATGGTTTTGGTTTGAAAGCGATGAATGAGCGAGTGAAGGAAATTGGCGGAGAACTAACGATTTTGAACGAGCGTGCTGCCGATGGTGTAGCACTAGACATAAGCATACCTATTCAGACGAAAACGATAGAGCGGAGGGAGCAAATTGTCTAAAAGAACGATTGTGATAGCAGACGATCAGCCCTTAATTCGCGATGGTTTGGCAGCTATTTTAAGTATGGAGGAAGAATATTTAGTTGCAGCTACAACGGGTGATGGGTTGGCAACGATAGCGCAAGTACGATTGCACCGTCCTGAGCTGGTTTTGATGGACATCCATATGCCGAAGTTAGATGGTTTGGAAGCTACAAAACGAATCAAAACGGAATTTCCGGATACCAAAGTGCTCGTTCTTACAACATTCGAGGATGAAGAATACATATGGGAAGCGATACGGCATGGAGCTAACGGCTTTTTAGTTAAAGGGGTTGAGACTAAGAAGCTTCTCTCTACGATTCAGGATTGTTTAGAGGGGAGAATCAATTATCCCAGTCGTATTCAGAAACGTCTTGTACAGGCTCTTAACTTTCCAGAACAGCATGAACAAGGATCACCCAAACAAATTTCCGAGCCTTATTCAATCGAGCAGACTGATGACATGCTGAATGGTTTGTCCGCACAGGAACGAAATATTGTAATGCAATTGAAACAAGGGAAGTCGAATCAAGCTATCGCTTCTGAATTGTTTTTAACGACGGGTACAGTAAAAAATTATTTGAGTGCGATTTATAAAAAACTGAAGGTTTCGAGCCGAACGGAAGCAATCGCATATCTTCATCATTCTTCGGGAACATCATCACCCCCGAGTTCTACGTAGTCGATTGCCGAAAAAGCTGATTTTGGGATAGCCCGAAGTCAGCTTTTTTGCGTAGTCGTACGATGTATTTTATGATGCGGCGCCATGCTTATTTGTTTAGTTTTTTTCGAAACCATAATCCCGTTCGACCTTGCAAACTCTTGTTTTGTAACTGCTATACCATTCCGCTATTCCTTGTTGTTGTGCGACCAAATGCCGTTCATTTTGTTTCCATTTTTGTATCGCTTCAAGGGATTCCCAATAAGACACGGTAATGCCTAGTCCTTCTCTCGCACTTTCTACACCAAGATACCCCGGTTGAACGGAAGCAAGCTTCACCATTTCATCCGCCATTTCCTTGTATTGGTTCTCAATTGCTGTTCGTTCTGATGTAAATATGACAGCATAATAAGGCGGTTGTGGCGTTTTAGCAATTTCACTCATGATTTGCCTCCTTGAATTTGTACATATAAAGTTTAAAGAAAATAATTATACAGTTGTTCTTATCGAAAATAAACAACAGGATGAGCAGAAACCAATATGTGTATTTTGAAAAACATAACGTTTGTGCTATCATAGTTTCTTCCGAATATTAGATTGATGGTAGCAAAAGATTACATATTCCTACACAAATGAGTATTCGAGCAATCACATCAATAGATGAAATTATATTGTTATTAATTCCTTGCCTTGGGAAGTATAACTATGAATGGATTCTTAGAACGACATCGAGAGGGAAACAAATGGAGCAAATGATTCAAGATTTAATTGGTATTGTGAATGATTTTTTATGGTCGAAGCTGTTGATTGTTATGCTTATTGCAATTGGCCTTTACTTCACCCTGCGGTCAAATGTACTGCAATTGCGTATGTTAAAGGAAATGTTCCGTCTGCTGTTTGAGTCCACAAGCGGTCCGCGCGGCAGCATTTCACCATTTCAGGCGTTTTGCATTAGTATGGCAGCTCGTGTAGGAACAGGGAATATTACCGGAATCGCTATCGCGATCGCGTTAGGTGGACCAGGGGCTGTGTTCTGGATGTGGATCATCGCGATTATTGGTTCAGCCTCAAGCTTCGTAGAAAGTACGCTTGCTCAGGTTTACAAGATTAAGGACGGAGAGAGCTTCCGCGGAGGCCCAGCTTATTATATGCAAGCGGGTTTAAAGAAGCGGTGGATGGGCGCCTTATTTGCGATCTTAATTACGTTGTCCTTCGGGCTCGTATTTAATGCTGTGCAGTCGAACACGATTACGATTGCTTTTGAGAACTCTTTTGGCACCAATCGACTGGCAGTGGGATTGATTATGACAGCGATATTTGCTGTTATCATTATTGGCGGTGTTAAGCGGATCGCCAAGCTATCCGAATATATTGTGGTTGTGCTGGCGGTTTTGTATATTGGGGTAGCTCTTACGATTGTTGTGATAAATATTACAGATATGCCGGCAGTGCTTGCTTTAATTGTAAAAAATGCGTTCGGAATAGAACAAGTAGCCGGCGGCTCACTTGGCGCAGCGCTTATGCATGGCGTAAAACGCGGTTTATTTTCTAACGAAGCAGGGATGGGCAGTGCACCCAATGCTGCAGCTACCGCAACGACCAGCCATCCGGCGAAGCAAGGCTTGATCCAAGCGCTTGGTGTTCTGTTTGACACCTTAGTCATTTGTACGAGTACAGCATTTATTATTTTGCTGTCAGGCGTATATGAACAGCAGGGACTAGGCGGAATTGAACTCACGCAAGCAGCTCTGAGCGTACATATGGGTTCATGGGCATCGGGATTCCTAGCCATCATGGTTTTTCTGTTCGCGTTCAGCACATTGATGGGCAATTATTATTATGGGGAAACGAATATTGAGTTTCTCAACACTAGTAAAGTCTGGTTATGGCTATACCGTATTTGTGTGCTGGCGATGGTCATTTTCGGGTCGGTTGCCAAAGTGCAGCTTGTCTGGGATTTAGCAGATTTGTTCATGGGACTGATGGTGGTGGTCAATCTCATCGCCATTACTCTTTTATCACGAATCGCCTTTGATGTGCTGCGGAACTATATGCAGCAGAAGAAGGCAGGGCGTGATCCGCAATTTGTGAAGAGCAGCGTCAAAGGTTTGGAAGACGTGGAATGCTGGGATGACTGAGAACCGCATTATGCACAAAGATAAATAAAAGGAGTGTCCTACAGGTCAGAAGTAATGACTTGTAGGGCACTCCTTTTTGTATTTATGGTCATCATCAATCACTTTTCTCTTTGCAATATGATGAAGCTCGCAGATGATAGATGCTTATGTTTTTGTTCGATAATACGCTCAACTTTGTAGTTGCTATAGGCTTTCAAATGATTTAAAATATCCCGATCTCGAATCGTCGGCACGACGTTTGGCTCGTCGGCGCTAGTAATTCGCGTATATAAAATGACATACTCCGCCTCGCATGAGAAAATGTCGTTCAACGTTTTGTTGAAATCATGGTCATCCGTAATATGGTAAAGAACGTCTAAACAAACGACGAGCTCGCATGTTAGATAACCATGGTTAACGAAGTGTCGAGGGTTGTAGGCGAGAAAGCTTTTGGAGCGATCACCGGCAAATCTTTGCGCGCATATATCGATGGAGGAATTGGCTACGTCCAAACCTAAATACTGTTCATAGCTCATTAATGATATTTGGTTTCCATCCCCGCATCCGAATTCGATTACCTTTTGAATCCCGTGTTCGCTTATAAAAGAATTAATTACCTCCGCTTTAAAGTCCGCCAGCACACCGTAAGAGCCGCTGCCTGATGTGCCGCCTTGGGAGTAATTGTTGTCCCAATACGTCTTATAGTCAAATGGCGTCTTTTGTTCTTCGGTCATGTTGATCATTAGCCTCCTTTTATTTCATCCATTTCCTTGGCATCCACCATTATATGTATAACAGCTTTTAAGTGAACCGAAGCAAAGTCCTTATAATAGAAAACAACAAAATATTCAAAAAATAATAAAGCAAAAACTAAAAATGTGTTTTTAGTTGTTATTAGTTGTTTTTATGTTGACTTTGTAAAGGTAGGTGAGTATGATAAACATGGAAATCATGAGTCGGATTGGGGTAGCACTTATTTCATATAGAAGAGGAGAAATGATGAATGGAGAAAATAGCACGGGTGTTCATTATAGGTTGGGATGGAGCAGGGAATTTTGTGAAAGATGCGCATACACCTAATTTGGATCGATTAATTCGTACAGGTACGTTCACATTTGACGCTCAAACGGTCTCACCAACGATTAGTGCGCAATGCTGGGGATCGCTTCTTCACGGAGTAGGTCCTGAAAAACATGGTCTTACGAATGATATCGCCAGTGAACATACGTTTCCCGAGCAATCGCAATATCCTTCCATTTTTCGGATCGTTCGGGATAACATGCCAGATGCCAAAATGGCGGCGTTCAGCGTCTGGAATCCAATTAACGATGGCATTATCGAATCGACGATTGGTGTGCATAAAGTATCGATGAATGACCGTGAGCTTTCGCTTGCGGCTGCTGAATATATTAAGGGGAATCCCGATGTGTTGCTGATGTTTATCGGCTTAGACTTGCCCGATGGAGCGGGGCACCAGCATGGATTCAATACACCTGAACAGCTGCTTGCCATAGAAGAGACGGATGAAAGTACAGGAATCATATTACAAGCCATTGAAGAGACGGGACTTCTGAAAGACAGCTTGATTATTGTCGTTTCCGATCATGGGGGCGGCGGAGAGCAGGCTTATCAGCATGGCAGCGATCACCCACTGGACAAAACGATCTTCTGGGGCTGCACTGGCCCTGGAATTAAACATAATGCCACGCTTCAAGGTGAGCTAATGATTACAGATACGGCGGCAGTTGTTCTCCACGCACTAGGGCTCAATGCAAGAAGCTGGGAGGCCAAGCTGCCTGAAGGCCTTTTTAATCCTTGATCTTTTTTATTCAAAAGCTATGCCTACCCAAAAAACAGCGCGTCCTTAACTAAGGAACGAGCTGTTTTTTTGGGGATATAGACAAATCATTACTAAATTCGTGATAAAAGATGAGCTATTTTCGCTAATATAGGTGGCTTTGTGAGTGAATCTGACAACATTAACAGGAGCATATTTTACGCACTTAAACACTGCGAAAATTGCAAAAATAAGTCATTTAAAATAATAATTAACTGCTGTTGACTTCCTTCTAACGAGGAGGTAATATAATTTTTACAACATTGTATACGCTTACATTTTAAATAAATTTTTGAATACATATAGTAAGGAGGAGGTGTGTTTATAATTATCAGAAAATTCAAACAACATTTTGGAGTATCTAATTTTTTTACGATGGGGAGTGAGCCGAATGCAAAAAAAAGAATGTGTAGCGATGCTGCTTGCAGGCGGTGAAGGAAAAAGATTAAGCCATCTCACGTCTAAGCTAGCAAAGCCAGCTGTGCCTTTCGGCGGCAAATATCGGATCATCGATTTCACGTTAAGCAATTGCAGCAACTCAGGTATTCATACGGTTGGGGTACTGACTCAGTATCAACCGATGGTACTGAACGCTTACATAGGAATAGGCAGCTCATGGGATTTGGATCGAAAAAATGGCGGGGTTACCGTGCTTCCTCCATTTATGGAGCAACGAGGCGGGAGCTGGTATAAAGGGACGGCGCATGCGATCTATCAAAATATTCATTATCTCGAACAATATGATCCTGAATATGTTTTAGTTATTTCCGGTGATCACGTATACAAAATGGATTACTCCCTCATGCTCGAGCAGCACAAGGCAAGGAAAGCGGATGCTACGATCGCCGTAATTGAAGTCCCATTACATGAAGCAAGCCGATTCGGCATTATGGATGTGGATCATGAAGACCGAATTATTGAATTTGAGGAAAAGCCGAAGCTGCCCAAAAATAATCTCGCCTCCATGGGCATATATATTTTTACTTGGGATGTATTAAAAAAGAAATTAATTGCAGATGCGCAGGACCCTGAATCAAGCAATGACTTTGGCAAAGACATTATTCCATCGATGCTCTACAGCAGCCATTCTATTTTTGCCTATCGTTTTAGCGGCTATTGGAAGGATGTTGGCACCGTTGAAAGTCTATGGGAAGCACATATGGACCTTCTTCTTGAAAATCCGCCGTTTACGCTTCATGACGCGAAGTGGCGAATTTACGCTAAAAACCCTAACAAGCCTCCTCATCATATCGCATCTACCGGCAAAGTGACAGGCTCCTTAGTGAATGAAGGATGTATGGTTTTTGGGGAAGTGGATCATTCCGTACTCTTTTACGGTGTTCATGTTGGGGAAGGCAGCCTCATCAAAGACTCGGTTATTATGCCGGACGCAAAGATTGGGAACAATGTCACGATTCATAAAGCGATCATCGGCTCAGGCACTGTCATTCAAGATGGCGCGATTGTAGGCAGTGCGGGTGATGCGGCTGAAATTACTCTAATCGGTGAAAACATGGTCATTTCTTCTCAATTGATATAGGAGTGAATGCGATGAATAATGTTCTAGGCGTCATCAATCTCAGCATTAACCAGCCGCTCCTGCATGAACTGACCTACTCAAGAGCGACTGCGACGGTACCTTTCGGCGGCAGATATCGATTGATTGATTTTGTATTATCGAATATGGTGAATTCCGGAATTAACAATGTGGCAGTACTCGCTCATAACAATTATCGTTCCATCATTGACCATTTGGGTTCGGGGAAAGAGTGGGATTTGGATCGGAAATACCGAGGATTGTTTATTTTGCCCCCTAACAATAGCAATGTTCCCGGCTTTAACGGCGATTTGCAAAATTTTTACGGTTCTCTCGAATATTTTGCCCGCAGCACGGAGGAGTACGTCATCGTTTCAAGCAGTCATATGATTTGCAATATCAACTATACGGAAGCTGTAGAGAATCATAAGCGCACAAATGCAGATATTACCGTCATCTACAAGGAAATGGACGTTGATCGTGACGATTTCTCTAACCTCATTACGCTTGACTTGGCTCGGGATGGGCGAGTCGTACGTATGACAGAAAATCGCCAGAACAAGGAAAGCAACAAAGCCTATATGCGGATGATCATCATTAAGAAAGAGCTGCTTATTAATTTGGTCAAAAAAAGCGTGAATCAAAACTACTATGACCTTGTCCGGCATGTCATTATTCGAAATCTGAACGAGCTAAAAGTGTATGGCTACGAATATAAAGGATATTTGGCCGTCATCAACTCCGTTCAAAATTATTTTAAGCACAGCAAAGAGCTGTTGAATCCTGAGGTATGGAAATCTTTATTTTACGAGCCAGGTGTTATTTACACGAAAATCAAGGATGAACCGCCTGCAAGATATGCGAGTAGTGCCATCGTTAAAAATTCACAGGTGGCTAACGGTTGTATCATTGAGGGAACTGTGGAAAACAGTATCTTATTCCGAGGAGTTCGAATCGGGAAAGGGGCCGTTGTTCGAAACAGTATCGTAATGCAGAAATGTGTGATTGATGAGGATTCTAGCCTTGATCACGTTATTCTCGATAAAGAGGTACATGTCACGCGGGGAAATAAGCTGGCAGGAGAGGAACTGTCACCTACCGTTTTCTCAAAGAAAAGCATAATATAAAAGCAGCGACCGCTTCTCGTTTTTTACGGGAGAGCGGTCGTTTTGTATTTTAACTTACTTCATGCCTTCCATCGCAACTCTGGATTCGCTGCGCATGCGCAGCTTGTATTCTCGTGGTGAGCACTGATTTTGCCGTTTAAAGAGCTTATAGAACTGGGCCATGTTCGTAATGCCGACCTCGTAGCTGACATCCATGATGCTTAGCTCACTCGTCAGCAGCAGCAGCTCGGATCGTTTAATTCGTTTATAGTTGACGTATTCAACGAAAGAGACGCCCATCGTTTTTTTGAAATATTTAATGAAGTAGTGGTAGCTCAAATTAAGCAAAGAACTAGCATCCTCTACGGACAGCTTGCTGCTTAAATGGGTGTCCACATAATCGAGAACGGGTCGTAATCGATTTAGTTCAATTTCCTCTGTATCGTTCAGCAGGTTTCGGCTGTCGCTTCTAAGCAGCAGAAGCAGCAATCGCTTTATAATTGAGCTGATAGCAATCTCGTAGCCTCTCATCCTCGTTTGCGACTCTTTGAATATTTCCAAAATGAAGGCATGGGTTTCTTGCTTGGCTGTTTCGTTCATGTCAAAAATATAATTAAGCTTATCTAGCGGCTCTGTCAGCTCGGAGAAGCAATTCAAATAAGGCATCGTACTCTGGTCAAAATGTTTGCCCAAATCTATCTGAAATACAACATAGTGCTGTACTTCCGAAAGTGGTTTGTGGGAGCGATGCGGCTGGGAGGCGCCTAGCACCATAACATCGCCTGGTCCGAGGACGGCATAGCCGTGCTTGCTTTGCACACCTAAGTGACCTTCAATAATAGCGAGGAATTCTACTTCTTTATGATAGTGCCATGGATGTTTCTCAAGCGTGCTGAAATAGTCAGCTTCGGAGTAAATCTCCCAAATTTTAAGAAACAATAGCGGATTTTGATAAATGACTTCTTCATTGATCGCTTCGGAATGCGTATCAATGGCGGTTTTTATGATAGGCATGGGCATGACCTCCATTTTGAAGTATACCACTTTTGGAAATGTTGAATCAATAAACGCGTCATTATTAGCTGTCTTTTCAGCTCATTTGAAAAAGGAAGACACTTTTGAATATAAAATCAGCATGTTTAAGTATTACGTAAACGGCGCGAATTTTTTATACTGAGATTAACTGAATGAATAAGGAGTGTTCATATAATGGCAAAGGTAACGGTATGGAATGAAAATCGTCATGAGCAATTAAATCCGGTTGTAGCTGGAATTTATCCTCAAGGTATTCACGGTGCGATTGCAGGATTTTTAACTGAAGCTGGCTACGATGCGGGAACGGCTACACTAGATGAGCCAGAGCATGGATTAACGGATGAGGTATTAAACAATACAGATGTACTCATTTGGTGGGGACATCTTGCGCATGGAGATGTAAAGGACGAAATCGTTCAAAAAGTACAGCAGCGCGTGCTGGATGGAATGGGCTTGATTGTTCTTCACTCCGGTCATTTCTCCAAGATTTTTAAAGTATTGATGGGTACAAGCTGTGACTTGAAATGGCGTGAAGCGGATGAGAAGGAACGCCTTTGGGTTGTAGCGCCAAGCCATCCGATTGCTGCAGGCCTTGGGGAGTATATCGAGCTGGAAAAAGAAGAAATGTACGGCGAGCATTTTGACATTCCTGCTCCAGACGAGCTTATTTTTACAAGCTGGTTTGAAGGCGGAGAAGTGTTCCGCAGCGGCTGTACGTTTACACGTGGAAACGGCAAAGTATTTTACTTTAGACCGGGACATGAAACCTATCCGACGTACCATAACAAAGACATTCAACGCGTCATTACGAATGCCGTGAAATGGGCACAGCCGGTAGACCGCAATCGCCCGGTTTATGGAAATGCACAGCCACTTGAAAAAATTTCGGTAAAATAAAGTTATAAAAAAAGTAATGTAACGCTTGGGAGTTGAATCCCAAGCGTTATTTTGTTTTGAGCACTATTTTGAAACGTTGCATTTAGTCAAAATAGAGCATTGGCAAATGGGGTATAATCCACCATACTAAATGGAGTGATCGCTCGGGCTTGCCTGCCCGATTGCATAGATGAAATTCTTGTCGCACGAACAATACAATAAGCGTGCACTATATCTAAAGCCGGCTGCGTGCTTTTGGATATGGTGCTTTTTAATCCTATAACCGATTGTAAAGAAAGCAGCGTTAATCGTGTTGGCAAGCGGCTGTTTTGGCGAAAATAATGCAGGAAGTTGAAAACGGTTTATTGATCTTACCAGCGCAACCGCCTAAGATAAATAAAACCAAACTCGCACGGCCTGCACATGAGAAGAAGGCATTGCTCCTGAAGAGGCTGCCATGCCTCGATACGGAAACGGTATCGGGGTTTCTTTGGTTTACATCACCCGGGAAATAATTACAGTGTGCTTTTGCAGAGAATGACTTTGAAACTTCAGGTAAAGAGCGGCTATTCATAAACAAGAAAACGGCGCTAATCATAAGAGAAAAGGTGAGGGCTAATGATGAGCAAATCGTGGTTTAATCGGCTGCTTCTTTCCTATATGCCGATATTTATTATCGTAGTTACCTTCACTTTTTTTGTGTTTTTTCAATTAATTAGTGAGCAGGGTCGAAAAGAAGCTATTAATGCTAACAGCATGTTGTCTTTGCAAGCGATGAGGTTAATCGACACGTCCTTGCGAGCGATAGATAACATGGTGATGAAGGAATCGATTAACAACAAGTCACTTATCGATTTTTTCAACAGCAACGAGAATGGTGACCCTTATATTAACATTAGCGCCGTCATGAAAATGAACGATATGATTTCTTATTATCCACTCATTGATTCTGTCTATCTGGTTCGCTATGATGATCAGGTTGTGTTAAGTAATGCGACGGGCGGACATATCAACACCTATCCAGACAAAGCTTTTATTGAGCAATATCGCAATACGATCTCTCAGAAATGGACGGATAAGCGGACATTTAAGCAATTTACGTTATTGGAGAGCAAGGATGTTGTCAGCCTCGTGAGAGGTGCTCCATTCATGACGGGTGAAAAAGGAATGATCGTTGTCAATGTCGCAACGGATTCTTTGGAGCGTTTAGTTGATGAGCTTTACAATTCGGAAGTCAGCTTCATTCGCATCAAAGACGGAGCGGGCAATGAATTGCTCAATGCGGCAGAACCTGTAGATTCAATGCGCGTTTATGCAAATTATAAATCGAGTTATTCAAATTGGTCTTATATAAGCGGTTTTGTGCAAGGTACGTTTATTCAAACGGTATCGTTGCTCTATAACGTATGGTTTGTAATCGGGCTCCTGATGATCATTGCAGGTCTCGTATGGATGATTTATATATCAAGGCGAAATGCAAAGCCGGTAGAGCAGATTGTGTCACGCTTTAGCGGATATAAATTAGCGCTGGCAGAAAGTGGGAAAAATATCGGATCGGGCAGGATTAACGAGTTTGTCTTTATCGAATCCGCACTTGATAATTTAACAGAGCAGGCAAGGCAATATCAGCAGCAATATAAGGAAGATCTTCATTTACGGACACGTAATCTATTCCATCAGCTTATTGAGGCTGGAGCGGAGCTGACGCTTGGGGAATGGCAGCGCGAAGCGCAGCGGCTGCAGCTTCCCGCGCCTGCGGATCGCCATACGCTTATTGTCATGGAACTGGATAAGTACGGAGAGTTTTGCAGCAGTTATTCGCGAAACGATCAAAATTTGTTGAAATTCGCTCTGCGAAGCATTACTTATGAGCAATCGTCACGCTTCGGATACGCGTGCTGGGCAGAATGGACAGCCTCTTCTCGTCTCAGTGTTATTTTATTTGAGAGCGGGAATGCTCCTGCTGCAATGTTAGTTCAGCTTTGTGACAGCATTCGGGCTTGGATTGAACAAAATATGAAGTTCACGATTAGTATAGGAATCGGTGATCCAGCCTTGCAGCATTCTGAAATCGCAAAGTCGTTTCAACAGGCTTTGGAAGCACTTAATTACAAAATGGTGCTTGGCGAAAATCGTCTTATTACACGCGAGGATATGATGAGTCAAGGCCAAGTTGAAGTATACGCTTATCTTGGGATGATTAGATCTGCTGTTTATGCCTTCCGCAAATCAGAAGCGAGCTGGAGAGCAGAATTAGACGATTTGTTCAGCCAGATGAAGCAAGGCTTGCTCACTAAGGACGAGATTATGAATGTTATTAATTACTTGCTTTATAGTTTGGGACGCGAGCTGTCAGGTCTCGGCAAAGAATTTAATCTTGTATGGGAAAGCGAAGCACTGCCGGTTCTAACGGGGAAATTGGATAACTGCCATTCTCTGGAAAATATGCACGAGGCGATCATCGGTAAAATGACAGAGCTTGAGCATACGCTTGCAGATATGCGTTACAGCGGTCAGCATGCCGGCATTATTCAGGAGATGCGGAGAGTTATTGAAGAGGAATATGTGAATCCGAATATGTCGCTTGAATATTTAAGCGAGAAATATGATATGAATGCCAAATATGTGAGCAAGCTGTTTAAAGAAACAACAGGCCAGAAGTTCATTGATTTCTTAATTGATATTCGGCTGAATGAAGCGAAGCGGCTTTTGAAAGAGACACGGAGGACGGTTCAGGATATTGCGGAAGAGGTTGGCTACACAAGTGCGATTTCGTTTACGAGAGTGTTCAAGAAAGTGGTTGGATGCTCGCCAGGCGAATACCGTTCAGAGACGCTGAAGCAGCAAAATGGCTGAATATACACGGAGTTGAAAATCGTTAAGCGCAAGAATTATGTTAGTTCTTTTATCGAAAAATGGATGCTATAGGGACGGCAGCACCGATAGTATAAGGTGCTGCCGTTTCTTATGGAGAAGCGATGCGAAAAAGGTTAAGCAAGCAATTAATGTATCTTGTTGCATGGTGAGGGTAGCTTATAAAATGATCATATGAAAGCGCAACCAAAAATGAGAATGTTAAAGGAGGCTAGCCCTTGTCCAAACTTAATCATGAATGGCATTCTGTTCCGCAGGCCTTTGCACACCCAGCAAGAAGGTATGGGCCTCTACGCAAAATGGCTCGCCACTGGCAATTGTATTTCGTTATTTTATTGCCGATTGCTTATCTCATTATATTCAAATATGTCCCCATGGCTGGCATCGTGATCGCGTTCAAAGATTACAACGTCATTAAGGGCATCTTTGGAAGCRAGTGGATCGGGCTAAAATATTTCAAGCAGTTTTTCGAATCTCCAAATTTTTGGCTGTATATGAAAAATACGCTTGGGATTAGCTTCTATGGCTTGTTAGTCGGCTTTCCAGCCCCAATCATCCTTGCGCTTGCGCTTAATGAAGTGCGCAATGGACTATTCAAGAAAAGTGTACAGCTGGTTTCTTACGCACCTTACTTTATATCAACGGTCATTATGGTATCGATCTTAATTGTCAACTTGACCCCAAACGTAGGGATTGTCAGCAAATTGTTCCAAATGCTTGGCGTGGAAAACACAAACTTTATGGGTATTCCTTCATTATTCAAATCCATCTATGTCTGGTCGGATGTATGGCAGCATACCGGTTACGGGGCCATTATCTATATTGCGGCATTAGCTGGCGTCAATCCTGAGCTGTATGAAGCGGCAAGGGTTGATGGGGCATCCAGAATTCAAAAAATTATTAATGTCGATATCCCTAGTTTGATTCCCGTATCCGTCATTCTTCTTATTCTTAATCTAGGCAATCTGATGAAGCTCGGTTTTGAGAAAATTTATTTGATGCAAAATCCGCTTAACCTAGCGACCTCAGAAGTCATTTCTACTTATGTGTATAAAGTGGGCTTGCTGGGTTCGAGCTTCAGCTTCTCAGCAGCAATCGGAGTTTTCAACTCCGTTATTAATTTAACATTGCTGATTGTCGTCAACTATATCGCTAGAAAAATTTCAAATAATAGTCTGTGGTAATTGAGGCAGAAGGGAGACTTTATGAAAAAAACCGTTACCATTCGAGAATCAAACGGAGATCGTTTATTCATGGCATTCATTTATGCTTTTCTGACTGTGGTTCTATTAGTGGTGCTTCTGCCGCTTCTCTATATTTTAAGCTCTTCCTTTAGTTCGCCGCAGGCTGTCGTTTCCGGCAAGGTATGGCTGTTCCCGGTCCATTTCACGCTCGATGGCTACAAGGCGGTATTCAACAATCCGCAGATCGGCACTGGATTTATGAATTCATTGTTCTATACAGTAGTCGGAACGATCATTAATGTTATTCTGACGGTCATGCTTGCTTATCCGTTAGCGAGGAAAACGTTTTATGGAAGAAATTTTTTCATGGTTCTTCTTGTTATCACGATGATGTTTGAGGGCGGGCTGATTCCGTATTATTTGGTCGTCAAACAACTGCATCTGCTGGATACAAGATGGGCTATGATTTTGCCGGGAGCTCTTGCCGTTTTCCAGGTCATCATAGCACGAACCTTCTTCCAGACCAGTATTCCTGAGGAGCTGTCCGAGGCGGCGGACCTCGATGGCTGCAGCGACATTCGGTTTATTTTCAGCATCGTACTCCCGCTCTCGAAACCAATCTTGGCCGTTATGATGCTGATGTATGCAGTAGGACATTGGAATGCATATTTCGATGCACTCATATTTCTGAGATCCCAGGAATTGTTTCCCCTGCAAATCGTATTGCGTAATATTCTAATTCTAAATACGGTGGATGCGTCGATGATTTCCAATGCGAATCAGATGCTTGCTCAGCAGGGACTAAAGGATTTATTGAAATATTCATTGATTGTTGTTGCTAGCGGACCCGTACTCATCATCTATCCTTTTGTTCAGAAATATTTTGTGAAAGGCGTCATGATTGGTTCCTTGAAGGGATGAGTAGGAGGATTTCTTTTGGAGGGGGGATGGGTTGCCTTTGGGGCCGAGGCAATCATTCAGTTACAAACGTTACAGCATGCTGCTAGGAGTGACTAGGATATAACAAGGAGGAGTCGGTTTTATGAGAAAAAGGTGGAAAAAATCTAGTGCAATCTTAATGTGTGTCGTACTTAGCTGTGTTGTTATTCTAGCTGCTTGCAGTAAGGATACGGGGAAATCCGGCAATGGCAAAACAGAGGAAACAGGGCAAAAAGAAACAAATGCTGTGCAAGAGGATCTTTTTACAGCTGTAGGTACGTATCCCATTGTGAATAAGCAGATGACGCTTAAGATGTTTGCTCCTCAGCTTCCTACGATCGAGAACATGGAGACGAATACGTACACGAAGTTTTTGGAAGAAAAAACGAACATTAAGATTGCATGGGATCTCGTTCCAAGCAATGCGCTTGAGGACCGCAAACAGCTGATGCTCGCGAGCGGTGATTATCCGGAAGTCATTTTGCAAGCTAATCTGACAAGAGAAGAGCAAATGAAGTATGGGAAGCAAGGCGTATTCCTTCCTTTGAATGAATTGATCGATAAGTACGCTCCTAATATAAAAAAAGCTCTAGCAGATATTCCATATATGAAGTCTTCTATTACAGCTCCAGATGGAAACATCTATGCGCTGCCGCAAATCAATGAATGCTACCACTGCGATAATGCTTTGAAGCTTTGGATCAACAAGGCTTGGCTTGATAAGCTTGGACTCCAGCTGCCTACAACAACGGAGGAGTTCTATCAGGTCATGAAGGCATTTAAGGAACAAGATCCGAACGGAAACGGGAAGAAGGATGAGCTTCCGCTTACAGGGTCCGATGAAATGTGGGCTGGCAACGTGTCCGCTTTCTTGATGAATGCGTTTATAGTAGATGATTATACCGAAAAAAATGCTGGTACCTTCTTATCAGTTAAAGATAGCAAAGTCGACTTTGTAGCTAACAAGGATGAATGGAAGCAAGGGCTTGAATACTTGAACAAGCTGTACAAGGAAGGGTTGATCGACCCGGCAGCCTTCACGCAAAATGCGGATGCGATTCAACAGCTGGCGAACCGCGAGCCGGATAACATTATGGGAGCTGTGACAACCGCGCTGATAAGCTATGGCTATAATATGTCGGAAACACAGCCTAGGCACAAGGATTATGTGACGCTGCCTCCGCTGAAAGGACCAAGTGGCGTACAGCAAACGCTTAACTTCGCGGGCATTAGCAAATCGCAATTTGCGATTACGAATAAGGCGACCGCAGATCAACAGATCGCTGCGATCAGACTAGCCGATTATTTGTTCACGGAGGAAGCGATTGTGCTGCAAGAGAATGGCCCTGAAGGGCAAGGCTGGCGCAAGGCAGAGGACGGCGAATTAGATATTGATGGCAAGCAGGCAAAGTATGCTTATATTCAACGGGAGAGCAAGCAAACGCATAATGATGGCTGGGAGCAAATTGGCCCTTCACTTCGTACCTATGCATACCGTTCCTCTTGGATGGCCATTCAGGACCCGCTAGCAGATGGTGGATATGGAACACGTTTGAATACGGAATCGAAAAAATATGAGTCATTTCATTCCAAAGAAATGTATCCAAACGGCGTATTCATTGCGCAAGATGATGCGGAAATCGCTGCTCAGCTCAAAACAACGATTATTGATTATACAAAATCCAATATGGCACAGTTTATTACGGGCTCCAAAGACATCAGCAAGGAATGGGATGCTTATGTAAAAGGCTTTGACGGCTTGCAGCTTGGCAAATACATTGAAATTTATCAAAATGCATTGGGCAATTCTTAATAACCGAATGGAGGAGGCTTTGCAGCGATGAGCGAACTATCCACTGATAACGTGCTAGAAGAAACAGAAGAGCAAGAGCTTCATGAAGGTGTGCATAATTTTAGCAGCGAGCGTGATTGGATACGGCCTGATAATCCAGTTACGCTTGAGCGATTGGAATGGTTTAAGGATCAGAAGCTCGCACTTATGATGCACTGGGGACCTTATTCCCAGCTAGGAGTTGTAGAGTCTTGGGCGCTAAGCGACGAGGATCAGGATTGGTCGCGTGAAGGCATTGACTGGGAGAAGGATGGCGAAGCATTCAAGCAGCAATATTTTGATTTAAATAAGACGTTTAACCCGATTCGCTTTCAGCCAGACGTATGGGCAGATCTAGCGGAGGAGGGAGGTTTCAAATACCTCATTTTTACGACGAAGCATCATGACGGATATTGCATGTGGGACACAAAAACGACGGATTATCGCATCACTGATGAACAGACACCGTTTCATACGCATAAATATGCCGATATTTGCCGTCATGTATTTGATGCATTCCGCGCGAAAGGGTTGTCTATCGCCGCCTATTTCTCGAAAGCAGATTGGTATACGCCTTATTACTGGGCACCGGATATGGAACGCAGCCTTACCAATACGCGGCGTGGGCCTACTTACGACCCGCAGGAGCATCCAGAGCTGTGGAACAAGTTTGTCGCGTTTACCCACGAACAGATTACGGAATTACTGACGCAGTATGGCCGAATAGATGTGCTATGGCTTGATGCCGGCTGGGTAAAGCCGCTTCGGAGCGGTCAGGACATTCGCCTTGGCGAGATTGTGGAGAAGGCAAGGGAGCAGCAGCCATGGCTGCTCTCGGCAGATCGCACGGTAGGCGGACCGTATGAAAACTATGTTACCCCTGAGCAGACCATTCCGACTGAGGCGATGAATATCCCTTGGGAGAGCTGCATTACGATGGGGACGTCCTTCTCTTTCCGATATGAAGATAAATATAAACCGACGCGCCAAATCGTGAAGATTTTGCTTGAGGTTGTAGCTAAGGGCGGCAATCTCGCGTTAAATGTAGCTCCGCAGCCTGATGGCAGGCTTCCCGAAGGAGCTATCCAGCGCATGAAGGAACTGGGCGCTTGGCTGAAGGTGAACGGTGAAGCGATTTATGGTACTCGCATTTGCGCGCCTTACTATACAGGCAGTCAAGCTTTTACGCAAAAAGGAGATTATGTTTATTGTGCCAACCACTATCCATCAGATGATACTCTAGTATCAGAGACGGTCTTTATTCCTTATGAAGGCTTGCTGGAGTCGATTGAGCTGCTCGGAATGGAAGGAAAGCTGAACTGGACACATGAGAACGAAGGGATTTCCGTGCAGCTGCCTGAAGTTGCCGTGAAGGGACCTGCACCAATTGCGCATGTGTTTCGGATGTTGAGGAAAATAACTTGAGGTCGTCTGCTATAGCATAGGAATAGATTGTTCAAGATATTAAGCTTAAGCATGTTGCACTCAGCAACATGCTTTTCTCTTGTGGAAAAGGATAAAAGAAATATATTTATCGTATATGAAAACAACAAATGAATCCTTTCAACCAAAAAAGAAGGTGAATCGGGAAGAAATACCAGTTATACTTAAAAAGTGCGTTTCACATGAATCAAACATGATTCGATGACGATAACGGAATCTGCTCTTGAGACGTTTGAAAGTTCAAATACGTTCGGCGGCCGCTTCTCGGTATATTTTCCGGGAGGAGGACGCCTACACTTTTTTTGATATGGCAAGGAGAAGCAGCTATGAACCTATCATTATCAGAGCCACAGAAGCAAGCAGTAAGCATGAAAAAGCTTTGGTCTTTTTTTCTCCCGTTAGGCATTTCGGCAAGCTTAGTTACGATTTCACATGTCATTATCAACAGTACCTTAAGCCGAGCGGCTAACCCTGAGAGCATCATTGCCAGCTATGCCATTGCGATGAGCTTGCTTGCTATTACAGAGAGGCCAGCCGTGCTGCTGCGGCAAACCTGCTCCACACTCGTTCGCGACAAACGCTCGTTTAAATCGACGCTTACCGTGGCACAGCTTGTGTTTGCCAGCATTATGCTATTAGGTTTTATAATCAGCTATACCCCGGTTGGAACGCTTATTTTCAAGGGAGTGTTCGGGGTAAGTGAAGACAATGTCCATGATGTTATTCGTGTGTATAAGGTACTGATGTTCGTAAGCTTGTTCTCTGGCATTCGTTGTCTCTACCATGGTGTCATTATTTACAATCTGCGGACGAAATGGTTAACCATTGGCATGGCGATTAGACTGGCAGGAATGTATGCGCTTTCGCTTTATTTTATACATACAGGCGTTACCAGCGGGGTTGTTGGAGCAATTATTTTCTTATTCGGCATGATGATCGAAGCAGCTGTCAGCTATTCAGAAGGACGTTTACTGGTGCGCAAAATGCCCGAAAAGCTGGACAATCACCCTGTTGAAAACAAGCATCATGTATTTTCTTTTTATCGGCCCTTACTGTTTTCCTCGTTTATATCCGTATGGATCGGACCGGCAATTAATGCGATGCTGGGGAAAACATGGGATGCGCAGCTAGCCATTGCATCGTTTGCGATTGCGGCTAGTCTAGTTATGCTTCTCAGCAGCTTTTTCAGTTATTTTCATCAAATTGTGATTAACTTTTATCGTGTCGATCCTTTAGCTGTCCGAAAGTTTATTTTAATGCTAGGTTTTATTCCTGCTATATTAATGGGATTGATAGCATATACACCCGCAGGTGTATTTTTACTAGAGCATGTGATCGGCGTTCATGGAAGGCTGCAGGCTGAGAGCATACGAGTGCTGCAAGCCTTTGTGTTGTTCGCGCTCGTTATGCCTTGGCTCGATGTCATGAATGGACTCGTGTTTGTGAGAGGGCAAACGAAGCTGATCTTTGGTTCTCAAATTGCCAATCTCAGCTTTACCTTCATCACACTTCTAATCGGCATTGGGCTTGCTCCAGAATGGAACGGGACAATAGGGGCATGGGCACAATCGATCGGCATGACGGCAGAGCTCCTCTTCGTCGCACTGGCGCTGAAATTTGTTAAACAGCCTGATCCTGTGCCAATGGGTAAACGTGGATAGATTCACCCTGCAATATTCGAAATCGACTCATTAATCGACGAGGAGAATGATCATGGGAAATCGCATATATGAAAAGCTATTGCCGGCACCGAAGAACGGTGGATTTAAAATGGATGGCTATTATATTTGGTGCGGCTCAGTTGTGCAAGGCGAGGATGGAAAATATCATATGTTTGCTTCAAGGTGGCCTAAGGAATATGGCTTCGCTGCGCAGTGGCTGTTCAACTGCGAGATTGTTAGAGCAGTTAGCGAAACGCCTGAGGGGCCATATACGTTTGCCGAAGTTATATTTGAGCGAAGAGAGCGTAGTTATTTTGACGCTTTGAATCAACATAATCCGTCGGTGAAATATTGGAACGGAACGTACTATCTTTACTATTTTGGAACGACTTATGGAGGGCCTATCCCAGCTGTGGGAGAGAAAATAAGTCAAGAAAGAGATGTCGAGGTTTGGAATCGAAAAAGAATTGGGTTAGCCACTTCGAAATCAATATTTGGACCGTGGGAGCGTCCAGATGCCCCTTTGTTAGAGCCAAGAGCGCCTGGGCATTGGGATTGTACGATTACAACCAATCCATCAGCAGCAATATTACCGGATGGAACGACGTATATGATTTATAAGTCGAGAGAGTATGCGGGCTCTACCTTGCAATTAGGCGTTGTCCGTGCTCCTCGCCCTGAAGGTCCGTATACCCGTTTGCAGGAGGAACCGATTTTTCAGTTTGGCAATCCAGACTTCCACGTCGAAGATCCGTTTCTGTGGTGGGAGGATGGGGAATTTCATATTTTAATTAAAGATGATTTTAAAAACGATTCGGGCGGTGTCACTGGCGATTGGGGAGCGGGCATCTATGCTACAAGCACCGATTGCTTGCACTGGGATATTTCAAATGATCCTAAGGCGTATACAAGAGATGTCCTGTGGGATGATGGCACGAGGACGGTTCAAGCGAACATCGAGCGTCCTAATTTGTTGTTCCATGATGGCAAGCCAACCCATTTATTTCTGGCAACCGGAAACGGGACTCAGCCTTGGGATTTTGAAGGGAACACTTGGAGTATGGTTATTCCTTTAAAGAAAACAGTGTCAGAGCATAGCTGAGAACAAGCTTTGATTTTTGCCTAAAGACTCTAATCATTCATTCACATAAAAAAGGCAAACGATCACTTTTGTTAAAGTGACTGTTTGCCTTTATTCATTATTTCTCTAATTTGCTCATTTAGTTTTGATCTGCCTACAGGTCTGTTTCCTTGCTCGTACGCTTGAAATCCTCGTCCCATTTGTAACGTTCATTATAGATTTCCATTACTTCTTGATATAAAGGGCTGGCGCCTGCGTGCGGACTGCTTTGAAGCATTTGATAAAGCCGCAAGAAACGGTCTTTAGGAAGCTTTCGTGCATAGCGCATCAGCAAATAGGGATAGAGTGTGATGTATCGCTTCATCCTAACTGCCGCACCGGCAACACCAACGAGAATACTCTCGCCATGCTCCATTTTCAAAATCTGCGCCTCATGAAGCAAAACATAACGAAATGTATTTTCTTTCAGCAAATCTCTTCTGATTTTGGCAAGCTCGCCAATATATTCAACGAGATCGGGATTAAAATGATCCATTAACAAGGGGTCCAGCATCAGATCCATATCCTTGCGCAAAACAAAGGATTGAAGCAGCAAAATTTGCTCCAGTCGAAGCTGGTCGGTATGGACGAGCGCGCCAATTTCACGCAGCATTTCAAACGCAAGCGGTTTATCGCCGCTATGGAACACTTGAATAGCTGTTTCTCGGTCATTTACTAGACCTGCAGAGAGGGTATATGCCTCTTTTTGAAATATTTTTTGCAGCTGCAGGAGCAAAAGTGCAGGGGTCGACCGCTTCTGCAACGTCCATAATAGAGCGACTAGCAGCATTCCTCCAGCAACAATCAAAGTGGAATGCATTGCTGATTCACTCATTGCAAATCCGACAATGATAATAAACAATGCAAAAAACCGCTCTTTCCACATCTTAAGCTTCAGCTTATAGGCTGCCTGAGCTTCAACATTTTTCAGGGCAAATTTGCCGCATACGGGGCACTGCGCATCACCTAGTACTGTAAAGTGGTTGCATCTTCGGCAAATTTTAAGTTTATTATAAGGATAGCGTGTTTTAATATAAGGGTTAAGTAGTACCGGCAGCTTCTTCATCATTCGCGATCACGCTGCCCGCTGCTTTTTAGTATGGAAAGGACAAGCTTGCTCAGCTGTTCTGGAGAAGGCGCCCGTCTCCGCTGTGCACGATAGCTCATTGCTTTGATGATGACAAAAAGAAACAATAGTCCAAGACAAACGTAGGTAACCATATCCTATTCCTTTCTTACAATAAAAGTGATTTAACAAAATCTATCAGGTATACTTATTTTGTAGTATATCATCATACTGGTAGCAGTGACTAACAGTGACTATTGGACTAGCGAAGAAGAACCGTTTGTCCCATTACAAAGGAGTACAGCAAAATGAATAGATTAAAACGTTTATCATGTCAGCTAATTATGGTTTCTGCTATTTTGCTGCTGCCGTTCAGCAGCTTACAAACCGCGCATGCAGCGCAAGGCGACTCGCAAATTGATGCAGTACTTGTGCTGGATGTCAGTAATTCAATGAGCACAAGCGATCCAGGGAAAATTGGAAATGAAGCCATGAAGATGTTCATTGATATGTTGCCGACACAAGGCGACCGTGTTGGCATTGTGGCTTATACCGATGAAATTCAACGCGAGAAGGCGCTGCTGGAAATCCAGTCTGCTTCGGATAAAGAGAAGCTGAAGAGCTTCATCGATCAGTTAAACCGCGGAGCCTATACCGATGTTTCTGTCGGAGTTAAGGAAGCGGTACAGATTTTGGAAGATGGTGCCGACCAAGATCACGAGCCGATGATTATTTTGCTAGCTGACGGCAATAACGATTTTAATAAGGCATCCGGCAGAACGCAGGCGCAGTCCGACGCGGACATGGACAAGGCGCTTAAAGAAGCGAATGATAAAGGCGTTCCGATTTATACGATTGGCCTAAATGCTAATGGAAAACTAAATGAATCTGCGCTTGCTAAGCTATCGGAAATAACCGGCGGGAAATCATTCGCGACCGATTCGGCTGACGATTTGCCGCGTATTTTGAGTGAAATTTTTGCCAGCCATCTTGAGCTGAACGTCGTACCGGTTGATTCTTTGACGGCAAACGGCAGCTATCAGGATGTGAAAATTTCAGTTCCCAACTCGAATGTACTAGAAGCAAATATTTCGATTATGTCGAGCAAGCCGGTTGAGGCGAAGCTCGTAGATCCATCTGGCAACGCTATTCCTATTCCTTCGGATGGCGTCTTGCTATCGAGCTCGAAGAGCTATTCCTTGCTGAAGCTGTTAAAGCCGTCGGAAGGTGACTGGACGCTTCAAATCAAAGGTGTGAATCGCGATAAAATCGACATTAATCTTATTTTCAACTATGACTTAAGTCTTGCTATGGATCCACTAGCCAAAGCGGCCTATTCCAAGGGCGACAAGGTGACGTTCAATTCTTATCTCGTAAGCGGCGGAAAAAAACTGGAAGACACCTCCCAGTACAGCAACATGAGCGCGGTTTTACTCGTTAAAGACTTAGACACGGGCAAAACAGAGGAAATACCAATGGAGAATGCGGGCGACCATTTTGCAGGCTCCTACAAAATACCTGAGAAGCATGACTATGAGATTATAGTGAAGGCCAAAGAGAAAAGCTTTTTCCGAGAGACCGATGCGGTTAAGATTTCGGCAAAGGCGGGGACAACAGGGCAGACGCCAAAGCCGGAGGCAGATAAAGAAGAGAAGCCGTTCCCGGTTGTACCTGTTGTAATTGGCGTTATAGGTCTAGCGGCATTGCTTGCAGCAGCTTACTTTATATTAAGAGTGCTGAAACAAGCGAACCGTGGGTTTGTTGGCCAACTCGTCATTGAAATTCGAGATGAGAATACAGGTGACAAAACGTCGCCGCAGTACAAGAAGCTGACAGCCTTCAAAGGCAAATTGCAGCTTCACCAGCTGTTGCAGCTAGCGCCTGAGCTGAAGGAAACCGACAAGGTCATTTTCAAGCCGGGAAGCAATGATCGTATCGTTCTGCAAAATGGTTCCTCCTGCACAATTGAGAAATCGGGACGAGCAGTGGATGCGACGCGTGCATTGGAAATGAAAAGCGGAGACCGGATTACGGTTTCATTGAAACAAATAGACAAAACGATATTCATTGAATATCTCGTATAAATAGAGCCCTGGAGGTAATGAAAAATGAAACCGATCGTAAGAGAACACATACAGCAGCTTGACGTTTCGCTTGGCGGAGGTATTGTCAGCGAGAAAATTCGGGTAGACACCATAGATAATCCCATTCTGATCATTGGACTTGGCGGTACCGGTATTGATGCGCTTCTGCGCCTAAAATACCAGATCAATCGCCGCTTTAAGCTTCCTGAGGATCCCGTTTCCAAAAGAAAACGCGAGAAGCCTGATAATGTGGAATTTCTTGCTTTTGAAACGAATGAACAGGATCGCAATAAAAAGTATAAAGGGATCGGTCTTGATCCTATTAATGAATTTGTGCTGCTATCAAATGCAGAGGTTGGAGGACTGCTGCAAAATCGCAGCATTTTGGAGCCGTACATCACGGACTGGCTGTCGCCAGAGCTAAGTATAACTGATGGCATGAATGGTGCAGCTGGCGTTCGTCAAGCAGGTCGGCTTCTGCTGTTTACGAAGATCAATCAAGTGGTGCAGAGCATCGACAAAAAAATTAAGACGTTATCCGTCGGGACGAACAAAAAGCTGATGGTGTTTCTGCTAACCGGCTTGTCTGGCGGAACAGGAAGCGGCTGCTTCCTCGATATCTCTTATATCGTTCGAGGAATTATAGAGCGTGATCACGGATCAGCCGGCATTGACCGCGTTAATACGCTTGGTTATTTGTTTACGCCGGATATTAACCTTGCAAGCAAAAGCTTGAGTGACCATACACGTGAGTACATTAAGAAAAATGGCTATGCTGCACTGAAGGAACTGGACTATTGGATGAATGTGGACAGCCGTGGTGAACGGTTTACGCAGCAATATGGCAATATACTAAACGTTAATTCGCCGCTCCCACCGTTTAATTTATGCCATCTCATCTCGGCTACAAACGCTGAGGGCAAGCTGCTTGAAAATGCTTATGATTATTGCATGAATGTAACGGCAGAGAATATTACGAACTTTATTTCCAGCGAGGAAAAACAATCCGGCGAGGAATTCGCTATTCATGATTATATTAGCAACATTCGGACCAATATTGCTCAAATGAACAAAATGTACCCGGCTAACTACGATTACAACATTATCGGAGCTTCTTCGGCGGTACTGCCGATCGAGGAAATGACGACTTATTTGGCCTACCGGCTTTTCAACAAAATGGACAAGATGTTTGAAAAGGCGCCGAGTCAGGACGATGTAGAGAAATTTGCCCGCAAGCTTGGCATTGATCTCGAAACGATGATGAAAACCTTTGACTCACGAGTGCCTGAGCCGCTGCCAGGCTTCGAGAACAGCGAGCGACTCAGCTACAATAACGTGGTGAAAATGCAAGCCGTGAATATGGATACGGAGCTGGAGCAAAACTTTTTGGCTCGTGCGCGCGAGGAATATATTAAGGCCAAAAAACAGCTGCCAGGCGAAATTGTTGGACAATTTACCGATCAAATTCGTCGTACATTTCTACATCCAGAGCAAGGGCCATTTTATGTATCCCGTCTCCTGCATACTGAGAAAGGCTTCTGCTTGCTGAAGATGCTGCTCTCTTATATTGAGACGCTTCGTGAGGGGCTGTCACGTCTTCCTAAAGAGATCGAAGCAGCTAGAGAGCAAGCCAATGAGCGTATGGGCGATGCGAAGAGCGCGTTCGTATCCAAGGATAAGAAGAAAAACAACTATATCGAAGCAAAAATAAATGAGTACTGGCTGCTTGCTGACGTTGAGAGAATGGAGCAACTGATTGAATTTTATGAGGATCTCCACCAGCTGCTGAACAACGAGAATAACCGCATTTATAACGTATTTACTGAAATTTTGAATGTGCTTAATTCGATTTTTGCCAAAAATGGTGAAATCCTGACAAGCGGCGAGGAACAAGCGGATCATAAAGGAAACAAAACTTATTATTGGAATATCGTAGGCGTTCCAGACATCTCCGACGTTATCAGCCGTTTAATGGATAAGAAGGACGGCGATGATCTGATCCGCGACTTTACGCAGGAGCTTCTAGACCATTCGAATCTTTGGGTAAAAGAGCAGGAAATTGATATCGTCAGCTCGATTTCAGAGTTTTTAACGAATAAATTCGGCGATCTAATTACGAAATCAATGGAAGAATTCCTAGTTATGAAATACGGGAACGATGAATCGATTGAGAAGTTTGTTGAGCGTCATATTGCGAGCAAGCTTGATGAGGAAGCTGTGCCTGTATTCCATCTCAGCAACAGCTCAGGCAATTTGCATGTCCCTTCATGGGGGTTTGTGTCCGTGCCTGTGCAGGCGCCGAGCATTTTGAGAGGGATTCGGAATTATCAAAATAACTCGATAGGCAAATCTCACTTTACGATAAAGGAAAGTGAAGTGAAAAACCGGATTTTCTGGCTGAATACGAGAAATGGTGTACCTTTGTTTGTTTATACGCCGCTGAAGGTCTATGAAGAAAGCTATGAACGCACGATTCTCGATAAGGAAGGCATTGGCCGTCATTTGGTGCAGACTGACCGTGTCAATTGGACCTATTTGCCTTCGCCGATTCCAGAGAAATCATGGGGCGATACGTACGTCAACCCACGTGTGAGAAGCTATAATGCAAGGGTTCGCGCTGAGTTTGTCAAAGCCGAGAGCTTCCGTATTATTGAAGAGAAGGGCATAGACAATAACACGAGCAGCCGTTATTCCGTTCGCTTCACGAAGCCGTTCCAGTTATCGGATGCGTTAAAACCGTTCAATATGCAGCTTGATGGCGCGAAGCCGAATTTAGGTGAAGTTAAGCGAGCAGTAAATGAGCTGAAGCGCCTTTTATCCGAGGGGCTGGAGCTTGAATCGACAAAAGATATTTTCGGCAGCTTTACAGAGGAGCTTGCACAAGAAAATCTCATTCGTTCGCCGGAGCAGCTAAGACGGGTTCGTGAGGAATTGGCGAAGTATGAATCCATCTCTGTAAAATTAGTCGAGCTTGAGCAGCTGCTTATGCAGCACCAAGATGATGAGAAATTGCTGGATCAGTTTATCGAGGCGCTGTACACAGAGACTATTTGCAAGAAAGGTGCCCTGTATGTTTATGATCGCGAGCCAGAGGAAGAAGCATGGCCGCCTTTCGCTAATTTAATGAAAAGCAGCAGCTATGTTGAGTTTGAGGTGTTTGAGAGCTTCCGACAGCTGGAGGAGAAAAACCGCAGCGTGCTAAGACGCAAAGCGGAGCGCAGAGTCACGGAGCTGACTGCAACGGAGGATACTTCAAAGCTGTTAGCCAAGCTGGAGGAGCTGTTCGGCACATTCCTTGATGCACGCGAGCGTCTCGAATACGAGAAGGTTGAGCTGGCAAATGGAGAGGAAATGCACCGGTTCTACCGGGAAATGTCTACTAAACTTAACGAAATTCGTAGAAAGTTGAAATAATGATGAGAGAATTGTTGGATCTATATGCAAGCGACTATTCGGCTGCTGAGCAGAAGCTTAGCGGCCTTGAGGATGATCAAAGCAGCATTCACTATCCAACCGTATTTCTATACATCGGAGATGAGGCAGGACATGCGATTGAACCTATGATTCAATCCAATGAACTGAAATGGGACAACAATGCCGGCGTTATTTATTTCCATGTCTCGTCGAGTGAAGCAAATGCTGCCTCTGGAAGTGCAGGTTATAAAGCATCGTCATACCATGGGGCAAATCGTAATCGATCTGTCCCGAAGGTGACGAGGGTAGCGCTTACGGATGTTGTAGATGGCAAAACGGATAATCGCACCAAACGCAAAGATATAGGCACCGCATTCCATAAGGAAGGGCATCATCTAGCGGATCTCAACCGGGCGCTGCGTCAGGTTAGCGATACAATTGCTGATTACGGCCGATTGTACGCATCTTTCGATCGCCTTCATCTTGCTGTCATTACAAGGGTTGATGATCCATTAAACGTGCTTGTTCCAGAAATATCGCTGCTTGCTCAATCGATTTTTTTGCAGCTGTTCAAATCCGTTCAAATGGATTTGTACGCTTTAATTAATGAACGTGAGCAATCAGAGACGTTTGGTTTGGCAAGCGCAGCGGGTATCAGCTTCCTGCGCGAGCTGGATGGAATGCAGCGGCCAGATTATTCTTTTTCGGCGAGGCTTCAGGTGACGGGTGATGGATTATCAATTCCGGTCACCCACAAGGCATCCCCATTATTTGATCTTGTTTATGTATTATCTGATCGCAATGAGCGGGGAATTACAACGCTTAACGGGATGCAGGATAACTATGAAATCATTTGCAATATTCTGCTGTTGAAAAACAGGAGGAGAAAGGAAACACAGGTACAATCGAGTGACGTAAGCTACAACAACTCTTCTTTCAAAAACAGTCTCATGACGGAATCTGGAAGACAGGGGTTCGTGTCAGCGGGCTTGTCCAAGGTGAAACGACCGAATCATTCGATTGCGTTAACCGTCCTCTATCATTTCTTTAAACAAATAAAAGAACGGCTGGAAATTGCTGACCTGCAGGGCAGCAAGGAAAAGCTGTCCTTCTTTGGGCTGGATGCAGCTGCGATGGACACTAGAATGCTCGATCTCGTACCAAGCGAGGACAGTCTCATCGATATGTCGGGTCTTCTAACGAACAACATTCGTTATGATCAACTGCGGCGCATGTCGCTGCGCGAGGCAGAGGAAGCCTTGTTCGGAGATGGCTGCACCATCTTCTTCCGTAAGCATTTCACTAGTTCAGCTGAGGTGAACTTAGGTTATGTGAAGGCCTCAGATGAGCTGCGAGCCACTGTAAACCGTAATATGAAAGATCAGCCATTGTTTAGCTTTTTCCAGGTTGCCAAATGGACAGACGAGAAAAACGAGACAGACAGCGTCATGACAGCTGTTCGCGCTCGAATGCGCGATTTGGTCAGAGAGATTGATATCGCTCAGGATGAGCTGGGTCGAATCCGCGAACAACGTGTGGATGATTTGAAATTTCAGCGTCTTCCATTTATGGACAAGCAAAATGTTCGATCCTTTATACGCGCTTTTTTTGATGCGGTGTACCGGCTGGAATGGCAGCTTTTACGACTTGAGACTGAGCTTGCTTTGTACCGTAAATTTGCTGCTGAGCTGGAGCGTCTTCATGAGAAATACCGAATTCGCGTAGAACAGATGGCGCTGCTAGAGGAAACGCTGAATGCGGCGGCTCAGCACAGTATCCGTTCAGCGGATGATTATATCGGGCAGAACATCTTCGAGTATTATGAGCGAGTCACTGCATCTGTCATGAAGGATATTGAAGAGAAACGCGGCGCATCCATATTTTTTGAGGAACGATTTCTCGGCAATATGACGGAGCTCCTGCAGCAGGGAGATTCCGCGTTTCTGGAGCGATTAATGGAGATTTGCCGAAAGTACATTTTGACAGCAGAGCCTTTTGCACAGACTTTCGAGGAGGAGCTGCTGCTGCGTGCCAATGTATCCGTTGCATACAGCAATCGTAAAGCTTTATCGAGGGACGAGCTGTTTCACCGATTATACCGGACACTGGAAGAGCATGCGGTCGTTCATATTCGTCTTCTCGACTATACACATGAGCATCGGTATGAGGAAAAGTATTTGTTCGGAGATCGCGAGAGTGAATTTATCCGATATGCACTTGGCGTTGACGAATCTTCACGCATTTACAAGCTGGGGTGTGTACATGAGAAGCGCAGCAGCGGTGTAGAAAAGTTGAATATTATGGGCGGCTTTCATTTAGAAGATTTGATGTATTATCGAAACGGCAAAGTGTATTATGAGACCTATTTGCAAAATGGGTACGAATTTCACACGCTTGATCCTGCTCTACTGCCTGATCTTCGCTGACCGATATACATCAACAATTGCTGCGGTCCACTAGCAAGTAGAAAGGGTGCTGTTATTATGCAACGAAAAATAAATGGGCTTCTCTTATTGTTCAGCTTGATAGGAGGCGCAGTAGGATTTGTCATCGGGGAAATCATACTGGGGGCGCTGTCGGAAATCTGGCCGCGCTTTGCCGTCGTTGGGCTTTACTTTGGCGTTCTTGCTTTATGCATTGGACTGGCCTGCCTGATTGCTGAAATGATATCGCCTCGTTTGAACGGAACTTCGTGGCGTCAGCGTTATACCGGATTATCGTGGCAGCTGCTCGTACCAGCAACGCTAGTTCTGCTGTTTGCAGTCGGCGGATTGCTGCAATTTATTTACGGCGCACATTTTGGCGGTGCGAAGCAGGTAAAGGATATTGTGCTTGTCATCGATAATTCAGGAAGCATGCTGGAGACCGATCCTGATAACGAGCGTTATTCGGCTGCGAAGCAATTGATTCAAAACATGGAAAGCGATAAGCGTGTGGCGGTGGTTGCATTTCACAATACCGCACAATTGATACAGCCCTTTGTTAAAGTAAGCACACAGGAAGAGAAAGATAAAGTAAATGCCGCAATTGACTCACTTGAGCCGACGGACGGCGGTACAAACTTTAGTCTTGCGCTTGGCGAAGCAATGAAGACGATTAAGGATAAGGAAAAGGCTGGGCGCGGGACAATGGTCATTCTATTGTCGGACGGTTTCAGCGAATCCGATATCAATAAGCAAATTGCACAATTCCAAGAGCAGCAAATTGTCATTAATACGGTAGGCCTTAGCGTTGCAGATTCCAAGGGCTCTGCCTTGCTGCAGCAAATAGCTGATTCCACCAATGGAAGCTATTACGATGTATCGGAAGCGAACGGGCTGGCGCTCGTATTCCAAAATATTTACAATACAATCGATAATCGGACGCTCTTAACCGAAAGAACGGGATCGCTTGCGGACAGCACGTTGTATACACTGCTTCGTATTTTATCCTTAGCCATTATCGGTGCAGCTTTAGGGATGTCGCTCGGATTGTTTTTCGACAATCGGTTTTTGGCATTAAGCTTTGGGGCGGGCGGTATTGTAGGCGGTTTGCTGGCTGGCTTCATTTTGGACTCCGGCTTGTCCGGGGATATGCTCTCTGACGGTATATCACGTCTATTCGCTGTTCTTGTACTGGCAGCCATTATTAGCATTTTCACACTTGTTGTTCCGATAAGGGATAATAACAGTACAAACCGTTATGATGGCGGCAGAAAAAACAGCAATAGAGATCAGTCCACAAAGGCGTTAGGCGAACGGACGAAGGACAGCCGCAGTCATGGATTTTAAACGATGCGGGAGGCGGATATAAAATGCGGTTTATCGATGCAGAGGATGGTTCTCCGATCATCAGCGGTTTAACTCGCGTGTTGGAGGAGGACCGCTGCACGCTGCGCTGGATTTGGCCGGGCGGTATAGAAGCGGTTTACATTGGGAAAACACCGGCTGAGCAGGCGGCGGAAAGCCCCGTGGATATAGGAACTGTCAAGTTGTACACGAAGGCAGAATATAAAGCGAATAATGGCTATCATAGCCGATTAGAGGGCATCGGACGTTTTGTCTTTACGGTATATGCCGCACTGGAAGGGAGCGGCGGTCCGCAGCTCATCCTTCAGCCTAATCACGAGAACAGCATCGAAATAAGTGCTGGCCGAGCTAAAATTCATTATTCGATTACAAATAAGAGCGGTTTGTTCAGAAAGTTCAAAACGATTCAAATTCAAGTTTCAACAGAGGTACCGATTGGGAAAGACGTACTTTGTTATGTGAAAAAGCAGGGCAGCTATCCCGCGAATAAAGAAGATGGCATGCTGTATCCGTTCGTTGCGCCTTTCGCAGCTGGAAAAACCGTTTTGCCTGCCATTGAGGTTGGCAAACAGGATTTTATACGATTGTTTTTCACTGATGGCCGAACGTCTGGACAGATGTACGAATTGATTTCAGTATAAAGGAGGAAGATCGCATGGGTATTTTCGATCTTTTCAAGAAAAAGCCGGAAGCAAAGCAAAGGCCTTTGTTTTATGATATTGTTTGCCCCTATTGTTTTAGTAAATTTACACCGGATGAGGTTGTGTTCCGCGCTTCACATTCCCGTGAGGATGATGAGGATTATGCGCTTGGAGAAGATGATGAGCTGAATAAGTATCGTGAGCGTTTTGGCCTTGATTCTGTACACGATATGGAAGCGGTGCTCTATCCAAACGACGTGCCTGAAGAGCATCGGATTTACTCAGACCATGTATTGATTGGAATAAATGACCGCTATGGCGAGCTGACACGCAGAAGACTTTGTCCAAAATGCCACAACGAAATTCCAGTAACAGCAGGCAAGGTGCCGAGCAATATTATTTCAATCATTGGCGCTTCACAAGTAGGCAAGTCGGTGTATATGACCGCGTTGATACATACGCTGCAGAACACGACAGCGGACCATTTTAATGCAGCCTGCATGCCGCTTAACGCTGAAATTAGCCGGAAATTCCGAACCTATTACGAGGAGCCGCTGTTTGAGCGCGGCGATCTGCTAGCGTCTACCCAAAAGGAAAAGATGCAGGAGCCTTTTATTTTTCAATTTGTTTTTAAAGATGAATCGAAGCCACCGCTTACTCTCGTATTTTTTGATGTCGCTGGCGAGGGTATGGTAGAGCAGGATTATCTTGGTTTGCATGGTCAGCATATCAAAAATTCAGCAGGCATTTTGCTGATGGTAGATCCGCTTCAAATTCGCTCCATTCGCGAGAAAATTAGAATGAATCTGGGCGATAAGCCCGGTGAATGGGTTTCCCAATACGACGAGCCGCGCGACGTTGTTCTGACGATGTTTGGCGACTTTATTGCTTATCAGGAAAACAACAAAACGGATATTCCGACTGCCGTCGTTTTAACGAAGAGCGATATGCTTCATTCGCTAAAGGATGAAGATGGAGAATATATTAAATCGAACAGCAATATTTTCAACAACATGGTGCATCGCAATTATTTCAACCTGACCGAGTTTGAAAATATTGATGGAGAAATCCGCCGTTTCATCGAGAAGGTCGATCGTCCCTTTAAAGGTACGATGGATGTTTATTTTAAGGATACGGCTTATTATGCGGTTTCCGCACTCGGCAGCAATCCCGTCGATCAGAAGCTGCAAACCGTCGTCAGTCCCATTCGGGTAGACGAGCCCTTCATTTGGCTGCTTTATAAGCTGAACTTCATTGAGGGGAGAAGAGAATAGTGCGCGATTCTACGCCCAGCAGGATGATTCAGCAGCAGATGTATGCACGGGAAAGACGCGGCATTTTCAGATCCACGGAAGGTTATGACACGATCGCCAAATCAAGCGGTTTGGAAGCATCATTTGTAAAAAAAGTGCTTCATCCGTTTTGTGTTTATGATGCCCCGACTGAGCTGGCTACCCGCGGTGAGAAGGACGGATCCGCGTATCCAGAGACGATGCACTTGCTTTATTTGGATAATGGCGATGTGCTGCTTGGCAGAAGTGTTTATCAGGCAGCCGACTTCACGGGTCTGCGCAGCGCTTTTTTTACACATAACTTTATTATTCCAAGCGGTCATAGCAGCAAGCCTGCAAGTGATTATATGAACTGGCTGCAAGCCGCTTTCGCAGATCAATATAATATTGACAGCGGTACGGAAATAGCAGAGCTGCTAGAGCTTCCGATTCAGAGTGCAGCAGCGATTAAGCCGTCTGCTCGTTCCATCCTTTCGTTGCTGAACATTTCAGAAAAATCGTTTAAACAGCTGCTCTATGCGGTAATGGCAGCAGTCGGGGGTAAGAAAAAGATCTATGTTTCGCTTGATGTTCCAATCAAACAGCTGCCAGACAAGGCAAAACAGCTGCTTGGTGTGCTATATGCGAGTTTACCCTACGCCTTCCGCAAGCAGCTTGGTTTCATTACCTATGCGAAAGAGCCGGTAAGCCGCAAATCGGTTCATCTTACGTTCGTAGAGCAAGGAAGCCTCCGCAATGGGGATCGCAGCATCGAGAAGGATTTTACGTTTGATTTCGGCAACGACCGAATGATGAATGTTGATCTGGACAGTATAGATCAGCCTTTTTTGGATTTTGCATGGGATAACTTGGATCGTCCTGACCGTACGGATAGCTTCTTTCAATTCGCTGAGCTGATGCTGGCAGATATGGGGGAGGAGCGCGAACTCGCAGCAGCCAGTTATCATGAGCTATGCGTCGTTTACCAAATCGAGGAAGGCAACGAAAAGTTATATGAATCGCATAAAAGCGCGGTAATGCGGAGCTTGATGGATTATTTGCAGCCATCCGGCGCATTGGATGCCAAGATGCGCTTGAATGATTTATTTCTGTCTCGATTTGATTATGAGTTTGACCGTGCTAGGCAAGGAGTAGTGCCGGAAACCTTCATTGTAGATGTGTTTACACAATACTATCAAATTGAAGGTAAACATATCGAAAATAAGCTGGTTTCCTTTTTCCTTTTAGCATTGTTAAATGCAAGAAAGCAGAGTGAGCAAGACGCAGCGGCTTCCTTCTATGCGGCAGTTGAAAGCAATCCTGACTTTAGTATAGCTTTTTTCACAAGAGTCTTAGTAGATGCGAAGCTAAGTGCAAACTTATTTATTCCATTCCTTGAGCAAAAGCTTAAAGCAGCTGCAGGAGCCAAAAGTGTTCTACAGCTCATTGAGCAGTGGGGCAATGCTCATCCTAAGCTGTACGGTGATGAAGACTTTTTTGTGCTGGTCCGTCAGCAGCTCATCGAGAAGCTGAAACGGGAGCGCCACTCGCTGCCAGCGACGAGCAAAGCGCTTGAACAATTGCGCAGCTTAGCAAGTGAAGGCAAGTTTGGCGTGCGAAAACAGCTGCCGTCTCATGATGCGGTAGAGTTTTATACGGAGCTCGAGCTTGCGGCTTATCGAGCAATGTTAATTGAACTTGATATGGAAAGATTGACGAAGGATCAGCTCATGCTGGGCGAGTTTCTCAAATCGAAGGATCAGCTGAAAAAATGGAATGGACAGCTGAGCGATCCGAGGCAGAAATCAGCAGCGCTTGAGCTGCAGGCGCTTTACGAATGCTTCGCATTCCCGGAGCCAACGGTAGATTTATTCGAAAATCTATCCCCAGCAGAGATCGACCGGGTGCAGCTCGTTGGTCGCCGATTGCTTGCCAATCAGCTGGAGTTAGCTGAGTTTCCCCGTCTCGTGCTATTGTTTCTTCGCAGCTCGGATATGGAATCAGTGGATTATGCCACGCTCCTCAACTATTTGCAGCAAAACGCGTCTCAAAAAGATACGGTATATCTGTTTTTCCGATGGGCAGAAAAACATCCTAGTTTCATGCGCTCGAGAGGTTTTGTCCCTGCCTATGTAACTGCAGTAGTCAGCTATTTCACAAAACATGACCGGGATGCATTTAAGAAACGAGCCAATTGGAAGCAGCATTTTGACAAAGCAGGCCCTATTCTTAAAGGTGTATATAAACAGGCGGAGCGCGAGCTATCCTCACCGCTGACTAAATTTTTTCGCAGGAATCGTAAATCGACGTTTATAACATCGTTATCGGCTATAGGTATTGTACTAATCGTAGCCGGCATTATGTTTGCCTTCGGCGGCAAGGATGATGTGAAGCCTGGTGGTGCTGTTTTGCCTGAAACGACTCCTGAACCGAGCATAACCCAGCCGGATACAATCGTATACGTGGAGCAAAATGCTGCATCAGAGGGCAAGAAGGCTGCGACCACCCTCGTCTTCGCATTTAAGGAAGCAGCAGCTTGCGGACTGTTTAAGCCTAGCTCATTGACGGTAGAAACGCCGGGTGCTGAAGCAGTTTCGTACACGACACTAGAAGTTACTTCTGATTGCAAATCGGATACTGGGAGTAGCAGCACTGACGGAAATCAAGTTGAAAGCTCATCACAGCCGACGGAAACAACGGATTCGACTGCCAAAGAATCCGATAAGCCGACGCCAACGCCAACACCGGCTGAAACTGATTCACTGCCGACAGCTACCGATTCTCAGACGGAGCAACCGAGCAATACTGCAATAAATGAAGCAGACTATACGAACCGGGTTGTAGTTAACCTCGGTAAGCAGGTTGATATACCGGAGAAAAGCATTATCACAGTCGGTGAATCGAAGTATGAGATTTCCGTGCTGCGTGTTGTTGCGCCATAACCAAAGCAACGTATTTATAAGAATAGGAAGGGTTGTTCCGTTAGTAGTTTTACTACTGCTGGGACGACCCCTTTTTTCTTTTTAGCTAATCGGCTATTAAAATGATGAAATTGATTAATGTCATAAAAGTGGATAAGAAAGTTGAATTTAGGATAGAGACATAGGGTCTGCAATATTTTACAATATCGGTACTACAACACGAACAAGGAGCTGTTTTTCGATGAAAGGTATTAATAATCCGATAGTCCCAGGCTGGTATGCTGATCCTGAAGCGAGAACGTATGAAGGCAAGCATTGGATTTATGCTACCAGGTCCATTACGGAATATACGAAGCAATTGAATTTGGATGCGTTCAGCTCAAGCGACCTGATCCATTGGGAGAAGCATGAGAGCATTATTGAAATGTCAGACTTTCCATGGATGTGGAGAGCGGTTTGGGCACCTACAATTATCGAGAAACGAGGAAAATATTATTTGGTTTTTGCAACAAACGATATTCAAAGCAACGATGAGATCGGCGGTTTGGAGATAGCCGTATCTGACCGTCCTGAAGGACCATTCAGAGGATATCTGGGAAAACCGCTCATTGATCGATTCATTCATTCCGCTCAGCCGATTGATGCTCATTTGTTCAAGGATGATGATGGAACGATCTATTTATATTATGGCGGCTGGCGTCATTGCAACGTAGCGAAAATGAATGATGATATGACGGGGTTCATTCCACTTGAAAATGGTGAAACCTTTCTCTCCATTACGCCTGATGGTTATGTTGAAGGACCTTGTATGATAAAGAAGGATGGACTGTATTACCTCATGTGGTCGCAAGGTGACTGGGTGAACGGCTCTTATTGCGTTGCGTATGGCGTGAGTGAGAATCCTTTGGGTCCATTCGAGAATAAGGGCATCGTGCTTGAGCGACAAGAGCCTATTGCGGAAGGGCCAGGACATCATGGGTTCCTCCATTTGCCAGAGAGTAATGAATGGCTCATTGTTTATCATCGCCGTATTATTGGTGACCCTGAAGCGGGTAATCGCATGCTCTGTATAGATAAAATGATTATTGCTGACGGGGAAATAAAACCGATAGTTATGACAAATGCTTGGTAGTTGTTATCCCTTGAAAAGTTTCTATAGAAAAGCTATTATCGAAGTTAAAAGGCTTGTATTTGCATGGAACTAGAGCTTTCAGGCAAAATAAAATGCTGAAAGGAAGAGCATGATGTGCCGAAATATTAAAACGTTATTTAACTTCGATCCACCGGCAACAGAAGAGGAAGTAGCTGCCGCTTCACTCCAGTTTGTTCGAAAGCTATCGGGATATCAGTCACCATCGAAAGCCAATGAAGAAGCATTCAATGTTGCGATACAAGAGGTGGCTGCGGCAGCCCAGAAATTGCTCGACACGCTAGTTACCCAAGCTGAGCCGCGTGATCGAGAGGTCGAAATCGAGCGTGCCCGCGCAAGAAACGCCAAAAGATTCGGTACGGCGGAAGCTTAGCGGTTGGAGTTCTTATACCACTTATAGTCAAATGAACCTCAGACTTCTCTGAGGTTTATTTGATTAGGACAAGAAGATAGTAAAAGCCTTTTTTGTTATGATGATGAGGCTTTTGCTATTTTCCATTGTTCATGAGCAAGCTGTATTCTTTTCCATAGTTCATCCCGCTCTTGACGGCTGTAGTTGACGAGTTTCTCTTCAAAAACCTCGCCCAACACCTCGAGCCACTGGGATTGACTCACTAATTCCGTCTGCCTCACACCGTCAGTTCCTCGTTCATTCCAAATGCAGCCTCGGATTTCATTGCTTCCGCCAGCATGTCTATTTCTAATTAAAAACATATTGATCCATGGAGATTCTGCGGAGCGGCTGTAATGCTCATGCTTAGGCTCAAACTCTGTCATATCCGCCAAAACGGTAGAATCATAATCCACGCCAACAAATGACGCAGATGGATCATGCTCTAAGCGCCATCCATTTGGAACAACAAGAGATTCTGTTACTTTATAAATAAAAGGGTTTTGGTTATACGTTCCAGCAAGAAAAGGCAGCGGCTCAAAAGGCATATCGCCTAATCCAACATCAATAATCCATTTTTCTTCTTCTTTGTTTTCGTTCAACAAGTGAGCGGTTAGTCCAAGGTGAAACGAGTTGATACGAGGCTCGGCACCTAGTGGCTGTACGCCTGCCCGGTGGAATGAAACCTTGTAGCCTAATGAACGCAGAAGCTGGCTAAATGCGCCATTTAAATGAAAACAATATCCGCTTCTGCCATGGATAAGGAGCGGGACGGATTGATTGATGTGAATCCCTGTGGGCTTACCTGCAAAAACATCAATGGTTTGCCAAGAAAAAACTCTTACATGGGCTCTATGAAGCTCAAATAGAAATGCCTTGGTTGGCTCCTGAATTTCTGAGATGCCAAGTCTGCTTAAATAAACTTTTATTTCTTCTCTCGTCAACGGTTCCATAACGATTCACCTCTATTGCTCAAACATCGTTTTGAGCTTCTTTATTTTATTGCCTTTATCACATCCTAAACGAGAAAGAGCTAGAGAACAATGTAGAAATGCACAGACTGTACCGGTACAGCGTCATTCAATGAATGGTTAGTCATGATGACCAAGTCCTTATACATATACTTTTTTGAAGAGCATACCGAGAGGAGACATCTGCGTGAATAATCAGGTGCGTTATTATAAGCCGTTTATTAGCCCTTTAGATCCCTGCCCGCCTATAAAAGTAAAAAGCTTCAGCACGCCGCCTCAATTATTTATTACCTTTCAACCGCCCAATTTACCTCAGTTTTCACCTCATGAAGCATTGAGATATGGTACACTCTGGCCTATGTTGTATAGCCCATATGATCCGAAAAACGACAGACAGGAAGAAGGTGATTGACGGTGGCGATCATACTTGATGAAGAGTATTACAAGCTGCTGCATGATTTGCAGGCGGTAGATTTTGTACTCGTGGAGCTGAATTTATATTTGGATACTCATCCTACAGATTCCAATGCCATACATCAATACAATCAGTTCGCACAGCTAAGATTGCCTATCGTACAGCAGTATGAATCGAAGTACGGGCCTTTAAAGCATTTTGGCCAAAGCTTCTCCACCAACCCTTGGTCATGGAATGATACACCATGGCCGTGGCAGGTATAAATAGTGGATAGGGCGAGTAGGAAAACTAGAGGAGGCACCGTACATGTGGGTTTATGAGAAAAAACTGCAATATCCCGTTCGCGTAAGTAAATGCGATCCAATGATGGCTAAGTTTCTAATGGAGCAATATGGCGGTGCTGACGGTGAGCTTGCAGCAGCGCTTCGGTATTTAAACCAGAGGTACACGATTCCGGATAAAGTCATTGGATTGCTAACAGATATAGGCACTGAGGAATTTGCTCATTTGGAAATGATTGCTACAATGATATATAAATTGACAAAAGATGCAACACCGGATCAATTAAAAGCAGCTGGACTCGGCGCACATTATGTGGCTCATGACAGCGCCTTATTCTATGAGAATGCAGGCGGCGTACCGTTTACGGCTACCTATATTCAAGCGAAAGGCGATCCGATTGCGGATCTGTATGAGGATATTGCAGCGGAGGAGAAGGCAAGGGCGACGTATCAGTGGTTGATTGATATGACGGACGACGTGGATCTGCAGGACAGTTTGAAGTTTCTGCGGGAGCGTGAGATTATACATTCGCTGCGGTTTCGGGAAGCGGTTGAGATCCTTAAGGAAAAGCGGGATGAGAAGATATTTTATTAGAGGGAACCTCTCTGCAGGGTGCTGCGGGGAGGTTTTTTTGCTTACTTTTGTTATTAAACTCCCTTGGTACGATATGATTTTCTCGCGAATTCACGCTTATTCGGAGGATTTCGACCGGATGGTAAGGGATGAAGTACAAGAAGGGGAACTTCGTGTTAGACTTCGACAACATGAAGGCGCACGGGAATAGTGGGGGTATATATTCGCCCCATATACTTCCATTTACTGCACACATTCTCCACGCCACCCTTGGAGGCTTTCACTCCCATGTCTTAACGTGTCAATGCCCTCTCATTCCTTCGTTACACCTTTCCAAGGGGTGGAGGCCGGTCTTGCTAACGGTACGGGTCGGTGCCCTTTGGTTTAATACATCCGGTACTCCGTGCTTTCTTTGAAATCCTGCGAATAAGCCAAAACTCGTACAACGCAACGGGTTGTTTAGTTAAGCTGCTTGCAAGAGAGGTAATGTTTTATGTGGAATATAGGCTTGTCCGATACGAGCCATCCCAACGAGTATTCTGGTCAATTTACCGCATAGTTTCATAATGGACCTCATTTTCTTCATCTTCTTGACCTGCACATTGTGTTTATGCATCGCTTGAAACTCCGAATTGTTCATGACCAAACTCATAGTGGCCATGAAGAGGAAGCGTCGGAGGCGTGATCGTCCGCGTTTACTGATCTTCATTTGCCCCGTCCATTTGACTGAACTGGCTTCCGCGAGGTTGAGTCCGGCATGGCGCAGCAAAGCATTTCCATGAACAAATCCACTTAAATCCCCAGCCTCACCAAGAATACCAGCTAGTGAAATGACACTAATCCCCTTAACGGCGAGCATGGATTTTGCGAAGGGAATACGTTCTAATACGGATGAAATCTCCTTCTCCACAACCTCTAGCTGTTCGCAAGCAAGGTCATACTCAGCGAGCAATTGTTTCAAGTGGAGCTTGTAGTAATGCATGGCTGACTGAGACCCTACAGAATGGCTGGCCAACCTGCTGGACTAGGTGCTCATTATGTGGCTCACGACAGCGCATTGTTTTATGAGAGCGCAGATGGTGTACCCTTTACGGCTACCTATATTCAAGCCAAAGGTGATCCTATCGCTGATCTGTATGAGGATAAAGCTGCAGAAGAGAAGGCTAGAGCGACGTATCAATGGCTCATTGATTTGACAGATGACGTGGATCTGCAAGACAGTTTGGAGTTTTTGGTGAGCGTGAGATTGTGCATACGCTGCGGTTTCGGGAAGCGGTTGAGATCCTTAAAGAAAAGCGGGAAGAGAAGATATTTTATTAGGGTTGATTTGCCAAAGCCATATTGGTTTGAAAAGAAGAAACAAAAACAAGCTATAGAATAAAAGTAAATATTATTTTTGTCATTTTATTTACCAACCCCTTTAATTCATGCGGCTTATTAAGCACCCTTGGTACTTTGATTTTCTCACGAATGCTCGCTTATTCGCATGACCCGGATGGTATGGGGAGAAAGACAAGAAGGGGAACTCCGTGTTAGACTTCGGCAACATGAAGGTGCACGGGAATATTGAAAACCAGGAGACTGTATAGCGTTTGACACCATACATAGGAGGGCCTATATTTTTGGCACCCACAAAGTTACAATAAGAGGAAACAGTATTGTTGTAACTGGAGCTCAAAGGGAGAGAAAGTATGAAACTAGACTTTGAAAAATGGCTGGATGGGCAAGGAATGCCTGAAAAGGCTCGGGATTTTTTTAATGAAGCGATTATCTGCTTTAAGGTTTCTGCTTATCGGGGTGCATTCATGTTATCTTATCTTGGTTTTCAAACCATCATTCGTGAGCGATTGCTTTTATCCGATCCACCAGGTACTCATTTAATTCCTAATACATCGAGATGGGCAGTAATTACGGGTAAGTTGAGAGAGCCAACGGAATGGGATGCCGAGGTAAATCTCTTGATTTCAGATGACAATAGTAATTCAGAAAAAAATATTTTTATGATACATAAAGATGTCCGAAAAGAAGCCGTCTATTTTAAGGATAAGCGAAATGCTTGTGTTCATGGAAAAGATGACATTAGTTATACGCAAGTCGAATCGTTATGGATGTTTATTCGGAATCACTCGGGAAAATTTATGGTGAATAGTGGCATTGAAGGATTCATTCAGCAGGTTAAATTGCATTTCAATCCAAGAGAAAATGACCCGAATGCCCCTTTTGATGAACTACTTAGTAGAATGACAAGTGTTGTTCATGACGACCAATATCATGAACTTTTCAAAAGACTCTTTCAAGAGATTTCTTTAGAGTTTAATTCCAAAAGCTATAAAAATAATTTTTGGCATGAAATTGCGAATAACAAGGATGACAAGATTAGAGAGAATTTCTTGCAATATCTTAGAAATGATCTATACGATTTTGGAGATTTCGTTTTATGTTTTCCAGATACACTTCGCTTTTTCACGGACGATGAATCGACGCTCCGTAAGTTCTGGCACGATCGGTTGCATATGATGCATCTTTATAAAGATCATATTTCAAATCTATATCATATTCTGGACTGGCTTTTTGCAAACAAAAAAATTCCAGAGTCAGAATGGAATGATTTTTGGAAAAAGTGTATTCAACAAGGAACTTTGCAATGGTTAATTAATTACCGGCTTCCAGAAGAATTTATTGAACTCTTGCGTAAGTATGGCTTCTTTCAAACGTACAGAGAGGTTTTACTTCAAGCATCTGTAACTTTTAACAATCAGTTTTGGTATCGACAGGAGGATTTGCTGCCAATCTATTTATCTTATTCTGATTTAGACCCGGATTTTGTTGCTCATCTTAACAAGGCTTTAGGGAGTGTGTATTCTGGGACTTTTACGAAAAAAATATCCGAAGTATTCTACGTTAATGAGGAACGTATACGAAATGAATATCGCGCTACTTGCGAGCAACTAGGAATCAGAAGCTATTTTGATTAATTCTGTCGTATGGCTGCGTTTTGGTATATCCACAATTTGTTCAACTAAACATTCCTGTTGAGGCTAAGAAATAGTCTTTGTCAAAAAAGGAGCACCTCGGTATGATGGGTTTGTCGACAACACATCAAGGAGGCGCTCTTACTATGAAGTTTAAGCAATCAGACGCACAAAATCAACGGATTGAACAAATTAC
>NZ_JBFTPT010000013.1:0-287137 GCF_056398625.1 Paenibacillus sp. 01T431
TCAATCAACATGTAAGCGGATTGCCTCCACTTTCGTTGTATCTTCATAATGCTTAAACTTTTGCCCTTTAACCGCCACAAAAATACACCCCCTAGAATTTCATCGGAATAACCTAGGGGTTTTTCCAATGTCTATTCTAAGGGGTGCACTTCACCGTAGTGAGGAGATCTTTTTTTATTGACGTTCATAAAAATGGGTAATTATAGTTGGATGAACGAGGAAGGAATAAATAGTACATGAAATAAAAAAGTTTGTGCATGTACAGTAGGAAGTGCGAGTCAAGAAGGGCAGCAAAAAAGGTTGAACATGGCTTCGTCTTGTTCAGCCTTGTTTTGCGTGTTTTGTGAAGGCTTGTGCAACTAAATTTTATATCTTTTTTGAAAAATCGTATAAATCTAGCTCTTTCAAGTAAGTGTTGTTAGTGATTAAGCTTATTATTGTATCACGGGTATTTGTCCCCTTTGGCACTTTTTTATGCCTACTGTACAATATCCATCTGAGGCATGCGATCGCTTCAAAAAGCTGAACGTCATTTTGTGAAATTGGATTTGTTTTTAGATAAGCAGTACGAAATGCAGAAGCATTCTGTTCAGACACATAAATGCTCTTTAAAACGAACGACCATGCAAAATCATACCTTATGTCACCTAACTGACCATTGGTCCAATCAATGACGGTATACTTTCCATTATTTTCGAGTATATTTGCTAAATGAAAATCACCGTGTATCATTTGTTCTTGATTCATCTCTGTCATGCTCAAAAAATGTGTTAATGCGAGCAATAAATCGGGATGTTCTTTTATGGCAGAATAAAAGTAGTCGATGAAGTCATACTTTGGAAGCTGTACATGTAAGAGCTCTTCCACTGGAGTTTGATGGATACTTGCTAGTAGGAGCGCAAGATCGGACATTTTCTTTTTATTTACTTTCTTAACGGCTGCTCCGTCAAACGATGTGAACAATACCTTTTCGCCATTAGCGTTCATCCCCCAGCCAATAGGCTTCGACACGGATAATCCACGGTCAAAGAGTGCATTCAATAAATGAAACTGGAAACTAACATCAGGTCTGGAGTCCTTGTTCCATATTTTTAATACATAGCTTGTTTGCTCCAAAGTGACCTTTACCACCTCAGCTTCAAAACCTTGATCCATTGTAGAAATGGCTAAGTTATCTTCTTGTTGCAATAGATGATCGATAAGGTCATTTTTCGCTATCCAGTCTATCGATTTAAGCGAATATATCATAAATAATCTCCCTTTCAATAAATATTTACAACTTCTGCTTTTGCAAAAATTGTACATCTTTGCTGCTTCTTTGCATATAAAAAAATGGAATGCTATTGACCTGTTCTTATTAAAGAACTAAAATATACATATTGTCTGTTATAAAGTGTTAGTTTGTGTTGTTTTTGTTCAGCTTTACGTTTAGATCTAATCTGGCCGAAGGAGAATATTATGATAGGGGAACGGATTAAAAGTCTACGGGAAAAAAAGGGCTACTCGATCACGAAGCTTGCTGACCTAGCGGGCGTATCCAAGTCCTACTTGAGCTACATTGAACGCAATATGCAGAATAACCCATCTCTTCAGGTAATGGCAAAAATAGCAGCTCCACTAGACTCTAACATTGAATATTTACTCGGAGAAGAGCATTTACCAAAGATTCATATGGATGAAACGTTGGATGAGGAATGGCGAGTCATTATTAAAAATGCGGTTGATGAAGGTATGAGCAAGGGTGATTTCCAAGCACTAAAAGACTTGATCCGTTCAAATATGTGGAAGGAAAGCAGAACGGAGACGAATGTCTACTCTGCTGACAAAAAGAAATCATCAAATATTATTATTCTTCATATCGATAACTGACATGGAATAAAAAGTCGGGAAAGTGTATTGACATGTTCTATATAAAGAACTAATATTGTGTTATTGTTCTTTATAACAAACATAGTAAGCAGGTGTGCAAATGGAAGGTAAACGGCTGGAGGATTCACAAGCATTGCATCATGATCAAGACAGAGTGAAGATTAAAGAAATAAATCTCAAAGCATTATTTCTCACGGTAAAAAAACGTCTGTGGATAGTCATGGTCATTACTATTCTCTTTACAGTCGCTGCAGGCTTCTTTAATTCAAAGCCTGAAACGCCAATGTATGTATCAAACACGCGGATGATCGTGGCTGCTTCCTCGGATATGATGGGCACAGTGAGGGTATTGTTCAGAGAGCCAATCGTTTTGGATCAGGTAATTGAAAAGCTCGGTCTTAATCTTTCGGCAGCAGCATTACGAAGCCAAATTAGAGTAGACAGTGTAGATGCCTCGCTTGTTACCGTAGTTTCTGTTATGAATACCGATCCAAGGCTTGCAGCTGAGATCGCAAATACAGCAGTGGAAACCTACAGGCAAGTAGCATCGGAAGTGCTTGGAATTACGAGCATCAGATTGTTGACGAAGGCAGAAGAAAATCCTTTCCCAATTAATGAAAAAAGCAATCGTATCGTGTACATTGCCTTCTTGCTGGGCATGATTTTGAGCGTAGGGTTAGTATTCCTGCTAGATTCACTCGATGATTCTATCAAATCAGAACGAGAAGTGGAAGAGCTGCTCGGCCTAACGATGCTTGGTCAAGTTAATAAAATTAAACGAAAAGATTATGCTAGCAGTCGTTTTAAAAAACAAAAAAGCATTTCTGTAAGAGGTGAGACGATTGGTTCGTGAACGGCAAAAGGTGTCAAAGTCTTATGTAAACAAAAGCTTACTCGCTTATATTAATCCGCATGGCATCGTTTCGGAGCAATATCGAACCATTCGAAACAATATTCATTATGCAGCGAGCGGCGGCAAGGTGCGTTCTTTACTGGTTACTTCGCCCTCAGAGGGTGAAGGGAAATCGACAGCGGCAGTCAACTTAGCAGTCTGTATGGCACAACGTGGCGATAGAGTGCTGATCATCGACGCAAATTTTCGCAATCCAATCATAAACAAAATCTTTAATGTGCAAACCTCGCCAGGCTTGTCGAATGTTTTAGGGCAGCAGCTCGAAATTCGTGAAGCGATTTATAATACGGAGGTCGAAGGACTCGATATTTTGCCAAGCGGGCAGCGCCTCTATAATTCGACAGAACTGCTCGATTCACAGCTCATGGTAGATGTAATGGCATTTGCAGATGAGCATTATGACATGGTCCTGCTGGATTGCCCGCCGGTTCTTGGCGTTCCGGATACGAATGCGCTGGTAAGTAAATGTGACGGCGTACTCTTGCTTTTAAAACATGGGAAAACACAGCAGGAGCTTGCACTGGAAGCGAAACGTGCATTGTTGTTTGCAAAAGCTAATATATTGGGTGTCATACTAAATAAGTAGAGCGTTTGATGATATCAATCGGATAGCGCTTTTTTTACGGACTATTGTTCTTTATAAAGCACATTAAGTGTTTGTAAAGGCAATTTCATTCGGTAATGTCTCCTCACCGTTATCAATGGAGGCACTCGGCCATACTGTGGGTTGCAAAAAAACCTTAGACGCGAGTCGTCAAGAGTGTGGTGTGAGGCGGGGTTCGATGCCCCTGGACTCTATTTTAGAGTCTTTAACTAAATGGTTTGGTATAAAGCCTTTTAGTTAAACACTCTAAGAGTGTAGCAGAGATATGAAACTTGATTTTTTTAAGCCAATAATTTCGTTTGTTTTTCTATATCTGAAGAAAGGGTGAATGTTCTTTGACGTATCGACAAAGATTGTCTTTATTGATTTTAATCGACTCCATTATCGTTTTTACCGCCATTTTTTTTAGCAGGTTGTTGCTAAGTGCTTCACTTGATGTGGTGACTGCACCCATTGTAATTAGTTCAATTACTTTGCTATTAAGCCATCATTTCTTTTCCTTCTACTACAATTTGTATAAGAAGGCATGGGAATATGCGAGTGTAGGGGAGCTATTGATTATTACAAAGGCCGTTTCCTTCTCGATCTTTGCAGCAGCGATTATTCAGCAAATTGTGATGCAGGATGTGTTTTTCAGGCTGCTGGCCGTGACCTGGATGATTCATATGCTGTTAATCGGAGGATCGAGGTTATGCTGGAGAATTTTCCGTGGCAGCTACCAGAAAAATGCTGGATTGCGTAAAAGCACGTTAATTGTTGGTGCTGGCTCTGCGGGTACGATGCTTGCCCGTCAGCTCCTTAGCAACAATGATATGGAGCTATTGCCAACTGCGTTCATAGATGACGATGTAAACAAACATAATCTAGATATTATGGGCATTCCGGTGTTGGGCGGAGTTGAAAGCATTGCGAAGGTAGCGCTTGATTATGAGATTAACAATATCGTTATTGCGATACCCTCACTGAGCAAAAAACAGCTCAACACGATTTTTAGCGAATGCGCTAAAACGAAAGCAAAAACACAAATCATTCCTATGCTTGAGGATTTGGCTACCGGCAGAGTGTCGGTTAGTCAATTTCGTGATGTTCAGGTTGAGGATTTATTAGGGCGTGAGCCTGTAGAGCTCGATATTGAGAGTATTTCAGGTTACGTCACTCAGAAGGTCGTTATGGTAACAGGCGCTGGGGGCTCGATTGGATCTGAGGTGTGCAGGCAGGTTTCGAGGTTTTTACCGGAGAAGCTTATTTTGCTTGGACATGGAGAGAACAGCATCTACTCCATTGAGATGGAGCTGAAAGAGCTTTACGGACATACAAAAATAGAATTTGTGACAGAAATCGCCGATATGCAAGACGCAAATAAAATGCTGGCCGTTATGCAAGCTCATCGTCCGCAGGTCGTTTATCATGCAGCAGCACATAAGCATGTTCCACTGATGGAGAGAAATCCAGAGGAAGCGTTCAAAAATAACGTAATGGGAACCTTGAATGCGGCAAGAGCAGCCAGCCAAGCTCGCGTGGATACGTTTGTCATGGTATCGACCGATAAGGCGGTTAATCCAACCAGCGTTATGGGCGCGACAAAAAGGATTGCAGAGATGGTCATTCAGCATATGGACCGGTTCAGCAATACCAAATTTGTAGCGGTAAGATTCGGCAATGTTTTGGGCAGCCGCGGCAGCGTTATTCCGCTGTTCAAGAAGCAAATAGAGAAGGGGGGACCCGTAACGGTTACACATCCGGACATGGTTCGCTATTTTATGACCATTCCTGAAGCTTCAAGGTTAGTCATTCAAGCTGGTGCACTTGCCAGAGGCGGTGAAATCTTTGTCCTCGATATGGGTGATCCGGTTAACATTACCGATCTTGCACAAAATGTCATCCGGATGTCGGGCTACTCGGTCGAGGAAATCGGCATTGAGTACACAGGAATTCGCCCAGGCGAGAAGCTATTCGAAGAAATGCTTAAGGATGATGAAATCAATGAAAAGCAGGTTTATCCAAAAATCTACATAGGCAAATCATCCGAGATTTATTTTGAACATATTGAAGAAATTATTGCCCTGCACGGGGGAATGAGCAAAGCAGAATTGCGTACAAGGCTGCTGGATCTAGCGAATAATGTCGTAGAGCTTCCTGGATTTGCATCTGTAACAGGTTAAAAAAAGAAGGAGTTGCATAAAAGTTATGAAGGTTAGAAAAGCGATAATACCAGCTGCTGGTCTGGGTACAAGGTTTCTCCCAGCAACAAAAGCGATGCCAAAAGAAATGCTGCCAATCGTCGATAAGCCAACTATTCAATATATTGTGGAAGAAGCGATTGAATCAGGCATCGAGGACATTATTATTGTAACGGGTAAAGGAAAACGGGCAATCGAGGATCATTTTGATAACTCACTTGAGCTGGAGCAAATTTTGACTGCCAAACATAAATACGATTTATTAAGTGAAGTGCGCAAATCAGCGGATATGGTAGATATTCATTATATCCGCCAAAAGGAGCCGAAGGGGCTTGGGCACGCCATATGGTGCGCTCGCAAATTTATTGGCGATGAGCCGTTTGCCGTACTGCTTGGGGATGATATTATCTCAGCGGAGAAGCCTTGTATCAAGCAGATGATCGAAAAATATGATGAGTATCATACTTCGATTATCGGCGTGCAGCGTGTGGCGGATGAAGCCGTATCTCGCTACGGAATTGTAGATGGCACTCTTATGGAAGAATCCTTCCACCGGGTTAGACATTTGGTCGAGAAGCCATCCAAGGAGCTGGCGCCATCGAATATGGCGATTATGGGCAGGTATATTTTGAACCCGGCGATCTTCGACATTCTCGGAAATCAATCGCCTGGAGCGGGCGGAGAAATACAACTGACCGATGCGATTGCTGCTTTAAACTTAATGGAAGCCGTATACGCTTATGAATTCGAAGGCAAGCGTCATGATGTGGGTGAGAAAATGGGCTTTATCCAGACGACGATTGAATTTGCTCTTCAGCGTGAGGATTTGCGTTATGAGCTATTAAACTATTTATCGCAAATGGTTGAAAGAGAATCTGCTAGAAAATAATTCTAGTATAGGATGGTAGAAGCATGCCAAATAAAATTTTATTTTGCGCAACGGTTGATTATCATTTCAAGGCATTTCATATGCCTGTTCTCGAATGGTTTAAGCAGCAAGGGTGGGAGGTCCATATCGCCGCAAAGGGCGAGCTGGAGCTCCCTTTTGTTGACCGGAAGTTTAATATTTCCATTGAGCGCTCACCGTTCCATTCCAACAATGTCAAAGCATACCGAGAGCTGAAGGCAATTATTCAGCAGCAGGATTATAATATCATTCATTGCCATACGCCAATGGGCGGCGTGTTAGCAAGACTCGCGGCACAGCCGGCGAGAAAACAAGGAACAAAAGTTATTTATACCGCGCATGGTTTTCATTTCTGCAAAGGTGGCTCGCTCCTGAACTGGATGCTTTATTATCCAATTGAGAAGAGACTATCCAGCATGACGGACTGTTTAATTACAATCAATACAGAGGACTATCAGCTCGCTGTCACCAAAAAATTTAAAGCAAAGCGGATCGCTCATGTTCATGGTGTTGGCGTAAATACAACACATTTTAAGCCTTTGCAAAAGCTTGATAAATGGCGATTGCGTCAGGAACTCGATTATCGCACGGACGACTTCCTTATGTTTTATGCTGCTGAATTTAACCGAAACAAAAACCATCAACTGCTCATTCACGCGTTGGCCGCTATTAAAGAGGCGGTACCGCATGGCCGGCTGCTGCTGGCTGGTAAAGGGCCTTTGCTTGAGGAAAGTCAGGCTCTGGCAGAGCGATTAGGAGTTGGATCGATGGTCCATTTTCTTGGCTATCGGACAGATATCGACCGGCTGCTGCCCATGTGCGACGTCGCAGTAGCATCCAGCCTGCGTGAGGGATTGCCCGTCAATTTAATGGAGGCCATGGCCTGCGGGCTGCCCATTGTTGCCACGCGGAATAGAGGCCATTCAGAGCTCGTTATAGATGGCGAGAATGGATTCGTGCTGGAGCCAACCGATATGGAATTATTTGCTGACCGGTTAAGGAAGCTGAGTGAATCGCTGGAGCTGAGGCAGCGGATGGGGGCGTTTAGCCTTCAAATGGTACAGAAATATGGTTTGCTTCAGGTGAAGCTAGAGCTTAATGAAATATACAAGTCCTTTATGTTGGGGGAACAAAATGAATCCCAAAGTCAGTATCATCGTGCCTATATTTAATATGGAGCTGTATTTGGATAGATGCTTGAATAGCTTGCTAGAGCAAAGCTTATCTGACATAGAGATTATTGCAGTAAACGATGGATCTACGGATTCCAGCTTAAGCATTCTTCAGGAATATACGGAACGGGATTCACGAATCATTGTTATTAATAAAGAAAATGAAGGTGTGTCCGCTGCACGAAACGATGGTGTGCTGGCAGCAAATGGGGAGTACATCGGATTCGTTGATCCAGATGATTGGGTGAATTTAAAAATGTATGAAGAAATGTACGAGTGCGCTGTGGAACAAAACGTTGATATTGTGATGTGTACGTATATTCGGGAGTTTGGGACACATTCGAAGGAAAAGCGCTTCAACATGCCTGACAAGCAATTGTATCTTATGGATGAGGTACAAACGACTATGCTAAGGCGGCTTGTTGGTCCATTAAAGGAAGAGGTAGCGAATCCCGAATATCTGGATGCTTGGGGGACGGTATGGTCAAAACTTTATCGTACATCATTGCTGAAAGACAATAAGGTGAAATTTAAAGATCTCAGCATCATAGGCAGTAATGAGGATACACTCTTCAACATTCATGTCTTTTATAATGCTGAATCTTTTTTGTTTCTGAATCGTCCTTTTTATCATTATTGGCGGGCAAATACTACTTCAATTACATCCACTTATAACCCGATGCTCGCTGAGAAGTTCGAAAAGCTCTACTGTTCAATTGAGTCTTTTATAGAGGCAAAGCAGCTTCAGATTGAATATAAAATAGCTTTTCACAATCGGATTTGTATGAATGTAATAGGACTTGGTCTTAACATCATGAGTAATAAAAAATCATCCTCGATGCTTACAAAGGTAAAAGCTTTGCAAATGATGTTGAATGGGAATCGGATAAGAAACTCTTTCATGCAATTTGATGAAGCGTATTGCCCTTTAGTGTGGAGGGTGTTTTTTTTATGTGCAAAAAATAAGTTTTCTTTAGGTATTTATTTGATGCTTACGGCTGTGAATTGGATGCGTATAAAAAATGTGGGGAGGGCTAAAGTTGCAACCAGTAAGAATCTTGCAAGTGGTAATGATCATGAATCGTGGCGGTTTAGAAACGATGCTAATAAACTATTACCGTCAGATGGATCGAAGCAAAATTCAGTTTGACTTTATCGTTCATCGACAAGCTGAAGGACACTACGATCAAGAGATCCTAGCATTAGGTGGTAAAATTTACCGAATGCCTCAGATTAGGCCGGGAAATTATTCTCAATACTTTAAAAGCCTTGATCAATTCTTTATAGATCATCCTTACTATAAGGTCGTTCATGCTCATATTAATGAGAATAGTAGTTTTATTCTAAAAGCAGCAAAAAAGGCGGGAGTTCCTTGTCGAATCACTCATAGTCATTTAAGTGATCTAGGTATAGATATTAAGCTGCCATTCCGTCTGTATGCAAGACTAACGATGAAGGATAATCCTAGCAGCTACTTTGCATGCTCACAAAAAGCAGGTAAATGGCTTTTCGGAAAAAAAATAGCTGATTCCGGTAAAGTAGTTGTATTAAATAACGCTGTTGATGTAAGCCAGTTTTCATTTAATCAAACTATTCGTGATGAAATAAGAGAGGAGCTCTCGGCGGGAGATCGATTAGTTATTGGTCATATTGGAAGGTTCACTGAACAAAAAAACCATGATTTTTTGATAGATGTCTTTAAAGCTGTTCATGACAAAAAACCTAATTCAATGTTGGTATTAGTTGGTGAGGGTCATTTGAGAAATGCGATTGAGAAAAAAATAGAGAAATTAGGTTTAACAAATTGTGTGAAAATACTCGGTGTACGAAAGGATATCTCCAATCTCTTGCAGGGAATGGATATCTTTTTGTTCCCTTCTTTATTTGAAGGATTGCCCGTTGTTCTAGTAGAAGCACAAGCTTCAGGGATACAAAGTATTATCTCAGATACGATTACTACGGAGACAGATGTAACAGGCAGGCTTCAATTTATTAGCTTAAAGCAAACTGCAGATTATTGGGCTGAGCAAATTATTAATACTTCCCCTGGGCATGTGGACACATCGGACTCTCTGAGAGAAAAAGGATACGATACTTCTACTATGGCAAAATGGTTATCTGACTATTATATGAATCAGATGCCCATGGCTGTTTTAAGGTAAGAGGGGGGATAGTGTATTGAAACCGATGTTGACTGTTTTTACACCTACCTATAACCGGGCATATACACTGCATCTTTGTTATGAGAGTCTGAAACGTCAAAGCTGCAAAGATTTTATATGGCTCATTGTTGATGATGGATCTACGGATAATACGAAGGAACTAATCGAGAGTTGGGTTCAGGATAATCAAATACCGATTCAATATCATTATCAGAATAACCAAGGCATGCATGGCGCACACAATGCTGCTTATGAACGTATTGAAACAGAGCTTAATGTTTGTATAGATTCGGATGATTATTTAGCAGATGATGCTGTGGAGAAAATAACTGAATTTTGGAAGACATCTGGCAGCAAACAATACGCGGGTATAGTAGGCTTAGACGTCTCTCAGGATAACGAGATAATTGGTACTAGGCTTCCTGAACATGTGAAACAATCAACTCTTAGCGACTTATATGCTTTGCATTCAGTAAAAGGTGATAAAAAGCTGGTATATCGTACTGATATTATGAAAAAATATCCGCCATACCCTTTATTCGCAGGTGAGAAATATTGTCCCTTATCATACAAATACATTTTGATCGATCAGGATTATCAATTACTAATCATGAATGAGGTACTGTGTGTAGTTGAATATATGCAAGACGGATCTAGCTTAAATATCATTAATCAGTATAAGAAAAATCCACATGGGTTCTCATTCTTCCGAAAGGTTGCTATGTTATATGCTCCATCCTTGAAAGAGAGAATTCGCGAGGCAATTCATTATGTTTCCAGCAGTATCATTATTCGAAATAAAAACTTTCTTAAAGAGTCACCTCGTAAAGGAATTACAATGTTAGCAATTCCGTTAGGGGTGTTACTTTACATTTATATTCAGAATACGAGTAAAACAACGGTTGCTGTTAAGAAAAGTCACGGTTAGCAAGTGCGAAAATGATTGTAAAGGAGGGATTAAATAATATGACGATACTGTGGTTCACCCTGGTTATTGTATTCACAGTTGCTCTTACAGCTAGATATTTTTCGGTTCAAGCAGGGCTAGCCCCTGCTCTAATTAAACCAAATAAATTTTTAGCTGTAATAGCAGCACTTGCACTTGCTACGGTATCGGGTTTGCGGATAAACATTGGTGATACATTTCTTTATATGCATAGCTATTCAATAGGTGATTTTAGTTGGAACACTGTTGTCCGAAGCCAAGACAAAGGTTTTAATATATTCCAAATGCTGCTAAAGCAAATATCGGATGATCCGCAAATTCTTGTTTTAACGACCGGAGTGCTAACAAACGTACTGATAGTAATCGTCTTGTATAAATATACGAGATTATTTGAGTTAAGCGTATATCTATATATAACGACAGGTACGTTTACAATTTCTATGAACGGAATAAGGCAGTTCTTTGCAGCTGCTATCGTTTTTGCTGCAACTAAATATTTACTAGAAGGCAAATGGAAGCCTTATATTTCGATTGTAATATTCGCCTCTTTCTTTCATCAAAGTGCTCTAATAATGATCCCGATGTATTTTATTGTGCGTAGAAAAGCATGGACAAAAACAACCTTCTTGCTTTTATCTGTAGCTGTTCTTATCGTTGTAGGCTTTAATGCTTTCTCTGAGCTATTATTTTCGGCGATTAAAGATACCCAGTATGGTCATTATGATAGTTTCAAAGAGGGTGGAGCTAATGTACTTAGAGCAATCGTATGGATTATTCCACTTGTTATCGCTTTTTTTGGAAGAGAAAAATTAAAATACTTATTTCCTAAATCAGATATTTTGGTTAATATCTCACTAGTTGGCGTTGTTTTAATGATTATTTCTACCCAAAACTGGCTTTTTGCAAGATTGGCGATTTATTTTAATTTATATCAGCTCATTCTAATTCCTTGGTTAATTAAAGTTTTTCGTGAGAAGGATCAAAAGCTTATATATATTGTTATTTTAGTTTTTTATTTTTTATTTTATTTTTATGAATGTGTTATTGCGCTGGATTTGGTTTACAAAAGTGACTATTTGAAATGGCCGCTTTAGGAGGGAATTAAATGAACGAAAGAATTAAGATACCACGAATTGTCCATTATTGCTGGTTCGGGCGAGGAGAGAAACCAAAGAAGATTGTAAAGTGCATGAGAAGCTGGCAGAAACATTTAGCTGATTATCAAGTGATGGAATGGAATGAAGACAATTTTGATATTTCTACTAATCGATATGTAAAGGAAGCTTACGAGGCAAAAAAATATGCTTTTGTAAGTGACTATGTTCGCCTGTATGCTCTTCATAAGTACGGCGGCATTTACTTGGATACGGATGTGGAAGTTATAAAACCCTTAAATACTTTTCTGTATCACGAGGCCTTCTCTGGATTCGAAGATGAGAAATTTCTACAATCCGGTACGATGGGTGCTGAGAAAGGACATATTTGGATTCATGAGTTGCTGAAAAATTACGATAGTCGAAGCTTTTTGCTTCCAGATGGTTCGTTAGATTTGACTACCAATACAGCAGTCATTTCTGAAATTTGCAGAAAGCATGATTTGAAGTTAAATGGTGAGTATCAGGTGTTGAGCAACGGCGTTACCTTTTATCCGCGTACATACTTTAGCCCGTATGATTATATTAACGGTGGGAATTACATAACAAATGACAGTCATACCATCCATCACTTTGCACAATCATGGCTTCCTGCTCATGTTCGTATGAGAGGAGAAGTTAAAAGAATTGTGAGCCGATTTGTTGGCCCAAAAATGATTTCAAAAATGAGACAGCTGCTATCATCGCGGTAACGAGTATTTAGAATGAAATACAGGAGTCCATACATATGCCAAAACGATTGTTTGATTTAATTATTTCTTGTCTTTTATTAATTGCTTTATCGCCTATTATTGCTATAACTGCGGTGTTGGTACGATTTAAGCTTGGTTCACCAATTTTATTCAAGCAGCAGCGTCCAGGTCTGCATGGCGTTCCTTTTTTAGTATATAAATTTCGAACAATGACATCGGAGAAAGACAGTTTAGGCCAGCTGTTGCCTGATCATTTAAGGCTGACGGCTTTTGGGGTTTTTATGCGCAAGTTTAGTCTTGACGAGCTTCTGCAGCTTATTAATGTAATCAAAGGAGATTTGAGCTTGATTGGGCCGCGTCCGCTGCTTATGGAGTACTTGCCTCTATATAACGAAAAGCAAGCTAAGCGCCATCTTGTCAGGCCTGGAATTACAGGCTGGGCTCAAATTCATGGTAGAAATGCGGTCTCGTGGGAAGAGAGATTTGAGTATGATGTGTGGTATGTGGAAAACCAAAGTTTAAAATTAGACTTAAAGATACTGCTGCTTACAGTTAAGAAGGTTATTAAATCTGAAGGTGTATCAAATGGTAATTATGTGACCATGCCTGTTTTTCAAGGAACGACAACAAATAGTGAAGGATAAAACCATTTCTCAAGCTTTATACACTCGAGAGGTGGTTTTTTATTTTGAAATACTAAAAAAGGATGTGTGGCAACGTGTCAGCGAATGAATTGAAAAAGATTTATTTATCCCCTCCTCATATGAGTGGTAAGGAGAAAAGTTATATCGACGATGCATTTGAGTCGAATTGGATTGCTCCACTTGGCCCCAATATTGATGCTTTTGAGAAGCAGATAGCAGCTTACGCAGGTACTGCAGACGCGGTAGCAGTGAGTTCAGGCACGGCGGCAATACATCTATCATTACAACTACTTGGAGTAGGTGCAGGAGACTTTGTATTTTGTTCAAGTTTCACGTTTGTCGCAAGTGCTAATCCGATTCGTTATTGCGGAGCTGAGCCCATATTCATTGATTCTGAGCCAGATACTTGGAACATGTCACCAGTAGCGTTGGAATATGCATTTAAAGATGCAAATCGTAAAGGTAAGCTGCCGAAAGCAGTTATTGTTGTTCACTTATACGGTCAAGTATCAAAGATGGATGAGATTATTTCATTATGTGAACAGTATGAAGTTCCTCTAATTGAGGACGCTGCGGAATCGCTAGGCTCCACATATAAAGGCAAGCAAAGCGGCTCCTTTGGAAAGTTTGGCATCTATTCATTTAATGGAAATAAAATTATAACGACATCGGGCGGCGGCATGCTCGTATCAGACGATGTGGAGCTTTTAAAAAAGGCTCGTTTTCTAGCTACGCAAGCAAGGGATACTGCCGCACATTATCAACATAGCAGCATGGGTTTTAACTATCGAATGAGTAATTTATTGGCAGGTGTAGGCAGAGCTCAATTAGAGGTACTGGATGATCGAGTAGCAGCGAGAAGAACGGTATTCGAGAACTATTTGGGTGCATTCTCGGACCGTAGCGGCATCAGCTTTATGCCTGAATTAATGAATACCAAATCCAATCGCTGGCTTACTACTTTAGTACTGGATGAAATGGAGACAAACACGACAATTTCTGAGCTTCTGTATGCACTTACAGCAGCTAATATAGAAGCGCGTCCGCTATGGAAACCTCTGCATTTGCAACCGCTGTTTGAAAACTGCCGATTTTATGCTCACGCAGGCGATGAATCTATTTGTGAACAGTTATTTATGCGTGGTATTTGTTTGCCCTCCGGTTCGAGCATGACACTAATTGATCAAGTAAGAGTAATTGATTGCATGAATGATGTTTTCGATAGAGCGGAGGAAAAGAGCATTCAATCGGCTTAAACAAATAATTAAAGATAACGTTCACCAGTTTCTCTTGATCGGATCGATTTGGCAGGCGTTCCGTATGCGACCTTATAGGAGGGGATATCGGTTAATACGGTCGACCCGGCTCCAATAACGGTATGCTCACCGATCGTAATACTATGCACAATATTTGCACCTAAAGAAATGACGGAGTAATCGCCAATGTTTACATTTCCACCAGTACCTGCTTTAGGGGCTAAGGTCACGCAGTTGCCGAGAGTTGAATCATGGTCTACCGACGATTGAGAATATAATACGCAATGTTCTCCTATTGTTGTATCGCTATTAACAACGCAGCCAGCCATAACGATTGTTCCATCTCCAATCTTAACGCCTCTTGCAATAGAGGCAGCCGGGTGAATAGCTTTAATAAATTTAAATTGAGGATGAATATGTGAGATGTTTTTTGCAATAGTAGAACGCAGCCAACTATCTCCAATAGCAACGAAACCACAGCTTATGATATCAAGGTTTGCTGCTAGCCAGTTTTCATCTCCTAAAACTTCATAACCGTAAACAATTGAACCAACTGGCTTGAATCCATCCAGTAAGCCAACAATTTGATACAGACCTTCTCTCTCAATTGTATCGATTACGGCTTTTGCATGACCGCCAGCACCATACACGATAATATTTTGCACGAGCTTTCAACCTCCCTATTTGTTAAGTCCAAACATTTAACTCTTCCATTCTAGCAGATTAAGTCGTTATTTTCTAAAAGAATAGTGAATGTATGGAATGTTTATTGACAGATATTAGGCTAGGTGATAATCTGTATCTATGTTCGTTTTATAGAACAATATTTAAGTTATTGTTCGTTATTGGCTAATCAGTTAGAAGGAGATATTCATGAATAACAACGTTACTCTCCATAATGAAGAACTGTCTGACGAATTACGATTAATGCTCGCTTTTCTTTCGTCAGACGATGAAGCGGATCAGTCCTTCGATTATCAGGAGCTGCTGCAAAATGCGGATTGGGACCGGTTTATCGAGCTTGTTAGGCATCATCGGGTGTTTCCAACTATCAATCGCAAGCTTCAGCAACTGAAATCAGCAGAAATCCCGGTGTTTGTTACCCAAATGTTTCAGCGTGACTATTATCGGAATACCTTGCAGATGCTTACGCTCAGTGGAGAGATGGAACAACTCGCAAAGGAATTTTCTGAACGTGGCCTACGTTCGCTGTTTTTAAAGGGGCCGGTTATTGCTGCGGATTTATATGGAGACGTATCGCTGCGTACCTCTTGTGACCTCGATCTCCTTATACCCCTCAAAGAACTTGATCAGGCGGAAGCACTTCTGGTGTTCCTTGGGTATGAGAAGGATGAATATATTGTTTCGGTGCTAAATGATTGGAAATGGAGACATCATCATACTACTTTCGTGCATCCCGAAAAAGGTATAAAGGTAGAATTGCACTGGAGATTGAACCCAGCTCCTTCTAAGGAGCCAAGTTTTAATGATCTATGGAGCCGTAAGCGAAAAAGCGCTTTAATTAGCCGTCCGATTTATTATTTAGGAAGAGAAGACCTATTTATGTTTCTTGTTTCTCATGGTGCACGTCATGGTTGGTCTAGACTTCGCTGGCTGCTGGATATTAAACAGCTAGTTAATCAGAAGCTTGATTGGCCAAAGTTGAACCGGCTGCTTTCCAAGCATAACTATTCCCATATTGGTGGGCAGGCGATATTACTCGCAGCACGTTTATTATCTTCTCCTCTTCGCGATGAAATGAAGCCGCTTCTTGCAGGAAGGAAGGCATATTGGCTCGCGGAGGATGCTATGTTTTATATTAATCGGCTGGTTAATCTACATTCCCCGCCGATTCCAGAAGAAATTAGAAGCTATCATGAACGATATCTTTTTGCCTTACTGACAATTCCGCAAAAAATACAGTTTATTGCAAGTTTTCTATTTCCTTATCCGGAAGACGTCGAGACGTTACCTCTTCCTAAGAAACTTCATTTCTTGTACTTTCCTCTTCGTCCTTTTTTGTGGATATGGAGGAAAACCAAAAAAAAAATCTACAACGTATAAAATGTGATTTTTTAAGTTAGGGGATAACGATGAAAAACGTGCTAATTGCTTCCTATGATATGGAGGTTGGGGGGGTAGAACGAAGCCTTGCCGGTATGCTGGATGAGTTTCAATATGACTATTTTAATGTCGAGTTGATGCTGTATCGGCATAAAGGAGATTTTATGTCGCTTCTAAATGATAGAGCAAATCTTCTTGAAGAGATTCCGCAATATGCTTCTTTCCGAAAAGGTATTGGAAGCCTATTGAAATCGAAACAGCTGCATTTAGGAATTGCTCGCCTCCTATCAAAAATTCATGCGCGCATAATTGGAAGTTTAAAGGGAATACCCGAATCGGGATATATTCAGCAACAGCTAATGTGGAAGTATGCCCTGCCGTTTCTTCCTAAGCTGACACCTGAATATGATATAGCGATTAGCTATTTATGGCCGCACTATTTTGTAGCAGAAAAAGTTAAAGCCAACAGAAAATTTGCATGGATACATACTGATTTTTCTACTGTCCATACCATAAGCAATATGGATTTGAAAATGTGGAATAAATTTGACCACATTATCGCAGTTTCCGATGCGTGCAGAGATTCATTTTTAGAGAAGTACCCTACTTTAAAAAATAAAACGATAGTTATCGAGAATATCATGTCGCCTGAATTCATCAGAAGCATGGCATTAGAGAGACTGCCAAGTAATCCAATGATTTCGGATAAACGATTTAAGCTTCTCACAGTAGGCAGATTGTCTCACGCCAAAGGAATTGATAATGCAGTTAAAGCCTTCAAGCTTCTTACCGACCAAGGATATGATGATATTGTTTGGTATATTGTTGGCTACGGCGGAGATGAAGTGATTATTCAAAACTTGATAGCGGAATATAAACTGGAAGATCGTTTTATTCTGCTAGGTAAGCAAATAAATCCATATCCTTTTATCGAAGCTTGCGACATATATGTTCAGCCTTCCAGATACGAAGGGAAAGCAGTCACAGTTACGGAAGCAAAGATATTGGGAAAACCAATCATCATAACGAATTACGCTACTGCAAACAGCCAAGTAAGCCATGAGGTTGATGGAGTTATTTCCGAATTATCCGTCGATGGGATTGCGAATGGAATACTAAGACTTTATCGAGATCAAGAGCTCAGGGAGCGCTTGTCAAAGAAATGTGCAGAAGTCGACTATGGAAATCGTCATGAGCTTGATAAGCTTTATAGCTTGTTTCAACCGAAAGAGAGGAGTATCGCGAGGTGAGTATAAAGCTAAGTGTGATCATTCCAGTCTATAATGCTGAGCCTTATATTAAACGCTGCATGGAGTCTCTTTTAAACCAGACTATACAAGATTATGAGCTTATTTTTGTAAATGATGGCTCTACGGATAATAGCAAGGAAATCATTGAAGAGTATCAGAAACATAATCGACAGATTATTCTTATTAATCAGGATAATAAGGGTGTCAGCATTGCTAGGAATGAAGGGCTAGCTGCTGCAGTAGGGGAGTATGTTGGTTTTGTTGATGCAGACGATGATGTTGAGCCGGAAATGTATCAGATTCTCTATGCAGCAGCAGTATCAGGGGATTGTGATGTTGTAATTTCAAACTATGAAAGTGAGCTTGATGGTCATTATATTATTACGAGGTATCCTTTCCCTAGTGAAGTTGTCCTAACCGAGGGCGAGATTCAAAAACAAATATTACCCTTCTTCTTGAAGAGTGATCAATTAAATACAGCATGCAACAAAATTTATCGAAAATTTCTCATTCAGGAGCATGAAATTGTTTTCCCTGCCAACGTTGCTCTTGGAGAGGACGGAATGTTTAATATTTTTTTCTTTAGTCATGCAAAGAAACTGAAATATATTGATTACACCGGATACCATTATCGTGAGACAAAAGAGAGTGCAACTAGAAATGTATCCAAAAAGGATTATTTTCAGCGTGCTATTGAGGTATATAAATCTGAGCTTCCTTTATGTTATTCGAATTTAATTAGTGAAGTAAATATTCAACAATTTAAAGCCATTAAACTAATCCATAGCGTATTGGCCTACATACATATTTATCTTGAACCCTCGGCGAATATGCTATTTAAAGACAAGACACATTATGTTAAAAGAATGATATTGCACCATGATGTCAGGGAAGCTTTGCCGATCTACTCCAAAGAAATGAGCGAAGAATTAGGGAAATATCAAAAAGCATTATTGTATCTTATTGATCAAAAGTCATTGCTAGGCATTTATTTGATAACGGCGTACAGCAGATACCGAAATAGAAAAGTAAGGGGGATAACAATATGAAGATAATGATGTTTGCTCATGATGGCAGTCTTAATCGAGGATGTGAAGCTATCGTACGATCTTCAACAGCTATTTTAAAGGAGAGGATAAAGGACGCTAAGGTGTATCTAGCATCTAATAATCCGGAAACCGATCAAATTATAGCCAAGTTGGATGGTATTTATGATGGTTCTAAACTTGAAATAAAAAAATACTCGTATGATTGGTTCCTATCTTCACTAAAGGTAAAACTTTATCAGGATGAATCTTATGCGCTCGGGAAAATCCATAACAATATTATAAAAAATATTGAAAATATGGATGTTTGCATGTCTATAGGCGGAGACAATTATTGCTATGGAGAGCAGCCAGGATGGTATGAAATTGACAGGAGAGTAAAACAACAAGGGAAAAAACTTGTATTGTGGGGATGTTCGATCGGAGAAGAAGATATGTCGGAAAGAAAGCTGGAGGATTTAAAGCTCTTTGATCTAATCTTATCTCGTGAGTCATTGACCTACAATATGCTTATCGGTAAAGGCCTTAAGAACGTAAAGCTTTGTGCAGATCCTGCATTCACTATGGAAAAAGAAGAGTTGGATTTGCCAAAAGGGTGGCAGGAAGGAAACACAGTTGGAATTAATTTTAGTCCGTTGGTATGGAAACGGAATAAACAATCGCAGGCTGCGATCGACGAGCTGATACGGCATATATTGAGTAAAACGGATATGACGATTGCCTTAACTCCGCACGTTATTATAAATGGGAACAATGATTATGAGGTGTTAAAAGGCTATTATGAAACTTACAAGCATACAGGTAGAATTATTCTTTTGCCGGATCATTTAACAGCGATTCAATATAAAGGTTATATCGCTAGAATGAGATTTTTTGTTGGTGCACGTACACATGCTACTATTGCTGCTTACTCCAACTACGTTCCGACGATGGTACTTGGATACAGTGTGAAGTCCAAAGGAATAGCAAGAGATATTTTTGGCGAAGAAAAGCTGGTACTTGGTATCGAAGAATTATCAAATAGTGTCCTATTAATTGAGAAATTCGATGAAATGGTCCAAGAAGAGGCAGAGCTGATACAGAAGCTCAAGCAGGTAATTCCAAACATTCAGAAAATGTCTTATAAAGCGGTGGATTATTTATGTGGTCTAACATGAGGTGGGTATGAAAAAAAATATATTGTTTGTCATTCCAAGTCTTTCAGCTGGTGGTGCGGAACGAAGCTTAATTAATTTAATTACTCAAATTGACTTCAATCAATATAACGTCGATTTATTTTTGTTTAGTCATAAAGGCATATTTATGGATTTAGTGCCTGAGAATGTTCACATTCTGCCGATGTCTGAAAGTTATTATCGTTTTATTAAGCCTCTTTTCCCTTCGGTATCCCAGTTTTTGGTTAGGAGAAATGCAAAGCTGGCCTATAGTCGATTCATGTTCAGTTACAAAAGTAGGATGTCTAAAAGCGTTAGTATTAACGAGCAAGAAGGATGGAAGTATATTGCTCGTTCCATTGATTTAGTAGAGAAGAAATATGATGTAGCTATTGGGTTTTTAGAAAAAACCTCTATTTATTTTTGTGCGGAGAAGGTTAATGCCGCCAAAAAGATAGGATGGGTCCATAATGATTACGACAAGCTGGGGATGAATCCTTATTTTGATCAGGGGTATTTCGCAAAGATGGATCATATTGTAACCGTTTCTGAAGAATGCGGCCATATTTTAAAACAAAGATTTCCCGATCAACATTCAAAAATTGAAGTTATTCATAATATTGTCTCTCCGAAGATCATTAATCAGCTCGCTGATTTGGTTGAGAAGGATGTTTATGATCGTAAGAGTGATGAGCTAGTTATTTTATCTATTGGTCGTTTGCATGCTCAGAAAGGATTTGAGTTGTCGATTAAAGCCTGCAGAATTCTATTGGACAAGGGTTATAAATTCCAGTGGAATATAATCGGCGAAGGTGAAGAAAGGGAAAAACTATCCGCCCTTATTACAAGTGAAGGATTGGATAAAAATATTAAACTGCTTGGTCTGAAGGTAAACCCATACCCTTATATTAAACAGGCGGATATATATGTACAAACCTCATGGTTTGAAGGAAAAGCAATTGCAATCGATGAGGCGAAAATATTGAATAAACCTATCGTCATAACTAATTTCAGTACAGCTAAGGACCAAATTAAAGATGGCGTTGAGGGATTAATCGTTGATTTGGATGTCGATGCCATAGCAGTTGGGATTTCTAAGTTGATAGAGGATCAAGAGACTCGTACAAGGATGACAAAATATTTATCGAGTCTTCATTTAGGGACGGAAGATGAAATTCATAAATTGTATAAAATTCTCGAATAGGTGGATATGCCTTGAAAATTAAAATTCTATTTGTAATGAATAATTTAAATTGCGGCGGTGCCGAGAAGTCGCTTCTCTCGTTATTACAAACAATCGATTATTCGAGATTTGATGTGGATCTCTATTTGTTCAAGCACGAAGGAATATTTTTAAATAAGATTCCAAGCTCTGTGAAATTGTTAGAAGAGCCTGTTCAGTACCGATATTTTGATATGTCTATGAAACTGGCAGTCATAGATTGTTTGAAGAACGGAAAAATAGGGTTAGCGTTAGCAAGATTGAAAGCAGGATACATTTTTTATACAGAAAAGAATCCAGCAAAACTTGAGCAAAGAGTTTGGAAATATTTATCTAAAGCGCTGCCGGTGCTCCATAAAAGGTATGATGCTGCAATAGGTTTTCTTGAGAAGGATCCTATTTATTTCAGTATTGAGAAAGCAAACGCAACAAAAAAAATTGGATTTATTCATAATGATTACGACAAGCTGCGGATGGATCCGTCTTTAGATGCCCCATACTTTGAGCAATTAGATCATCTAATCACGGTCTCGGAAGGATGTGGAGAAGTATTGATACAACGCTTTCCACAGTTTATAGAAAAAATTAGAGTCGTTCATAACATCGTATCGCCTACACTGATTCATGAAATGTCAGAGGAAATGACCGAATTAAATCTGAACAAAGGAATTTCTATAGTTTCAATCGGACGATTGAATTACCAGAAAGGTTTTGAAATGGCAATAGATGCATGTAGGATTTTAGTGGCTAAAGGGTATAACGTAAACTGGTATGTAATAGGGGAAGGGGAAGAACGGGGTAAGTTGGAGCAACTGATAGATATGCATCAGCTCACTGACCACTTCCATTTAGTAGGGATTAAAGAAAATCCATATCCTTATATCAAAGAGGCAGATATTTACGTTCAACCATCACGGTTTGAGGGGAAATCCATAGCTATTGACGAAGCAAAGATTTTGCATAAACCAATTATTGTTACTAATTTCAGTACAGCAAAAGATCAAATTGTACATAACCAAAATGGATTAATTGTTGACATGAATTCAGAATCGCTATCTGAAGGGATTCAGCAGCTGATAGAAAATGAAAGTCTAAGACAATTCTTCTCAAACCAGCTTTCAAAGGAAAATTTCGGAACAGAGCTGGAAATTGAAAAGCTATATGCGTTGATATAATTGTTTGTGAAGGAGCGAATAAGATGCTAGAGATTCTAGCTGTTATTTTATTGGGGCTAATCGGTATTATAATATTTATTGATATTATGCCAATTAGCAGGGATTGGCTGAGCAGAATACATATCGGTAGATATAGAAATAAACAAGAATGGAATCAATCCATTACGCATATTGGCGTTAATTGGCTTAATCATACACCAAAAATTAAAGTAACTGATAATGTTAGACTGGTAGCAATCGACATGCTGAAAGGTAATTATTCTAAGAGTGTTATTCAGCATTGGCAGGAAGCATCTTTGTTATTAGGATTATCCGAGTGCTTGAAGAATGGTACAGATAAAGAGCTTGAAACAAATATCAAACAATTTCTTAAGACAAAATTCGACGAGAATGGTCAATGGAGGGAACTTCCTTCCTACATCGACTCTGCCATTCTTGCTTACGGAGTTATGAAGCTAGAAGGTATAGACACCCAAAAATTCAAACCGGCTTTTGACAGTACTTGGGAGCTTATACAGTCACATATCGGAGAAGATGGAACGGTTCAATATCGGAAATTTATGAAAAATTATCGATATGTCGATACGATAGGTTTTATCTGTCCGTTTCTGGTTACCTATGGAATAAGGTACAACAAACAGGAATGTGTACAGTTAGCAGTCAAGCAGTTGGAGCAATATGAAAGGTACGGTATGCTTGACGATCATTTCATACCAAGTCATGCATACCACATGGGAAATGCACTACCACTCGGTTTATTTGGCTGGGGACGCGGGCTAGGGTGGCTAGCAATTGGTCTTTGTGATGCTTGGAGTGAATTACCGGAAGCACATGATTCAAAGGCGAAACTAGAACGGTTTGTAAAAAAATTCGCGCGGGCCATTCTTGTTTTTCAAAGGCCAGAAGGAAATTGGAACTGGACGGTAACACGGAATGAAACAAGAGCAGATTCATCTACTACAGCAACATTAGGCTGGTTTTTGCTTCAGGCATCTCAGATTGAAGAACTTTCTGAAGAATGCTCAGCAGGAGCAGAGAGAGCAATCCAATACTTAATGAAGGTAACAAGAAGAAACGGTGCAGTTGATTTCTCACAAGGGGACACAAAGGATATTGGAGTGTACTCTATGTTATTTAATATCTTGCCTTTTACTCAAGGTTTCTGTATTCGAATTGTAAATTATAACAAGAGAGTAATATAGACTGAAGAGCAATGAGAACAGTAACAATGGGATTTGTCAGATAGGAGCTTCGCATGAGGGTAAAAAGTTCATTATTGAATATTTCAGTCGGGCTAGGTAACCAGCTCATTATAACGGTTTTGAGTTTTATATCCAGGACGGTTTTCATTAACAGCTTAGGCATGGAATACCTAGGGATTAATGGGTTGTTTACTAGTATTCTTGCCATGCTTACATTGGCAGAGGCTGGAATCGGCTCAAGTATTATATATAATCTCTATAAACCTGTTGCCGATAATGATAGGCCCAAAATATTAGCCTTAATGGAGTTATACAAAAAAGCATATCTGGTCATAGCAGGAGTAGTACTAGTTCTCGGTTTAGGGGTTATGCCTTTCTTGGATCTCTTCATCAAAGAAACGAGTGTTGAAAACCTCAATTTGATATATATACTTTTTCTTATCAATACAGCTGCTCCCTATTTGTTTGTTTACAAACACTCTTTTCTTAATGTAAATCAGAAAAACTACATCGTAACAGCTGTATTTTCAATTTCAGCGATTATCTCTACCTGCATGAAAATAGCAATTTTATACTACACGGAGAACTATATTTTATATCTTGCAGTAGAGAGCGCTCTTTCCATTATAACATCCATTATTCTGGTCTTAATTGTAGATAAATTATATCCATACTTAAAGGAAAAGGTAAAGAGCAAGCTGGATCCCGAAACGAAAGCCAATTTCATTAAAAATATGAAAGCGATCATTCTTCAAAATGTCGGGAATTACTTTATTTTTGGAGTAGACAGTATTCTTATCTCTTCTTTTGTCAGTATCGCAGCGGTAGGTCTGTATTCAAATTACAAAATGCTTATTGATATTTGTCGAACATTCCTTAATCAGATATTTGCCAATATGTATCACAGTTTGGGTAATTTGGTTGCGAAAGAAAGTCCCGATGCTGTTTATCGAATATTCAAGGTTACATATCTTCTTAACTTTTGGTTATATTCACTCTTATCAATTGGTTTATATTTATTAATTGAGCCGCTGATCGACATTTGGATAGGCGAAGAGTATAAAATGACGAATGTAGTACTGCTGATATTGGTTCTATCCTTTTATGAAAGAGGCATGCGGAACTCTTTAAGCGCAGTGAAAACGACAGCCGGTATTTTTCATGAGGACCGATTTGCTCCTTTATTCCAGGCTGCGGTCAATCTTGGTTTATCACTGATCCTTGTACAATATTTAGGTATTGCCGGTATATTCATTGGAACATTAGTTAGCGGATTAGCGGTTCCTTTTTGGTATACGCCATTGCTTGTTTATCGTAAGGTATTTCGTCAGCCTGTAGTGCACTATTTTATGAGTTACATGCTCTACACTGCTATTGGAATTGTTGCATGTATCATTGTTGGTGGAATCAATTATTTTCTTCCGACATCCAACGTACTATGGCTACTGCTTAAAGGCATAATCTGCCTCATTCTAGTAAATGGGATTTATATTATCGTATTCCATAGAACGGAGCAATTCAAATATTTACTCGGTATTTTTAAAAATCTATTAATCAAACTACCAAACATAAGTGCAATATTCAGAAGGGCAGAAAAGCGACGTCATGGTATAGAAGCTGGTGGAAATAAGTAACCTTTTACGGATAAGCTACATAAGATAGTGTAAAAGGAAGGTGAGTTCTATGAGTCAACAAGGCTCTTACCGAATAGAACTAGACCGTTTTGCTATTAGCAACTTAGGCATAAATGCAGCTGAGACTACTAAAGGAATAAATGATGCTATTAGTTGGGCTAAATCGCAAGGATTTGTACATGTCATTCTACCAAGTGGAAATTATATTGTAAGAATGGATCCAAGTACTCTCGTAGCTATTAACATGTTGAGCGGTATTCATTTAGAGCTTGAGCAAGGCTGTGTAATAATGCTGGAGGGGAATTCATCTCCAAGTTATACGATTGTCGAAATGAGAGGAATTAATAATGCAAAGATATCAGGTGGTAAACTAGTAGGCGATAAGAAAAACCACGTATATGAGATTTTTGTGAAGTTTGTTAGGGGAGGTATAAACGCTGACGGAACGCTAAACAATGACCCCAACTGGATTCGCAGCGAGGTGATTGACCGTTACGCAAACCCCGGGCTTCTTGCAAGCTTTAGACTATGGAGCATTGCGGGTGTAAATGCTACAGGCTATCAATTCTATCAATATAAAGATACCGTATCTAAAACAACACTTACTGGCTCACGAACGAACGGTGTTTTTGCACCGGCCAGCTCAGGAGGAAGAGGCTGGTTTCTTAATGAGGATAAGGATTTAAGTAAAAATAATAAAATGATTTTTGCGATACCCATTACAGCTCCTCTAACAGATAGTCAAATTGCGGATATTCGGGCTAAGGTTGATAATTCATTTTATACGCATGAAAGCGGGTACGGGATCGGATCGTTTGGATCCAATAATATAGAAATAAGCAATATGGAGATTTCAAATTGTACCGGCGATGGAATTTTAACGGGTTATGAGAAATATCAGCTTGATCCTACCTTATATACGCAGGAACAGATGGGTCAAAATGTTCTTATTCATGACTGTCATATCCATCATTGCAGAAGACAAGGAATTTCTATCTGTGCTTCAAATGATACTCATATTTACAGAAATAAGATTCATCATATTGGCTATGATGACGATGGTGTAACAACTAATTTTAGAAACGGTACACCGCCCATGTTCGGAATCGATATCGAATCAATGTACAGTGAAACCAATATTCCGTATAAAACAGCAGATCGTCCTAATGGGTTTGAGCTTAATTATCGCATATTTATACAAGATAATTATATTTATAATAATGCACGTGGACATCTAGTTAATGCCGATGGTACAAATCTCTTGATAGAGGGAAATACCTTTGAAGGCGTTAATATTGGAGGTGTTAGCTCAAATCCGAATTTCGCAAATGTCAAATACATTAATAATTCATTTGATGGGTGTGAGTTATGGGTACAGGGAGATAACTTTGTTAACGGAGCTGTTATTCGAAACGGAAATTTAAGACTGCTGGATGTAAGGGGAGCAGTTGTTCAAAATTGTCAGGTTAAAAACGGCTTAGTATATGGTTCAAGCGTGTATGGTTATTTTGGATCACCTGCTGTTGATGTTGCTACAGGCACATTCACATTTAAATCACCTCATCTTATGGGTAACGGAGCACAAGTATCGTTTGAGCAATGGTCCGGTAAGATTCCGACAGGCATAAGTACAGATAAGCTGTATTATACCGTAAATGTTACTTCACTAGGGTTTCAGGTATCTGAATCGCAAGGTGGTGTGCCAGTCATTATTAAGGATGCGGGTGTTACGGGATTTAACTTGGGTAGATATAATTATGGCAGATGTTATCTAACCAATATAACCGTTGAACGAGATTGGCGTTCTGATAATTCGTTAACTCCGAACTTTAATTTATTAGCAGCCGGAGCTGTTATCAAGGATGTAACAGTGAAAAATTATGATGTATCTATATTAGTTCCGCAAGATTATGCAGGACGTCCAATAGTTGTAGAGGGCTTAACTCTTATTGAAGGCTCTGCAAGGTTTGAGGGTTGCCATATCAGCAATAGTGAATTTATTCGTGCAAAGACTCCTCTTTTAGGTAGTACTGATATTCAGCTAGGTTCAAGTGATACTAAATATATGAGACAGAATACACTAAGAAATGGATTGTTTCAAAATCTTGGACTCGTCATGGATGGAAATTCGCTTGTAACAGGAACTACTTTTATTAATGCTGTAGTTGGAAAAGCAGATAATAACAAAAAAGCAGTCATTTCTCATTCATTTTTTGATAATAGTAAAATCAACTTTAATTGGTTGAGACAAAATAAATCTGCAATTATTACGAAATCTGTATTTAGAGGAGTAACCGTGACAGGTACTGCGCCATATATCTGGCTAGATGATATCTCGGATTTGGGAAGTACTGTATAGCGTAAGTGAAAGAAGAAAATATATCCCTGTAGTTTTTCAAGATGCAGGGATTTTATTCCATATAGTGTTCTTAATAAAGAATAAATACGTTTCTTATAATGAAGGCTGAGAGGGGTCAATGAAATGGCTATCTTAATTACGGGTGGAGCAGGTTATATTGGAAGTCATACATGTGTGGAACTTCTTGAAGCAGGGTATGAGGTAGTTATTGTTGATAATTTGTCAAATAGCAGCTACATCTCATTAAACAGAGTTGCAGAAATTACAAACAAAGCCTTTACATTTTATCAAATGGATCTAATGGATCAAATCGGACTTGAAGGTGTTTTCACCAGACATACAATTGATGCAGTAATTCACTTTGCAGGATTGAAGGCAGTAGGTGAATCTGTGCAATTGCCACTGTCTTATTATCACACTAATATTACTAGCACCTTAATCCTGTGTGAGGTTATGAAGAAGTATGGTGTTCATAAGCTTGTATTCAGCTCCTCTGCAACGGTATATGGTCGACCGGAACATGTGCCGATTGAAGAAAGTTCTTCGCTTGGAGCAACGAATCCTTACGGAAGAACAAAGCTCATGCTAGAACAAATTTTACAGGATTTAGCGGAGTCTAACGAGCAATGGGGGATTTCAATTTTACGATACTTTAACCCAATTGGTGCACATAAAAGTGGAAGAATTGGCGAGAATCCTAATGGTATTCCAAATAACCTTATGCCATACATATCTCAGGTAGCTGTAGGCAGGCTTAAAAAAGTTAATATTTTTGGAGATGACTATCCAACCATAGACGGCACAGGCGTAAGGGATTATATTCATGTCGTGGATCTTGCGAGAGGACATCTATGTGCACTGGAAAAAATCATGAACAAATCAGGTGTGGATATATTTAATCTCGGAACTGGGCGCGGGTATAGTGTATTAGAGATGATTAATGCATTCGAGAAGGTATCGGGACGAAGTATTCCATATTCATTTACAGATCGTAGACCAGGAGATATTGCCATTTGTTATGCAAATACGATGCTTGCAAACGCGGAGTTGAATTGGGTTGCGACACTTGGGATAGAGGAGATGTGCGCTGACTCATGGCGCTGGCAATATTTGAATCCAAATGGTTATGAGGAAGAGACCACTAGAGATTCCATTAAAGAATTAACATCATAATTAAAAGCTGAGTAATAATTAAATACAATTAGGTCTGTTTTCTATGTCTGTTGATAGCTCTTACCTATTTCTCGTTCCGTTTAACATTACTTAAATAAATTCGACAAAAAATGTAATTATCTATCATTTTTGTGAGACATGAAGCGACAGTATGCGCACTTGTGGTGATTTATAATACATCTATAAACGAATGACAAGCATGGGAGACGTTGAAATGCGTTTAGTATCTGGGCACCTTAAACGCATGGAGTCAGTGGTGCAACCGTCCTGAAATGAATGGGGGACATGGGAAGATGGTACTAGCTAAAGCAGAAGATATTCAGGAATTGGATATGGAATGGGTAACATTAATCATGAAAGCACGTTCTTTGGGATTCAGCAAGGACGAAGTAAGGAAAGTATTGCTTTGTCTTGAAGAAAGTAAGGATAATGATGTGCAAGTAACGGCTGTATAAAAGTGGAAAAAGCGCTATTCGCGCTTAATTTTCCATTTATTAAATTCTAAAAACTCTTTAAATTGATCTTTGCTCACACCGGAAGCCATAGCTTCTCTTACTAAATCAGCCCACTCGTTGTCTAAATTGTCGGGTTTGCGATCATTTTTTTCATCGGTATTTAAAAAATCTTCAACCGTCACATTCAATACGGCGCCTACCTTTTCGAGGAATTGAATCGAAGGATTTTGCTGGAGCCCTCGTTCAATGGAGCTTAAATAAGATTTAGCGACGCCCGCCCGTTGGGATAACTCTGTAAGGGATAGGCCATTTCTCTTGCGCAGCAGTTGAATGCGTTCTCCAATCATAACAAATTCCTCCGTTATCACATCGTTGTAGACTATTTCTATTATAACGAATTATTCTTAATTACGAAAGGTTGTTAGCTATAACGCACTTATTTTTTTATTCAAACATTAAAACCACTTATTTTAATAATGAGTGGTTATTTTTTTATTTATAAGAGTACTATGTAGAGTTGAAAAAAATGTTTTTATTGTAAAATACTCAGGCGAAAAACTAATCGACATTTTGTTTTTAATAAAGAACAAAAACTATGAATTTTTTGCAGTTTATCGTAGAAAAGTCATTGACAAAGGTTTATTTCAGGTGTAATATTCAAATATGTTCTTTATAAAGAACTAAAAACAAATGCCTAATTTTTGAAACAAGTACGTTAATAAAACAAATTCGATGACCACCCGGAGGCCACGATGAGCGCCATCGCAGGAGTTTTTCATACCGGCAAGGAAAGTTTGGCATGGCAGCAGGGCGATGCTTTAATGGAGGCACTTTCTCAGTTTCCATGTAATACAGCTCAAGCTTGGCATGACGATAATATATTTTTAGGTTGTCATAATCAATGGATTACACCTGAGTCGATCAATGAACGTAATCCTTTTTTGGATGATGAACGAGGGCTTGTTATAACTGCAGATGCAATTATTGATAACCGCATAGAATTATTCAACCGACTCGGAGTAGAGCAGCAATTAAGAAGAAATATGACGGATAGCGAGCTAATTTTATTAGCTTATGATAAATGGGGGGATAGAACACCTATTTATTTAGCTGGTGATTACGCCTTCCTAATCTGGGATTGTAGAAGACAAAAGCTGTTTGGTGCTAGAGACTTCTCCGGAGGTCGCACGCTCTATTATCATCGAAATAATGAGCGTGTTGCCTTTTGTACAACAATTGAACCCTTACTTACATTGCTGGGTAAGGAGAGATTGTTAAATGAACAATGGCTTGCTGAGTTTCTGGCTATTTCTGGCATGGTTGACGTTGCGGATGCATCCAAGACGGCTTATCGGAATATTGAGCAGCTCCCTCCATCTCATACGATAACGATAACTGCAGGACGAATTACTCTTGCAAGATATCACCAACTGAGACCAGATGAAGTCGTACGCTTTAAATCAAATGATGAGTATGTTGAGGCATTTCAGGATGTGTTTCAACAAGCTGTTACTTCAAGGCTGCGGACACATCGTAATGTCGGAGCACAGCTTAGCGGCGGTTTGGATTCAGGCTCTATTGTTGGCTTTGCTTCAAAGGCATTGCGACCGCAAAATAAAAGTCTGCACACGTTCAGCTACGTACCTACAAGCGACTTTGTTGATTATACACCCAAATCAATGCTGACTAATGAAAGACCACTTATTGAATCGACTGTTGGGCATGTGGGAGGTATTGAAGAGCACTACCTAGATTTTCAAGGGAGAGATTCTTACTCCGAAATCGACGGGTTTCTAAATATTATGGAAATGCCTTATAAGTTTTTCGAGAATTCTTTCTGGATGAAAGGAATGTTTGAGAAAGCAGAGGAGCAAGGAGTTGGTGTGCTGCTTAATGGTGGCAGAGGCAATTTGTCAATCTCGTGGGGAGATGCCATTCCTTATTACGCCACATTGTTGAAAAAAATGAGATGGATCAAGCTGCTTCGAGAAATGCGTCAGTATAGTCTGAATATCGGTTCTGGTCGTGCTCATGTATTTTCAAATGTAAGCCGTACTGCTTTCCCCTTTATAGATCAATTGCGCCCCATTGGAGAAAATTATCATTATCCTATGATTATTCATCCCGATTTCGCCAAAAGGACCGATGTATTTAATCGGCTTAGTGAATATGGAATTGATGCTTCTGGATGGTTTGCAGCCAAAAATGTGTACGATGAAAGAAGAAGCCATTTTGATGAAGTCTATCATTGGAATGCAGGCAATACGCTTTCGACAAAACTTTCATTAAGACACTCATTATGGAAGCGAGACCCCACTAATGATATACGAGTCATTCGTTTTTGCTTGTCACTACCAGAGGATCAGTACGTTCAGAATGGAATGGATCGAGCCCTGATAAGACGTGCAACTCATAATTTATTGCCCGACAGTGTAAGGTTGAATCAGCGCACAAGAGGAGTGCAGGGAGCGGATTGGGTTCATCGTATGCGTCCCAAATGGCAAGCATTCACAGATGAGCTGAGAAAAATGAGCCAAGATCGAGAATTCATGCAATTTGTTGATTGCAATGTGATCCAATCAGCGCTAGCACAAATTGAGCAAGGTGCTCAATCTAAGCTTGCGCTTGATCCGAATTACAGATTATTGATGCGCAGCCTAATCGTTTATCGCTTTCTTATAAAATTGAATTGAAGGGAGGTGACAAAATGCAAACGAAAAAACAATGGAATAAACCTGAATTAGAGGTCCTTCATGTACATATGACTGCGGCTTCTACTAAAAACGGTCCACTTACTGATGAGGCTTATATACCAGGTAAATGGTCTGAAAACCCACGTTTTACTAGCTAAGGAATTATGTGTGTTATGAAGAAGAAGGTCCTTATACTTAAGTAGTATAAGGACCTTCTAATTATTACTAAGGAAATTGATGGAGTGAGGACCTTGCAGCTGACGGGAACGAAAAAGGTGTATAGTGCGTTTGGACTAACGATCGAGAGCGAAATTCCATTGCCGGAATTGACTCCTATTTTAGGAGACCGTAAGCCAATAGACATAACAATTCTAATCGATAGCTCTTTTACAGAAATGATTGAACTGGAGCCTTATGATTTTGTTGTTGAGAAAAACGTTGTAACAGTAAATATGCCGGACGCGGGAGTTTTTCGGATCCAAAATGGTAATCAGATCATCATATCACCTAATAAAGGTGCAGATGATGATCTGATTAGAATTTATGTTCTCGGTACCTGTATTGGTGCACTGCTATTTCAACGCAGCATGTACCCGTTGCATGGAAGTGCAATTGCCATCAATGGTAAAGCTTATGCATTCGTTGGTCATTCCGGTGCTGGGAAATCGACTTTAGCTTCAGCTTTTATTAGACGGGGTTATTCGCTCTTGAGTGATGATATTATTGCTGTGACACGGGATTCCTTAGATCAAATGCCATTAGTTATCCCAGCTTACCCGCAGCAAAAGCTATGGCAGCAAAGCTTAGACGCATTTGGTGTAAACAACGAAGAACTTCGATCTATTTATGGAAGAGAGAATAAATTTTGTCTTCCAATCGAGGCAGACTTTTGTTCTAATGTATTGCCGCTTGGAGGGATATTCGAGCTTGTAATAACGGAATCAGATCAGGTGTCAATTGTTCCTGTTCATAAACTTGCTCGCCTAGACCTCTTATTTCAACATACATATCGACAATTTTTAGTGCAAAAGCTAGGACTAACGCGGTGGCATTTCACTAAATCTGCCTTACTCGCTGAGGAATTGCCTATTTATCAGGTGCAAAGACCTATCGCAAGGTTTACCGCTCCTGAGCTTGTCGAACTCGTTTTACAAACCATATCTACGGGGGATTAGAAGATGACAAAGAGCCAAGCAATTACGATTCAAACATTAGAGTTACAGCAGCTGATTATGCAAGATAGCAACAATATTGTAAGTGATATGGGCGGAGAAAAGGTGATTTTGAGTATTGAGAATGGTAAATATTATAATTTGGGTGTAATGGGCAGCCAAATATGGAATCTGATTAAACAGCCTGCAACGGTATCAGAAGTAGTTGAAGCTTTACTTCAAGAATTTGATGTTGCTAGAGAAGTGTGTGAAGAGCAAGTGCTTTCTTTTTTGTCTCATCTACTTGAAGAACGACTCGTTTATATAAAAGATTAAATATATGGTGATGTCATGGGGAAGTTGATGAAATTAAAAGCATTGTTTTCATTGGATTTCAAAACACTATTTCTATTAATAGAGGCAACATTATTACTAGGATACGCTCGTATACGGATTCTAAATCAGCCGTTTTCTAAAATCGCTCCTACTCTTGGGCAATACATGAAAGAAACGGAGAGTGATGCTGAAGCAGAGCATAGAAAAACATTAGTGCAAATCCGTTATGTTCTTCAAGTTGCAAGCAGAAATACGCCTTGGGATAGTAAATGTTTAGCTCGAGCAATAGCTGGCATGCAAATGCTGGAGAGACGTAAAATAAGCAGTACACTTTATTTAGGTACAACAAAAGATGAAGCCGGCAAGTTGATTGCTCATGCCTGGCTGCGAAGCGGAGCCCTTTATATTACAGGTTCAGAAGAAATGCATCGATTTACGGTCACCGGTATGTTTGCTAATGTAACCTATTCCTAAAGACGGAAAGTGATGAAGCGATGAATCATCTAATGTATTTTTCCAAAAAGCTGCATGCATACGGAGGCAAGATTCTATACTTGAATCTCATAGGCATGATGCTTGTTGGACTTCTTGATGGCGCGAGCATGCTGTTGCTAGCCCCTTTACTTAGTGTGATTGGAATAGTGAACATTCCACTTGCATCATTACCAGGTTTATCTTTATTAGCTTCGTTACAGGAGCTTCCCAAAGAAAGGGCCTTATTTATTATTTTAACGATATATATTTTGATTGTCGCTCTTCAAGCAGTAATTGGTCGTAATTTAAGCTTAAGAGAAATAAGAATACACACTGGTTTTGTTAATCAAATACGTTTAGAGCTTTATCTAGCGCTGTTGCAAGCGAATTGGGGATTTTTTATAAGAAAAAGGAAAACAGACCTTATTAATTCTCTTACTGGTGAACTTTCACGTGTGACGAATGGTGCTTTTCTATTTTTGCAGATGATAACATCTATAGCCTTTACGGTTATTCAAATTGGAATTGCCTTGTTCATATCCATAAAAATGACTTTATTCGTTTTATGTTGTGGGCTTGTTATAGCATTTCTCTCCAGAAGATTTATTAAGCAATCAAGAATGATTGGGAGCACGACGATTGAGCTGGCTCAAAGTTATTTAGCCGGTATTACGGATCATTTTAATGGGATGAAAGATATTAAAAGTAACCTGCTTGAATCATCTCGATATCGTTGGTTGTTAAATTGGTCGAGTGATATCTCACGGGAACGGTATGAAAATTCAAAGGTGCGAAGTAATTCGCAGCTCTTTTACAAGCTGTTTTCAGCTATAATGATTGCTTTTTTTGTTTTCATTTCAGTGATGCTGTTTCAGAGCCAAGGCGGATATTTAGTACTCATCTTGGTCATCTTCTCACGTTTATGGCCACGTTTTACTGGTATTCAAGCCAGCATGGAACAGATTGCTTCCTCTTTGCCTGCTTTTCAAGTTTTGATGGAACTGCAAGAGGAGTGCATAAAGGCCAGAGAATTAGAGGATGTAGGTAGTTTAGGCGGAGAGCATATTTTACCTCTGACACTCCAACACCAGCTCGAATGCCGCCATGTCTATTTTCGGTATGACGAGGAGCAGCCGGAGTATACGCTGGAAGCTATTAATCTGAGCATCCCTGCTAATGGCATGACCGCCATTGTTGGACAGTCAGGCGCGGGAAAAAGCACATTAATTGATCTAATGATGGGACTTATGAAGCCAGAACTTGGTCATGTGCTCATTGACGGCAAGACGCTTACAGATGAGGATCTGTTGTCGTTAAGAAGATCAATCAGTTATGTCCCGCAGGAGCCGTTTCTGTTCCATGGGACGATTAGAGATAACTTAATATTAATCGATCCGAATGCGACGGAAGATCAAATATGGGAAGCGATGGAGTTCTCTTCTGCGGCTGAATTTGTTCGCAAGCTTCCGGATGGCATCGATACGATTATTGGTGATCGTGGAATACGTTTATCAGGCGGGGAGCGTCAGAGACTCGTTTTGGCTAGAGCAATATTAAGAAAGCCATCTATCCTTATTTTGGATGAGGCTACAAGTGCACTAGACAGCTTGAACGAGACAAAAATTCAAGAAGCCATAGAGCGGCTTAAGGGAAAAATGACCGTTATCGTCGTTGCTCATCGCTTATCGACCATTCGGAATGCAGATCAGGTTATCGTGTTGGAAAATGGGAAAATCGTGCAAACGGGCCATTTTATCATGCTCGCTGAGGATAAAAAAGGACTGTTCAGCCGTTTGTTAGGCAACCAGCTGCAAGTAGCTTTATAGTCGTAACTTTACTATACTAATTAGAGTAGTAAAGTTCATGACAGGGACAGGCATTTACTCCTTTGGATAGATTAACTCAGAATTGGTTTCAATGATTAGGAGGACACATTTGGCTATTATACTAACGCTCGGAATAACCGTGCTTCTCTTGTACCTGCTCTTTATCCTCCCAACCCAGTGGTTGAAAATCGAAAAAATTACACATCCCATTGGCATTAACAAACGCATATTGCAAATAAGCGATTTGCATGTAGACAGGCTGCGCATAAGCGCAAAGCGAATTCAGCATGTCATTGCCTCCGTGCAGCCTGACTACATTTTTCTGACCGGCGATTATACGTATAAAGAACACTATTTGACGCGGGTAGGCTATTACTTTAAAGCTATAGCAGACAGCGGAATACCTGTCTATGCAGTGCTCGGAAACCATGATTATGAGCTTCCGCGTTTAAAGAAATTGCTCGATCTATTTGGCGTTTATGGGATTAAGGTGCTGCGTAACGAGAATGTCATGCTCGATGATTTTCAGCTTGTCGGAATCGACGATGACTGCTCTCATCATAGCCGAATCTTACCTTCATTTAGAGGTATGGATGATAGCAAGCCTGTCGTCATTATGACGCATGATCCTAATGTCGTTCTAAAAATTAATCGCCCTTTTCAATATTTAATGGCCGGTCATCTGCATGGGAAGCAGCTGAACGTGCCGTTCTTTTTTGCATTAAAGCCAAAGGGCCCGTTGTCCGTGAAAGGGATCTACAAAGGCCTTCATCACAATAAGGATGGCTCCTTTTACATTTCCAAAGGCATCGGTCAAGCAGGCGTTAACGCAAGGTTTATGGTCAGAAGCGAGATTACGATTCATGACCTATAATCAATGAATCAGAGATGCATCTAGTCATCATCGGTATTTCTGCGGCTTGCCTCGCGAAAGGCAGCTGGAGGAATGCCTTTTGCTTCGGCAAACGTTCGGGAGAAATAATGTACGGATGAGAAGCCGCAGCGCTCAGCGATGGTTTTAATCGGCGTTGCTGTTTGTGATAGCAGCTGCTCCGCCACGCGGACTCGCTCATGTCTAACAAGCATGGAGAACGATTCATGAACGCTTTGAGAAAAAAGCCTAGATAGATGGCGCTCCGACACATTAATGTAGCGGGCAACCTCCGATAAGCTCAAATTAGCGCCTAAATTATCGCGTATGTACAGCTTTGCGCGGCTAATGAGGATAGCTGCATTGGATGCGGGCAAAATGATTTCTGTATTTTTGTTCCTCCCACCTACAATTGTAGGAAACGTTAGGATCAAGGCATGTGCCAGCTGATTCAGCAAGGCGATTGGCACAGCGAACATTTCTTCGCTTGGAATGAGCAGCGATTTCCAAATTTGAGCTGTTGGAGAATGCTGCTGGTTTTCAATCCAAATCGTGCCGCTGTTTAAAGACTGATTGTAATATTCGAATTCATCCGGCTTAGAAAGCTTCTCATCGAGCTCGTAGGCAACATATAATAAATCCAATTGATCTACATCTCTTATTTGATGACGGATATTTGGCCGCGAGCAAAAAAGCACGCCTTCATGCAGAGGATAAGCCGTTCCGCCTTCCTCATAAATACCGGTACCTCCAGCCACGTAACAAACCTCAAAAAAAGAATGCTTATGAACAGCATTTGCAACAAGCTTTGGTACCGCTCCCCAATAATAAACATGGATGGTCAAGCTCTCACCTTGCAGCAATCTTGCATATCTATTTAAGCGTTCCTCGCTTTTTGACCAAACGTACATATGAACGATCAGCTCCTATGGCGTAATAATGCAAAATTATGTCGTTAACAGGTAAATACGATTGCACTATATCCTATCTATAATTAAACCATATTCACATTAATTATACGATAAGGGGAATGAACATGATCACTAATGAAGATGTGCAATTTTATAAAGAAAATGGTTACTTGCTTGTTAGAGGCGTGTTTAACAATGAAGAAGTAGTAGAGATGAGAGCGGCTGTTGAGCGGGTTATTCAACGAGCGGCGCTTGCTCAGGCAGATCATAACCACGCATGGCAAGGAGATTTCCTCCCGCCAGAGCAGCTTAAGAAGCTCGTTCTGAAAGGCTTCCATGATGTGCATTATCATGATGCCTCCTTTACTAAGGCAGTCATTCATCCGAATATGGTATCCGTACTGAATGGAATCATCGGTCCCAATGTACAGCTTCATCACTCCAAAATGCTTGTGAAGCCGCCTGCGAATGGAGCAGCATTTCCTATGCATCAAGATTATCCATATTTCCCTCATAACGACCATTCGATGCTTGCTGCAAGCGTTCATCTTGATGATGCCGATTCAGAAAATGGCTGCTTAGCGGTTATCCCAGGTTCTCATTTGGAAGGACCGCTGAATCATGTGGGAAGACATTATCTCAACCATAAGGAATATCCAATTTCATCTGGAACGCTTTGCCCGGCGAAAGCAGGGGATGTGCTGTTCTTCAACTATTTGACGATTCATGGATCGGATGTTAACCGCAGTGACAGAACGAGAAGAAACGTTTTGTTCCAATATCGTGATGCAGCCGACAAGCCTTCTGTAAATACTCATTTTGATTGGGGCATGGGCCTTATGGTTAGTGGAGAAAATCTTGATTTCAACAATGTTAAACCAAAATTTGAAATTACGGAGTAACTAATTATACTGAAGTTACGCCACTAAGAGACGTATACAACCGGATGCAAAAGGTTGTTATACGTCTCTTTTTTGTGCGAAGTAATACTTGAAAGAGCTCTACATATTTATAGTATCGAAACTTCAAAAAGCTAAACGAATATTTCTCTGGAAGCTGTGGAAAAATCATATTGACATAAGTTTGAGAACGATGATATATTTGTTTCTGCAAAGTAGAGTATTCTTATCGGAATTAAAACGAAATTGATTTTAAGAGTTAATTTTTGCTATTAATCATAATGTGTAGACAGAAAGGATGATTGTTGTATTATGGAAAATAATTTATTGACAGCAATTGAAACAAACTGGATCAGTTTAGTTGTATCAGCAATAATACTTGGCGGTCTTTATTTTATGGCCAAAAAACGTGTAAGCTTCGGAACGAGGGTATTGGTCGCACTTGGCCTTGGCCTTGTGGCAGGTATCATTTTTAACAACTTTAAACTAGATACTGAGGGCGTAGGTACGATCGGCTCCATCTACATTAATTTAATTAAGATGATCGTTATTCCGCTCGTATTTGTTCTCGTTATTAACAGTATTATCTCGATTACGAATCTTGAGTTTCTACGCAAGCTTAGCGTTAAGACGATCAGTTGGTTTCTTGCAACGACAGGTGTAGCCGCAATTATCGGACTTCTAGTAGCATCTGCTATTAATCCGGGTGCAGGCTTCGAGCTTAAAACACCTGAAAATTTTGAAGCGCGTGAAGTTCCAAGCTTTTTCAAAGTGATATTGGATCAAGTGCCTTCGAATCCGATTAACGATGCTGCAGAGGGTAAAGTAGTGCCAATTCTTATTTTCGCACTATTCATTGCTATCGCAATCGTTAAGGTAGGAGCAAAAAATCCGGATTCTGTTCAACCGTTCAAAGCGTTCATTCAATCGGCAACAGTGATTATGCACCAGGTTGTTAAGTTCGTTCTTCGCTTTACACCGTATGGTGTGTATGCCTTGATTGCAGTTATGGCTGCTAGATATGGTTGGGAAACACTCGAACCGCTTGCCATGTTAATTCTTGTAACTTATATCGCATTGCTCTTGCATTTTGTATTCGTCTTTGGCGGCCTTGTATCTTTTGTCGCTAAGGTTAATCCTTTGAAATTTTTCAAAAAAGCATATCCTACGGTAGCGGTAGCGTTCACAACACGCAGCAGCTTTGCAACGCTTCCGGTCAATCTTGAAGTTATTACGAAGCGCCTTCGCATTTCACCAAAAATCGCGAGCTTTGTAGCACCGCTTGGCGCTACAATGAACTTTAACGGCTGCGGCGGTGTTTGGCCGGCTGTTGTAGCAGTATTCATCTCACAAGTTTACGGTGTATCGCTTACTGCAACAGATTATGTACTTATCGTACTTGTTAGTGTAATCTCTTCAATCGGTGTAGCAGGCGTACCAGGTCCAGCTTCCATTTCGACAACAGTTGTATTGACAGCAGTTGGCTTACCGCTAGAAGGTATTGCACTCGTTGTTGCTGTTGAATCTCTAATTGATATGGGTCGTACGGCTGTTAATGCTACGGGTACTACGGTTACTGCATTGCTTGTAGCAGATTCCGAAGGCGAATTCGATCGTGAAGCATTCAATCGCGGTGACGAAGATGACCTAGAGCTTAATCCTGCATAAACAAACGTATAAATAAGCTTGGAAAAAAGCCCTTGGAAACACGTGATATCACGTGTTATCCAAGGGCTTTGTTTAAATATAAGAAAGTATATAATTTTCTCATACTTATCTTATATTTCACCGTCAAAGCTACTTCAGCGTCTAAGGACGCCGAAGGCGTTTTTGCTTGGTTTAAGGTTCATCATGTACTTCAGGAAAATCATGGTCGTATTCATCTTCACCTGGATAGTCACGAGGCATTCCTGCATGAAGCGCTCGATTCTCATAAGCGAAGCGATTGGATGGTCGCTGATCCACTCTCCAAGGCGTACTTTTTCCTAGCGATTCCATCAGCAGATCAGAGCCATACGGTCCATCCGGAAACTCCTCCGGAATGAGATCGTTGCGCTGCGATTCTACTGTTGATACATCTGTATAGGGCTGGCGATTTTCAGGAACAAATCGATCCATCAGCAGACTCCTCTCAAATGGTATTAGTTTACCATTTCAGTGTACCCTGATTAATCGGTAAAATGCACCGTTCCAACAACAAAGTATAAGAATTGAGCGAGCTCAGCCGCTTCTTCTTCTGTCAGCTTAAACGTATGTTCAAGATAACCTTCCTCTTCAAGGTCATCAGGACCGATAATCGCTGTTTTGCCAAACTGAAGGTCAGTAATTAGTTTTTTGCCGTAAAAACGGCTAGTGGAAGTAATAGCAAGGTCGAATCGCTTCAAGCTAGGTCCAATAAAAGTGACGTATCTTGTAGACGTTTCTTCCGTGGAATCGGACATAAAATCAAAATCAGGCAACAGCATAAAGTATAGCCTCCAATTCATTAATACAATCATTATACAATATTATGTTCTGCTTTGGCTTATTGCAGTTTATACAAGCTATGGTACATTAGTAATAGCAGTGCCATCAGGAGGGATACAATGATATGAACTACAATTCCGAATCGTCGCGTGATGCAAAAGGATCTATTCGTGACTATGTATACGATAAGCTGAAATCAGATATATTGGATTTGAAACTGGAGCCGGGCCGTTTTATTTCAGAAAAAGATATAATCGAGATGCTGAAGGTGAGCAGAACACCCATTAGAGAGGCATTCGTTAAGCTTTCGCAAGAGGGACTTATTGAAACGATACCCCAGCGAGGTTCATTTATTTCTCTTATTGATCTGGATATGGTGGAAGAGTCACGCTTCGTGCGGGAAACGCTGGAAAGTACAATCGTCAGGCTGGCATGCGAGCAGCTTAAGGCTGAACAAGTGCTGCAGCTGCTAAATTTGATTGCCCTGCAAGAGCTCTGTATCGAAGAAAAAAACTATAAGCGATTGTTTGAGCTCGACGATGAGTTTCACAAAACGATTATCATCGGATGTGGGAAGCTCCGCACATGGAAGCTGCTTCAAGAGCTTAGCGCCCATTACCAGAGGGTGAGGATGCTGCGCCTTGCTGCAAACGATGATTGGCACATCATTTTGAGCCAGCACCGTGCAATCGTAACGGCAATTAAGGACAAGGACGCAGATGCGGCGGAAAAAGTGATGCATGAGCATTTGAATCGTTTTCAACTGGAGAAGGATGAGCTGAAAGAGAAACACCCCGCGTATTTTAAGTAATCATGTACAATGAAACGGCAGGCATCCTCATAGGAGGTGTCGGCTGTTTTTTTGATTTTGCTATATATATTCATATAAAAAAGGCATATGCACTTGTCTGAATTAATTGTATACTAGTATTATCAGTTAAGAAAATGACTAAGGAGATGGAATTATATGATTCGTGTTGCGATTATTGGAACCGGCTCAATATCGTCTGCTCATATCGAAGCTTATCTGGCACTTGGGAACCGCTGCAGTATTGTTGCTTTATACGATATTAATGATGCAAGCGCGCAGGACAAAAAAAAGAAGTTTCAATTGAATTGTGAAATTGTAAACGATTACAAAAATTTGCTGTCGCGTGATGATATCGATTTGGTTTCGATTTGCACGCCGCCCTATACACACGCTGATCTTTCCGTAGACTTCCTGCAAGCAGGAAAACATGTCATTGTCGAGAAGCCAATGGCATCTTCACTGGCTGAATGCGATAGAATGAACGAAGCCGCTGCCGCATCAGGAAAAATTCTTTCTGTCATAAGCCAGAATCGATTTGGCGATGCGGTCATGAAGCTTAAGAGCGTGCTTGATTCTGGGCTTGCAGGACGAATCGTGCATGCGCAGGTTGATTCCTTTTGGTGGCGAGGATATACATATTACGATTTGTGGTGGCGCGGAACTTGGGAGAAGGAAGGCGGAGGCTGTACGCTCAACCATGCCGTACATCACATCGATATGTTCCAATGGATGATGGGTATGCCTGATAAAGTGACGGCCATTATGGCTAATACTTCCCATGATAATGCGGAAGTTGAGGATTTGTCGGTAGCGATTTTGTCCTATCCGCGAGCGATTGCTCAAATCACAAGCTCCGTCGTTCATCACGGACAAGAGCAAAAGCTTATTTTCCAAGGTGAGAAAGCGCGTGTATCGATGCCATGGCAGGTGACCGCTTCATCTGCACAGGAAAACGGTTTTCCTATTGAAAACCCGGAATTGGAGCGGCAAATTGCAGCTGTTGCAGATGGTACAGCTTCCTTAACCTATGTAGGGCACAAAGGTCAGCTGGATAATGTTATAACCGCGATAGAAAACGGCAGCGGTGAAGTACTCGTAACGGGAGTGGAAGGAAGAAAAACGCTTGAGCTTATTACTGCTATTTATCAAGCTTCCAGCACAGGGACAACTGTTGAGCTGCCTATTCGACCAGACAGCCCTTTTTATACACGGGAAGGGATTATGGCGTCAGCGACTCACTTCTATGAGAAGAAAAACTCCGTTGCAGCGTTCAGCAGCAATCAAATTACGGTAAGCGGAGAAAGCAAATAGGAGGGGATCCGATATGACGTTCGACGAATCGCTGGAGCTTTCCATTCATGCAGGCACTCCGCTGCCAGCCGTTGTTCGAGTAGAAATGGAAGAAACAATGTTTAAGCGGCTTTTGGAATGGTCAGGAAATTGTAATCTATTCGCAGTTAATCATTCGGCAGGTCTTTCGTTTGCATGTCAGTTAAGCCCGTATGCCATGTCAGCAGGGCCGCAAGGTGCAATTGCTGAATGTGCGCTTTATATACTGGTACAGGACGTTTCATTGCCGCTGGAGACCCATTTGTTATTTGAATTAAAAGCTGCTTCAACTGCTGCTCCAGCAGACCTGAAGCATAATCCTTGGAGCGAGCTGCCTGGGGTGTATCTCGATCATCAGGAAGATAATGCGAGAGTTGTCGTAAGCATTGAGGGTAAACTTTTTACTCGGTACCTATATGCGGCTACGAGTGCGAAACCTTACTTTTACCCCTTAATCGGACCGCATGGAAAGACACTGATCCATGATGGGCCGGACGATCATCTTCATCATCACGGGTTATGGTGGGGACACGATGATGTGAACAGTCATAAGCTGTATCACGAGTTTCGCGGTGAAGGCAGGCAGGTGCACCGGACATTTGTTGTGCTTGCAAGCGGTCCTGTTTTTGGGCAAATGACGGCACTGATCGACTGGTTGGATGAGAATGGACGCCTTCTTCTAACGGAAGCTCGAAGTGTCCGCATTTATAATCTGCCTCCAGAATCGAGATATATGGATCTAACAACACAGTTGTATGCCGTGAACGGCGATGTCCGGTTCGGAGATACCAAAGAAGGCGGATTTCCATTTATTCGCGTTAACGAGCAAATTAGCGGACACCATCGAGGTGGCCTCACGTCTGCCGAAGGGAAAAAAGGTGAGGCGGACATTTTTGGTTCTGTGACGGAATGGGTCGACTACAGCGGTGAACTGTTTCTCAGCATGCAGCGAGACGGAGATGAAGTGGTCAAGCAGTACACCGAGGCAGGTATTGCGGTTTTCTCCCATCCGGAAAATGAAACTTTTGCTTCTCAATGGTTTGTTCGTGATTATGGCCCTTTCACACCTGCGAATTTCCATTTCTGCGGCGGTAAGCTTTTGCCAGGTGGAGATGCAATAACGATGAAGCACCGTATTTACATTCATGAGGGGAACACAGAAAAAGGCGGAGTAAAGGACAGATACAGTGAATACGCCGAACATGACCGGCAGCTAGCTTCATGGTCTAAGGCATAATCAACAACTGCATGGAGGAGGCCGCGTATTCGCGGTTTCTTTCCTTTGCAGGTAGAGGTTGGCTAGAAGCAGAAAATAGAAACATCTCTCTAATTGTAAGCGCTTCATAAATGGACGGGAGGTTGGTTCATTTGAAGATGAACTGGTATTACCGGATGATGCTGTCGTATACACCGATATTTTTCTTTGTTATTTCATCAGTTATCTTTTTGTTTTTTTCAACGTTAAATCATTCGTCGGAGAAGAAGTATTTAGAAACGAATCAAGCGATCGTGGAGCAGACGATGCAAAATGTGGACGCCAACTTGCAACTGATTGAGCGCAATGTGGTAAGGGAAATGCAGACGGACAAAACGCTGCAAGCCTTTTTTAATGAAAAGCCCAAGTCACTGTATGATTACTTCGTAATTCAAAAAAAGTTAGTTGAAATATCCTCATCTTTGCCGTTCGTTAATTCCATTTATATTTACAGTGATCATATTGGAAAAGTATTATCCGAAGCAGGGATGGTCAAGCTCGAGGCGTTTAAGGACAAACCTTTTTTCGATTCGCATCAATCAAGATCGGCTGCAATGGGCTGGACGAGCCCAAGAGAGTATAGTCAATCTATCCTTGATGATTCCACTCGCAAGGTTGTTTCACTGGTAAAGGCTTACCCATTCGCGTCTGATAAGCAGGGAGCGGTGGTCGTCAATCTTAACGTAAGCTCCATCATCGATTTTATGAATCAATTCAATGGATACGGCGGCACGATTCAACTTCTCGATTGGGAGAAGAAGCCGTTTGAGTCCACTCTGCCTTCTGCCAAGGAAGGCGGTATTTATGCCAGCTCCCCATACACCGGTTGGCAATACTATGCAGACAGCGTGCATGCCAACGAATTTTCCGCCCTCTCATTGTTTTCCAACATGTGGTTTATTATCGTATTTATCATCATCATACTTGCCTTAGTATGGTTTACTTTTATTACGCATGTCTCTTACAAGCCGATCCAGACCATCATGGGTAAAATCGACGGATATGCGGCTCGCAAAAGCCAAGAGCTTGGCATTAAGATGCCCCGAAACGAGTTTAAATTCATCGAAACCGCCATTGATCATTTATTGAAAAAATCGATTGATTATGAGCATCTGCATAAAGAGGATTTGCTGCTCCGTCAACGGAATCTCCTTCAGGAGCTGCTTGTTGGACGATCCATGCTGACCGATCAGGAATGGAAAAAGCAGGCATCGGCACTTGGCTTGCCGCATTCATATGAATACCTTGGCGTCATTGCTCTAGAAATTGACCATTTTGCCGCATTTACCGATAAATATAAAGCCAGTGATCAAAACCTGCTGAAATTTCTTATTGAATCCGCTTTTCGAGAGCTTATGCAGCAGAAGGAATTGCAGATCCAACACGTATGGACAGAGCCTCAGCGAATGGCTTTTGTTGTCCTTTTACAGCAAAGCTCAGAGTCCATTCAAGATAGGCTGGTACAAGTATGCGAGGAATTCCGCAAGTGGATGAACGAGCATTTGGAGTTAACCGTATCTTGCGGAATTGGAGACTTCGTCCATTCGATTCATGATATTGCTGCCGCTTACCGCAGCGCTGCTGAGAATGTATCCTATAAAGCTGTTTTTGGCACAAACAGCGTAATTGATAACCGGTTAAGATGTACAAAACAAACAGGAGAGACACTTCTGTGCTTTCAATCCATATTGGAGCTGTCACGCTCTTGCCGGATGGACGACGGGCAATGGGAAATTAAGCTGAGCCGAATTTTTCTTAAGTTGAAAGGCATGTTAATCTCGCGCGCGGATATTGAAGCGTTCATTCATAATCTAATCCGCCAGCTTGAGAAAGATATGGAAGCATTGCCAAGTGATATCGAGACGATATGGAGCAGCGAATACCGAAGCAGGTTCAGGCAAATCGCGCAGCATGCTGAGACGATCGACGAGCTTGAGATTCAGCTTGCGGCTGTTTTGACTGAACTTGCGGGCGATAGGGATAAGAAAAGGCTGAATGGCAAAAATCATACGATCGCCCTCCAAACGAAGGAATACATCGACCAGCATTACACTGATCCGAGCTTGTCTCTCATTCAAGTCAGCGAGAAGCTTGGTCTAAGCGCGAGAAGCGTTAGTCATTTGTTTAAAGAGGAGCTTGGTGAAAATTTTATCGATTATTTGCTAAAGGTAAGATTCGCACATGCGAAGAACATGCTGCTTGAAACAGATGAGCCTATCCAATGGATTGCTGAACAGGTGGGCTACACACACGTCATTTCCTTCCACCGCGCTTTCAAAAAATTGTTTAATCTACCGCCAGGTGAATATCGAACCATTTATCGGTTAAACGAATGAATGGCAACAAATCTGCCGAATTAATCGGCAGATTTTCTTTTTACTTCCGTAAAGGTTAATCGTCGGAAAATGGTAAAGTCCGCGTGAATAGCGGGATTTCCGATTATGTTAAGCCTCTGATTCTTGTTAATATCCGATTTCTTAATCGCGTGTTACATTTGGAACCAAGCCGAAATATTTGCTTCCAATAAGAGTCAGGAGGTCATCCATGCAGATTGCAACGGAACGCCAGAGGAAGGTCAAGGCCGTGCCGCGCGTTCGTATGAAAGCGCTGTACAGGGATTGGCAGTTATACCTGCTGCTGCTTCTGCCCTTGGCGTATTTTATTATTTTTAAGTACACACCAATGCTGGGCGTCGTCATTGCATTTAAGGACTACAACATGTTTCAAGGCATTTTAGCAAGCCCCTGGGTCGGTTTCGAAACGTTCCGGGAAGTATTTCAGATGGATGGTTTTTACAATGCGCTCCGCAACACCTTTCTACTCAATTTCTTGGATCTTGTCGTAAGTTTTCCGATTCCAATCGCACTAGCGATACTGTTAAATGAGCTTCGTATAAAATGGTTCAAAAAAGGCGCACAGACGATTCTTTATTTGCCTCATTTTATATCATGGGTCATCATCGGCGGGATGGCTATTCAGCTGCTGGCGACCAATAACGGTATTGTCAACAATCTGCTGAAGTCTTTAGGGATGAAGGTCATTCCATTCCTTACGGAGCCTGTTTACTGGGTGCTTACATATTTAGGCATAGGTATTTGGCAGAGCGCTGGGTGGGGAACGATCATTTATCTCGCTGCGTTAACGGGAATTAACAAGGATCTTTACGAAGCGGCAGATGTAGATGGTGCAAGCCGAATGCGTAAAATCTGGCATATCACGCTGCCGGGGATCAAGCCGACAATTATCATTCTACTCATTATTAATATTGGACATATGGCCAGCATTGGATTTGATCGGCCGTTTGTACTTAGCAATCCTCTCGTCACCGATGTGTCTGAGGTTATCAGCACGTATGTATACAAAATCGGAATTCAATCCGCACGATATACAATAGCAACGGCTATCGGTCTGTTCCAAGCGGTTGTAGGTCTTATTTTCCTGCTGTCGGCCGATTATATTTCCAGAAAAGTTAATGATCAAGGCATTTGGTAGGAGGGCAGATATGAGAGCGTATGGAAATGACAAAATCGTAGATGCAATGATCATGGTCGTAATCATAACGGCGGGGCTCTTCTGCCTGCTGCCGCTGCTTCATATTTTCGCCTTATCGTTAAGCGCCAACGGGCCGATTCTATCAGGAAAAGTTACGATACTACCCGTAGAAATCGATTTTTCCGCTTACGAGGCTGTTTTCGGCAATGCAGCGATGATCCATTCCTTACTTTTTACTATTGGACTAGTTGTTTTGTTCACGGCTATATCGATGCTGATGACGATTATGGCAGCCTATCCCTTGACGAAGCCTAACCTAAAGGGAAGAAACTTTTTTCTTCTCCTTATCGTCCTGACGATGTTTTTCAGCGGAGGAATGATACCGGAATATTTACTCGTAAAAAACTTGCATTTGCTTGATTCGATCTGGGCGCTCATTTTGCCGGGGATGGTTAATGCCTTTTATTTGCTCATCATCAAGACCTTTTTCTCCTCCATTCCAGTAGAGCTGGAAGAGTCGGCGCGGATGGACGGAGCCAACCATTTTAAAATTTTGTGGCATGTCATCCTGCCGCTGTCGCTTCCGGTCATGGCCACACTTAGCTTGTTTTACGCAGTGGGCAGGTGGAACGGATTTATGGATGCCTTGTTGTACATTACCAAATCGGAGCTTTATCCACTTCAATTAAAGCTGTACGAAATGGTCATCAACAGCCAAGTTAACGATATGGCGATAGCAGAGGGGCTTAATGCCTCGGTACCGATACCGGAAAGTCTTAAAGCTGCCTCGATCATGTTCGCAACCATTCCCATTTTGCTCGTATATCCGGCGCTTCAGCGTTACTTTATTTCGGGTATGATGATCGGTGCCGTCAAAGGTTGATAGTCACTCTCGGACAGGCTGGAGCCGAAAGCTCCCGTTTCATGGAGTTGCTATAGATTAAAAAATGATAAAAGGGAGTTGAATGCGTTGAGGAGAGCAAGGCGTAAATTCACGATAATCTTTATGGCAGTGCTGTTGATTACATCCATGTTGTCTGCGTGCAGCAGCGGAAACGGAAATAAGGAGCCTGTCAAAGAAAAGGATGCTGCAAGCAATAAACCGAGCAATTCTGGCTCTGAAGCAACCGAGAAACCGAAGGGAGATCCAATTAAGCTTCGAATCGAGCTGTTTGACCGAAACAATACACCGGCAGGAGCTCCGAAAATTACCGACAACGACATGACAAAATACATCCAGAAAAATTTTGGTGAACCAAATAATATTACTGTCGAATTCGTTACGGTTCCTCGCTCAGAGGAGGTAGACAAGCTGAACGTGCTTATGGCTGCGAATCAGGCTCCTGACATCGTATTTACTTATGACCAGCCGACGGTACAGCAATACGTAAAAAACGGCGGTCTGACAGATCTTGGTCCGCTGCTGGATGCGCATGGACAAAAGTTGAAGGAAGTATTGGGTGAGGAGCTGCTCAGCTACGGTGTATTCGATGGCAAGCAGTATACAATTCCAGCTAAGCGCGTTCTGCAGCCTCAGAGCTCGACTTTTATCCGGCAGGATTGGTTGGATGAGCTCGGGTTGCCGCTGCCGAAAACAACGGAGCAGTTCTATGAGACGATGAAGGCTTTTAAAGAGAAAAAGCCTGGCAAATCCGGTGATAAAGCGATTCCGTATGGGCAGATCGACTATTTCCATATGCATCCGATTCAATATTCGTTCTGGGAATGGGACAAAATCGCAGATGAGGATCTTTATGCATCAGCTGAGTGGCTCATTCCGGGCAATAAGGAAGCGTACCGCTTCTTGAATAAGATGTACAACGAGGGACTTATGGATCCGGATTTTCCGCTCCATATGGGCAAGGATACACAGCAGTTTCAGAAGAACCTGCTGAACGGGTATATTGGTTCGGCAACAACAAATACCAACGAGCCGGTCTATATGGGCTATTATGCTGAGCTGCAAAAGAATGATCCGAATGCAAAGCTGGCGTTAATCGACCCGTTCACAAGCGCGGATGGCAAGACACCAAAACCTATTTATTCGCCTAATGGCATATACATCATGGTACCAAAAGCAAGTAAAAATGCTGAAGCGGCCATTAAATATTTGAATTGGATGGCTGAAACGGACAATATTATTGCCCTTCAGAACGGTACGGAAGGCGTAACATATGAGATGAAGGATGGCGTGCCAATCACGCTTGATAACGATCAGGCGAAGCAGACTTTATATAACTATTTTGATTACTGTATCATTCTTAACGGAAAATATGTCAGTACAACAGATGAGCTGCTGAACATTACAGCAAATGCGTCCGATCCGAATTTCAAGGATTTTACGGTGGAAAGCATCGCGACTGGATCGAAGGATGGAATCATTAAACCTCGTGTGGTGACGCCGATTCAATCGGAGATCAAGTATGCTACAACGCTGAAGGAAAAGGACGACGAAATATTTGTTAAAGTGTTAACTGCGAAACCAGCGGATTTTGACAAGGTTTACGATAAGGAAGTAGCGGATTATATGAAAATTGGCGGCAAGGAAGTAATGGAAGAGAAGCGAGCAGCGTTTAAAGCTGAGAATCCGTAAGGAGAAAAAAGAACGGCTACCCTCCATTAAGGAGTGGTGGCCGTTCTTTTTCAATTACGATGAGACAAAACGTTATACAGCTGGCATATAAATTTTAAAGCTGCCGCTAAGCGCTAGCATGGCAAACAGATAGAGGCAGTTGTCGTAATAGCGGCGGTCACCTGTGCGAAGCGGCGTGTTCCAAAATAAATCAACGCAAGCTTTGGCGTGCGGTCCTTCGAAACCGGCAAGCGAAGCCATCGCGTTTGTGGCAAGCAGCCCGACGGGATGAAGTGATTTTTCCTCAAATGGTTCGCCAGCTATCGTATAACGTCTATAATCAGACGGATCAATACCTGAGAAAAACGATTGAATCCGGTTCGCCTCATCATACTGCCATGGATCGACGCCGAACCATTCCGTGTCAAGGCCGATATTGGCGGCCACACGGTACGAGTCGCTGTAAAAATGACCATATCCGCGCTCGTTGTTTGGTGTTCCGTCGTAATAGGCGTACTCGGGTGCTAGTCCAGTAACCGGATGGCATGACAGCTTCAAATAATCTCTGCTCGCAGCTGCAGCTTCTTTCCAGAACTTGCAGTCTTCTGGATTAGCCCACAGCGCAAACAGCTCATAAAAGTGCGGCAAATGGTAGGATGGATCGGAATAGTCGCAATTTGGAATAAATTTGATTAATTTATTGGCAGGCTCCCACATCGGGTAACCGTCGTTATTTTCACCCTTATGCACACAGCTGTGAAGCAGGTTCCGAGCTTGCGCTCCGTAATTAAAAGGAACAGAGCCATCGCCCCATCGGTGTGATGCGAAGAAGAGAGCAAGCGCAAAATATTCCTCGCCATCGGGCGCCGGACCGTATGATCTTTTGGTGCCATCGGTATTGCATGACCAAGCGAAATAACCGGCATTCTCACCTTCGCTCATATACATGTAAGTCATCGTCCATTTCCATATGCGGTCAAAGATATCTTTGCGGTTCATCTGCACAGCCATCATCATGCCATAGGACATGCCTTCGGTGCGAACATCGATATTTCCGGTATCTAACAGATACCCCATATCGCTGCCAGCCTCGTAATAGATTCGCGTATCTTCATTACCGCCGAACAGGTTGTCCCAAGTATCCTCGACACGTCTCTCAATTTCTTCTTGGCTGTAACCGTACAGCTTAAACAAATTTCGGTAGTTTCCTGTGAAAAAAGCACCCGTTCCCAGCTTCGTCGACATCTTGTATTACTCCCCTTATATTAAATTTTCACTGCATGGAAATGTCTGAGAAATTGACTTCACCAAAACTTTACCTTGTATCGTTCAGAGTTCCTACCCTATAAAGTTTATAGAGTACTGTAATTATTAAAGGTTTGGTCATATTAAGGAAGTTTGAGAGCATGATTTTGCAGCAACAAAATGCTTGTAATAAAGAAATCAATATGATAGCATGAAAGCAATCGAATCATTAAACGTGAGGAAGCACCTCCTTTGCCGCAGGCAGAGGAGGTGCTTTTTGTTGTTTTCCGACATTCTCCCTAATTGTTCGGACGCTTTCCTTGCCTTCAACCGATTCGCGACCACATCTATTTATTGGAGGAATGAGAAACATGCAAATCGTATTTTTGAACACGTTCGAGAAGCTTGGAGAAGGCCAGCGCGTTGATAGCGCGCAGCTATCTATCTGTGAGAATCAAGGCATTTGGGCAGTGCTGTGGGTGGAGCTGAATGAGGAGAGCGAAGATCCGATCACTTGGTTTGAAGGAACGTCATGGGAGGAAATGATTGTGGCATTCCGTCATGGAATTGCAAGGGTCATGGGTGAAGGGTACGCGCCTATTATCGATGGCATGCTGGACGATCGCCGTTCTACAACTGGCAGCTTTGTAACTATGCTTCAATGCTACGGCGAGCTTCATGCCAATCAAGAACTTTTTCAGAAGCTTCGTGAATGGCGGCGTACGAAAGCAATTGCTGAGAAGCGTTCGGCTTATCTTGTCGCTACTAATCGCATGTTGTGGATGATCAGCGCCTTCGTTCCGAAGACGGCAGATGAATTAGCACAAATTCCCGGTTGGGGAAGCGCCAAGCATGCATCCTATGGATTAGAAGTGCTGGAGATTACAAGTGAAGCTAACCGTGATACTGAGTTTCCACTGCAATGGGTAAGTGACAAATTAGACTCAATCGCCTATACACAATGGCTTTATAAACAAAAGGAAACAAAATATAAATCTCAGATGGATCGCCAACAGGCAAAAAAACATATTTTGACGGCGGTACAGCAGGGTGGATCGCTTGAACAGCTTGGCGTGGAGCTAGAGCTGTCAAGGCGCGAATTAATGGATCGAATCGAGCAATTAGAACAAGAGGGTTACGATATGGAATCACTGATTACGCGGGAGCTCGTAGAGATGCCAGATGATGAGCAGCAGCTGGTCTGGGATGCTCTCTCGCTGGTCGGCGATAAATATTTGAAGCCGGTATTGCAGCAAGTATATGGCACTTTGGAAGCTTCGCAATTGAATAAGCCTGTTGATGTCCTTTATGAGCGCTTGAGGCTCATAAGGCTGCGTTTTAGAAGAAGCCTGACAAGTAAGGCTGTATAGTTTTTTTGGGGAAAAGAAAGACAAGAGAAGGCTCCTTCATTACTCAAGGAGCCTTCATAATTCCGATTTGGTCAGTCCAAACCGTGTCTGCAAAACGGATCGTAGTATTAAAGTCGCAATGAAGTCCAGTTTCATAGGAACGATTGTCTATAAGGGCGATGGCGTCTTCTCGCAGGAGACGTACACGATAACGCTCCTCTTTTGTAAACTGCGGCTGCTCATAGGCTCTTAGCCAAATGAGGATAGCGCTTACAACCTCAACCGCATCATCTAACGCTTGATTCCATAGCTGCCAAACGCTCTCATTGTGATAGGTGGCGCCGTCCACTGGATCAAGCCAAGGCTGCTCTTCTACATTTAATACGTCAAAGGGCATAGCCCCTCTTTTATAAGTAAAAGGCTCGATTTGCCCAAATGTTAGTATTTTTCGTATGCCAGTCGGATCATGGAATAAACGCTGCGCGGCAGTGAAATCACGATTCGCTTGGTTCCAATCCTCACGTTTAATGAGCGGGGCCAGCTCTTCATAATAAAGGGCAGCAATCGACTCGAAAGCGTCCACTATTGGTGCAGGAAATGCTCCCTTCGTATCGATATGCTTCCAGACTGGAGTTTTCCACGTTTCAATTCCCCAAAGCTCACGCGCTATTATCGTATCCATCATAATTTCAAAACGTTGATGATCCCATTTGCGAAAGCCTGATTTGCTAAATACATAAGGATGAAGATTACGATCGAGAATGTGATGCAATACGAATCCTAGTGTGTATAGGATAGAAGAATCAGGACGTTTAGGGCAGGCGGGTCTGCCGACGACACTATCCAGCATTTCGACAAGTACCGGTCCGCAATTGCGGTTATGCATTTCCGTTCCTAAACGATTTAAGGCTATGCTGCGCTGCCAAGGGAAAAAACGATGATAGAACAAAAAGTCAGGTCCTTGGCATCCCATGTTAAATATATTTTTTTTCTCATCTGATTCAATTAGTGCGCATTCGGTAAGCCGCTCGAATACAAGTTGTCCAAAAATGAAGTGAGCCCATACGTTAGGCATAGAAGAGGACCTCCATTCCTATCAATATTCTACAGATTTCGTTTTAAAAATATAGTTCTAAAGATACATATATTTTATTTATAGTATACTTGTCCTAGTGAATTAAGTATAATATAAATTAAACAAGACAAAGCGCGAATTTTGTCGAAAAGGAGCGTATCTTCATTATGAAGGCAGAGTACATTAACCCGTTTCTTGAATCTGCAAAAATCGTGATTGAGCAAGTCGTTCAAATACGTCCAGCGACTGGAGAACTAGGTCTCAAGGATATCAAGTTTGTAGAGAACTATATTTGGATTCAAATTGGGCTCAACGGACAGATGAACGGTGACATTGTATTCGGGCTTAGCGAAGAGGTAGCTATGAAAATGGTTTCTGCGATGATGGGCGGATACGTAATTTCTGAAATCGACGAAATCGTGAAGAGTGCTATTTCTGAGCTTGGCAATATGATTAGCGGAAATGCGAGTACGATGCTGTTTAATCAAGGGGTGAGAGTAGATATTACACCGCCGAAGGTTATCCAGTCTGCTCAATCAGCTGGCTTCACCGCACAAAAAGCGTTGACGATTCCACTGATAATGGAAGGCATTGGAGAACTCGACATCCAAGTTTTAATCGCATCTTAGCATAGAAATGGCTCCTTAGGGAGCTTTTTTTGCGTCTGCAATACCAATCAAGTAAAATTGTAAATGGGTGATGATGGATGTTAAGAGGCAAAGTGATTTTCATCTCCGGTGCATCAAGCGGAATCGGAGCGTTAATGGCTAAAATGCTGGCTGAGCGGGGGGCGATCCCAGTTTTGACTGGACGCAACATCTCGAAGCTAAAGGAGATTTCCGCTGCAATAAAGGGGAAAAGCTCGTTCTATCAGATGGACGTGACCGATAATGAACAGGTGAAGCGAACAGTTGAAGCTGTCATTGCGGAATATGGTAAAATAGATGTATTGCTGAACAACGCTGGCTACGGCAAATTCGAGAATTTTATGAGCATGAATGTGGAAAGCTTTGAGCAAATGATGGACACGAACTACCTAGGCATCGTACGCTGCACGAAGGCAGTTGTTCCTCATATGGTGAAGCAAGGAAGCGGACATATTGTAAACATAGCATCTTTAGCAGGCAAAATAGGCACTGCCAAATCAACCAGCTACACAGCCACAAAGCATGCTGTGCTTGGCTTTACTAATGCGCTTCGCATGGAGCTTCGGGAGCAGGGAATTCAGGTATCAGCGGTTAATCCAGGTCCAATTGATACGCCTTTTTTCTCGCTGGCTGATCCTTCCGGCTCTTACGTTAAAAATGTCAATTGGTTTATGATGAAGCCAGAATATGTAGTCAAAAAAATCATTCGTTTAATCGAGCGGAGAAAAGCCGAGCTTGACCTGCCGAAAACCGCAGCTTTTGGTATTAAACTATATCAATTGCTGCCGCGAACCATTGATCGGCTATTCGGCGGTATGTTAAATCGAAAATAAAGGTTTAAATGAGAGAGGATTAAAAATGAGTAAGCACACATGGTATGAAATAGGAATTAATGAACTGCTGTCGGATAAGCTCACAGCAAATGGAATTATTGAACCAACCGATGTACAGGCAAATACGATTCCAATACTGCTTGGAGGAAGCGACGTTTCAGCGAGGTCGCAGACGGGCACAGGTAAAACGCTTGCGTATTTGTTGCCGCTTCTTCAGAAGCTGAATTCGCATTCAAGCGCGATTCAAGCGATTATTTTGGCTCCAACACAGGAGCTTGCGATGCAAATTGTTCGTGTAGCAGAAGTGTACGCGGAGCCGCTGAACATTCGCGTACAGCAATTGATTGGCGGAGCTGCATTAAAGCGGCAGGTAGAGAAATTGAAGCTGCGCCCGCAGCTGGTTATTGGAACACCAGGGCGAATTCACGAATTGCTTAAGCTGCGCAAGCTCAAGCTGAATGATGTGAAAAATGTTGTAGTTGATGAAGCGGATCAAGTATTTCAGCTCGGCTCGACAAAAGAGGTAGAGATCATTTTGCATAGTGTCGGTAAAGAGCACCAAATTGCTTTTTTCTCCGCGACATATCCGGATCAAATGGCTCGTTTTGAAGGACGCTGGATGAAAAACCCGGAACGCATTCAGGTTACGCCGGAGCATACCGTATCACAAACGATCGATAATTACTTTATCGTTAGCGACAAGCGTGATAAAACCGATACGGTAAGAAGACTTGTTCGCTTGCTGAACCCAACCTCTGCGCTGCTTTTCCTAAATGATACCGACAACATTTCCAACTGGGAATCGAAGCTAAGCTATGAAGGCTTTACTGTTGAGGCTTTGTATGGGGATGCGGATAAACAGCGCCGTGCAGCAACATTGACACGTTTTCGCGAGGGTCGCTGCCAACTGCTGCTAGCTACGGATGTTGCGGCTAGAGGCCTTGATATTGAAGGTCTGCCGCTCGTCATTCAGCTTGATCCTGCATCGGATGCGGATCATTATGTGCATCGTGCAGGACGAACGGGCCGTATGGGACGTCCTGGTACAGTCGTTTCCATTGTTACGCCGCAGGAGCTGTTTATTATGGAGAAATTCCGCAAGCAGCTGGGCATCGAATTGACAGAACGGACAATGTTCAGAGGAAAGCTTCTTAGCGAGGAAGAGCTGCGAGAAGCAACAAAACCGTTTGCGGCTCGCCATGAAGCGAAGCTTGCAGATCGCTCAGAAGCGTTGCAAACGAAGCGAGCTGCAGAGAATAAAAGTGCAGCTGCTGCTCCGAAACAAACGAAGCTTGTAGAGACGAAAGCAGTAACTGCTCCGCCGAAACCAAAGCCAGCAGCGAAGCCTGCTCCTAAGAAAGTGGAGCGAAAGCGCGAAGGCAAAAACAAAGGTGCTCCTAAGTGGTTGAAAGCTAAACGCGAGGCCGATAAGGAACAATCATAAAAATTTATTTTGAAAGCCACCCTCTTAAATCGATCTGCCTCTCCCGAAACGTATGGGCGAAGGTAAAAAATGCGGCAAAACCCGCAATCGAAAAAGGAGTGTGGCTTTCTTGATGAAACAAACCATGTGGAAAAAGACAGCAATTTCTTCGCTTGCGCTGCTAATGCTTGCAGGCGGTGCGACGTCAGCTTTTGCAGATGGCGGTAAAGGCAAAGGGCATGATGGCGATCGTAATGATGATAAAGGCCGTCATGAGGACAAGGATGACAAGTATGACAAGGACGATAAACATAAAGTAACATGGCAATTTCAAGATGAGGACGATCTGAAGTGGGCTATGGAATACATTATGCGGTTAGCGTCGAAGGGCGTATTTACTGGCTATGAGGATGGTACATTTAAGCCTAATCAGAAAATCAACCGTATTGAAACGTTGACTGCTGCTGTCAGATTGATGGGTCTTCGCTCACAAGCGGAATCAGCAGATAAAATGAAAACGGACTTGCAATTTAATGACGGGGATAAAATCGCAAAAAAATACCCTTGGGCTGTTGGTTACGTTGCAGTAGCGCTGGAGAACGATCTATTCTCTGAGACTGAATCGGAAGTGAAACCGGAAGCAAACGCGACAAGACTATGGTCTACGATTCTTCTCGTAAAAGCGCTTAAACTGGAAGACGAAGCGAAGGCGCTCAATAATACGAAGCTTGACTTTAAGGATGCAAAAGAGATCCCTGCTGGATCTGTAGGTTATGTTGCTCTTGCTTTGAAGAAAGGCATTATTACCGGCTACAATGATAAGAATGGAAAAACGTTCCGTCCTAATCAACCAGTAACCCGTGCAGAGCTGGCAGCGCTTCTCGATCGTACAGATACGGAAATGCCTAATCATGATGCACAAGCCATTTTAGGCAAGCTAAAAGCAGCTCCTGCTGATGGCAAGTTGACGGTTGTTAAAGGAGATAACACGGAGGTTTCACTAGCATTAGACTCGAATGTGTTTATTTTCCGAGATGATAAAAAATCGCCAGTGAGCTCACTCCGAGCAGGTGATGAGGTACTCGTTCGTACGTATCTTAATCGTATCGTATTTATTGAAGTAACGAAGTCGGCTCCTGTTAGTACAGCTTTCTCGGAGAACGGAATTATTAATACATTAACGTTCAACAATCAGGCGAAATTGACGACGGTTTCTCTCATTACTCGATATGAAAACTCACAGGCAGTTGTCACAACATTCAGCATTGATCCAAGTGTAGTCATCACAGGTGACTCCTCGCAGCTGAAGGCTGGTCAATATGTACAAGTAAAAGGCGACAATGGTACAGTTAAATCAATTGAAGTGAAATAAGGTTTATATAAGTGAAGGGCTGTCCTGAAAGTAGATTTTTCTACTTTTGGAACAGCCCTTTTTTCATTGCTCAACAATCAAAAATATAGCTTGCGAATCCAGCAGCGCTTAGTTTTCTGCATAATAAGCACGATACAGTTCGTTAGAAAATATACGCGTTAACTTTCATAGTTAGTCTGTAATAGAGCTTGATTTCAATTGCGATATCGAACTATAATAAATGTAAATTTTAGGTGGGTGCAACTGGCGTAAACGTGGATGACCACGAGGGAGCACCTATTTCATATGTCGTGCGCCTGGGCAAAGTATTTGATCAATGATCAAATGCTTTTTTTATTTTCAGATAAAATAAAAAGGTTGAGGTGAGTATGTTGCAGTCCTATGAAGATCAGTTATTTAATAATCCGTATCCTGGTAGAACGATAATCATGGGGATGAGCCCGTCAGGAAAACATTTTGCTCAAGTGTATTGGATAATGGGCAGAAGCGTGAACAGTCGCAACCGAATCTTTGAGCGTAAGGAGCAGTTTGTAAAAAATAGAGCATATGATGCGGCAAAAATGGAAGACCCTTCATTGATTATTTATAATCCGATAAAGAGTATTAATGGGATGGACATCATTTCCAATGGAGATCAGACGGAAACCATCTATGAAGCTTATGGCAAAAAAGAAACGTTTGAAGATGCATTAAAAAGCAGAAAGTTTGAACCGGATGCTCCCCATTATACACCGCGTATTTCCGGTATTATTGATACTGAATCAGCTGTGTACAGCTTGTCCATTTTGAAAACAAGGCAAAACGATCCGTCATTTTGCATCCGTCATTTCTTTCATTACGACTCTTTTACAAAAGGGATAGGTCATTGCATTCACACTTATAAAGGTGAAGAAAATGGTATTTTGAGATCTTTTGAAGGTGAACCGCTGGAGGTTCCTTTATTTGATTCAATGGATGAAACGGCTCGATTTTACTGGAGCAGCATAAACGCAGATCATAAAATTTCATTGCTTGTGAAGTTTATTCATACCGATGATCGTAAGGTGGAATTTAAAATAATAAATAAAAATCAGACGTTTTAGTGTCTATATAATTAATTCCGACAAAAACGATGGGAAAAATTTAAATAATCGTTGACAGGGTCGTTTCTGAGGAATAATATAGGAATATATTCAAAGTGAGTTGAAAAACCATTTTGTAGGATGACAAAAGAAGATAATCTACTGGACCACCAGAGATTCAATAGGAGCGCAGTTCTGCGCCTTGTTGGGTCTCCTTTTTTTATCCAAAAAAACAAAAAAGCTCAAAGAGCGAAGCGAAAGGGATGTTTACAATCATGAAAAAACTAACACTAACATTAATTTCTGCAACAGTAGCCTTCTCAGCCCTAACCTATGTTGTCGTATCTGCCAAACAGGCGCAAGGTGCGCCTGCGGTGAAGGACAACGCTGCAATTGTTACCGAAGCAAAGGAAGAGAATCAATCCAAAATCATTACCGTTTCTGACACAGAGAAAAAATCAGAAGTAAACACAGCTGCAGCAGAAGGCGAAAAACAACCGCAAACAAAAACGGCGGACACGATAGAGGCAAATAAACCTGAAGCAGAAAAAGCAGATGCGAAACAAGAAGATAAATCCAAAGTTACTCTTGCTGTAGATAAGAAGGAAGAGGCGCCTGCAGCTAAAGCGGCAGCAGCAAAGGAAGAGCCTGCGGCTAAAGCAAATACATCGGTTGAAAAAACAGCAACACAGCCGAAAGAAGCTGCCCAGCCTAAAGCAGCAACGACAGTGAAAGAAGAAAGCCAGCCTAAAGCTGCAGCCGTTGTGAAAGAAGAGCCAAAAGCAGCAGCACCTGCTGCGAAAGAAGAAACACAATCGAAACCAGCGGAGCCAGCTGCGAAAGAAGAAAAGAAACCATCTAAATCGGTCTCATTTGTGAAAAAAGATACGGTACAGCCGAAAGCACCATCATCCTCAGAGGCTCCTGCTTCATCCTCTTCATCATCATCATCGTCTTCCGAAGGTCAACAGCCAGCACCATCGACGACGGAAGAAGAAATCTGCTAGAAACAAGAAATACGTATTCATGAGTTATGAAATGGGGGTGGTCATAAGAGGCAGATCAGCCTCTTATGACCGGCTCCCTGCACGAGATCTTGAAGCGACTAGTGGAGAATACATATTTCACACTTGGCACATCGACAAAATTTGATGAAAACGAGGAATGAACATGAAATTACAATTTAATACATCCAAAAGATGGTTAGCTCTTATATTGGCTGCGTTATTAATTTTGCCGGCTGCCAATATCGTTAATGCCAATCCAGCTTCGGAAACTCTAGTAAATAGCGGCGCCAGCCATTATAACTATTTTAATAATGTGTATGATCATTTGGATGATGAGAACCATATTCTTCAAACGGTAACGTATGAAGATATTATTAATCTCTTTGACAGCGAAGGCACGTATGTGGTGTTGTTTGGCGGAGCTTGGAGCGATAAAACACAAGCGAATATCGGCTTTATTAATCAGGTGGCGAAGCAATACGGCGTAAAAACCATCTATAACTTTGATACGAGGTTAGATGGCAAATCACTAGAGATTGCTGAAACGCAAACGAAAGAAATCAAAGTCGGCAACAACACTTTTGATTTTGCAGAAGCGTATGTCGAGCTGGTCAAAAAATATTTAACGAACCTCGATGAAGTACTTCCAGCAGGAGATATCGTTAGCTATACGAAAAAAGACAGCAAGGGCACAGTAATTTCAGAAGGCTCAGCGAAAAAAATTGAAGCACCATTCTTGTTTGTGTATAACAAAAAGAAAATTGTTTCCTCTTTGGCATCAACGAATGTATGGAACGATTATTTAACAGATGGTGTTTTGGACACGGGCAAAGTAGATGCTTACAAAGCAAAAGTGAGTCAAGTATTTGAAGGAATCACTTCATTTGATACGATTAACCGTTCGAATTCTATCAAAGCAGCTTTCAATAGAAACGGATCAATCATCAACAAAAAAGAAACGGTTATTTTTGACGAATCGGATGGCGATCTCGTATTTGAACATGTAACCTATCACCAATTGACGAAGATTCTCGAGAGCGAAGGGAATTATACGATCTTGTTCGGCGGCTCTTGGTGCCCGAATACACAAGCAGCCATTAAGTTTATTAACGAATATGCGAAAAAAAATAACATTGATAAAGTTTATTTTTGGGACACCAAGCTGGATTCGGGAATTTCGATCCTGGATCTTAATAAAGACCCGAACGCTGACCCGCATAACGGCATATTCTTTCAAACGAGAGATACGAATCATCCAAATGCCAATCTGTATGTAGATTTGATTAACAAATATTTGCCTGATATCAAAACACAATATGTAAAAGCAAGCAACAATGTAAAGTATACGAATGAGAACGGCGTAGAAGTAATCGCAAGCAAAGCTCAGGTTCCTTACCTCTTTCAATATAACAAAGACAACAAGGATGCTGATGGCAACAGGGCTCCAATTCTTGGGCATATTGAATTGATGTATTCTTGGACCAATATTCAACCTGATTATGTAAGCAGCGGGCTTACTGGTGTGAATTACAATAACTATACGAATGCTTTGAAAAGCCTATTCGCAAGAGTTGAGGCCAAACCTACAGGGCTGACAGCGGTTAAACCAACCTCATCCGATGAAAATGATGGTCAAATTACAGGAACGAAAGGCAAAGCGCTAGAATACAAGCTTGAAAGTGAAACGGATTACAAGGCTGTAACTGGTGATGCAATAACTAACTTAGTGCCAGGCACTTACAATGTTAGATATGCATCCAAGCTTGGATACAATGGTCCTCATACAGCAGGAATTCCCGCAGCTGTTTCGTACAAAGCGGGCGAAGCTGTGAACGTAGTGGTTCCATCCTATATTCAAGACCAAGCTGCACCAACAGGGCTGGCAGGCGTTGCACCAACGACATCAGCTAACAATGACGGTAAAATTACAGGAACGACGACAGCGCTTGAATACAAGTTGTCTAATTCGTTATCCGATTATATTCGTGCAACAGAACCGTCTGTTACAGATCTTGTTTACGGTACTTATGATGTTCGTTACGCGGCAAAAGAAGGATATCGCCCAAGCCCTAAAGTAGAGGTTGTTATTCCGGCTTACGGCGAGGAAGCGCAAGAAGCGCCGACTGGCTTAACAGGCGTATCACCGACAACGATTGCTAATAACGATGGACAAATTACAGGAACGACTGCAGCTCTAGAATACAGATTAGATGGAACGGATGCTTATCAAGCGGCAATAGAACCAGCGATAACTGGTCTCGCAGCAGGCACCTACAATATCAGATTTGCAGCTAAACCTGGATTCAGTGCAAGCCCAGCAATTAATATCGTTATCAAAGCGTTTGCTCTACAAGAGCAGCCGGAACCATCAGGCTTGACGGGTGTAGCTCCTACCTCTTCAGCTAATAATGATGGACAAATTACAGGAACAACGACAGCACTTGAATACAAGCTGTCAGGAGCTGAGTCCTATCAAGCGGCTACAGCGCCATCTATTACTGGTTTATCATCAGGCACTTACAACGTGAGGTTTGCGGCTAAGGAAGGCTATAATGCCGGCGCAGTGCTAGATGTCATTGTACCTAATTATGTATCCCCTCCAAGTGGTGGAAACAATGGCCCAAATCCAACGCCTACACCTACACCTCCAGCAGGCGGAGACAATGATGGTACAGCACCATCAGCAACGATCACAGCAACAACCGATGCTGCGACAGGTGCAACCGTAGCGAAAGCAACCGCAGCTTCTATTACAAGCCTAGTTGAGCTTGCAAAGAAAGCGGAAGCAGCAGGCAAAACCTCTGTCGTTGAGCTTAAGGTTGAAGCTACAGCTCAAACTAAATCTGTAGAGCTGAGCATTCCTAGAAAATCGTTTAATGAAGTAGCTTCAAACACAAATGCGGGTGTGAAGGCCAATCTTGGCGTTGGCACTGTCGTTTTTGATGCAAAAGCAATCGAAAGCATCAGCAATTCGGCTGAAGCGGGTGACATCAGCATTATTATTACGAAAGTAGAGCTGACTGACGAGGGCAAGGAAGCTTTGGGTGACAGACCGGTTTATGATTTCTCCGTATTCGCAGGAACTACCCAGCTTACAAGCTTTGGCGGCAGCAATGTGCAAGTTAGTGTGCCTTATACTTTAAAAGCCGGAGAAGATCCAAATGCTGTAGTGGTCTACTATGTAACGGATTTCGGCAGCTTGGAAACGATCCGCGGGAAATACAACGCGGGTACAGGAACGGTAAACTTTGTTACGACACATTTTTCCCAGTACATTGTAGGATACAATAAAGTAAGCTTTAAAGATGTTTCGGATGCAGCTTGGTATAAGGATGCCGCTTTATTCCTTGCGGCAAGAAGCATTACAACAGGTACAGACGAGGACCATTACAGCCCGAATGCGACAGTGACGAGAGGCCAATTCATTGTCTTGTTATTGAAAGCATACGGCATCGAGCCAAATGAGAAAGAGACAGCTAATTTTGATGATGCAGGGAATACCTACTATACGAATTACTTGGGAGCTGCTAAGCGCCTGGGTATTACGAAAGGTGTAGAAGGCAATACGTTTGACCCTAATAGCAAAATTACACGTCAAGATCTATTTACACTTCTGTATCGTGCACTTGAAGTGTTTGGTGAATTGCCTAAAGCAGAGACAAATGTTGCGGTGTCCAGCTTCAGTGATTCCGCTCAAATTGCAAGCTATGCAACCGACGCTTTCAAGGTGCTAGTTGAGGGCGGCATCATTACGGGGAACAATTCAAAGCTGAGCCCTAAAGATGTTTCTACGAGAGCTCAAGTGGCACAAGTGCTTTATAATCTGCTTTCAAAGTAATACGATATGAACGCAAATTATAGTGTTTAAAGAATGGGCGGCCAATGGCTGCCCATTTTTTTCGTTTTTGTGCATGCTTCTTGCTTTTGTACACAAATCATTGCTTTCTTTGATATTAGTCCGATAATTCGGTATGCTGTTTACTAGATAAACTAATTTACATAGTTGAAGGTGATAGGATGGATTCTATTTTACAGGTGAATGGTTTAATCGGCGGTTACAGCCCACGAAGACCAGTACTGCATGATATCTCCTTTGAGGTAAAAGCGGGCGAGATGGTAGGATTAATCGGTCTGAATGGCGCTGGAAAAAGCACGACCATTAAGCATATTTTAGGTTTAATGAAGCCGCAGGCGGGGGAAGTAAAGGTTGATGGCGTTACGCTGGAGGAAGAAACGGAGCGTTACAGAAGCGCATTTGCTTATGTGCCGGAGACGCCGGTTCTATTTGATGAGCTGACCGTTGAGGAGCACTTGCGCTTAACGGGGATGGCCTATAGCGTAAAGGACAAGCAGTATGGTGATCGTGAGGACGAGCTGCTGAAGCAGTTCCAAATGACGCCAAAGCGTAAAGCCTTTGCAGCTCACTTATCCAAAGGCATGAAACAAAAGGTCATGATTATGAACGCGCTGCTCGCTGAGCCGCCGCTGTATATCATCGATGAGCCTTTTCTAGGGCTTGACCCGCTTGGCATTCGTTCCTTGCTGGAGCGGCTGGTTGAAGTAAAACAAAAGGGAGCGGCCATCCTTATGAGCTCGCATATCCTCTCAACTGTGGAAGCATATTGCGATCGTTTTATCGTCATGCACCACGGCAAAATCGTTGCGATCGGCAAGCTCGATGATATTAGACAAGCAGCAGGCATGGACATGCGCAGCGGTTCTCTGGAGGATGCCTTCTATAAGCTCGTTACTGGGGGCAATGTTTGATGAGCAATATTAGCAAGCTGGAGCTGATGTGGCAGCAAAGAGCAAAGGCATTCCGCGGGGAAACCTTGCCTTATTTTCGGTATATGGGGCAAAGCGGCTTCCCAGCTTTTATGTCTTTAATCTTGATCTCCTCCACGATTGGATACATAAATTTAATTCGTCATATGCCAGTAAGCTTTCCCTTTGCGACTGTTGGTGTGATTGCATTAACGTTGGTGTTATGTTGGAGCCCGCTTCGTACGTGGCTTGCGGCTGGGGACGTCGTCTTTATGATGCCGCGTGAGGCAGAGATGGCCGGTTATTTGCGCTTATCGTTCCGTCATACTTCAATTGCTTGTTCAATACTAGCTGCCATTGTGTTTCTTCTTTATTTGCCGATTTATAACCAAGGCCCAGCCATTAACGGCGCATTGCTTCTTGCAGTCGTGGCTGCCGCTCTGAAGGCGGGCAATGTATGGGGAGCATGGAAAGAGCGCCGAATGACTTGGGCTGGCATGCGACGTCTCATGCGTGTGCTGCGCTGGGCAATGACAGCATTGACGCTGGCTGCTTGGCTTACTTGTACCGCTTGGCAGGCTGCGGGGTTTACGCTGCTCATCGGTATACTGTCTATGCTGCTTTATCGTCTTCCAACAAAACATCCTTTTCCTTGGGAGAGGCTGATTGAAGAGGAAGCAAGGACACGCAAACGGTATTATGTTTTTTTTGGATTGTTTATCGATGTACCTACACTCCCATCGAGTATAGCAAGAAGATCGTATTTAAGCTGGATTCTGCGCACGATACCGTATTCGAATCGCAATACATTCGTTTATCTCTATACGGCATCTATGCTTAGAACCGAGATGGGCGGAATTATACTAAGGCTGCTTATTCTCGGCTGCCTCATCACCTATTGGTTTGCTGAAGCCGTATCGCTATCTGGTTATGGCAGTGTTCTCGTATTTTTTATTTTTATGGGACTCATTGCAGTTCAATTAGGCGGCTTGCGTCATATCCATCGTTATTCGGTTTGGAAGCATGTGTACCCGTTGCCGGAAAAACAGCGAATCGAGCAATATTTGAAAATCGATCGTTTGGCGATGGTGCTGTGCACGCTGCTGCTGTGGCTGTTTGTTGCTTTGCCGCTGGCTTTGGCGGGCGGCGTTTACGTCCCTTCGCTCATAGCTATTGTACTTGCCGCCATGTATATCGCCATTCGTCCAGCGCGTTTGCGCAAGAAGCTTGCGAAAGATGAGGATGAAGACTAAGCAGGGCAGACGGAATACAAAAAAGAACCCCTGAGAGAAGCATTCGTAAAGAAATGCTGACTCAGGGGTTCTTTGCAATTATTCGCGAATGAAGGGCGAGTGTTTATTATACTTTTTGAGCAATCAAATCGTTAACCGCTTTGAAAATCGTATCGAACAGCTCTTCAAGATTTTCTTCCTCGATACAAGAGAAAGCAACGCGAAGATCTGTTTCACCTAGAGCAATCGTACCGATTCCGTATTGGTTCAACAGATGTGCACGTACGGACTCAGCTGTAACGCCGCTAAGTGTGAGACACATAAAGTAGCCGGAGTTGAATGGGTAATAGCCCCATACATCGCCATAACGGCCACTGTCGAGCAACGATTTTACGCGATTGGCGCGGCGTTTCATAATATCGTATTTCTCCGCTTTTTGAGCTTCGAATTCAGGTGAAGTCAAAGCGCGCAATACGAATGTTTGTGATGGATGCGGGCCGCTGGAAATCGTGGCACGAATGATACCAATTGTTTTTTGCTCCAATGCATTCAAAGTAGCCGCTGAAGTTGAACCATACGTAATGAAGCCTACGCGGAAGCCCCATACGTACTCTTCTTTGGTCGCACCGTCAACTTTAACGGCAAGCACACGCGGATGCAGATCAGCAAGCTTGGAGAACAGTGATTCTTGCATGGAATCTTCGAAAAATAAACCAAAATAAGCATCGTCTGTTACAACAACCACATTGATGCCAGCTTCCGCTGCGTCGTGAATGGCAGCGATGATTTCATCGCCTTCCTGTGGACCAGGCGTGTAGCCAGTAGGGTTGTTCGGAAAGTTCAGCACAACGATGGCTTTCCCTTTGTCCTTCTGAGCCAGCAAGGCTTCGCGAAGGCCAGCGCTGTTGAAGCGAGTTTGGTCGTTATACAGCGGGTATTCTACAATTTCAGCACCGCGGCGGATACCGAATGTCAATTCGTAGTTTTCCCAGTTTTTATTAGGGATGATTACAGCGTCACCCGCATTAGCGAATAGGTCAGCTACGATGCTAAGACCGTGGGTCAATGCATTTGTAACGACTGGCGTACCAAAGCCCTTTGATTCAAGGGAAGGGTTGTCTTTGATCATTTTTGTACGCCAAGCAGCACGAAGCTCAGGCTTTCCTGCAGGTGGCGCATATTCATATATATCTTTCGGATTGTAAGCAGAGAGGGTATCTTGGATGACCTTTAGGTGCATCGGTTGTCCGCCTTCTGTTGCAATTCCAATAGTAGCATTAAATTTAGTTGCTTTCGTTTTCGCTTCGGCGGACTGACTGAGAATGCCCTCCTTCGGGAAATAAATCGCTTTGCCTAAGTCTGACAACATCGCATAAACGTTAGGGCTTTCTGCTTGTAACGTCTCGTTTAATTGCTGAGCAAGTGGGTTCATGGACTTTATTCCATCCTTCCGAAATCATTCATTTGAATGTAGTATAATTAGGCGTTAGCCGTTTATTCTTGTCGGGTGCTATTATAACATTTTTTTTGAGATGGAAACCATTCACAAAGCAAATTTTTTCGTAACTTCATGTGGCTTGCGCAATAGTTTCTCCCTGTTGTATGATGACGGCATAGATTTGTACAGGAGGTTTCCTTATGCTGCACATTTCGCCGAATTCGTTCATCCTGTTACCTGCGTTTGCCAAAATCGTATGTGAGCCGGGTTGGAGATGGGCTAGACGCGAGAAGCCGATGGCCAATTTTGATTTATTTTATGTTTGGAGCGGAGAAGGGGAAGTTGAAGTCAACGGTACTCACTATGAGGTTGGTCCGGGAAGCTGCTTCTTGTTTCGTCCGGGCGACTACACAAGCTCCACTCATAACCCGCAGCGTCCGCTCGTATTATCCTATATTCACTTTGCCATTAATGAAACGATAGATGCTGTGCCGAGCCGGTATAGGCAATTGAATGACACGGTCGACTTTGAATATATGCTCTCACGCTATGTAAGGCTGTTTCTTGTAAAAACGTATGCAGCGGAAGAGGAGGCGCAGCTTGTTCTTAAGCAGCTGATGATTCATTTGCTTAGAGAGGACAAGCAGCTGCCAGTTGAGAAGAAGGCAAGCAATCAATTGACGGAGGCCATTCATGAGGTAGCAAACTTTATTCGGCAAAATCCAAGCATTGCGCACCGTGTAGAGGATCTAGCGATGCGGGCGCAGCTGTCGCCCCGATATTTTTCAATGAAATTCAAAGAACTGATCGGCATGTCGGTGCAAACCTACATGATTCGCACAAGAATTGAACGGGCGCAGCATTTGCTCATGCACGCCGGGATGAATGTGACCGAGGTAGCAGATGCACTGGGCTATCGGGACATCTTTTTTTTCAGCAGGCAGTTTAAGCAGTATACGGGGCGAAGCCCCTCGGAGATCAGATAGGCTAATAAACGAAAAACCCCGAATTCACTCATCGCTGAGAAATTCGGGGTTTTTCGTTTTGAGCTAAGTCTGCTTCAGTTAGTTTTCGTGGAGTGATCCGAGCTTCTCACCCATACGCACCTTAGATCCAAGCATGTGGTTGTCACGCGGAGTAAAGGTTCCATCTTCAAGCAGCAGCACTACAGTAGAACCGAATTCAAAGTAGGCGAGCTCTTCACCCTTGAACATTTCTTCCTTAAGGGGCTGTACGTACTGAATACTGCTTACGTTCATTGCGCCAACTTTGACAACGGCCGTTTCCCCTGCATGATGCTGCATATAGGTAATCAGCCGCTCGTTGCGGCTAAGCACTCTGCGCATATGGCGAAGACCAAAGTCATTAACCGGATAAACTTTTCCTTCAATATGCTCACGCTCTACAACACGACCGCTGACTGGCGTATGTATACGATGGTAATCGGTTGGGCTCAAATAAAGAACGAAATAATAGCCGTTCATATAATTGGAAGTTCGCGGAGACCGATTAAGAAGCTCCTCAATCGTATAGTCCTGCCCCTTTACGTTAACAATCGTGCCGCTGCTTATTGGCCCAGCTCCGGTTATGAGAGCATCAACAGGACTGACAAGCGAGTCCTCATCTGCATGCACATCACGAAGACCGGGTTTTAATCGCCGTGTAAAAAACTCGTTTAACGTTTTATATTGGGCTAGAGGTTTCTCAGCTTCCTCAGTTTTAATGCCATATGTCGCAGCAAAACGGGAAATAAATCGACGGCTGGCAGCCGATTGAGCGAATTTTCCGGTTATGCGAGATATCCATTTGCGCGAGCTTAATTCTGTCATGGAACGAAGCAGCCATTTTATCATACGTGAACCGTCACGTCCTTTCCTGCAAGGAGGCTTTCGTCCTCACACACATCAAACAGTGTGACATATCCGGTTCTATTTTTCAATATGCAACTGCTTTCCTTTCCTTGCCTGAACCCAAATAACAATGGCTACAATCATTAAGATAGCAGCAGCGATGCTGGCTGAGAGACTAACCTCGGGCTGCTGATCCTGCTTTACGGCAATAGCTATAAACGACCAAACAAATACAAGAACAAAGGCCGGGTCCAAAAATCTAAAACCGATGACAACAGCAAGCAAACTGGCTGCAATCAATAAAATAATGGTCCAAGCAGCATCAGATAAACCAAAGCCATTCCACTCGGCAGCGTACAAAACGACAGCTACATTAACAATAGAAGCTACGCAGATCCAACCTAAGTAAATGCTGAAAGGCAGCCGTACAAGCCATTGTTCCATAGGAGCAGGAGGCTGCTTATCCTTTCGAATTGCGCTATAAATAACGATTAGCGAGATCAGCAGAGCGAACATAATGAATACGCTGCTGGTTAGTTTCTCATAGTGCCACAGGAGAATCCAAGCGACGTTGAACAGGCAGCTTATGATGAACCATGGGCCGATGTTCTGTACATTTTTGCTTTTGCCAGCACGTGGCTTGAACTGATAAATGACGAAACCAATCAGCAGCAAATAAATAAAAGACCAAATGGAGAAGGCATATGGCGCAGGAGTGATAAGCACAGGGTACTTAGCGGATATTTCTCCAGTCGTTTTCCCGTTGATAGGAAGCCACTGTGCAAGTCCATTAACTGCAAGCACGGCGGCGAGACCGGCAGCATTTAACCAGCGAATAAGATTTTTCATACAGCATTCCTCCAAAATGTTACTTTTATTGGACTTCTTTATCATATGTAAACAAGCTTGGTCGCTTTTATTCGCTATATTCTCATTCCATCCAAAAATGTGAGGTTTAAGTATGCATCAAATGACCGAACCTATCACAAGAGGTGATGGCAAATGATGATATTAATTGGTGCGGCATTAGCTGTTGGCGCAGTTCTCATGGGCTGGTTGAGTCGAATGAGTGGAACAGTCAGTCGAGTTTTGGATGGACTTGCGGTTACGGCCATCTTTTTATTTTTTGTAACCGCAGCGGATGCCATAACACAGACTCTCATGGATGATACGGTGTTTATGACGGAAGTGCATCGTGTACTCAAAAATTTCGTTTTTTTAATAAGCGGCGCTTATCTTGGCCCTTATGCGCTGGCAAGAATAGCGCTGCAGTCTTCCGCTATGCATAGGCGAAATTGACTGAAGAATCTCAGTCGTTGACGAAGCAAGTGGTTAACGGTTAACCTTCATCAAGCCTTGCGATCATTTCCTATATTCCGTTATGATAAGAGCAGACTTTGAAGGAGGTTTCAACTATGGGCATACATAAGCTGCGAAAGCCTGAGGCTGTCATATTTGATATGGATGGAACGTTGTTTGAAACGGATAAATTGCTGGTTCCTGTTCACCACCGCGTTTTTGAGACGCTAAGGGAAGAAGGGCTTTACGAGCATGAAACGCCGCCTGTAGAACGGCTGCTAAGCTGCTTAGGCATGCTGCTGGAGGATATTTGGCGGCAGGTTATGCCAGATAGTACAGAGGCTGCTCGGAAGCGGGCTGATGTCTTGCTGCTTCAGTACGAGCGCGAAGGCTTGGAAAGAGGCGAAGGCGAGCTGTACCCATTTGTGGAGGAAACGCTGCGTGAGCTGCATTCACGTGGGATTAAGCTGTTTGTAGCCAGCAATGGGCTTGAGGAATATGTGAAGGGCGTTGCTGAATTCAAAGGCATTGCGCCTCTATTTGACGGCTTATACAGTGCGGGAGAATATGAGACTTCAACCAAAGTCGACTTAGTTGCTCGCCTGCTTAAGGATCACAATATCCAATCGGCTTGGATGGTAGGAGACCGCTCTTCGGATGTGGAAGCGGGCAAAGGCAACGGTCTTCAAACGATCGGCTGTGCGTATGCTACATATGGTCGTGCTTCAGAAATTGAGGGAGCGGATGTACTGATTAATGATTTCCGCGAGCTCCTGCCTTTATTGGAACAATAATAAGCAGCTTGAATAAAAACACACCTGTTAGGGAGGCCGAGAGATGGCGCCGCCCTAACAGGTGTGTTTTTTTGCTATGGATTTCAAATGCTCAGCCGCATCACAGCTCCTTATCAGAAATGAAGTTCTCATCCACACGGGCATCTGATACGGCAGCCTGCTTCTCTTTACCTTTCTTTCGCTTCTTCTGGTTATATAGCCAGATGGCATATTCCAGAGGTCTAATAATCGCATTGCGATAAACCTCTTTCTCTCCAGCCTGTGCAAATACTTCCCTAGCTGGCTTCGGATTTACCTCCAGCAGCCAGATCCCGCCTTTTCGATCAATTGCCAAATCGAGAGCAAGCTCACAAAGTCTGCCGTAATTTTGCTCTAAGTAAGCGGCAATGCCGACCCCCAGCTTCTCTGTCTCTTCCTTAACCTGCGCGACCTTCGCATCATCGCGAAGCCATTCCTTGAGCAAGCTGCTCATCGTAGCAGCATTGCCGCCGCCGTGTAAATTAGAGGTAATGCTGCCGGATGCCCCGATTCGTCCAGCGCAACCGGTAACTTCCCAATTGCCTTCTCCGTTTTTTTGAACAAGCATCCGATAATCGTGCACACGTCCGCTAGCAAGCTTTATTTGAATGCCCTGCTGGGCGATGTAGCGATTGCCTTTCAAATTCCAAGGAGCCAAATAGCTGTTTAAACCTGCAGTGGAAATATATTGCGGTCGTATAATTTTTCTTGATTGATCCCGGCCTTGGATGTGAAGCTGACCATCCTTGCGCCGTTCGATTCGCAAAATTCCTCTGCCGCCGGTTCCATTAATCGGTTTGAGATAAACAAGCTGATGTTTTCGGATCATATCGGTAATATCTTGATTATCGGTGACATACTTCGTGGCAGGCAGATAGCTTTTATATCGAGAATCTTTCGAGAGGATGCGATGGATGGTCCATTTGTTGCGAAGCGGGCGATTAAGGAACGTAAGATGTCCATAGCGTTCACGAAACTTTTTGAGCTGGTCAAAGCGGTAGGTACGTTGGATTCGGCATCGATCATAAATCATATTTGGAAACGAGGTCCACCTTCGTGACCATGTTTGTGTGTCAAGATTGTAGAACTGCGCGTGAATTTTGTTGTTAAYATAATTGACGTCCATTGGCGTAAACACGAAGACGCTTAGTCCCAGCTTTCGTCCAGCGGAAGTCATTTTCTGATAGATGGAACGTTCCTCCAGATGTCCGGCTTCATTGAGATATAGAGTCAGGATGCCTAGGACGGGCTGTTTCATTCGTGGTTCCCCTTTCAAAGCGAAGCGTCGGTTTGCCTGTTGGCCCTCTATGCATGGAAACGGCTGTCATGCCTAAACGAAAACATAAAGCCATGCTTGCCGTATTGTCCGTTGCCACATTGCAAGTGAGTTTCCCTAAACGTTGAATCATGGCTTGAACGAGTGAACTGCCAATCCCGAGGCTTCGAGCTTCGGGATGGACGACGACCATGCACGCAGCCTCGCCGCCGTCCTCTGCAAAACCGAAGCCGACGACGCGGTTTCCTTGCTTAACGACTGCAGCAACCGCGCCGCATGGACGGCTCACTCCATCTTGTAGTAATGAAGGATCAAGCTTTCGGAGCGCATGAATAGTCGAAACTGCAAGCCGCTTATCTCCGAAGCGAATGGCAAAGCCAATGAGTCTTTTTTGTTCCGCTAACCATGCTTCCGGTGTAAGCAGCTCTAGATCCACGTTATGCGCCTCCTGCTTTTTCTAATTTTGTTCTAGCTAAATAAGCTCCATAATGAAATACGCGCTCTAACGATTTTTGACGAATATGAGGCTCGTCGAATTTCATAGGCTTAGAATTAGCTTCGAAAAACCACATGTTCCCTACGCTGTCGACGCCTAAATCCAACGACATTTCGCCGAGCTGCTGGCCTGAGGCGCGTTCAATCTGCTTAGCGATAAGAACGGCCGCATTTTTTGCTTTTATAAGCAGTTTACGCGCCTGCTCTTCATTAAATGAATTAATGAGCAGCTTCTCTGGGTCTTCAATCATACCGCCGCGAGGAACATGGGTCGTAATGCTGGATGCGCCTGCAATTCGGGCACCTATTCCAGTAATATCCCATTGCCCTCGTTGGTTTTTTTGAACAAGCGCGCGAAGGTCAAATCTTCGGTCCTGGAAGGAGGCGAGCTTGATGCCTTGTTGAGCGATATAGGCCTCATTGCCGCTTTGTTTCTGAATACGACTCCAAAGCTTATGAAGGGTGGAGCAATTGTAAGTCGTACTCTTTTTGTTTTCTTGAATTCTTAGCCGATAAGGAAGCTGCTTCTCAGCGTGAACCTTGATCGTCATTATGCCTTTTCCAGCTTTTCCGCTTTCTGGCTTTAAATAAAGATAGGAATGTTTTCGCATCATGCGTTCCAGGCTCGTAACCGAAACGAGTTTTCGTGTTAATGGGATATAAGGTTTGGTCAGTTTTGATAAACGAAGCCATTCGAATAAATCCCATTTGTTGAAAAAAGCCGGATTAAACAGCGTGACTCGCGGATGCTTGCGGCAGGCGTTGATCTTTTGCCTTACAGCCGGTTGGATCTCATCTTCGCGCAGCGGAATTCGGTTGTAAATCACGTCGGGAAAGGGCAGCAATCTTTGCTGCCAGCTGTCCTCAGCTTCATTGAAGACATATCCCTTTAAGCTGCTTCTGGTCAGAAGCAGGTTTTTTACGGTGAGGACATAAACGATGAAACCCATCGATTGACCCGTTCTAATCAAATCGACAAAATTGCTTCGATTGCCGCGAAAGAGCTGAACATCATCATCGATCGTCAAAATCGCCAATACGGTTCGGCCGGCACGCTGCTCTCTAACGTCTGCATCATCGGGAAGTAAGCTATCCATCAGCTGGTACCTCCCTCATCTTTGAAGCGGCTGAGATACAAGCAATGCTCTAAGATGTAAGATAGCGAAGCGCGGCCCTCAGAGCGAAGCGCCGGATGCTTGAAGATTGATCGTCCAGGCTTGGCGTTCGCTTCGAACATCCATACTTCTCCATCCTTATCAATGCCGAGATCCAGTCCCAACTCACCAAGTCTATGAGGGTAGTTGCGTTCGATCGCTTCTGATAGTTTAATCGCAGCCAGCTTTGCTTTCTCAAGAACGGCATCTGCTTGCGTGCCGAATGTTTTGCCAAGCGCTTGCTCAGGCGTCATGAGCGAGCCGCCGTTTTTCACATGCGTAGTTACACTTCCCCGGCCTGCTTTTTTGGCTCCGATTCCAGCAGGAACCCACTCGTTGCTGCCGTTCTTATGCATGTGAAAGCGAAAATCGAGCGGGCAGCTGTCGATCTCAACTAAGCGAATGCCTTGCTGAACGACATAATGATTCAAGCTGCTGCCATGCTTCGCCTGAAGCATCCGCATTAAGCTGCTGAATTGCGTGAATCGAAGCAGCACATTTTGGCTGCCCTTGCGATAGCGGGCGAAATACCCGCGCTTCGGGTGATAGGTCAATCGGTAGATTCCTACTCCAAGGCTGCCTGCCGTAGGTTTGTAATATAGAAATTGATGTTTCTCCAGCATTTCCTTAATTTTTTCGGAAGATGGACCAGAGACCGATTCAGGCAAATGAGTCAGCGCTTCAGGATCATTATCAAGCAGCTTGTAGACATCGGCCTTGTTGAAGAAGCTCCAATTAAAAAATGGGATTTTGCGGCGCACGAAGCGTTCGCGCAGTGAATTAATGGATGCAGATGTCTCCGCTTTGCGGCTCGGAAGACGATTGTACACGACGTCCGGGAGCGGAACGATTTTGCGGTACCAGCCGCCCTGCGGGTTAAGGAAATAGCCATTGACCGTTTCTTGCTGCCAGTTGATGTCGCTTGGTGTAAAGCCGAAAAGGTAAGCTTTATGTTCACCTGTTTTAATGACTTGCTTGATAAATCCGGTACGCGGACCAAAAGGATTGCTCTCAGAGCGTGTCGAATTGTCGCTCAGTATGCCGACCAGCGGTCCGAGCTGAACCTCATTATCGCCTGAATTAAGCACGTAAACGTTGCCTGACTTCGGCACTTTAATCGATTGACGGATGGCAGTTGATAAATACAGATGATTGCCCGGCCGCTTCAATGGCTTGATTTCAGCTACGATTACCTCTTTGCCCAGCTTGAGGTGAACCGATTTTTTGCCTGAGAGCTTGAGATGTTTGAGCAGTGGGCTGGATAAATAGACAATTTTATTCGATTGCTGTGAGAAATGTACGTTACAAGTTGTCAAACTCATCGATGAACCTCCTGAACGTTGAAAGGCCGTAATTGGTTGTCAGAACTTGAATGATGACGACGGCCATTTGCGAATTCATTGGCTACAAAGGACGGTGATAGTCGCCTAGACAGCATTCGTGCATATAGAAGCGGTCTTTCAATGGAAAGCCGCTCGGCCTCATGATCGCTTATGATTCCAAAGGAAGAGCGGCCAGGCTTCGAGTTCGCTTCGAGCAGCCATATTCGGCCGCTCTGATCAATGCCATAATCTAAACCGAGCTCGGCAAATCTGCCGAATTTGCTTTCCAGTCGTTCTGCCGTTTGCTTGCTTATTGTATGGATCATCTCTAGCAAACGTTCGGATTTTGACTCGCCAAATTTGGCTGACAGCAGCTTTGCCGCCGGGACGGCGCCGCCCCCGCCATGAAGATTGGATGTTAAGGAGTCCGCTTGCCCTGTGCGCACAGCGGCTCCAGAGATCGACCATCTGCTCTTCTCATCCTTTTGAATGAGCACTCGTAAATCAAATGGTTTGTTGTCATTGCCGCTAAGCTCCAGATAGGGCTGAATCAAATAGGAGGTTCCACTTATGAAACGATGAATCCATCGCTCAAAAGCTAAATCCTCCTTAAAGGAGACCGAGAAGGGATGGTTTCTTCGGTTTCGACCTTTTATGAGCAGTGATTGCTCAAACGGGCAGCGCTTCACAAGGATGATGCCTCTGCCCTGCATCCCTGAGGAAGGCTTAAGAATGATGCCTCCTCGGAAACGATCGGCGAGCTCAAGAAGCTGCTGTGTCGTTTGCATGGGAAGAGTAAGCGGCAAATGCCTGCTCAGCATATGGTCTTCTTTGAGTGCTTCATACACATCGAGCTTCCCAGGAAGTTTTCCGTTTAGAAGCTGGTAAGGCTTAACTTGAGCAAGGGAACTGAGCATGCGGCGGCAGTTTATTCGCTGATTGGCTTCAGTAAAGAAACAGCGGTCATAGATGATGTCAGGAAATGGGACGGTCTGTTTAGAAAAATGCTCGTTCTCCAATCGATAGCCTACGAGAGACTCCGTATGCTGCTGAAAGTCTTCTGCTGTAAATAGATAGACGTCCATGCCAAGCTGCTCGCCGGCAATGCTGAGCGCACGATAGAAGGAAGGCTCTGGCATTACCGGAATAGATGCATGCTCTGAGGCATTATCGTTGATTGAGGCCACGAGAATGGCAAGTTTGACCTTTCGATTCTGCATAGAAGCCTCCGTTAAAAGCCCGCTAAAAAACGGGAGTATTGAATCATCATGCGGACGGATGGACGAATTTTATTGTCATTTAGCGGTGTGTTATCATTTTTTGACGGTTTGGAATTGACTTCCAGCAGCCATACGCGGCCTGCCGTATCCATTGCAAGATCGATGCCGAGCTCACCGAAATGTGCTGGTATTTGCGCATCAACGCCGCGCGCGATATTTAGCGCTGCCTGTTGGAGCCGCTTCGCTGCTTCCTGCCTGCTAACCCCTGCCTGCAGATTTGATTTTGCAACAGCTTCTCCAACCGTGCTGAGCGTGCCGCCGCGCGCTAAGTTTGAGACAAAATGATGAGTTCCGGCTGTACGGGCTACAATGGATGTGATCGTCCATTTACCGCTCGAATTTTTTTGGACGAGTGCGCGGAAGTCGACTGGCCGCTTCTGGATTTCAATGAGCTGCAATCCCTGTTGAATTTGGTATCTCACGGTTTTCATCTTCGCGGAAATCGTCGAGAAGAGCTTAACCAAGCTCGTAAACTGCTGTCTTCGAGTACCAGCCGAAGTCGCATACATCACTTGATAATTGCTCGAATCAAGATGAGTGATCCGAATGATTCCTTTTCCTAAGCTGCCGCGAACAGGTTTGAGAAAAACGCTGCTGTACCGAGAGCACATTGATTTCAGCATCGTATAGTTGCGCAGCAGATGCGACTCAGGCAAATAGCGAACCAAGCTTTCATCTTTCTTAAGCGCATCGAAAACCTCGGTTTTATCCAAAAACTTTTCATTGAAAACGGTAGTCTGATGGTGCTGTTTTACTTCTTTCATGAAATGTTGTACGCTGGGTCTGTTCTCCAATTTTCGTGAGGTAAGACGGTTATTAACGACGTCAGGAACGGGCATCGAGAGCTTCCGCCAGCCGTCGGAATAGATCCAGCCATCAATGTTGTCGATACTTGTGCCGATCTGATTAGGTGTGAAAAAATAAACGTACGCGCCTTGCGCTGTACAGGCTTCAACAAGCTCCCTGCAAAACATAGTAATGGAACCAAAGGGTTTATCCGGCATATGCGGATAATCTCGGCTAATGAGAACGCCGATTAAAGGCCCAAAAACGAGTGTGGCAGTGCTGGCTTTGTATTGCAGTCGGATCGATGTGCCATTTGTTAATCCCATCTGTCTGGCTAAACTTTGACTGATCCTCATTCCGTCGTACTTTGCGACAGGAATAACCTTGACATGCTGCCGAAAAGCACCAAACTTTACGAGAATGTGCTGGCCTTGAGGGATTTTCCACTGCTTTACTTGTGCTTCGCCAAGCATGAGCGTATCCTCCGGAAGCATACCGGAGCTGATCACCTGTACGGCTACTTTCGATTTGAGCATCATAAATCTCCTTCCAAGCAGGAGGATGACGATAAGAGGTTAGCGGCCTATAGGTGTTTTACACGAATTACTTCAGCATATGAGGACATCTATTCCTTTGTGAATCAGAAACGGTTCTGAAGCTTGTGTTGTTTTAGCATGCTTTTCCATCAAGGATTTGGTTCATGTATAGAATAAGGGGTATGATTGGACGTATTGAATACCAAATGAGAGCGATAAGAATGGGAGAGAGACGAATGAACATTTATGACAAAGCTTATGAATTAGCGAAGGCGCTTAAGGAAAGCGAAGAGGCATTGCTATTAAAGGCTGCGAAGCTGGAAGCAGAAGCTGATGCAGATGCAAAGGAAATGCTGGATGATTTTCGCGAGCGGCAAAACTTTTTACAGCAAAAAATGATGGCTGGTGAAGAGCCTTCTGCCGAAGATATGGAGAAGATGAGCAAGCTCTATGAAGTGATTACGCTTAATCCGTTGATAGGCAAATTGATGGATGCGGAGCGCCGGTTTGCCGTCGTGTTTGAGGATGTTAACCGCATTATGTCCGATGTGCTGAAGTCCATTGTAGACTAATAGGAGACATATACCCTGTCCCTCCTTCATAGAATGATTATGCGGACAAGAATATAAGCCGCTTATGACCGTATGAAGGAGTTGAAGGGAATGTTAGCTGGAAAAGGCCGTCATGTATTGTATTTGCTTATTGCGCTGGCGATGCTTGTATATGCGATTCCGCGTCTCGAGCTGAATGCGCCTTGGAGCTTGATGAGTGTATTCGGATTAGTATGGATTTTGTTCTCTTTAATCATCATAACGTCACATGTCAATGCGCTGGTTATGAATGATGAGAGACGGAAGGAGCTCGCGCGCATTAAGCGAGCGAAGGCGCTGTTATGGGAACAGAAGCTTGTTCAGAAGGCGACAACTGCCCGCAGAGCCCGAGGTTAGCATACAACAAAAAAAAGATCCGTCGGTATTATACCGTCGGATCTTTTTCTTGTTAATAAGCATATTTGACGAAACCTTCTTATTGGATTTCTTTAAATTGAACAAGCTGCTTAACGAATTTATATACCGCTTCCTGCTCCTTTAAGCTTAAGCCGTTCATTTGGTGGGCAACCTTCGTGGCATATCCTTCATCGTCAGTATCATCTGCAGCATCGGGGTTTGGAACAACGTTCACGATTCTCTCGAGCGGCGTTTGAAGGGCAAACGCGATTTTGCTTAGCACATCAATCGTTGGATTTTTTTCTCCCCGCTCAACCTGTCCCATATAGGAAGCATTTATATCAGCGCGAAGAGCAAGCTGTTCTTGACTAAGCCCTCTTTTTTTGCGCAGCAGTCGAATGTTCTCTCCTACAAGTCCTGCAATCCCACTCATTGATTCACCTCAGCCTAACGATAAAACTTTACTAGTCTATCAACAAMATTCTATAGAGCATATTAAAAAGAGTGACTATAGTCATTGACTAATAGATGGTCTCTTTACTATAATTGTGTAAAAAAGTATCATTCTAATAATATCATTGCCTTTAAAGGATCAATTTACCATTTTAAATAAAAGTGGTAGGATATATAAGGGCAAAATCAGTGGACACGAGGAGGATGCAAAGTGGTTGACGAATTCGAATTTTTCAGAAAAGTTCGCGCATATTATAACAATGTTCCATTCCTTGTTCAGTTCACATACCGCTTGTCTCACCGTGTCGATAAGGCTTTGGCTGCACGTGGCTCATTCAGCTGTCGTGTTAACCCGCATACCCAAATCGTTGAATATGTGCTTGACTTAAAATCTGATCCTATTTCTCGGCCGCACAGCGAGCAAAGCTCTTTTTTGTTCTCTAGCATATACGATGAAATTCCATCACAAGTGATAGAAATGAATCAATTCCTTATCCAATCACTGCGATATCCGATTCCGATTGAATATGATTGGCAAGCGTTTATCATGTCAGGCGCTGAAGATGCCATCAACGTTCAAACGGTACAGCAGCTGTTCAAGAAATGGCGGTTTAAAGGCTTGGAGGGCCAGCTGATCGATGGCAGGCTGCGTACGAATCAAGTTCTGCTTCAATGGCAGCTCTAGATTAGGCCCGAATTGAGGGTGAGCATGACTTGTTCCTCGCTTTCTCCTATAATAGGGAGAAACAAAGGCAAGTGGACGGAGGATATAAGGTGGCTTCAATCGGACCAGGCAACGAGACTAACACGAAGCATGAACAAATATTGATTTATATACAAAGCTTGAAGATTGGAACGAAAATATCCGTACGCGCGATTGCCAAGGAATTAGGCGTCAGCGAAGGAACGGCTTATAAAGCTTTTAAAGAAGCGGAAAGCTCTGGCCTTGTCAGCACGAAGGAACGTATCGGAACGGTGCGAATTGATCGGAAACGGCGTGAAGCGCTGGACCAGCTTACATTTGGCGAGGTTGCCGAAATCGTGGAAGGCAAGCTGTTCGGCGGAGCAGCCGGCCTTGATAAAACGCTGCATAAGTTTGTCATTGGTGCAATGGAGCTGGATGCGATGCTGCGCTACATTGACGAGGGCAGCTTGCTAATAGTCGGCAACCGTATCGGGGCGCATCGCTGCGCGCTTGAGGAGGGAGCAGGCGTATTGATTACAGGCGGATTTGAGCCGAGCGCGGAAGTAATCAAGCTTGCTGACGAGCGCGTTCTCCCAATCATCTCATCGCGGCATGATACGTTTACAGTCGCCTCCATGATCAATCGTGCGATGTACGACCGGCTTATTAAGCGGAAGATCATGCTGATCGAAGACATCGTAACCTTCAGCAGACCCGCTGATGTGATGCGAATCGGGCAAACGGTTTTGGACTTCCATAAAATATCGCGGGAAACGGGTTATTCCAGATTTCCAGTAGTCGATGTAAGGGGCAAGGTTGTTGGCATGATGACGGCTAAGGATGCTGTGGGATCGCCTGAGGATAGCGCGGTAGATAAAGTGATGACAAAAAATCCGATTACAGCGGCACCCAATATAACGGTCACTTCGGCTGCTCATACGATGGCTGCGGAAGGTATTGATTTGTTGCCTATCGTTGACAGGCATCGCAAGCTGTTAGGCGTTGTGACGAGGCAAGAAGTGCTTGATGCGATGCGATTTGCTGGAAAGCAGCCGGAATCGGGAGAGACTTTCGAAGACTTAATGTGGACGGGCTTTATGGCTACAACAAATGTTAATGTCATTGGTCAGGACGAGCTGGGCATTGCTTATAAGGGAATCATTACACCGCAAATGTCAGGTGCGCTTGGGATGGTGTCGGAAGGACTTCTCTCTACGCTAATGACGCAAGCGGCTCGCAGAATGATTCGAGAAACGGCGAAGCGTGACTATTTGCTGGAGAGTATGACGACTTTTTTTGTAAGGCCGGTTCAAATTGACAGTGAGGTTACGATCATACCTAAAGCGCTTGAGATGAGTCGGAAGTTTACGAAGCTTGAAATCGAAGTGAAGGACAAACAAGGCTTGGCCGCCAAAGCGATGCTGACGGCCCAAATGATTGATCCGTATTAATTGCACATTTAATTTCTTGTCGAGCTGTACGCGCTGAGATTGCGAAGACCAGCAAATACATTAAATACGCCGATCACAAGGAATATAGCGCCAATTACGATGCGAAGCGTAGATTCTCCGGACAAGAACAACTGAACGAGAGCGATAAAAAGCAGCATGGCTCCCATGCTAATATTCATTCTAGCTGTGAAGAGGCCCCGGGTTCTCGCATCAGTGGAGCGGCGTGATTTAAAGCTGAATACAGCCGAAAGCACGAGTGTAATTAGGATGCCCGGCACAAGCAGCCATTGCATCAGTTGATCCATGGAAAAGCAACTCCTTTTAAGTTACGTATGTACAGCTTCGATCTTGTGAATAGACAGGCTCTATTGTATCACGAATCGCAGCTGTATGCTTAAGAAGGAGGCTTTGCATAATCACGCACCTTGATCCAGACATGCAGCACATTATCAACGACAAGAATAGTCTTAACCTCAATGGTATAGTCCTTGCTGTTCACATCCATATAGACCTTCTTCTCAAGGAGGTTGCGTGCGAATTTTGCGTCAGAGTCAATTTCATAAATGCTTTGCCCAAGGAAGACGCTCAAATCCCCTTTTATCCGCTTAATAATCAACGCCTCGGTAACTTGATCAAGATGGGGCCTTCCCGTATTTTGGCCGGCTTCTTTCTCTACACGGGGCAGGATGCTTTTTATAACGGTATGCTGATTCTTGAATTCATTTAAATGTTTTAAATCCGTTTCGTATTGCTCCAGCTTAACCTCCAGCTCACTCTTCAATGTGATTAAAGCCTCAAATTGCGCCAAATAAAGCGAATTGTACACAATTGCGCCAATGATCATCCCGAGTGTCAATACTCCTACCATTTGCAGTCCTCTCGTGAAACGGCTAAACGGCGGCACGCGCATCGCTTAGGTGGCTCCCTTGCAAATAAGCCGCACTAGCTCTGTGCCTAAATGTGCACCCAGAAAAGCGATAATAATAAAGCAGATTTGCTGGGCTGCCGGCGATAACTGACCATCCATAATGTTGCTTTCAATGACTCGAACGGGATCAATCGACCCCCCGATTGCTGCGACGATCGCCCATATTTTCAGTTTTATGGCTGTATCGAGCATTGTATGGGCTGGCGGCATCAGCATAAACACCGATCCCACTGCTGCAAGCGTAGATCCACCTAAAACAACGCCAAATGCGATAAAGAAATCAAGTCCTGCTTTGGACAAAAAATAGCTCACCCGTATCCCTCCAAAAATATAGTCTTGTAGATTAACACCGCATGCTTGTATGCTCTGCTACCATTCTATGGGCGTGTCCATCGCTATTATGATAAAATAGAATTATCTTATTTTTGGACGAAGCGGAAAGGAACCGATGCGATGAGCGGCCATAATGAACAATCTTTCGTGCATTTGCACGTCCACAGCGAATATAGCCTGCTCGACGGCGCCGCCAGAATTAAAGATTTGACAGCTAAAGCTGCGGACCTCGGCATGAAGGCACTTGCGCTCACCGATCATGGAGTCATGTACGGAGCTATTCCTTTTTACCGGGCATGCCGTGCACAAGGAATAAAACCGATTATTGGGTGCGAGCTATATATGACGACTGGTTCTCGCTTTGAGAAAGGGTCGCGCAAGGAAAATCCAATCTATCATTTGATTGTGCTTGCCAAAAACGAAGCGGGCTATCGAAACTTAATGAAGCTCTCCTCCATAGCACATTTAGAAGGTTTTCACTATAAACCCCGCGTTGATTTGGAGATGCTGCGTGAGTACTCTGAAGGGCTGATTTGTTTAAGCTCTTGTTTGGGGAGCGAGATCTCTCAGCATCTGCTGCATGACCGCTTGGAGCAAGCGCGAAGCAGCGCTTTGCGTTATAAAGATATTTTCGGAGATGACTTTTATTTAGAGCTGCAGGATCATGGTCTTCTGGATCAGAAAAAAGTAGCTGTTGATATGATAAAGCTTGCAGAGGAAACAGGTATTAAGCTGGTCGCTACAAATGATGTGCATTACTTGCAGGCTGAGGACGCTGCTATGCAGGATGTGCTTATTTGCATCGGTACGGGCAAAACGACAGAGGATACTGATCGATTGCGCATGCTGACGGATCAGATGTATCTGAAGAGTGCGGACGAAATGGCGCTGCTGTACAGACATGTGCCTGAAGCGATTGCGAATACAGTTGAGATCGCGGATAAATGTGAGCTTGAACTGACGCTTGGACGCGCTGCGCTTCCTATTTTTAGGCCGGTACCATCGGGTATGAGCTCAGCCGATTACTTAATTACTTTATGCCGCGACGGATTAGTTGCTAGATATGGCGGAAATCCAGAGTGGGTTCAAGATACTGATTATAGACAAAAGGCGGAGCAGCGGCTCGAATATGAGCTGTCTGTCATCGAGAAGATGGGATTCAGCGACTATTTTCTGATCGTTTGGGATTTTATTCGCTTCGCTCATGATTCAGGCATTAGAACGGGACCTGGACGGGGCTCGTCTGCGGGCAGCCTTGTTGCGTATACGCTTCGAATAACGGATGTTGATCCGCTGAAATATAAGCTTTTGTTCGAGCGATTTCTTAATCCTGAGCGAATTTCCATGCCCGATATTGATATTGACTTCAATGATGAACGGCGTGACGAGGTCATTGCTTACGTGGCAGCCAAATACGGCGAAGAGCATGTTGCTCAAATCATTACATTCGGAACGATGGCGGCCAAGGCAGCAGTTCGGGATGTAGGCAGAGCTATGAACGTTCCGTTTCAAGAGGTGGATCGAGCAGCTAAGCTTATTCCAAACCAACTGGGCATTACGATTGAGGAAGCGCTTCGCATGAGCAACGAGCTGCGTGAAGCAAGCGAGCGTCAGCCGAAGACGGCGGCTATGCTGAAGATGGCCTTGAAGGTTGAGGGCATGCCAAGGCATGCCTCCACTCATGCTGCGGGTGTTGTGATTTCACAAGAGCCGCTTACACACTATACGCCTATACAGACAGGAAGCGAGAGAATTCCGCTCACGCAATATTCAATGGAGCATTTAGAAGCTATTGGACTTCTAAAAATGGATTTTCTCGGCTTGCGTACTCTCTCCATTCTAGAGCGTGCACTGCACGCCGTTAAGGAGCAGCACGGCAGAGTGATCGATTTCCACACCATTAGCGATAGTGATCCGGCAACGTATGCCATGCTGAGCCGCGGCGACACGACCGGAATTTTTCAGCTCGAGTCTGCCGGTGTGCGGCGAGTGCTGAAGGAAATGAAGCCAACGGAATTCGAGGATATCGTCTCTGTCCTTGCACTCTACCGTCCCGGCCCGATGGAGTTTATTCCTAAATACATTCAAGGCAAACACGGGCTCGTAACGGTTGAATATCCGCATCCGTCGCTAGAGCCTATTCTCTCTGACACTTACGGCATTATTGTTTATCAAGAGCAGATCATGCAAATTGCCTCCTTGATGGCTGGCTTTTCTCTTGGCGAAGCGGATTTGCTGCGCCGAGCAGTATCCAAGAAGAAGCGTGAGGTGCTCGACGAAGAGCGGGCTCACTTTGTGAAAGGAAGTCTTGCACAAGGGTATTCAGAAACGGATGCCAATCATGTCTACGACATGATTGTTCGATTTGCCGATTATGGGTTCCCTCGGGCGCATGCAGCAGCATATGGAGTACTCGCCTTTCAGACAGCATGGCTTAAAGCTAACTATCCTGTGCCGTTTATGGCATCGATGCTCGCTTCAGTTACAGGAAATCAGCGGAAGACCGCTGAATATGTGGATGAATGCCGGCGAATGGGCATTGCTGTGCTGCCGCCTGACGTTAATGAAAGCAGCGTATCGTTTACACCTGTTGAGAAAGCGGTTCGATTCGGGCTGGCAGCGATTAAAAATGTCGGCACACAAGCCATTGAAGCGATTTTAAAAGAGCGAGAGGATCGGCTCTTCGATAGTCTTCTGGATCTTTGCCAACGTGTAGACCTGCGGGTTGTGAACAAGCGGGTGCTGGAGTCGCTCATTCAGGCGGGAGCTTTTGATTCGTTGCCAGGACATCGTGCTCAGCTACTAGCTGCATTGGAGGAGACGGTAGAGACAGCAATCAAATGGCGCAAAGACCGTGAAGAGCTGCAAATTGAAATGTTTGGTTTAGATGAGGTGCAGAACTGGGATGTCGAGCTGCCCGAAATCCGTCCGTACACGACAGGGCAACAGCTTGATTTTGAAAGGGACCTGCTGGGGCTTTATTTATCCGGCCATCCGCTGGATGCTGCCGAGCAGCAGCTGTCAGCGCTAGGTCTTGATCGGTTGGTTGAGCTGTCTGATGCAAAGGACGGGGCGATTGCTATTGTAGGCATTATGGTCGTATCCATCAAACCTTTCACGAATAAGAAAGGTCTGTCCATGGGTTTCCTCGAGCTTGAAGATCGCATAATGCGTGTGGAAGCTGTCGTATTTCCAACGATCTGGAAGCGAATCGAAAGCAAGCTCAAAAAGGGCGGCTTAGCCATTATACAAGCAACGGTTCAGCAGCAGGATGATGACTATAAGCTCATCGTTGAAGATTGTGTACCGATTGAACATGCGGAGATGGAGCTTGCGGATCACGTAGGACGGCTGCAGAAGCAGGCGAAGGCTCGCGCGGCAAGAACGGGCGGGAGCAGCTATACTTCTCAGGGCAGTACTCAGAAAACGCAAGGCCAAGCTAACCGAACGACGTCACCTAGCAATCGGCCAGCTTTCCAGACTAAGGCTGCTGATAATAGTAGCGTTAAACCCGGCCCTCAGTCCGGAAATAACCGCACGACACCTGCATCCGATGAGCGCAAGCCGCAGCGCGTATATATAAAAATTTTGGCTGAAAATGAACAGCCTGCTGTCCTTGAACAGCTAAAAAGTGTTTTGGCTGGTCATGCCGGACAGCTCGCTACCGTGTTATTTTATGTACAAGGACAAAAATCGATTGCTCTCAGCGATAGTTATCGCGTTAAACCATCTGCTGAGCTTATCTCAGCCGTTGAGCAGCTCTTGGGTGAAGGCTCGATCATCGTAAAATGACAACGACATAAACGAGCTGATGCGAAACCATCTGCAATCTATTTCTCGCTTCGGGTAAATCAGAAATTAAATGCTGATCTTATGCTTGAAAATATGCAATGGCGAGAATAGGTTTGAGCTGAGCAAACCGTGGTTTGAAATTATTTCGATAGTGAGATTATGCAAAAAAATAAGAAGAAAAATTATTCTTTTGCCATGAATATTTGGTATTGATGCAATAGGATTTCTACCCTCCTGTTTTATCTTGCAAGCAACGGCATTTCGTATGCACATCAGAGCCTATCTGTGCATATGTTTAGAGATACATGTGAAGATGGCTATGGGGCTCGGAGAGTGCGAGCGCCGCCTGAGGACAATGTCATCTGCTCACGCCTATGTTTCCAAGATAAACGTACAAGCAGTTACGGGAGGGATGAGTCCTATGACAGGAATCGAGAAATGGCTCTTAAAACGAGGGGTATCCATCGATGATGTAACAGAAATCGTTTATACGCTGCAGCGTCCCTATAATGGTGATTTGACGATGGAAGAGTGTGAGGAAAGCGTAAGGGCGGTACTTGGCAAACGAGAGGTTCAATATGTCATGTATACGGGTATGGCCCTTGATGAGTTAGCTGAGCGGAAGTTATTGCCAGAGCCTTTGCAATCGATTATGGAAAATGATGAGTCGCTTTACGGTGTGGATGAGACGCTTGCGCTCGGCATTACGAATGTTTACGGCATGATTGGATTGACGAGCTTCGGATATTTAGATAAAGTAAAACCCGGTATTATTCGTCAACTAAATATAAAAGGTGAACGAATTCATGTTTTTTTAGATGACCTGGTTGCTGGATTAGCCGCTGCCGCGTCTGCTCGAATTGCACATCAGGACCCGAAAGCGATCCAATATGATTTGCCGGATTCGCCTTAACTATGGTATCATTGTGAGATCATATGGCCTGTTACCGGGATAGCTGTGCTTAGTAAGTGAGCTTTGTGGAAGCAAAGTTTTCAGGAGGTACCATGATGTGGACGGTCATTTATATCGCACCAACAGCAAAAATTGCAGATAACATCAAGAAGCGGCTAACGGATGAAGGGTTTCTGGTGAAAATCCGCTCCGTCAATCTGTCCAAACAGCAATACGAGATACTAGTTCCGTCAGGCGAGTTGGAGGAAGTTCAAGAAGTATTCAACTCCATTATGCGGCCATTATGATGGACTGCTCTATACTATTGCGCCTTGAGAGGTGTCACACGTGCAAATAAAAGATTTATTTACTAAGAAAAAATATGCAACAATACCTTCGGAACCACGCAAGCGTGAAGTTCCTGAGGGCTTGATGAATAAGTGCTCCAAATGCGGCACGATTCAGTATAGCAAAGAGTTGGAAAAGAATTTGAAGGTATGCTCATCCTGCGGTTATCATTACCGTCTAAGCGCGTTGGAGCGTATTGCATTAACGCTTGATGATGGGCATCTAGTAGAATACGATGCCAATATGGAATCCATCGATCCTCTAAATTTCCCAGGTTACGCGAGCAAGCTAGAGCAGCAGAAGAGCAAGTCAAGTCTTCGCGAAGCTGTCGTAACAGGAGAAGGTACGATTGGTGGTTTTCCTGTCGTCGTAGCAGTCATGAGCTTTGATTTTTTCACTGGCAGTATGGGATCCGTAGTTGGAGAGAAAATTACAAGAGCGATCGAAGCGGCTCATGAGAAGAAACTGCCGCTTCTTATTTTCTCAACATCGGGCGGCGCCCGGATGCAGGAAAGTATTCTTAGCTTAATGCAAATGGCCAAAACGAGCGCGGCACTTTCAAAGTTTCAAGGTGCCGGGGGTTTGTTTATTTCGATTTTTACCGATCCTACTACGGGCGGGGTTTCGGCAAGCTTTGCGAGCTTGGGCGATTACAATTTGGCCGAGCCTGGCGCGTTGATCGGTTTTGCCGGACGAATTGTTATCGAACAAACGATTCGCCAGAAGCTGCCTGACGACTTCCAGACGGCTGAGTTTAACTTGCAGCATGGCCAATTGGATAAAGTCGTACACCGCAAAGATATGAAACCTACGTTAGCAAAGCTGCTTGATATGCATTGCGTAAGGGAGGAAACATCCTATGGCGGGTGAGCTGCCTTTTGAAAAACCGTTGAACGACTTGCGGCAGAAGGTAACTGAGCTTAAGACCTTAAGCGTGGAGAAGGGTATCGACTTCACGGAAGAAATTCGCGGTCTTGAGCTTAAGTGCAAGCAGCTGGAAGAAGAATTGTATAGTGAGCTGACTCCGGCTCAAAAGATGCATATGGCGCGTCATCATCAGCGTCCGACATCGTTAGACTTCATTCAAACGGTATTTACCGACTATATGGAGCTTCATGGAGATCGTCTGTTTGCAGATGATCTTGCCATCGTTGGTGGCCTTGCTAAGATAAACGGTGTTCCAGTTACTGTTATTGGACACCAGCGCGGCAAGGACACTCGTGAGAATATTGCTCGTTTCTTCGGCAGTCCTCATCCTGAGGGCTTCCGCAAGGCGCTTCGTCTAATGGAGCAAGCGAACAAATTCAAGCGGCCAATCATCACGTTTATTGATACGAAGGGTGCTTATCCGGGCAAAACCGCCGAGGAGCGAGGTCAATCGGAAGCGATTGCGCGCAACCTGCGGGAAATGGCCGGCTTCGGCGTGCCTATTATTTGTATCGTTATTGGTGAAGGCGGCAGCGGGGGAGCACTCGCTTTAGGCGTCGGAAACCGTGTATTAATGTTGGAAAATGCGATTTATAGTGCAATCTCGCCAAATGGAGCGGCATCCATCTTATGGAAAGATGCTTCCAGGGCAGATCAAGCAGCTGAAGCCATGAAGATTACAGCCAAAGATTTGTTAGAATTTGGTGTAATTGAGGATATTGTTCCAGAGCCGCAGGGCGGCGCACATAAGGACTTGGCATTTCAAGCGGAGCAAATTAAGGAAAAGCTGTGGCAGCATTTACAAGAACTTATGAAAATGAGTGCTGAGCAGCTTATCGAAGATAGGTATAATAAATTCCGTAAAGTCGGTCAATTCAAGATCGTTGAAGAGCCCGGAGATGTGGCGGACGGAGCAGTTGCCGATACAAATATCGGTATAAAAGCGGACGCGGTGAATGTATCTCAGGAACAAGCGCCGGAAGCAACTCCGACCGTTCAATAGTGAATAATATGTAAAAATGATTATTTCACTGTACAAGCAGTGGGTTGTCATGTCAGTATAGTAAAGAATATCAGGCAGTATACGGAGGAAACTTAACATGCGTAAAACGAAAATTGTTTGTACTATCGGTCCATCCAGCGAATCACTGGAAAACACTAAAAAGCTAATCAATGCAGGCATGAACGTTGCCCGTCTTAACTTCTCACACGGAGATTTTGAAGAGCACGGCAACCGTATTAAAAACATCCGCATTGCAAATGCAGAACTTGGTACTTCGGTAGCGGTTTTGCTTGATACGAAAGGTCCTGAAATTCGTCTTGGCAAGCTTAAAGAAGAGCCTATTGAGCTTAATCAAGGTGAAATCGTTACGCTTACTACAGAAGAAATTTTGGGTGACCGCAACCGCGTTCCTATTACTTACAACAACCTTCCAAACGATGTAACAATTGGTTCAACTATCCTCATTGATGATGGCTTGATCGGATTGACAGTTGAAGAGGTTAAAGGCACTGAGATCGTTTGCCGTATTGTAAACAGCGGTCCAATTAAAAGCAAAAAGGGCGTTAACGTTCCTGGCGTGAAAATTTCATTGCCTGGTATTACTGAAAAGGATGCTAACGATATCGTATTTGGTATCGAGCAAGGCGTAGACTTCATCGCAGCATCTTTTGTTCGTAAAGCGAGCGACGTGCTTGAAATTCGTGAATTGCTTGAGCGTCATAATGCAGGTCACATTCAAATCATCTCCAAAATTGAGAACCAAGAAGGCGTAGACAACCTTGATGAAATTCTTGAGGTTTCTGACGGACTTATGGTAGCGCGTGGCGACCTCGGCGTTGAAATTCCAGCTGAAGAAGTGCCGCTCGTTCAAAAAAATATGATCAAAAAAGGTAACCGTGTAGGTAAACCTGTCATTACAGCAACACAAATGCTTGATTCCATGCAGCGCAACCCGCGTCCAACTCGCGCAGAAGCGAGTGACGTTGCAAATGCGATTTTTGACGGTACAGATGCGATCATGCTTTCCGGCGAAACAGCTGCGGGAAGATATCCAACTGAATCCGTACAAACAATGGCTCGTATTGCTGAGCGTGCGGAAGCCGCTTTGGAATACCGTGAAATTTTCACAAAACAAGCCAATGCACAACAAGTATCCGTTACAGAAGCAATCAGCCAAGCTGTTGCTAACTCGGCTCTTGACCTTGGTGCAAAAGCGATCATCACATCGACACAAAGCGGCTTTACAGCTCGCATGGTATCGAAGTACAAGCCTAAAGCTCCAATCATTGCTGTAACGACTGATGAGAAGGTATTGCGTCGTCTATCTCTCATTTGGGGCGTATTTGCAGTGCTTGGTCCAGATGCGGATACAACGGATGAAATGTTCGAAAATGCTGTAAAAGGCGGAATGAGCACTGGATTCCTAAGCTTGGGAGATACAGTTGTTATTACAGCTGGCGTTCCAGTTGGCCGTGCTGGCACTACAAACCTTATCAAAATCCACCACATTGGTGAGCTTTTGGCACAAGGACAAGGTATCGGCAGCCAAACAGCTATCGGTAAAATTGTAGTAGCTCGTACACCTGAGGAAGCTATTGCAAAAACAACTCAAGGTTCAATCTTGGTAACGATCTCCACAGATAAAGAATATATGCCTGCATTTGAAAAAGCTGGCGCAGTTATTACAGAGCAAGGCGGAATTACTAGCCATGCCGCTGTAGTTGGCCTGAATCTTGGAATCCCAGTTATTCTTGGTATTCAAAATGCAACTGAATTGCTGCAAGATGGCATGGAAGTTACCATCTATGGCGAAACAGGCGTTATCTATCACGGCCAATCAAAAGTACTGTAATAAAACAGTGCCTTTGTTAACAACAATATAGTACAAAAACAAAAAGCGATGGTGATCTCACCGTCGCTTTTTGCTAATCAATTCGTCAAAGCATGTTCGATTTGATAAAAAATGGGGGGACATTTATGCTGTCAGCTTCCACTTGGGTTCTGCACCCGCTGCGCGTTCGTTATCAGGAAACCGATCAAATGGGTGTCGTTTTTCACGGGAATTATGTAACTTGGTTCGAAATTGGACGTACTGAATGGATAAGAAATGCTGGTTATGACTATAAAACGATTGAAGAGCATGGATTGCTGCTGCCGGTTATAGATTTGCAATGCCGCTATGTGCAACCCGCTCGCTATGACGATACTGTAGTCGTTTGTACTCGAATTGCGGATTGCAGCCCTCTGCGCGTATCCTTTGAATCACAGGTTAGAAAGGTATCACTGGATGATTTCCATGCGTCAGTAGTATCAGAAAGCGAATCACTGCCTGGAGAACTGCTCGTGGAGGGTGGAACCAAGCATGTGTGGGTCAACGAGTCATGGCAACCAGCGCGCTTAAACAAAGTCATGCCTGAATTGTATGAACTGCTGCGTACGAAGTAAGTTTGCTGCGCAAACCAAGCTTATGCTTACGAAGTAAGTTTACTGCGTAAACTTTGGAGGAGGTCCAATCATGTATAAATGGCTGTTGGCAGTTTTAATTGTTGTTCCATTGGTTGAGCTTTGGGGAATTTTTCAAGTTAGCGGCTGGATCGGGGGCTGGAACACTTTTTTTATACTGATCCTCATGGGTTTGGCAGGCGCTTATTTGGCTCGAATGGAAGGGCGAAAAGTATGGGGCGAGGCTCAGCGTCAAATGCAAGCTGGACAAATTCCTGGCCAGTCGCTATTAGATGGATTATGTGTGCTAGCAGGGGGTATTTTGCTGCTGCTGCCAGGGTTTCTGTCTGACATCATAGGCATTACGCTGCTTATTCCTTTTACAAGAACCTTTTATAGACTAATCATGCTGCGTGAATTAGAGAAAAGAATACGAAACGGCAATTTTAAGATCGGAAGATTCTAATATTTACGTGACATTTACAAAAGGTTAACATGGCAATAATAGTCATGCTTCATAATGAGATAGATACAAGTCGTTTCTTGTCGTTATATTAGCATTCTTGATATGAGGCAAGAAGCGTATGTTAGAAAAGCAGGTTTATTTCGCAAAATTACTCAGGAGGCGTGAGAAATGACCAAGCTTTTGTCCAACTATGTAAATCGTGACTTAAGTTGGATCGAATTCAACCGAAGAGTTCTTCAAGAGGCGCAGGATCTCAGCAATCCGTTGCTTGAGAGAGCAAAGTTTTTGGCAATTGTCTCAAGCAATTTGGATGAATTTATGAGCGTGCGAGTTGCTGGCATCCAGATGCAGATGAGAGCCGGCTTATCCAAAACTGATTTTACGGGCTATACGCCCTCTGGACTTTGGAAGCGGCTGATTAAGCGAGCAACCCAAATGGTCCATGATCAATATCGTACATACAGAGAAGTGTTCCGGAGCCTCAGTCGTGAGGGCATTTTTATTCGTTCGCTGGATGAGCTTAATATAACGCAAACGAAAGCAGTCTCGGATTATTTTCATGAAATCGTATTTCCAGTACTTACACCGATGGCTGTCGATCAGAGCAGACCGTTCCCGCTTGTTCATACGAAAGAGCTGTATTTAGCAGTACTTCTAAGACAAGAGAGTGATCCGTCTGAAGAGGAGCCGTTGTTTGCGATTGTCCAGGTTCCTTCTATTTTACCGAGATTTGTACCTGTTCCTGGACGAATTAACAGCAAGAAAACGGAGTTTGTGCTTCTTGAGGATTTAATTGAAAAGTTCATCGATACGTTATTCAACGGCTATATTCCATTCTCAGTGAACCCGTTCCGCTTAACAAGGGATGCGGATATTACATTGAATGAAGAGGATGCCGAGGATCTGCTTGAGGAGATCGAGAAAGAGCTGCGTCGCCGCCGCTGGGGAATTCCTGTAAGGCTCGAGGTTTCCAAGGGGATGCACCCTTATGCGCTCGAAATGCTTACCGAAGAGCTCGAAATCGAAGATAATTTATTTGAAATAGATGGACCGCTTGATTTAAGCTTTTTGATGAAGTTTGCAGGAGCGGTACCGGGCAATGATAATTTGCGGTATGAGAAGCTTGAGCCGATTTATCCAAGAGAATTTGACCACACTGACGATATGTTTGAGGTCATCCGCCAGCGCGATGTTTTGATGTATCATCCTTATGAATCATTTGATGCAGTTAATGACTTTGTCATGCAGGCTGCATATGATCCCGACGTGCTAGCGATAAAAATGACGTTATACCGCGTGAGCGGCCAGTCTGCGCTCGTTCAAGCGCTTGCTAAGGCAGGCGAAGCTGGTAAGCAAGTAACGGTCGTTGTAGAGCTAAAGGCGAGGTTTGACGAGGAAAGGAACATCGCTTGGGCGCGCCAGCTGGAGAAGGCTGGTTGCCATGTCGTTTACGGCCTAGTTGGTCTGAAGACACATGCGAAAATCCTGTTAGTTGTAAGACGAGAGCAAGGCACGCTGCACCGCTACGTTCATGTAGGGACAGGGAATTATAATGACAGTACGGCAACATTATATACGGATATTGGACTTTTTACGTCACATCCAATAATCGGCGGCGATGCTTCGGCTTTGTTCAACGAGGTTACGGGTTATTCATCACCTTATGAGTGGAAAGCTTTTGGCGTTGCGCCTTCTGATTTGAAGGAAAAGCTATATCGGTTAATCGATAGGGAAAGATTGAATGCAGCAGCCGGCAAGCCAGCTCGCATTATTGCCAAGATGAATTCTTTATCGAATCAAGAGATGATCGATAAGCTTTATGAAGCTTCTCAAGCGGGAGTGAAAATCGTATTAATCGTTCGCGGCGTTTGCTGCTTGCGGCCGGGTGTTCCTGGGCGCAGTGAAAATATTCAGGTAATAAGTATCGTCGACCGTTTTCTGGAGCATGCACGGATTATGTACTTCCATAATGGCGGGGAAGAAGAGGTATATTTGTCGAGCGCGGATTGGATGACTCGTAATCTTACAAGAAGGATCGAGCTTATGTGTCCCGTATTTGATCCAATTTTGAGACAAATATTAATTAAGATGCTTCAGCTTAATATCGATGATAATGTAAAAGCCCGTGAATTGCAGCCGAACGGTACTTATGAGCATCTTACTAGTGCTGATAAAGAGCCGTTCCGCAGTCAATTCGAGGCAAAGGTTATAGCGTCTTGGAAGGGACGTGCGTAGCCGAAAAGTCGAGGCACGGCGTGAATCCCCAAACTTTCTTGAATTCGCTGGCGAGCTCATCCACTTCTCGGCGCTCAACTGCAAGCGTTCCTCGCGGCTGAACTGGGCGAAGCAGCAGCTGATAACCAGATAATTGGACATTTAGTTGCGCAATGGCTTGTGTTTCCCCGCGATCAAGCGCTGTAGACAGCTGAAGCAGTGAGCCAAGCTTATAAATGACTTCAAGGTCGGATTCGTTGAGCAGTTCCTTATATTCGGAAATGTGCTGACGAGCCCGGCCTTTGCTTTTGTAAGATGCGATAGCTGCTGTCATAATCATTTCGCGATGCGTTAGCCCATTCAACTGGGAATTAACAATAAGATAGAAGGAATGCCTTGCATATTCGTAATAATCAATGGATGCACCGATTCGGAACAACTGTGACGCTGTGTCCAGCAGCACTCTCGATTGAGGTGTCAGTGGATGAACATAATTCAGGACATCATAAATCTCTAGAGAGATTCGGTTAACCTGCAGCACATGCTGCTTTGGTGCTTCCGGATGCAGGGCACTTAAATTTGTTAGGCTATATTTGAGCACATCATCTAGTTTTGGACGATTTGGAAATCTGGTTGCATGGAACAAGCCATCGCGCAGTCCAGCACCGCAAATTCGGTAATAAGTTGCTTTGGTTGCACGGAATAATACGCGTAAAATAGCGACACCGGGTACAACTACATCAGCACGATCCTTGGACAAGCCCGGAAGTTTACGTCTTTTATCAAGCGGAAGCTTGCGCATTTGATGGAAGAGTTCATCAACGTGCTCGCTCGTAATCGGATAATTATGTGTTTGCGGAAAAGGGTATTTGTATGCGGCTTGATGCATTTTTCCTAATGCACGCACCGTTCCTCCGACACCGACGAGAGGCAGTCCTGATGTTTCTCCAATCCAGGTCTCGTTTCGAGCCGCTTCTGCAACGATGGCTTCAAGCGCCTTCAGGTCTTCATCTTGGAGCGTGCCTTTTGTGCCGAAACGTTTGTTGAAGCTTACGCAACCAAACGGAAAGGATACAGAATGAACGAGAACGCGGTTGCGAAATAATGAAAGCTCGGTGCTTCCACCGCCGATATCAATGAGAAGACCGTCACGAATATTGAGTGAGTTAATCATCCCGAGAAAGCCGTACGAGGCTTCATCCTCACCGGTAAGCAATTCGATGGATAAGCCTGTGGCCGAATGAATACGAGCAAGGATTTCTGAACGATTATTTGCATTTCGAATAGCAGCCGTAGCGACTGCTCGAATATGGCTTGTATGATTATATGTGCAAATCATGGTAAAATGATTCAGTGTGTCGATCAGATCATCGATCGCTGCACTTGGCAGACATCCGTTTTCATCAATACGTTCGCTTAGTCTGGCAGGCCGTTTACTGCTATCCGCCACACGATGAGCACCATTTGCTGTCTTCTCGTAAACGACGAGACGGACGGAGTTGGAGCCTATGTCAATAATTCCGATGCGTTGTCCTGTCATGTTGCGCCTCCAATACGGCAAAATTTGCTCTGTAAGTTCTCTTTTTGACATTTTACCACTTTATCCGTTTCTGTAAAAATAGTTTATGCTGCGGCTAAAATTGGAGCGAATAGGGAAAAATGCAGTTTGAGCATACGAAGTGAAGCGGAGAAATAATAAGCGAAAAAAATATTGATGACGCTGATAAAGCATTTTTATGTCTGTATTTGTTCACATAATTGCCGAAATCATTTATGATTAAAGGCGATGGTACAAAAACGACCCCTTTTTATTGTTTACGATAACCATGTTAAAGGAGAGAGAACGATGACAGCAACTAAAGGTCTGGAAGGAATTGTCGCAGCGACGTCCTCCATCAGCTCCATTATTGATGGCGTATTGACATACCGCGGTATTGATATTGATGATCTTGCGGAAAACGCTACTTTTGAAGAGGTTGCCTACCTGCTATGGTACGGCAAACTACCGAATCGTTCTGAGCTTGATGGACTGCAAAAGCAATTGGATCAATTTGCAGCGCTTCCAGAAGGCGTAATTGATCAAATCAAGCTTTATCCAAAAAATACAAATTCTATGGCTGCGCTTCGCACGGCAGTATCCAGCTTAGCATTGTACGATGAATCTGCAAACGATATGTCTCCTGAAGCGAATCAATTGAAAGCAATTAAATTGCAGGCGCAGCTGCCAACAATTATTGCTGCTTTTTCACGCATCCGCCTAGGACAAGAGCCTGTAGCTCCAAAGAAAGGCGTATCCATCGCCTATAATTTCTTGTATATGCTTACTGGCAGCGAGCCGGCTGAAGTTGCTGTTAAAGCACTTGATCAAGCGCTCGTTCTTCATGCTGACCACGAGTTGAACGCGTCGACATTTGCTGCTCGTGTAACCGTAGCAACGTTGTCGGACATTTATTCGGGCGTAACGTCCGCGATTGGCGCTTTGAAGGGCCCTCTTCATGGCGGTGCAAACGAAGCTGTAATGGTGATGCTTGAAGAAATCGGTTCTACTGCTAACGTTGAAAGCTTTATTAACAACGCGCTTGCAAACAAAGTGAAAATTATGGGCTTTGGTCACCGCGTATACAAAAACGGCGATCCTCGCGCGAAGCATCTGCAAAAAATGTCCCGCGAGCTTGGCAAGCTGACAGGCAACATGGAGCTTTACGAAATGTCTGTTAAAATTGAAGAGCTGGTAACTGGACAAAAAGGCTTGAAGCCTAACGTGGACTTCTACTCAGCGTCTGTCTATACAACGCTTGACATTCCACGCGACTTGTTCACGCCTATTTTTGCAATCAGCCGGGTATCTGGTTGGAGCGCGCATATTCTTGAGCAATATCAAGATAACCGCTTGATCCGTCCGCGTGCCGACTATGTTGGTCCGGTTAATGCGAAGTACATTCCGATTGAAAAGCGTTAATTCGTGATTTAAGTTACAATAGAGAGAGCGGATAAGCTCTACGCTCTCTGTTTTTTAAAAAAAGACATCATATTTCATTTATACTTGCTATAAAGCAGGTACAATTCTAAGGAGGATTTTATTCATGGCTAAGTTCGAAAAATTCGCGCTTCCAACTGAAGGCGAACAAATTACAATTGACAACGGTGTTCTTCAAGTACCTAACAACCCAATTATTCCTTTTATCGAAGGCGACGGCACTGGCCGCGACATTTGGAAAGCTTCGAAACGCGCGCTTGATGCAGCGGTAGAAAAAGCTTATAACGGCGAGAAAAAAATCGCTTGGTACGAAGTATTTGCCGGCGAAAAAGCTTTCAACGCATACGGCGAGTGGCTGCCTGCTGATACATTGACAGCAATTCGTGAATATATCGTTGCTATTAAAGGACCATTGACTACGCCTATCGGCGGCGGCATTCGTTCATTGAACGTTGCACTTCGTCAAGAACTTGATCTTTACACTTGCTTGCGTCCTGTTCGTTACTTCACGGGTGTACCTTCCCCAGTAAAACGTCCTGAGCTTGTTGACATGGTTATTTTCCGTGAAAATACAGAAGATATCTATGCGGGCATCGAGTACCAAGAAGGTTCTGCAGAAGTGAAGAAAGTAATCGAGTTCTTGCAAAACGAAATGGGAGCTAACAAAATCCGCTTCCCAGAAACTTCCGGTATCGGCATCAAGCCAGTATCGAAAGAAGGTTCCAAACGTCTTGTTCGCGCAGCGATCGAGTACGCAATTAAACACAGCAAAAAATCAGTTACACTTGTACACAAAGGCAACATCATGAAATACACAGAAGGCGCGTTCAAAAACTGGGGCTACGAAGTGGCTGAAGAAGAATTCGCTAACGAGACTTTCACATGGGGTCAATACGATCGCATTAAAGAAGCAGAAGGCACTGACGCAGCTAACAAAGCACAAAAAGATGCAGAAGCAGCTGGCAAGCTAATCGTTAAAGACGCAATTGCGGATATCGCATTGCAACAAGTACTTACTCGTCCGACTGACTTTGATGTTATCGCTACATTGAACTTGAACGGCGACTACTTGTCCGATGCTCTTGCAGCACAAGTTGGCGGTATCGGTATTGCTCCGGGCGCGAACATCAACTACTTGACTGGACACGCAATCTTTGAAGCTACTCACGGTACAGCTCCGAAATATGCTGACCTTGACGTAGTTAACCCAGGTTCCGTAATCCTTTCCGGCGTAATGCTTCTTGAGCACCTAGGCTGGCAAGAAGCGGCTGACCTTATCTATAAAGGTATGGAAGCTTCGATCAACAACAAAACAGTAACTTATGACTTTGCTCGCTTGATGGAAGGCGCAACAGAAGTAAAATGTTCCGCATTCGCAGACGAAATCATCAAAAACATGTAGTTTTATAAAAAGTAGGGGGGCAGATGCCCCCCTCATCTTTTATTCTATTGCTTTTCGTACAGGGGAATGGCGTCCCGCAGGGACACATTCCTAGCAGTTCGCACGGGGAATGGCGTCCCGCAAGGGACACATTCCCTTCGCGAATAAGCGTAAAGCGTGTCCCAAAGGGACGAAAGCGATCCATGCTCAACAGTCGCTCAAGAGCGCCGATATCCCTCCTGCGTTAGTCCAATTGGCAGGTGTCCAGAGGGCGCAGCGCCCCTTAGGTCCTCCCTTGGAAGGGAGGATTTAGGTGGGTTCGACATCTCTTGGGAGGTTGCAAGTGAAAACAGGGGGTCAAAGGGGTCTCCCCTTTAACTAAAGTTACAGGAGGTTTACACCAGATGGCGATTAAGCGTAAAAAAATTACTGTAGTAGGAGCGGGCTTCACTGGCGCTACTACTGCACTTATGCTAGCTCAAAAAGAACTAGGCGATGTTGTTCTTGTTGATATCGCACCGCTTGAAAACCCAACTAAAGGTAAAGCACTTGATATGCTTGAAGCGACACCGGTGCTTGGAGTAGATGCAAACATTATCGGTACTGCCAACTACGAAGATACAAAAGATTCTGATGTTGTGATCATCACTGCAGGCATCGCTCGTAAACCAGGTATGAGCCGTGACGACCTTGTTAGCACGAACGCTGGAATCGTAAGATCCGTTTGCGAAAACATTAAAGAAACTAGCCCTAACGCTTATGTTATTATTTTAAGCAACCCGGTGGATGCGATGACTTATGCAGCCTTCCAAACGCTTGGATTCCCTAAAAACCGTGTAATCGGTCAATCAGGCGTCCTTGATACAGCTCGTTATTGCACATTTATTGCGCAAGAGCTTAACGTATCCGTTGAAGATGTTCGCGGCTTTGTGCTTGGCGGGCATGGCGACGATATGGTCCCACTCGTTCGCTACTCAAATGTTGGCGGCATCCCAATCGAGAAGCTTATATCAGCAGAACGAATTGAAGCAATCGTACAACGCGCTCGCGTTGGCGGCGGCGAAATCGTAAACCTGCTCGGCAACGGCAGCGCGTATTATGCGCCTGCAGCTTCGCTGGTTCAAATGACAGAAGCCATCCTTAAAGACAAAAAACGTATTATTCCAGTTATCGCTTTGCTTGAAGGCGAATACGGTTATAATAACTTGTTCATGGGTGTGCCAACAATCATTGGCGGTGACGGCATTGAAAAGGTGCTTGAGCTTGATTTGACTGCTGAAGAGAAGGCTGCACTTGATAAATCTGCTCAATCCGTACGCAACGTTATCCAAGTAGTAACAGGCTAGCAAGCAAGCTCAATTGCTGCTTTTATAAATGAATGCGTTTGGGAGGACCCTGACAGAATGCTGCCAGGGTCCTCTTGTTTATTTTCAAGGTACAAAAGAAAAGGTTTACTATGGGAGGGGAACAGGTTGATCGAACAAGCAAGACAAGCCTTGAAACAGGTATATGGCTATGATTCTTTCCGTAAAGGACAGGAAGACATAATATCGGGGATTATGAATGGACGCGATACACTAGCTATTTTGCCGACCGGCGGCGGAAAATCGATTTGTTATCAAATTCCATCCATGCTTTTGCCGGGAACGTCTCTTGTTATTTCGCCGCTCATCTCGCTCATGAAGGATCAGGTTGATGCGCTGAGGCGAGTCGGGGTATCTGCAGCGTTTCTTAACAGCTCGCTAGGAGCAGCTGAATATCGAGATGTGATGCGAAACGCGATGATGGGAGAATATAAGCTGCTGTATGTTGCGCCTGAACGACTTGATGCGCCGATGTTCCAATCGTTATCTGAGACGCTCACTATACCGCTCATTGCGATAGACGAGGCTCACTGCGTATCGCAGTGGGGGCATGACTTCCGTCCCAGCTATCGTCAGCTGGCAGGCTGGATTGCTCGAATGAAAGATCGGCCGCTCGTTGCGGCGTTTACAGCTACAGCTACAAACGAGGTAGCGCTTGATATTTCAGAAATGCTCAAGCTGCGTGAACCTAGCATTTTTGTAACGGGATTTGCGAGACCGAATTTGTCTCTATCCGTCGTTACAGGCGTGGATAAGAAAAAGTTTCTTGAGAGCTTCATATCAGGGCGTAAGGATCAATCAGGCATTATCTATGCAGCAACTAGAAAAGAAGTCGAGAATGTATATGAGCAATTAACACGCAGAGGCATTCAAGCAGGCAAATACCACGGTGGGTTGTCGGATGCTGAGCGCGCTGACACACAGGAGAAGTTTCGATTCGATGAGATTCGTGTAATGGTTGCAACGAACGCTTTTGGAATGGGCATTGATAAACCAAACGTACGTTATGTGCTGCATTGGCAAATGACTAGCGATATTGAATCCTATTACCAAGAAGCTGGCCGTGCCGGCCGTGATGGAGAGGAGAGCGAATGCATTCTCTTGTTTGAACCGGCTGATATGCAGGTGCAACGCTTTCTGATCGAACAGGGCACTGGGGATTCAGATCGTAAATCGATTCAGCTATCTAAGCTCCATACCATGATGAACTATAGCCGGACACAGCGTTGTTTGCAGCAGTTTATCGTTGATTATTTCGGAGAGACGGATGTTGTGGCATGCGGGAAATGCAGCAGCTGTCTCGATAAGAGCGAGCCGGTTAACCGGACGGAGGAAGCGAAGATGGCGCTCTCCTGCGTTGGTCGAATGAGAGGGCGTTTCGGTGTAACGATGGCAGCCAAGGTACTAAAGGGATCGCGTGATAAACGGCTGCTTGAATTTGGGCTCGATCGTTTGACTACTTACGGTTTAATGCGGCATTTGCCCGAGAAAGAGATAGCGGATTGGCTTTATTGGCTCGTGGCTGAAGGATACTTAAAGCTTAGTGAAGGGCAATATCCAGTCGTCTCGCTAACTGCGAGCGCACTGCCGGTACTGGAAGGCCGCGAACCAATTATGCAAAGAGTTAGAGCAATGGTTCGGCAAGCAGCCTCTTCCGATTCAGCAGCTGCTTCACCTCTATTCGATGCGCTCAAGCAATGGCGCAAAGAAAAGGCAGCTACAGAGGGTGTGCCTCCATTTATGTTGTTCTTTGATGCAACGCTGCGAGAAATCGCAATGGCTCGTCCGCAAAACGAGAATCAATTGCTTAGCGTGAAGGGGATTGGTGCTGCGAAGGCGGAGAAATATGGAGAAGATCTGCTCTCGATTATTCATTCATTCGGAGGCGAAGGTCAAGCCGAAGGAATGATAATAACTGCGGCTAGAGAGCCGTCAGTCGTCAAGAAGGCAGCAACGAATGATGAGCAGCCAAGTCACTATGCTACGCTCGAGCTATTTCAAAGTGGGCTGGAACCTGATGAAATAGCGAAGGAACGCGGATTAACGAAAGTAACCGTTGAAGGACATATCATACGGTGTGCAGATGAAGGTGAAGAAATCGATTGGAGCAGAATCATTCCAGCAGAATATGAGCAATTGATCGTCCATGCGGTTGGCGAGCAAGGAATCGATAAGCTGCGTCCCATAAAGGATGCTTTGCCTGAGGAAGTTACTTATTTTGCAATTCATGGGGTTATGAGTAAATACGGCTTTAAAGCTTAAAGCCAACCGAAAATCGATTAAAATGAGCTTTCTAATTAAAGTGTGAAAATTTAGGGAACGATTTCGGAGCTAATTCAACAAAAAAGGGTATAAAACCTCGGTTCAGGAGCATAGTCATTTGAAAAAAATCTCGTTTCTGATAAACTATTTATAGAATTAATTTTGGCAATTGCGAATCAATGAATGGATGATTACGTTTTACCAAAACAGGAGGAGTTAAAATGTTTAAAGTAATGTTATTTTTGCACGTGATTGGTGCAGTAGGTATGGGCTTCTATATCGTTCTTCCAATCATGCTGGGTAGAGCTACTAAGCTTGCCGGAGTTGGACAAGGCGGATTAGCTGACGGCCTGCGTTCGGCAAACCGAATTGCGCAATATTTTCTAGTTTTGCAGCTGCTAACAGGTGGATATTTGATGTCGCAAGCGGATTACAAGGTGGCATGGATGGTCATTATTATTTTGCTGTTCCTGGCAATTGCGGCACTAGGCGGAATTATTTCCAAGCCGCTTAAGCTTGTAGTAGCTTCCATTCAAGAAGGCAAAAGCGCAACTGCACACATTAACAAAGCACGCGTGATGAGCATCATCGTATTGGTGCTATATATCGCTATTATCTACTTCATGAAGTTTCCGATGATCTAAAGCTAATATGGATAACGCCGATTATATAACGCTATAGGGGGATTTTTACGTGTTAGAATCATCGCCGCAAATTGTTACGTTTGGCGAATCAATGGCTTTGTTTATGCCAGAGGAGCATAAGTCAATCGAACGCGCCGCTACGCTGGAACAAAGCTTTGGCGGAGCGGAAAGCAATGTCGCAATAGGACTTGCACGTCTAGGCTCCTCTGTTGGATGGTTTGGCGCTCTCGGCGACGATCCGTTTGGCAAAATTATTTTGAAGACGCTGCGGGGCGAAGGTGTAGACGTATCTCGTGCGCAGCTTAGCTCGGAAGCTCCTACGGGCATGATGTTTCGTGAGCATGTAGCGGGTAGAACAGCCGTTCATTATTTCAGAAAGCATTCGGCAGCTAGTCGGATGCTGCCTGAGCATCTTGACGAGAATTATATTCGCGGTGCTAAACTGCTTCATGTAACCGGTATCACAGCTGCGCTTAGCGAGGCTTGCCGCAAGACGGTTCGCCGCGCTATCGATATTGCGAAGGAAGCTGGGGTGCTTGTCAGCTTTGACCCGAACCTGCGGCTTAAGCTGTGGTCAATCGAAGAAGCTCGTGCAGCACTGCTGCCGCTTGCAGCAGATGCGGATTACTTTTTGCCAGGATGGGACGAGCTTAAGCTATTGTACGAAACAGACGATTATGAGCATATTAAAGGACAGCTAAATCAATTAAAAGCGGTGTCGATCATTAAAGGCAGAGGCGACACGACGATTGTTCTAAACAAAGGGCAGGAAGAAAGCTTGCCTTTTTATCCGGCTGAGCAGGTTGTTGATACTGTAGGCGCGGGTGACGGCTTTTGCGCTGGTTTCTTGGCAGGAATTATGAAGGGCTTATCCCCTGTAGAAGCAGTACGCCTTGCAAGTATTAATGGATCATTAGTCGTTCAAATGCGTGGCGACTGGGAAGCTTTGCCGGAATGGAGTGTCGTCCAACAGCGGATGTCCGCCAAGGCTTGGGTGGAGCGCTGACAATGGCTGAATTGATCGGTAACAAGGGCCAGCGTCGCCGTGAAGCTATTCTGCAGCTTTTGAAGCAGCAGGGCAGGGTGACGATTTTGGAAATGGTTGAGCGCTTCGGCTGCTCTGAGGCGACGGCTCGAAGAGATCTTGAGCAAATGGAAGCTGATTATCCGGTTATTCGGACAATTGGCGGTGCGATGTACGATGGAATGAATTCAGTTAGGGATTTGCCTTTTGCGGAGAAGGAAGGTTTGTCGATTCTAGAGAAAGAGCATATCGCGGAATTAGCTGCTTCTTTAATTTTGGAAGGCGATGTGATTGGTCTCTCTGGCGGTACAACAAATTTCCTTATTGCTAAGATGATCAAATCGAGGCGGGGCATCACGGTAGTAACCAATGCGGTTAATATCGCGATGGAGCTGGCAGGCAGCGATATTCAGGTTGTCGTTACCGGCGGCATTATGCGCCATAACAGCTTTGAGCTTTGCGGGCCTCTAGGTGAGGGAATGGTCGCTCATTTGCATATCGGAAAGATGTTTATCGGTGTTGATGGTATATCTGCTGCTGGAGGCATCACGACCTACTCCGAGCAAGAAGCGCAAATTGCTAAAGCACTCATTAAGCGTTCACAAGCGGCTTATGCCGTATTCGATCATACGAAGACAGATCGCACCTCGTTATTTTCCATTGCATCCTTATCCGAGCTGAAAGGCGTCATTACGGATGTTCCGCTCACTGAAGAGCTTGCAGCTGAAATGAAGCAGCACGGTATTTCCGTATACGTGACGGATTAACAAATAATAAAAAGAGGTTCCGTGTTCAAAGGTTTTCTAACCTTTGAGCACGGAACCTCTTGCTTTTTTTACGCTTGTTTAGCCTCGTATATGGAACGGCCTTGCGCCCAAGTCTGTTGAACCTGCATTTGCGAGTCAATCCATACAAGATCAGCTTGTTTGCCGCTCGTAATTGTACCTGTACGGTCGCTGATGCCAAGCTGTTTTGCTGCATTGCCGCTAGCCAACCGACTAATTTCAGAAAGCGATAGGTTGGTATGCTCATGGATAAAGCGTACGGCACCAATCATCGTTAAACAGCTGCCTGCTAGGGCGTTGCCATCTTTTAATCTTGCTTCGCCGTTTTTTACGATGACGGCTAAGCCTCCGAGACTATATTCGCCTTCCGGCATGCCTGCTGCTGCCATCGCATCTGTGATCAGTATAACCTTATCTGAAGGTTTAGCAGCGAGCACCAAACGAATTGCAGCTGGATGCACGTGAATTCCATCGGCTATGAGCTCGGCCACAATACGGTCATCGGTCAATACAGCTCCTAGCGTTCCGGGTTCACGGTGATGCAGACCACGCATTGCATTATAGGTATGAACAGCCTGCGTAAGGCCAGCATCAGCAGCAGCGATCACTTCATCATAGACAGCATCCGTATGCCCGCAGGCTGTGACGATCCCTTGCTCAGCAAGCCAAGCGATGGTCTCAATCGCACCGCTTTTCTCAGGAGCCAGTGTAAGCTGACGGAGAAGATCGGGCCACTTGGCATGCCATTGCTGCATCCATTCCAGCTGAGGTGTTTTAATATAAGCTGGGTTTTGAGCGCCTGGCCATGCCTCGCTTATGAACGGACCCTCCAAATGTACGCCATACAAGGCTGCGTAAGGCATTTCACTGCTGCGGTAATCTGCAACGGCATGCAATACGTCTTCAATTGCTTCCTTAGGAGCAGTCATCGTTGTAGCAAGCATGCCTGTCGTACCTTGTGAGGCATGGAATTTAGTAATGGTGTCAAAGCTTTCACGGCTGGCATCCATAAAATCCGCACCAAATCCACCGTGAACATGCACATCAATAAAACCAGGAAGCAGCCAGCCTCCCTTTCCGTCTATAGACAACTGTGCATCTGAAGCCTCATTTGCTGCCTCGTTGTCATCTTGGGCAATAATTTTTGCAATTTTCCCATCTTGTACAAAAACACTGCCGTTAACTATCCCATCTTCAAGCACGATATTTACGTTGTGGATGAACCAGTTTGCAGAGTTTAGGGTCATTTAACTTAACATCCTTCCCGCCTCGCGGTCTAGTAGAACAATGACGCGCGCATGAGTTTGCAGCAATGAAGCCGGTACGTTAGTCGTAATTGGACCAGTCAATGCTTCTTTTACAATTTCTGCTTTGTCAGCACCACGAACAGCCAGCACGATCGTATTAGCTTTTAAAATAGAGCCAACACCCATCGTAATTGCATACTCAGGTACTTCATCCATAGAATCGAAGAAACGAGCATTTGCTTCACGCGTTTCCTCTTTTAATTTAACAACGTGAGTGCCGCCAGAAAGATTAACATCAGGCTCATTGAATCCAATATGACCGTTGTGGCCTAGACCAAGCAATTGAATATCTACTGGTCTTGCTTCTAGCATTGCATCGTAAGCATTCGATTCCAGCTCAACATCCGAAGCCATGCCATTTGGCAAATGGATTTGGTTCTCGGGAATATCGATGTGCGAGAACAGATGCTGCTTCATGTAGTAGGCGTAGCTTTGGTCGTTATCAGGCTTGATTCCGACATATTCATCCAAATTGAACGTTGTCACATCTTTAAAGCTAACGTTGTTTTGTTTATGCAGTTCTACTATTTTGTCATAAATTCCGATGGGTGTCGATCCTGTTGCAAGGCCTAGTACTGCATCTGGTTTCTCTTTAACGATACCTACAAATAATTCCGCAGCATAAGCATCTAATTCCTGTTGTGTATCAAATATAATCATTTCCATGTTTAGTCCCCCTATAAGGCTTTTGTTAGTTATATTTTATATGAATTTCGACGGTTTAACAAGATAAAATGATTGTAAAATTCAGATAAATGATTGTAAAAATCATTTATCTACTGAGCTAGCCGTCGCTTCTAACTCATCGGTCAGGCTCATATTTTTAGGATTGGGGTTAGTCTCTTTATAATGCCACATTTATTAGAAGAACTATTCTAGACGCCAGAGCGCATGCATCAGAATGGACGGATCAGCTTATGTGTCAATGTCGTGGAGTTGAGAGCGTGAATCAAAAAAATGTGCTAAACTAGTACATAGTTACTACGCTGAAAAGGTTATGAAGTGTAAAGTGCAAGCAGGCCTAATGGATACATATATGTTCAGCTTATTGATGAGGAAATTCACAAGTTGTATACGCAGGAATAGAAGATAGAGAAGCGAAACGTGAGCGGCGCTGCTATAAAAGGCGTTGGCCGTTTAAGCTTGGGAGGAACAAGCATGTCAGTAGATCAGCAAGCAGCAACTGCAAAGCGTAAAGGAGAACATATACGTATTTGCTTGCAGGAGCAAGTAAACAGCGTTGGCATTGAAACGGGCTTGGGGCGGTACCGCTTTAAGCATAATGCACTGCCTGAGCTTTCCTTCGCTGAAGTAAGCCTAAATACAGATTGGTTCGGCAAAAAGCTTGGAGCCCCACTGCTCGTTAGCTCCATGACTGGAGGAACGGATGAAGCAGGGGCTATTAATCGTCGATTGGCGGTTGTGGCAGAAACGAGGGGCTGGGCGATTGGGCTAGGCTCCATGCGCGCCGCAATAGAAAACGAACAGCTCGCAGCTTCGTTCTCCATACGGAAAGATGCACCTACCGTACCGGTTATTGCTAACATTGGTGCGGTTCAGTTGAATTATGGTTTTGGTGTAGAATCATGCCGCAGGGCTGTAGACATTGCTGAAGCGGATGCGTTAGTCCTGCATCTCAACAGCATGCAAGAGGTGTTTCAACCCGAAGGAGATACCGATTTCCGCAATTTATTGGTTTCGATTGAGCAGGTTTGCAGGTCGCTTAATGTGCCCGTTGGGGTAAAAGAAGTGGGCTGGGGCATTGATGCGGAAACGGCAGCAGCGCTTGTGGGTGCAGGCGTTTCCTTTATTGATGCTGCTGGTGCGGGTGGAACTTCATGGAGCCAGGTCGAGAAGTTTCGCTCCACCGATGATTTAAGAAAGCAAGCTGCTGAAGCATTCGCGGATTGGGGCATACCGACTGCTGAGAGTGTGACGGAAATTCGCGCTGCGCTTCCCGAGGCTAATATTATTGCAAGTGGAGGTTTGCGTACGGGTGTTGATGCTGCGAAAGCAATTGCGCTAGGCGCAAATCTTGCTGGCTTTGGACGCGTATTGCTGCCGCAAGCGGCTAGCAGCAGCAAGGAAATTTCGCAGGAGCAATTGCTGCAGCAATTCGAACGGATTGAGTTTGAAATGCGTACGGCGATGTTTGGCATTGGCGTTGGTACGGTTAGTGAGCTGCGTCAAACAAACCGATTGATCCTAAAATAATAGTTAAATATCATTCGAGGTGAGCCAGAAGCAACAAGCTTCTGGCTCACCTCTTTTGTTTTTGGTGCTAACCCTATTTGATAATGCCTGTACCTTCAATTTTTATATTGGCATTTACGATAAATTTAACGTTAGGGTAGATGGACTGCCACTTCTGCCAAGCCTCCTTACCAGGGTGGGTAGCCCGATAGCGCAGTCCGAAACCTATAGGGTCTACATTTGCTTTTTGGATTTTTTTGAGAAGCGCGAGGCAAGATTCAGCATATTCCTTATTTAAATTTTGCTCAATCGGCTGCCACTGATCTTCATATATGCCTTTTGGCGCTTCCTCAAATACGACCCTGATCTTCACATCAAGCGTGATCGTGTCTTGACCGTTTTGCTTCCCAAGTCGGAAGTTTGAGTGCATATCCGTAATCGCAACGACTAAATCCAAGCCTTCAAACATGCCATGCATCGAAGATTTGGTGAAATCTTCCGCGAGTTGATTGTAAAGCTGCGATTCAGCTGGAGACAACATAAGCTTAACCTTTGTTTTGTCCAGCAGCGCTGTTCGGTTGATGACGAAGCTCTTTTTACCATCCTTTGTAATAACAGGCATCAGCGGATCGAGTCCTTCCTCGGAAGCACGCCTTGCGAAGTCTGATAACGTTTCTACGTAAGTATAGGATGACTCGGTTCCGTCAGCTCCAAAGCTTAAAAAAAGCGTGTTGCCCGGATAACGCTCGGACACAGGCTTTATTTTCAGCAGTGATTCCGCGTCCGGTTTCCCGATAGCAATATCGGCGACACTTTGGATATCTCTTCTCCGCGACATCCATTGCAATATTTCCGTATAGTTTTGGCGGGCAATCTTCTCACCAATGAGAAACACTTTGCAATGCCCGAAATCCAGCTCCTTGTCGACGTAGGATTTCAACATTCGAATGCCTTCTGCGACGGTTTCTGTATCAATGGTCTCGATCTGTGTTTTCGATGCGCCAGGCTCGATCTTTGGAGACGGAACAGCAAGCAGCAGGGAAAGACGAAACGGTTTTTTCTCATTATCTGATGCATCTATGCCAAGAGCGACCACGAAGAATCGTTTGTCGATATCCTTGAACCCGCAGCCGCCAAGCAAACCAAGAGAGAGGATTAACAAAAAGACTCGAAAGGTGATGCTCATACGGCTTTGGACCTCCTTTTGCTAAGCACGAACACCCAAACGACGATTAATATTTCCACGAAAAATCGGACAATGAGCCAATAGGTAGTAATGATCATGTTCATCTTTTCGTTCGTCAGCATGAGATATAGGATGGAGAGCAATGCAAAAATGCCGACGATGACATAGTTGGACATCGGTGTTTTGAGACTATCAAACTCCGGCCTATAGCTTGGAAAACAAGATTTCACAAACTCCATCGCCTGATGCCAGCCGGACATCGTATAAACGAGAGTTAGGTTCAAAAAAACGATTAGAAAAAGAAACAACACACGTTCAATAAAGCCGTATTGCATAAGTAGGGAATCAGCGGTCTGGCTCCATATGTAAATGTATTGGTTTACGCCTTCCGTTCCATGAAAACCAATGGGCACAAAAAATGTAATCAATAAAATAACAGCGCCGGCTATCGGATAGATAAAGCGGAATTTAAAACGGAAATTTGGTGGAAATAGCCGATTGAACAATGAAAGATTAATATAACCGGTAAAAATGAACGTAGAGGCTGCAATGCAGGTCAATGTAGGCATTTCCGTTATGTAGTTGGCTACGACATGAATCGCATCCCAATTAAGCTGATTGCTTCGTACGGCTTTAAACAATATAAAGATGATGATTGGAGCATTTACGATCATGCCGATTTCAACGATGAACATTACTGAGAGGGTTGAACGTGTGGCAGCATAACCGCAGGCAATGACGAGCATGGCTAGAATAATATTCGCATCCGCGTCTGGATTGAAAAAACGATTAATAAGAATGGCGTAGGCAACAACGACGATAGTCGTTGCAAACCACCACATAATTGAAAAAAATAACATAGAAATCGTAACCAGCCACTGCGGAGAATGCAGTTTTAATATCTCAGGCAATCCTTTTCCCGGATAACGAGCCATTGCACTTGTATACATATAGACGAGTATCGTACCAATAACAATCCCGACCACAATAGAAGATACGGCACCGGTATAGCGATATTGAATAAGGATATGTGGGACATACAGCAATAGATTAATGAAACTCACGAGAATAAAGTTGTAATAGAAATAACGGTTCATTTAATCTTCACCTGCCCCACATCGCCTTCTAACGGCCTTAGTTTTCCGAAAATACGCATATATGGCTTGCCAAAGCTTCTTAGGCTGCATAAATAAGTGATATAGATAAACAAACCAACGGCAACTCCAGTGATGCCAAAGAAAATAGAGATTCCGATTAGCGGATACTTTAAAAAACGGACAGCAAATGACAGCGAATTGACAGGAATAACGAAATTCGAAATAGCTACGACTGACGTTACAATAATCATAATGCTGCTTACGAGACCGGCTTGCTGAGCGGCTTGTCCAAGAATAAGTCCTCCAACGGTAGTAGCCGTGGAGCCGATGTACCTGGGCAAGCGAATGCTTGCCTCGATTAGTGTTTCGATCATAAAGAGCATAATAAATACTTCTATGAACGATGGATAAGGAACAGCAGAACGGCTGCCTGCAATGGAGAAAGCAAGCTGCACGCGAAACAGCTCTGGATTATAGGAGACAACGGAAATATAGAGAGCAGGCAAAGTGATTGTGAGCAAAGTTGAAGTGTAACGAAGGAAGATAAGAAAACGAGTCATCCAATAGGAGTCGTAATCATCCTCTACGGCGTGCATGAAATCAAAAAAAGTGGACGGCAAAATAAGAGCGAACATGTTTCCCTTTACGAGAATGATTATTTTCCCTTTGGAAATCGCACTGGTAATGCGGTCAGGACGTTCTGTAATAAGAATAGTTGGAAACAAATGCTTGCGATTGCCGACTAACAGCTTCTCAAGCTCACCAGCGGATTGAAGCATTTCCACGTTAATCGTTGTTAACTTTGTACGTACATTATCAAGTACGGTAGGATCTACACGTCTCTGATCAAATAAGGCGAACACGGGTGTTTGGGACAATGTTCCAATTGTATGCTCTTCTACCGAAAGATCGGGGGAAGGGTACATGCCGCGGATCAGATTGAGTGATATATTTATATTTTCGCTTAATGCGATCTGAGGGCCCTGAATAGCACTTTCCACTTGTGTTTGTGAATTCTCAATACAGATGACACGTTCAGCTTTGAATGAATAGACGACTTCATTTGCTTGAATCAGGACATGCCCGCGCAGAAGAAGACTTTGCCACATAGCGACATCTTCCAGTATTTCATAATCGGGATTTGTATCCAGCTGAGCTTGAAACGAATATTCCTCTTTTATAAAAGGGACGATAATGAAATCGCTTATTTTTTTCTCTTCGCATAACGGTTCGATATAGGCGACTTCGATACTCATTTCGCTATTTTTCAAATTTTCCAATTTGATATCGATGGCTTCTGCAAATAATAAACGAATACGTTCATTCATGCCGGTTCCTCCCTTCAAATGATGCTGAGTTGCAAAAAGATCTGGATAAGCTTCCATAGTTTGCACGTATAATTTGAAAACTATCCTTATTTGATTCGATTTTGCCAGTAAGTTGGAATTCAAGTACAATAAAGTGATCATCATTCGCAAGCAATTCGCATGACCATGATGAAGGAGAGCATTAATATGAAACCATGGTACGAACAGAGCTTCGGCTCCGATTATATGCTTGTCTACAAACATCGCGATTGGGAAAATGCAAATAAAGAAGCTTCCAAAATGATCGCTTGGCTAGAGCTGGCGGAAGGTTCTCATGTACTTGATATAGGCTGTGGAATGGGAAGGCATTCACTCGCTTTAGCAAATCTTGGCTACACCGTTACAGGTATGGATTTATCGACTGCATTGCTTGATGAAGCTCATCGTCATGATGAAGATGGACTTGTTGAATGGGTTAAAGGGGATATGCGGGAGCTGCCGTTTGAGGCGGAGCGTTTTGACGCGACTGTCAATTTATTTACCTCATTTGGCTATTTCACAGCAGAGGAAGATAATGTGAGCGTGCTTCGGCATATTCGGAGAGTGCTGCGTACAGACGGTTGTTTTTTAATCGATTTCCTTAATCCTATTTATGTGGCTCAAACCTTGGTGCCCCGATCGGAACGTATCGATGAGGAGACAGGTCTGCTTATACAAGAGGCAAGATCCATTGCAAATGGTTGGGTGCAGAAGGGCATTTCAATCTTCAATCCGGAAAAGGAAGAGAAGCCAAGACAGTATTTAGAACAGGTAAGGCTGTACAACCTAGACTGGTTCGAAAACAATCTAGATGCTTGCAGTCTTAGGATAGACAAGCTGTACGGCAATTACGATGGTTCGAAATACGATCCAGAGGCTTCTCCGCGAATGATTATGACAGGGAGAGCTAAAAGATGATATTTGAAAACAAGGATTCAAGCAGCATGCCGTCTTCAAATGAACAGGAGTCTTTACATACGGTTTCGTGGCAGGAAGGATGGCTGCAGGTAAAGGTCCCGGTTCCCTTTTCCCTCAAGTGGGTTAATAGCTATCTTATACCCGAAGAACAGGGATATACGCTCATTGATCCGGGACTGCGAACGGACGAAGCCATTCAGGTATGGGATAAAGTCTTGCAGCATCATAACCTGGAGTGGAGCAATGTTACAAGAATCATTTTGACGCATCAGCATCCCGATCATTATGGCCTCGCTGGTTATGTGCAAGAGAGAAGCGGGGCGCCTGTATTTATTTCACGCAGGGCACATGACTATGCGATTAGGCTGTGGGGAGAAAAAAGTGAGTTCGGCGAGCAGCTGCAGGCTCTATATGCGAAGCATGGTATGCCGATTCAGCATAGAGAGGCTATTGCGCAAAATCTTGAAACCTTTGTGGAGATGGTATCCCCTCAGCCAGAGGTAACCTATATCGAAGCGGGAGATCAAATCATAATTGGCGGAATGAGCTGGCTTCTAATTGACGCGCCTGGTCATGCAAATGGTCAGCTATGTTTCTATCAGAAAGAACGCAAATGGATGGTATGCGGAGATCAGGTGATGCCTCATATTACCCCGAATGTGAGCATAGTGCCCGGTGAGGATGGCGATCCATTGGAAGCATTTCTGGGCAGCTTGCAGGAGCTTGCTCATTATGAGGTTCAATTGGCTTTTCCAGGACATCGGGATCCTTTTACCGATTTCCATGGCAGGATATTGGAGCTGCAGCAGCATCATATACGGAGGCTCGACAAAATGGTTCGGATGCTCGAAGAAGAGCCCCGCACTGCCTATGGCATGTGCGAGGCTCTATTCGGCAATCGTCTGAACGGGAATGCGCATCAGCTGAGATTTGCAATGTCGGAGACACTTGCGCATTTGGTATATTTGGAGCGTCAAGCTCGAATCTCTTCTACTGAAAAAGATGGCATTTATAATTATTTTGCGATCACCGCTTAACGATCACGGAATTCCTGCGGGGTAATGCCGTATCGATCTTTGAACACCTTTATGAAATAACTCGTTTTCAAATAACCGACTTTAGCTGCTATCTCGTAAATTTTGTCTGTTGTCGTGCGAAGCATATGCGCTGCCGTCTCCATTTTCAATCTGGATAAGTAGTCGCTTATGCCTTCGCCGGTTTCCAGCTTATATATTTTTGACAAGTAGGACGGATTCAGGAATACATGGGAAGCAATCGATTGCAGTGAAGCGTCTTCTAAATGGCTTGAAACATATTCTTGAACCTTCTGAATCGTACTGGAACGAGAATGCTGTACTTTGCTAGTCATATGGCTTCTATAGTTATCAAGTATGCCAGACGTCCAAGTGCGAAGCTGTTTAATCGTATGAAAGTGGGGACCACTAAGCAGTTGATTGAACTCAGATCCCATAATGTCGGACATCCACAGCTTGTTTTTATGAATGGAGAAACTTAACGAGCTTGCAATCATGAAATAGGTTTCCAAAATATGCTCATGCGACTCGCCCCATTTAAGCTCCAGCTCCTCAAACGCAAGATTTAGTTTCTCCTCAATCGCGTCCCATTGTCCTGCCTCAAGCAAATGAATAAGCAGCGGCGGATTGTATAAATGAGAGAGGGAATTCGCTTCTCCTTGCTGTGATTCCTCTGTCAGTGTGAGGAGAAATCCGCGTTCACTGCCAATGCGCTGTCTAAAGCTGATAAGCGAGAAATCATAGGTTTCGCGCAGCTCAAGCGGAAATACATCCTGCTTCGTAATGACTAACGATACGGTCCCCTTTAAATACAATTTCACATAATGCTGAAGCTGTGCTGCTTTTTGCTCAATGAGATGCAGCATGGAAGCTTGTTCTTGGCGTTGATTTTCTTTGCCCATAATGAGAAATACAAAGTAGCCATGCTCATCCTTCGTATGCCATAGCCTATATTCCTCTGTAAATATTTCCTCCGCGATGTTGCACACGGCGTATTCAAGCAGCGAGCTGTCACGTTCGCTTTGCTCATAGAAGTAGTCCTCCATCCGCATAAGCATCATACAATATGGCTCTTTTGGATGAAAAGCGAGGTTCAGAATGTCGAGCTTTTCTTTTAATTTTTCGTCGCTGTAGGCCTGTCCCTTCAGAAGTGAGAGCAGAAGATGATTTCGTAAAATAGGGACATTTTCTTTCAAAGAGGTTAGCGCGCTTTGATGCGAGCTGACCTCCTTCCAATGCTCTTCCAGCTGGGAAGCTGCTTTCCGAACGGCTTGCAGCAGCTCTTCGTCTTCAGCGGGCTTGAGCAAATAGTCGCTTGCTTGGAACTGAAGTGCTTTTTGGGCATACTCAAAATCATTATAGCCGGACAATAAAATACATTTCACATTGCTCCATGATGCTTTGATTTGCTCGATTAAATCAAGGCCGGAGAGGCCGGGCATATGAATATCTGTAATGACGATATCAATAGGCGTAGCCTGCATAATATCAAGCGCTTCCCGCCCCGAGTGTGCAAGGTAGACGGAATCAATGCCAACTGAGCTCCATGGCAAATTACTGGCTAAATCCTCTACGAGATCAGGCTGGTCATCGACAATTAAAAGTTGATACATGGTGAACAGCTCCTATTCATTCATCTAAGGCGTGTCTGAGAGCTCTGAGGAGAGCAAATTTTGCCGAATTTTCGTTCCATGCAAGGCGCGTTTGTGAAGGCGTACCGGGGGTACGTCAAGCAAACGGAACGAAGCAGGGGGCGAAAAGGCGGTGAAAGGTGCCACTGAACGGGTTTTCAGACACGCCCTAGTTGGCATAGTTTTCATGCGGCCAAGACAGGTACACAGCAACGCCGCCTTCTTCGCGAATTCGGAAGCTGATTGAAGCCTCAGAACCAAATTGGAACAGCATCCGCTGCCTAATATTCCACAGCGCGCAGCCGCTCGTATCATCAGGCGGATTGATAATTTTTTTCTCCAGCTTTCGAAGGGCTTCGTCCGTCATCCCCATCCCGTTATCTTCTACAATAATCGTGTGATAGCGATCATTGCTTTCACCGGAAATGGTGATGAGCCCATCACCGTCAAATCGTTCAATCCCGTGCAGCACCGCGTTTTCAACGACAGGCTGCAGGAGCAGACGCGGAATCTGAGCACTAAGCATCGAATCGGGCACCTCGATGCGGTAGGACAGGTGCTGGATATGAAATTGTTGAATTTCCAAATAGCTCTCAACAAGCTGCAGCTCTTCCCTCAGCGTTGCGGTCAGCTTCTCGACCCTTGTCGTATAGCGATAATAGGTAGACAAGTGCATAGCAAGCCGCATGACAGATTCCTTCTTATCCAGCCTAGCAAGGCTGCGTATGAGTGCGAAACAATTGTATAAAAAATGCGGATTAATCTGGGATTGCAACTGCTTTACATTGGCTTCACGCCTGCGAAGCTCCTCCACATAAACCTTCTGAATGAGCTGTTCCGTATTCGCAGCCATATCGTTAAATCTTTGAAATAAATAAGTAAATTCATTTTTGGGGTTTACCGTTATTCTTGCGGAATAGTTGCCTTCCTGCAGCCGTTTCACACTCCGAATAAGCAAACCGATTGGGCGCTGTACATTTCGATAAAGCAAATAACCTGCGAGCAAGCTCATAATGAGCAGCAAACCGACGGAGCCGTAAAATAAATTTTGGCTTTTGACGATTGGTTTCAAAACATTTGCAAGCGGTACGTAGTCAATCAAATACCAATCCAACGTTTTTACATGCGCAGAGGTGACGAGAAAATCATCCCCATTTATCGTCATAATTTGATTGGACGCTTCTGGGACGGTCATTTTTTTGAGCAGCGCTTGAATGCTCTTGGTCATTTCTTTATCGGCCGTTTTATTTTTTATCATGCGCCCATCGGAATGGACAAGAAACGGATCGCCTTTGCCTGCCAGCTTGAACGTATCCAAATCCTTTATGAGATGCTCCTCTGGAAAAGAAATCTCAACGATGATACCGGCTTTCTCTATATCGGTGATTTTGCTTTTTGGCTTGACGATATGGCGTACGAAACGATTTTGCTTTATGTTTTGAATCGTCATTTCCTCATACTTCCAGGTCGGGGTCAATATTTTTTTGATCGATTCGAGATCATACGAGAGATATGTATTTGTTGAGACGAGCTGCTTGCTTGCCGGCGCTGTAATGCTGTATTGCGTATCCCAGCGCTGTGCGACATTGAGCAGGCGAAGCCTCTCGAGAATGCGCAGCTTCTCATCGTTTCGCTGGTATGTGCTTTCAATTAAATGTAAATTTTGCAGCTGCTGGATATGGATATCTTCGCTGAGCAGAAAGCCAAGTGTCGATAGCGTTGTTACGCTTTTATCAACCTCGCTCGCTAGAAATGTAATGTCCTTCTGCTTCAACGATTTCATTTCTTCCGTGATAACTCCGATGCTTGTCCGTATAGAAAGCGTATACAAAATAATGATCGGGATAAGCAAAAGGACGATCAATGTAATCATTTTGGCAAATGTGTTTTCTCTTAAACGCATGCTGGAGTCCTCTCTTTTTATGAAAATAATGATACATAAGTAAACAAAATGGCATGCTTCCAAAGATCGTGGTCTATAGAACAGGAGAGACTGCTGGTAAAATTAATCATACAGGAGAGATGAAAAAACTCAAATCAAATTTTGTTTGGAAAGGGGCAGAACAGTGGAAAGTGCGCTAAACAAACCGCTGCAGCAAGAAAAAAAACAAAGACAACAAAAGGATAAAAGAGCGAGAGAACTATTTAGCCGTACTTGGCCCTTGCATCTCATGCTGCTTCCGGCGGCTATTGTTACCTTTATATTTGCTTATGTACCAATGAGCGGGTTAATTATGGCCTTTCAGGATTTTAAACCTTATAACGGCATGTTTCATTCGAAGCTTGTTGGACTGGAGCACTTCCGCTTTATGTTTGAGTATCCAGACAGCAAACAGGTCATTTGGAACACTTTAATCATTTCGGGCTTAAAGATCGTTTTTGGCTTAATCGTGCCGTTCACGTTCGCGATCCTGCTTAATGAGGTTCGAAAAATGCTGTTTAAGCGAGTGGTACAAACTCTGGTGTACTTGCCGCACTTTATATCATGGGTAATTTTAGGTGCGATCCTTACTGACATGCTGGGCAGTAAAGGAATCGTGAATCAAACGCTCAACAGTCTCGGTATAGATTCTGTATTCTGGCTTGGGAACGGGGATTGGTTCCGTTTTACCGTTATCGTAAGCGATATTTGGCAAAACTTCGGTTTTAACACCATCGTGTTTCTTGCGGCACTGGCGGGTGTAAATCCTTCATTGTACGAAGCGGCTGAGGTGGATGGCGCCACGCGCTGGAAGCAGACGCTGCACATCACGGTTCCGTCGATGATTCCAATCGCGGTTGTCGTAGGCACGTTGTCCCTCGGCAATATTTTGAACGGGGGCTTCGATCAAATATTCAATCTATACAATTCGCTTGTATACGATAAGGGAGACATTATCGATACGTTCGTCTATCGGACAGCGATATTGAATGGTCAATACAGCTTTGGAACAGCTGTTGGTTTGTTTAAATCTCTAATCGGTTTGATCATGATCGTCTTCTCTTACCGAATGGCATACAAATACGCAGGTTATCGAATTTTCTAGGAAAGAGAGGGGCGAGAAAAAGCATGTATCACAAAACAACAGGTTATAAAGCTTTTTCAGTATTTAACTATATTTTGCTTGCGGTCATTTGTATTTCTTGTATTATTCCGCTCGTTCATATTCTAGCTGTAAGCTTAAGCGCCAGCTCGCCAGCCAACGCGAATCTGGTCAAGCTATGGCCGATTGGCTTCAACTTTGAAGCCTATTCCAAAACGCTGAATAACGATAATTTTCACAATGCTCTTTTTGTAGGTTTTAAGCGTACGGCGCTCGGCACGCTCGTCGGCATGACTTTGATGATTCTAGCGGGTTATGCATTATCCAAAGATGGACGGACATTTAAGAGCCGTTCGGTCTATACGTGGTATTTTCTCTTTACGATGTTGTTCAGTGGTGGTATTGTTCCTTCGTACATGCTTATTCGCAACTTGGATTTAATGAACTCGATTTGGGCGCTTGTTCTGCCAGGGGCGATCAACGTATTTAATATGGTGCTTCTAATGAACTTTTTTCGGGCAGTACCGAAGGAGCTGGAGGAAGCTTCGCTCATGGATGGAGCGGGACAGTTCCGAACGCTTTGGAGTATATTTTTACCCATTTCAATGCCGGCTTTAGCTACGATTTCATTGTTTACAATGGTAACTCATTGGAATTCATGGTTTGATGGATTGTTATATATTACAGATTATAGAAAATATCCATTAGCAACCTTCTTGCAAACGATTATTGTGCAGCAGGATTTTAATAAAATAAATCCCGATGTCAACGAGCTTAAGCATATCTCGCAGCGTACCGTTAAATCCGCGCAAATCTTCATTGGTACGTTGCCGATACTGCTTGTATACCCCTTTTTACAGCGATATTTCGTGAAAGGCATCATCATGGGGGCTGTCAAAGAATAGTGCAAGAAAAAGGCATCAATAACAAAATTGTGGTCTTTCGGAGCTGTAAAGCGAGCTGTATATTGGTAACAAGCGATATTACAAATATCGTTAATAATAACAAAAATTAACTAACGGGGGTAAAGGCATGAAGAAGTCGCTTTCGGTCTTATTGGTACTATCATTTATGCTCGCAATCGCAGCTTGTTCTGGAAACAACACGAACAAGGGGACTAACAGTCCGTCAGCAACAAACAAAGCGAGCAACGAACCAGCCAAGGTTGAAGAAGGAAGCACTGAAGGCTTTGCGGATGGCAAGTATACGACACCAATTACGTTAACGACAGTTTGGGGTCTTAACCAAAATGGTTCAATCTTCAAAGAAGGCGAGTCCATTGAGGATAATGTTCATACTCGTCTTATCAAAGAAAGACTTGGCATTGACATTAAATACAACTGGGTTGTAACGAATACGAATGATGCATACAAAACAAAGCTTCGCCTTATGCTGTCATCAGGTGAGGAAATGCCGGATGTTGTCACTTACCGCGGAGATATGGAAACGGTTAATATGTTGATCGACTCCGGTCAATTTATGCCGGTAGGCGATTTGGTCGACAAATACGCGAACGATACTTACAAAGCAGGCCTTGATCTTGATCCAACCATCTGGCTGCCAATTAGCCGGGGCGCTGACAAAATGGCCTTGCCTATTCTAGATTATGCCTACAACGCTGATCATGTCATGTGGATTCGTGAGGATTGGCTGACAAAGCTTAACCTTAAGGCTCCAACAACGCTTGCAGAAATGGAAACGGTTATGGAAGCATTCGTTAAGAATGATCCAGATGGAGACAGCAAAGCAGATACAATTGGCCTTGCAACGGGCTTCAAAAATGGCTTCGCTAACTGGATGACTGATATCGGCTTCGTGTTTGGTGCTTATGGCACAATGCCTGGTCAATGGAATCAAGCAGCGGATGGATCTTTGGCACATGGTTCGATCAATCCAGCAGCTAAAGATGCATTAACAAAATTAAAAGAATGGTTAGACAAAGGCTACATTTCACAAGATTCAGCATTGCTTGATGAATCAACGGGCTCGGAATTGTTTACTAAAGGCGAAGCGGGAATTATTTTTGGACCAAACTGGCTTCCAGCATGGCCTTTCCCAGATCTTCTGAACAACGTTCCTGGCGCAAAATATAAAGCGTATCCAATTCCTGCTGGTCCAGACGGCAAAATTGGTTCCGCAGGCGGCAACCCGCCAGCAAACGGTTATGTATTCGTAAACAAAAAAGCTAAAAATCCTGAAGCTATTTTACACTACTATAACTGGTTCTTCGATAATATGGCTAACCCGCAGCCGGGCAGCGAATTCGAGAAGGGCTTCGCAGAAGGTTATGATTATGCAACACTTCCAGACGGCTCTATTACTGCGGATATTGCAAAATACCCAGACCTATTCCCTGGTTTGAAGGATCAAACAGCACCACCGCTCTACTACACGCTCACTTTTGAAGGCGCTCGTATTCCTACTCTTTATGCAGAAACGCATGTTAAGCTTGCTGGCGGTGCAGAGCCGGTAACGCCATACGAGAAACAAGAGTTTAATACTCGTCTAAAAGAGAATACAGATGCCATGAAAGTGGTTATGGACCAAAATTCGATCCGCATGAAAAACTACTACATGGGTCCTTTGACGGAAACGATGCAAAGCAAAAACGAGCTTCTGAACAAGCTGCTTAATGAAACGTTTAGCAAAATCGTATATGGCCAACAACCGGTAGATTCGTTCGACACGATGGTTGAAAACTGGAAAAAATCAGGCGGCGAGCAAATTACAAAAGAAGTTAACGATTGGTACAACAGCGTAAAATAAGGAGTTATTTTCAGCTGAGGCATCATGTAAAAGTATAATAGATAGAGAAAACAGTCTGTCACGTTGCAGTTTATCATTTAGCTGTAAGGGGCAGGCTGTTTCCTTGAAAAGACAAGTAAGCGTTATCATTTTATTTCATAATCCGGAAAGGATGTAGGAGAAGCATGAATAAACGGTTTATCTCCATAATATTGGTGTGCATGATGCTCACAAGCAGCTTGCCGGCTGTCAGTGCGGCGACAGCCACAGATGAGAAGGGAACGGCGCATTGGGGCGAGAAAGTGCTGGAAAAATGGATTTCTAAGGGGATGCTTAGCGGATATCCGGATGGGAGCTTGCAGCCTGATCGTCAAGTGACGAGAGCTGAATTTACAAAGCTGGTCCATGCTATCTTTCAGTTTGAAGCTAAAGGCTCGAATACCTTTATAGATGTAGCCGCTGACGCATGGTACAGCAAGCAGGTTGCTGCTGCGTTGGAAGCTGGAGTGATTACCGGTTACCCGGATGGCAGCTTTAAGCCTGACGCACCACTTACGAGGCAGGAGGCTGCGAAAATAATAGCCGAACTGTTTAAGCAGGCTGAAGTAGATGGGAATCAGCTATCTAGCTTTACGGATTATAATCAAGTACAAGCTTATGCAAAAGCACCGTTAGAGCAGCTGCTGGCAGGAGGATACATAACGGGTTATCCGGATCAAACCATTCGGCCGAAAAAACCGATTACTCGTGCAGAGGCCATCACATTGCTTGACCGAATTGCTGGTGAAATCATTAATGCAGCCGGCACCTATGAAAATTTGAAAATAGCCGGAAATGCTGTCGTAAATACAGCGGGAGTAAAGATCAACAAAACTGTTATCGATAAGGATTTGTTCTTAACGCAGGGAATTGGCGAAGGCGATGTCTTTTTAACGGATGTGGATGTGAAAGGAACGGTCTACATCAATGGGGGCGGAATCAACAGCATTCATTTTATAAATTCGAAGCTGAATAAGCTTATTGTGAATAAACCTGCTGGAAAAGTACGCGTCGTACTCACAGGCTCTTCGCAGGTGCAGCAGCTTATTGTGGAAAAGGGATCTAATATACAAATTGATGCTGGAGCAAGCAGTCAATTACTTACGATTTCGGATACAGCTGAAGGAACGACAATTCAGGTAAATGGTACTGTAAATCAAATAGTTAATACAGGTTCAAGCACGACATTAAATGGCAATAGCTTAGGCAAAAGCAGTGATATCACTGTTCAGAACGGAATTGTAAAAACAGGACAACCGACTGGCTCAGGTCAAAGCGGTGGTGGCGGTCAAACGACTCCGCAACCAACTCCAACAGCAGCACCGACAAACTCACCGACACCTTCGCCTACGACAGAACCGACGGCGACACCAACAACAGCACCTGTGGATGAATGGGAGCTTGTATGGAATGATGAATTTGATGGAAGTGGCGACAACGTTGATACAAACGGCGTTAACCTCGACAAATGGGCTTATCAGTTAGGCACGGGCTCTCAATATGGCCTTGATGGCTGGGGGAACAATGAAGAACAGTATTATCGCTCCGAAAATATTAAGGTGGCGGACGGGAAATTAACGATCACCGCTGACGATGATGGTTTTGGCGGCAAGAAATATACATCAGGCAGACTATTTACAGAGCCTACTTTCAATAAAACGTATGGAAAATTTGAAGCTCGGATGAAGCTGCCGGTAGGCAATGGCATCTGGCCTGCCTTCTGGATGATGCCAAAGGATAGCGAGTATGGGGTTTGGGCTTCATCTGGAGAACTCGATATTATGGAAGCGCGCGGCCGCTTACCGGAAAAAGTCGGCGGTGCCATTCATTACGGTAAAAACTGGCCGGCAAACAAGTCAAAAAGTGCAGATTACATTTTTGGAGAAGAAACGGATATTACCGACTATCACACTTACGGTGTAGAGTGGGAGCCTGGTGAAATTCGTTGGTATGTTGACGGACAATTGTTCCAGAAGCTTAATAATTGGGATAGCTGGGGAGCAGATCAACCTGCAAAATATGCGTTTCCCGCTCCGTTTGATAAGCCGTTTTACATGATTTTGAACTTGGCCGTTGGCGGTAATTTTGACGGTGGGATAACACCCGACTCATCACTGCTGCCAGTGAAAATGGAAGTCGACTATGTTCGTGTCTATGAGCTAACTGGCAGACCGTATAAGACGCCTGTAGAGCCTAGCGTCGACTCAGAGCCATATCCAGATCAATATAAAGAACCGATTGCAGGTAATTTTATTCATGATAATAGCTACAGCAAGCCGTTCACAACCATTGCTGAGGCGAATCAAGCTTTAGATACGAATTATTGGAATTTTGTACATGTAAGCACATTCCAAGGTAACGGCTCGATTTCTGTTGAAGCTTTAAATGGTGTAAATTATGCCAAGGCGGATATTACGAGCAGCGGGAATGCCATACATGCGGTTCAACTCATTCAGAATGTAACGCTTGGTAAAGGCAGATGGTATAAGCTTACTTTTGACGCTAAATCGAATGCAAATCGAAATGCGACCGTCAAATTTGGCGGCGGGGAAACACGCGGCTGGACGACGTACTCCGATATTATGGATGTAAAGCTGACAAACAATATCCAATCCTATGAAATGATATTCCAAATGGGTGCCGAGACGGATACGCTGGCTAGACTCGAATTCAACCTTGGACTAAGCACGAATCCGGTCTGGATCGGCAATGTGAAGGTTGAAGAAACCGACTCCCCAGATCCGTTTCATGATAACGACCCTAAAGAGCCGTTGAACGGCAATCATGTGTATAACGGCAGCTTCGACCTAGGTCGAATCGATCGTCTGACTTATTGGAATTTCAATAAGGCTGGAGGCAACGCTGCAGCATCGGTGAATGCTGACACTAGAGAACTTAAAATATCGAATCTTGATGGCGAAACAGAGCCGAAGTCGATCTCGCTTACGCAGTCGGGTATCAATCTACTGAAAGAAAACGATTATAAGGTAACATTTAAGGCTAGAGCAGCTTCTGCACGCTCCATTCAGATTGGTGTGTACAAATCAGATGGTACGGCCTATGCCGCTCCAGAGACGATCTCGCTTGCCTCCGAGATGAAGGAGTATACATTTCAGTTTGCGATGGAGCAGTCTAATGACGTTAATGGACAATTGGTATTTTTATTAGGCGGCCATCAGGCTGACATTTATTTAGACGATATTAAGATGATTCGATTGACTAACAACAACACGGGCGAATTGGCGCTGGCAGATCAATTTCCGGTGAAAAATGGCGACTTCTCGAGTGGCAAGGTGAGTTGGAGCGAGCATGTGCAGGGACGTTATGACGGATGGGGCTCAAGCGCGGACTTTAACGCTCAGAACGAAGAGATGAAGATTGCGATTGCGAGCGAAGGTGTTAATCCTTGGGACGTTATGCTGATGCAAAATAATATTAATCTATTTAAAGGCAAAACGTATACGGTAACGTTAGATGCAAGTTCATCCAAAAACCGTGAAATGGAAATTGTTATTGAAGTAGGCAGCACGCGTTATTTGTCCAAAAAGGTGCAATTGACGCAGACGAAACAAACGTTCAGCTACGAGCTGCTTGTTCAGAGCGACATTACGCCGACGTTTAAGCTGCTGCTCGGTAAACTGGACGGTGCAGCTGTAATAGGCGAGCATGATGTATTTGTTGACAACATACATGTGGAGCAGCAGGATGCACGAAGTAAAGCCTTCTTGATCAAAAATGGATATTTTGATGCAGGAATGCAGGATTGGAGCACACATATTCAGGGCATTTATGATGGCCCCTCGAGAGCAGCCATTACAGATGACAATGGTGCGGTGAAAGTTGCGATAGCGAACGCTGGCTTGAATGCGTGGGATATTGTTTTGCAGCAGGGCTCATTGGCGCTAGTTAAAGGCAAAACGTATGTCGTTACCTTTTTGGCCAGAGCAACTTCGCCGCGAACCATTGAAGCGGTTGTTGAGAACAGCGCATATAATCGTTTCTTAAATGAAAAGCTGCAGCTTGATACGGTTACTAAAAAGTACAGCTACGAGTTCACTATGGCAAAGGATGACAACGCAACCTATAAACTGCTTTTTGGAGTGCAGCCTGATGCTCCTTCTGCGGCACATGACGTATTTATCGACAATGTGCATCTTGAACTGAAAGGAGCTAAGGAAGCAGCAGGCGAGAAGGCTCGCAGCTCAAATGATATTATGCTGCTGCTTCCTCCAGTACTTTCAAAAGATGTATCCGATAATGAATTGGGTCAAAATATCGACATTACCTTTAATGATAATGAGGCTTGGAGAAATGCGATAACTGATGTATTTGTCGATGAATCTAAGCTTCCTAAAGAAGCGTATCAGCTTGCCTCAGGAAAGCTAACAATCGATAAGAACCAATTCAGTGCAGTTAAATCATACACGATCACGATTAGGTCAACTGGTTATGAGCTTGCTCAAGTGATCCAAAGTATTCAAGAGAAAAACATATGGAGTCTCGTATGGAATGATGAGTTTGACAGCGTAGGAGATAATCTGGATACAAACGGTGTCGATCTTGACAAGTGGGCGTATCAGCTTGGCAACGGCAGTGAGTATGGCGTAGGCGACTGGGGCAATAACGAGCTGCAGTTTTATAAGAAAGAAAATATAAAGATAGAGAATGGCCAAATGATTATCGAAGCCAAAAAAGAGAATTTTGGCGGTAAACAATATACGTCAGGCCGGCTTTGGACCAGTCCAACCTTCAGCAAAGCTTATGGCAAATTCGAAGCGCGGATTAAGCTCCCTGCGGGTCAAGGCTTATGGCCGGCGTTTTGGATGATGCCGAAGGACAGTGAATACGGCGGATGGGCTTCCTCAGGTGAAATTGACATTATGGAAGCTAGAGGACGAGTGCCAGGTGAACTTGATGGTACCATTCATTTTGGCAAAAATGCTCCTAATAACAAAATTACCGGTGCGCAGTATGAATTTCCCCAAGGTGAGGACATCACGGGTTACCATACTTATTCTTTAGAGTGGGAACCAGGTGAGCTGCGCTGGTTTGTGGATGGGAATTTGTTTCAAACGCTTAATGATTGGAATAGCTGGGGAGCAGATCAACCCGAAAAATATGCTTTTCCAGCACCATTTGATAAGGAGTTTTACATTATTCTCAATCTAGCTGTAGGAGGCAATTATGACGGCGGGTTGAAGCCTGATCCTTCCTTGTTGTCAGCTCAGATGGAGATTGACTATGTGCGTGCTTATGAGCTTACTGGCAGACCTTACAAGGTGCCTGTTGAACCGATGCTTGTAAAGGATTCGTTCCCGCAAAATGGGAAAGCGGCTGTAGATGGCAATTTCATTTATGATCCTGCTTATACTCATGGCGTTAAGAACATCACAGTAGAAAATCCGGTAATAGATATGAATTACTGGAATTTCCTTCATGGGGCTGAATTTGGCGGAGCGGGTGAGGTTTCGGTTGATCCGATTGACGGGTCACCATTTGCCAAAGTAGACATTTCGAATGGCGGGAATGTGCCATATTCCTTGCAGCTTGTCCAGTATGTAACGCTTGTTAAAGGCCAGGCCTACAAAATTAGCTTTGATGCAAAGGCATCAGCGCCGCGCAGCATGAGCTTGAAGTTTGGCGGGGATGCGAACAGCGGCTGGGGAATTTATTCTGACAACTTTGAAGCATCCTTGAAGGATCAGGTCGGTCATTATGAGTATCGCTTCCTCATGTCTGACAAAACAAATGCTGCTGCGAGGTTGGAATTCAATTTAGGTCAAAACGTAAATGATGTGTGGATCGGAAATGTTCATTTAGAGGAAATCGATGAGTTAATTGAACCAAGTGCTGCAAAAGCTCCACTAAATAACGGCAATCACATTTACAATGGAGGTTTTGATCTAGGGACGATGGATCGTCTGCTCTATTGGAACACAAAAATAACGGATTCGGCTGCTGCTGACATCAGTGTGAATCCATTATTGCGCAGGTTAAACGTTAATATTTCTGATGGTGGTACTAATGCTTCGTCTATAAAATTAACCCAACAGGGCATTAATCTGCTGCAAAAGGATTCGTATGAGCTGACCTTTGATGCAGAAGCTTCGGCCGCTCGGACCATTACCGTACAGCTTAAGAGCAAAGACGGATCAACGATTTATTTAGGTTCACACGCGATTCAGCTAGATACATCGAATAGTTCGCATAAGCTCTCATTTACGATGCCTCCTAACGTAACAGACGAGGAAGCGCAGCTTGAATTTTTGCTAGGCGGCAGCAACGCTGGGGTTCAGCTGGATAGCATTGAGCTTATTCGCACAACAAATTTGAATGTTGATTTTACAGGCGTCGATTTGTTTCCGCTTAAGAATGGAGATTTCTCCAATGGGCTAAGCGGCTGGGAGCCGTTTACGCAAGGAGGTACAGCAGCATTCACGGAATCGAATGGAGCTGCAAAAATAGCGGTAACAAACGTAGGAGGGGAAGCCTGGAACGTGATGTTTAACCAGTCGAACCTTAAGCTTTCCAAGGGGATGACGTATGTGCTCTCTTTTGATGCGAGTTCGACGGTAGCACGCGACATCGAAGCGGCTCTCGAAAATGCTGGTTATACACGGCGTTTTTATACGGGACCTTTGATGCTGACGCCTTCGATGCAGCATTTTGAATTTACATTTAAGATGATGACCGATGATAATGTTGCGCTTAAATTTTTACTTGGCAAAACTCCAAAAAGTGCAGCTGCACCGCATGACATTTTCTTTGATAATGTTGTGCTGGAGGTGAAGGATGCGCCAATACTGCGCCCGCCAACCTTAATACCAGATAAAACGGATAACCTAATAGGGAACGCGGTAGAAATCCGTTTTGTAGACAACGAAGCGTGGAGAACGGCGATTAGTGCAATTGAAGTGAATGGAGCTGTACTTGCTGGTGCAAAGTATACGCTTCAGCCTGGCAGCATCATGATTGATCAATCTGTTTTTGCAAGCGATCAATTATATACGATTAATGTCAAATCGACGGGTTTTGCGGATACAAGTGTTAATCAATTAATGCTTGCAGCAGATGGCAACTTTGTACTAAACGGTGGAATGACGAATGGGTCAGCTAACTGGGTGCATTGGTTTGGTGATGGAGGAGATTCGAAATATACACCTAAAGATGGTGTTGCCCAAATCGACATCTATTACCATGGGGGAATGCACCCAGAATGGAATGTTCCTGTCGGCTGGTCCACTCAGTTCAACCAAAGCGGAATCAAGCTAGAGGCAGGCAAATCCTATGAGCTTTCCTTTAACGCATGGTCAACAGTTAATCGTCCGATTGCAGTGGAGCTGGGTGGATATAACAATACTGAAAGCGTACATTTTAATCTGACTGGTGATTCAGCTGCTGTTTATAAGAAAAGTTTGCGGCCAAATAGCAACGTGGATATGACTCTTAAGTTTTTGCTTGGCAACGTCGTAAATGGTGCTATTGTTACGCCTGATGGTGAGCATACGATTTACATTGATAATGTCGCTATTCGTGAAGTGGCAGCACCACCGGTATTAGCAGCCGATTCGACTGAAAACAAAGTCGGACAGACAATTGAGCTGACATTTGCAGACTCCCCTGCTTGGCGTGCCGCAATTACGCAGCTTACGATTGACGGTGCAGCTGTCCAGAGCAGCAGCTACACGGTTGATGCGGGAAAAATCAAGCTTAATGCTGATTTATTTACTAGTGTCAAAACGTATCTCATCACCGTTGCCGCAGCTGGATACGGCATCGGCGAGGTGCAGCAGCAGGTGAAGACGGCTGCCGCAAACATTGCTCTTCATAAAGCTGCTGCTGCATCATCAGGCAATCAACCAGCAGCTAACGCTGTAGATGGAGCGGGCAATACGAGATGGGAGTCGGAGTCAACAGATCCTCAGTGGCTTTCTATTGATTTAGGCGCAGTCTATAAGCTGGAAAGTGCTGTTCTGAGCTGGGAGGGAGCCTATGGAAAAGCTTATAAGCTGCAAGTATCCTCGGCGGCAGCGCCTGGAGAAAGCGACTGGACGGATGTATTTACAGAAGCTGCAGGCAATGGCGGTCTCGATAACATTACATTAAACGGGCAAGAAGCAAGGCATATTCGAATGGTTGGATCTGCTAGGGGCACCAATTACGGTTATTCCCTGTGGGAGTTTGAAGTGTATGGCACATGGGTAAGCGGCGGCGAAGGAGGAGGAAACGGAGGCAATCCGGATCCTGGAACCACTCCAAATCCAGTGCTAGTGAACTTAGCGCTTAACAAGCACGCTGTTGCATCAAGCTTTAATACCGTTTTTCCTGCTCATTTGATAACAGATGGCGATAAGGGTACACGATGGGAAGCAAAATGGAGTGACAATAATACAGCTCCGTATCATGCAGAATGGTTCTATATTGATTTGGAAAAAGTTCATTCCATTAATAAAATCATTTTGACTTGGGAAGCTGCATATGGAAAAGCGATCGATATTCAAGTTGCTGCAGCAGGAAGCGACTTATCGGCAGCAAGCACAGATTGGAAGACGGTACATTCCTTGAACAGAGAATTGAGAGCGGAAGACTTTGTTGAAACGATCACCCTTGCAAGCAGTGCGGAGGCTAGATATGTTCGTATTTTAGTGACAGAAAAAGGTCTTCCTCCATATGTTCCATCACTTATTGAGATTGAGGTTTATGAATAACTGTTTTATTTAGAGTGATAAAGAGAGCATGCTTTTACAGGGAATCCTGTGAAGTATGCTCTTTTGTCTTTTTGACGTACGATGGTTGCTCTTAAGGTAAACGTTTGTTTATTAATGATGATTTAATGAAGAATAGTAAATATATATTGCGACATATATAAATATATGTTACATATTAAATAACGGAAATGACCTCTACATGTGTTCTAATTATTTATTCCGTCATATGAAAGCAAAGGGAGACTGGATCATGGAGAGAGAATTAGCATTAGAGCTTGTACGTGTAACGGAACTGGCTGCGCTCGCATCGGCGCCTTGGATGGGAAGAGGCGATAAGAATAGCGCTGATGGAGCAGCAACATCTGCGATGCGCTCCATGTTTGATTCAGTGTCCATACGCGGTACTGTCGTCATAGGCGAAGGGGAAATGGATGAAGCGCCGATGTTGTACATTGGGGAGGAAGTAGGAAGCTTGAACGGCCCCGAGGTTGACGTAGCGGTTGATCCGCTGGAAGGTACGGAAATCGTAGCCAAAGGACTTAACAATGCAATGTCCGTGCTTGCAGTCGCAGGAAAAGGCCAGCTTTTGCATGCTCCTGATATGTACATGGAGAAGCTCGCTTTCGGTCCTGCTCTTGTTGGCAAGCTGTCGATAACTGATCCGATGGATGTAACGCTCCGTAAAGCGGCTGACGCTTTAAACAAGAAAGTTTCGGATTTAACGGTTATGATTTTGGACAGGACGCGACATGAAGCGATCGTCAAGGTGCTGCGCCGCGTGGGTGTGCGTATAAAATTTTTGTCGGATGGTGACGTTGCAGGCGCGATGGCACCTGCATTTCCTGAAGCAGGTATTGATTTATATGTAGGCTCAGGAGGAGCGCCAGAGGGTGTACTGGCTGCGGCAGCGCTGAAGTGTTTAGGCGGCGAGCTGCAAGCAAGGCTGATGCCGGCGGATAGCAATGAGTACAATCGCTGCGTGAAAATGGGAATAGAAGATCCGTATCGCGTGCTTACGATGGAGGATATGATTGGAACTGGCGATGTTTATTTTGCAGCAACAGGCGTTACGCCAGGGGAGTTTTTGGGCGGAGTACAGTATTTTCCTGACGAGAGGGCAGAAACGCATTCCATCGTAATGCGCGCTAAGACCAAAACGATCCGTTTCGTACGTGCTATGCACTATTTGCCGAATAAAACATTTTTAAATAATGATAAATAACTATGAATGTTGTGGTCGGCCGCTAGGTCGACCACCATAGAAATAACATTCTAATAATACAATGAGCAGAAAGAATATAATTCAGCTGATTGGAAATTAACGGACATCAGATCCGTTATTTGCTTGAAATCCCCGTATTTAAAGAGCTAACGGACATACAGTCTCTTATTTGGTCTCAAAAGCCATGAATGTGCTTCAATACGCGTAAATAACGTATCTGATGTCCGATAGAATTGTATTTGAGCTATATTTACCATAATAGCGGAACCTATGTCCGTTAGAGCTGCGCGCGAGCTTAATCTGTCAAACTTGGTCTAACCCCATCAACCCCATCAACCCCATCAACCCCATCAACCCCATCAACCCCATCAACCCCATCAACCCCATCAACCCCAACTAAAACTAATATTGATTTCGTGCTGGAAACGCTCCTATTAACCTTTATTGCGTAAGCGTTCCTCATAGAGGAATTAACGGACATCAGATCCGTTATTTGCTTGGAATTCCCCATTTTTAAAGATCTAACGGACATACAGTCTCTTATTTGGCTTCAAAAGCCGTGTTTACGCTTCAATCGTCATAAATAACGGATCTGATGTCCGTTAGAATTCAAATTGAGCTTTATTCACCATAATAGCGGAACCTATGTCCGTTAGTGATGCGAGCGAGCTTAACCAGTCGAACCACATTAACTCCGACAAACTAGTCAACCCCATAAACCCCATAAACCCCATAAACCCCATAAACCCATCAGCCCCACCTAAAACTAATATCGATGCTGAGCTCGATTCACTCCGGTTACTCTAAATTCAATGAGCGAGGTGGCATATTACTGAAAAACTCCCGTCAATTCGAGTACATGCTCTCTTTAGAGTAGATGTTGTCGAATAAGCGGGAGTTTTTTTAGTAAACCGATATGAAGTCTGTCACTAATGAGATTAGCGGAAGGTTTTCCTGTTAGTTTTCCTGTGAGGTGGCTGCTTACTTTTAGTGCTTCATTGTGTGTAAATGCGCTCACAGCTGAATGGGACTTCTTCCGTAAAAGTAACTCAAATGTTAAGTAGAAGTGCTAATGTTGACTATTAGTACGTTAGTTGCCGCCTGGTATGAACTTTTTCAACCAAGTTCCAAAGCTGGATGGATTGCGCGTTTGGATCAGAACGACACCTTCACCGCGGAAGCGGCATACGAGACCTTCGCCGCTCGTAATGCTGGATAACCAGCCTTTAGACGCTTTTTCTATCGTATAGTTCATATAGCCAGGCCAAGCAACTAAATGACCGTTATCGATGATGACTTCTTCGCCATGGCTCAAGTTTAGAGCATGGATCGCGCCATATGAGGAGAGAAACACCGTGCCTCGGCCGCTGATTTCTACAATAAAGAAACCTTCGCCCGACAAGAGTCCCTTGCCTAGGTTTTGCATTTTTGTGTTGACTTCTATGCCGCTGGTGCCAGCTAAGAAACCATCCTTTTGCACATAAAGCTTATAAGAGCCGTCGAGTTCAATCGCTTCAATATCACCGAGAGAAGGAGGGGCAAGGTGGACTTCACCTTGACCCCGATTTGCAGTCATCTCTTGGAAAAAGAACGTCTCTCCGCTTAACATTCTACCGAGCCCGCGCATAAACCCGCCGTCTGTTGTCCCTTTAAGATCGATGGTAGGGGACATGGACACCATTGCACCCATTTCGGCTTTCACGCTCTCACCCGGATTGAGCCTCACCTTCAGCATGGCAAAGGCGCCTTTATAAAAAATATCATAGTTCATGTATTAACCTCCTCAAAGGTTTTGCTTAAGCAATATCTGCTTCGCCTCCATCGCATTAAGGTCACAATGTAAAACGAAGCCTCGCAAACTCCATTTAGTCAAGCGGAGGCTGTGTAACACCCTCACGCTCTGCTTGTCTGCGATGAGCCATCCGACTTGCTGCCGATGCAGCGATAGCCCCAACGATATCGTCCAAAAACGTATGGATTTCTCCGTCGGTTTTGTCGTTCAGCTTGACCAAAATGCCGGGCTTCAGCTTATCGACATATCCAAAATTCGTAAACCCGATGCTTCCATACACATTGACAATGGACAATGCCAAAATTTCATCGCATCCATAAAGACTCTCGTCATGCTTGATCATATCCTGCAGCGGAGCCATAAGCTTGCCTTCCTCGGCGAGGATATCAAGCTGGATGCCGGTCAAAACGGCATTTTGCACCTCGCGCTTCGATAGGACGGCATCAATATGGACGATACAATCCTCAGGCGTTAAGCCAGGGAAATAGTCTTTTTGCAAAAAATGTACGAGCTCGGCGATAGCCAGCTTTGTTACTCCGCGTTTGAGGAGCCATTCGTCTGTAGCCTCAGCCACTTTGCGGCTGTTGAGGCTATAAGTTTCGGGATTGGACATGTTTTTGTTCCCCCTTAGGATTTTATGGACAAAACTGGTCTAAAAAAGGGAAGGGCTCGTATACATAGTACTACAAATAAGGAGTTGTACAAAGCCGCTAGGCAAAACTTGATTAGGGAGGAAAGGTCAATATGATTCAAAAAAGATGGATTAGGGGTGCTGTACTTTCGGGGGTTCTCGTGCTGCCCATTCTTACTTCGGGTTGTGGTCTGTTTTCCAAGCAGACAAGCCAATCAATCGATCCGCCGCAGGTTGAGGTTAAGGATGGAGTAGAAGGTGCAGAAACTGGACAGGCAATCGGAGTTGGCGAAGAAGCGCAAATGACGGTATATCTTGAAGATCGTAACGGTTATTTGGCTCCAATCTCACTTCAGACCTCGCTGGGAGCGAATGAGCAAGCCGCACAAAAGGCACTGGAAATGATGGTCGAGAATGGGGCATACGCGAATCAGCTGCCTGAGGATTTCCGTGCAGTTATCCCGCAAGGCACTCAAATTAAATCGTATAAATACGATAAAGAGCAAAAGCTTGCTAAAGTAGAATTTTCTGAGCCGTTCAGTGACTACAATCCACAGGACGAACGTACTATCGTTGAAGCGATCACATGGACTCTGACAGCTATGCCAGGGATTGAAGGCGTAGAAATTTGGTATGAAGGCGCTAAGCTGCCAGAAATGCCACAAGACGGCTTCCCGCTTGACAATACGCTGACACGTTCAGTAGGCATTAATATCGAAGCAGCAGACGGTGTGAACTATGCGCAATCAACGCCTGTAACGCTGTACTTCTCCGCTCAAACATTAAACGACGAACAATATTATGTGCCAGTTACAAGACTAGTCGCTCGCTCGGAGACTCCGACGAAAGCAGCGCTGGAACAGCTCATTTCGGGTCCGCTTAACAAAAAAGAGTTGACCAGTGTAATCCTTCCGGATGTACAAGTGAAGGATGTTGTTCAGGAAGGTGATGTTGTCACTGTAGATTTGCAGGATGAAGCGTATCAGCAAGGTCAGAAGCTTCCGTCCGAAATGCTTCAGGCACTCGTTCTTTCTATCACTGAAAATACGAAAGCAGCAACGGTTCAAATTAAAGTAAATGGAGAATCTAACTTTACGGACGAAGCGAACAACTCCTATAGCGAGCCTGTAGGCAGACCGCATCACGTCAATGCTATTAAGTCATAAGAGATAACTCCGGAATGTACAAAGAGGCCGATCAAAAGTGAACGCTTTTGAAAAGCCTCTTTTGTGCATTTATTAGCATTTATTAGGTCTGAACGGTTTATTTTAAACAGAAGCAAGCATGCAAAAACTTCCACTGATCAGCTGAATGGGTACAAACATGACCGCTTCACTTTTCTTTTTCACGGGCAGCGGATGCAATTCACAGGTTACTTTGTTAAAATAGGAAAGATTGCAGGATGGGATACTTTTGTTTTCTAATCGAAAAACGCTAGCACTCAGGAGGAAATTAGAATGAGAAACGATGGTCGGCAACCGAACCAGCTTCGGCCGGTAACCATAACGACAGGTGTCAATAAATACGCAGAAGGATCGGTTCTCATCGAGGTTGGAGAGACGAAGGTCATTTGTACAGCGAGCGTGGAGGATAGAGTACCTCCATTTATGAAAGGGCAAGGAAAAGGCTGGATTACTGCTGAATATGCAATGCTGCCTCGCGCAACACATACACGCAATATTCGTGAAGCGGCTAAGGGTAAGCTGACAGGACGGACGATGGAAATTCAGCGCCTCATTGGTCGTGCATTGCGTTCGGTCATTGATTTGCAAGCACTAGGTGAGCGGACTATTACGCTTGATTGCGATGTTATTCAAGCCGATGGCGGTACTCGCACGACATCTATTACGGGTGCGTTTATCGCGCTTTCCATTGCAATTAACAAAATTTCCGAGAAGGTTCAATTTGCAAAATATCCGATTACAGATTTTTTGGCGTCGGTAAGTGTAGGCGTCATCCAAGAGAGAGCTCTGCTTGATCTAAACTACGAGGAAGATTCCAAAGCTAAGGTTGATATGAACGTTGTTATGACGGGCAGCGGCAAATTTGTTGAGGTGCAAGGAACTGGCGAGGAAGCACCATTTTCGCGCGATGAGCTTAACCAATTGCTGCAACTTGGAGAAGAGGGTATTCACGAGTTGATCAGCAAGCAAAAGGATATTCTCGGTCCTTTGGCGGCGCGAATCGGAGGTTAGTATTCTGATGAAACATTCCATATTAAATCAAGCTGTTATTGTTGTAGCTACAAAAAATGCAGGTAAGGTGAAGGAATTCGCGCATGCGCTTCAGAAGCTTGATAAATCGGTAGAAAGCTTGCTGGATTATCCGCAAATTCCGGATATCGTGGAAGATGGCGATACGTTTGCCGCCAATGCTCGCATCAAAGCTAAGACGACGGGAGACATTCTTGGTGTTCCTGTGCTGGCTGATGATTCAGGTTTGCGCGTTGCAGCGCTGAATGGCGATCCAGGCGTCTATTCCGCTCGTTATGCAGGTGAGAATGCGACTGACGGTGAAAACAATGCCAAGCTCATTCAGGAGCTTCATCAACTAGCTGATCATGCAGAACGAGAAGAATTGCAAGACGGGTCCAAATTACTGAGCAATGCGCAGTTCGTATGCGCGTTAGCGCTGTATGATCCGGCGACCGGTTTGTTTCTGGAATCGGAGGGTACAGTGGATGGCGTTATCACGGATAATCCTCACGGCAATGGAGGTTTCGGTTATGATCCTCTGTTTTGGCTTCCTAGCTTGAATCGCGGGATGGCCGAGCTGTCTAAGGAAGAGAAGCAGCAAATCAGCCACCGCGGCGATGCATTAAGAAAGCTCCTTCCGTTGCTTGAACAAGCATAATAAGTGAAAAAGCAACCCTATCCAAGAGCAGCTGAATGCAGCGGCTTTTAGCGGATGGGGTTGCTTTTTTTTGTGATGAGAACAAAAACATTATCCTTGTCAGCTTAAGATATGACGACCTTATATTCCTTCAACCATAAATTGACCTGATATAAATAAGCGAATAGCTGCGGACCAGACATCAATTGACCAAACCAAGGGGTATTCGAGCTTGCGGATTCCGACTCGGTTAGCGCTCTAACCTTTTCTACATTAATTAATGGAAGGAGCGGGGAGCTGGAATCGTTCAGTACATCTAACAAAAGCCCTTTGACTGCGGCCAAATAGTTCGGATTATGCGTTTTAGGATAGGGGCTTTTTTTACGAGTCAATACGTCCTCAGGCAATACACCGCGCAGCGCCTTGCGCAATATTCCTTTTTCGCGATCGCCGGATGTTTTGATCTCCCATGGGATATTCCAAACATATTCAACTAACCGATGATCACAGAAAGGGACACGGACCTCAAGGCCCGCTGCCATGCTCATTCGATCCTTGCGGTCTAGAAGCGTTGGCATGAAGCGGGTAATATTCAAATACGACATTTGACGCATCTTCCGCAGCTGCTCAGATTCGCCATCTAGATGAGGAACCTCTGCTATCGCTTGGGAATAACGATCCCCAATGTAGTCAAGCGGTTTAATCCATGCGGCAACGTCAGGCGCGAGCAGATCAGCACGCATAACTGAAGCGAGCGACCAAGGGAAGGTATTTGCATTTAAAGCCTCTTCGCGATGAAACCAAGGATAGCCGCCAAAAATTTCATCGGCAGCTTCGCCTGATATTGCTACGGTTGCATCTTTTTTTATTTCATGGCAAAAGAGCAGCAACGAAGCATCAACATCGGCCATGCCCGGAAGATCGCGAGCAAAGGTGGCTGCTTTTAATGCGCCGACCAAATCAGGTGTATCAAACTGTATAGGATGATGAATTGTGCCCAGATGCGTCGTCATTCTCTCGATCCATGGCGCATCACTATTAGGCTGGAAGGCATGTGCCTTAAAATGTTTATCGTTGTCCGCATAATCAACAGAGTACGTGTGGACATTCCCTTGCCCGTTCTCATTGTAATAATTGACAGCGAGTGTAGTTAGCGCACTGGAATCAAGGCCGCCAGACAGTAGGGTACATACAGGAACGTCTGAGACAAGCTGCCGCTCAACGGTATCTTTCAGTAGCGCTCCTACCTGTTCAGCTGTTTCTTCTATATTTTGCCCATGGGGGCTGCTCTCAAGCTGCCAGTACGTAATCGTCTTCACGCCAGCGTGATTGACGGTCATACACTTGCCGGGTCTAAGCTCATTGATTTGCTTATATACACCATGGCCTGGAGTGCGTGCTGGTCCTAAAATAAAAATCTCAGCAAGCCCTTCCGCTCCAACCTCCGGCTTCACGGCAGGGTGTGCCAATATACATTTTTGTTCGGAGCCAAAAATAAACAAACCGTCCTGTGTGCTATAGAACAGCGGTTTGACGCCAAGCCGATCACGCGCCAGAAATAGTTCTTGCTCTAATACGTTCCATATGGCAAAAGCAAATATTCCGTTAAAACGCTCTACGCACGACTTGCCCCATTCCATAAACGCGACCAGCAGCACTTCTGTATCACAATTTGTCGTAAAGATTCTGCCCCTGCTTTCAAGCTCCTTGCGAAGTTCTGGTGCATTATACAATTCCCCGTTATAGACAACGACATATTTGTCGTCGCCGGTATGGCGAATCATTGGCTGTGCCCCGTTCTCCGGATCAATTACGGATAAACGTCGATGGCCTAAAGCGCAATGAGCTGATATCCACGTACCGGAAGCGTCGGGACCGCGCGGTGCAAGGGTGTCTGTCATCTTCTCTAAGCTTTCACTTTGCTTAGTCAGATCACGGTTCCAGTCGATCCAGCCGGTAATTCCACACATTGATCTCATTCCTCTCTTTTGCTGGTCTCAAAGTAGCGATAATATCAGTTATATGCAGAATAAGGGATAAAATGTCTGTCCGACGGGGGATGCTAGAAGTGGCTGTGAAAAGTAATAAATGCAGGAAGGAGTGTGCGATTGATGGCAGAGCAAGAAGCAGGCAGTGAAGAACGCAAGCATTATTTCGTTTCTGTTCAGGCGGGACAAATATTAGAGGATCCGCAGGCAGCTGCGTATGAGCTTGAGATTATAATGAACGAAAATGAGCATACGAAGCTTAGAGAGCTGTTTGATGAGCTGTCCAGCATGGATGAAGCGGAGATGTTTCATTTCTCGCACAGTCCGTTTGGCTCAGCAAGCGATGGCGAAATCAATGCTGGTTACGATCAGTTGATTGAGCGTATTTACAGGCAATTGTATGAGTTTGGAACGGACACGACGAAGCAGCATATCGAATCGATGCAGTTTTTTTAATAAGCGGATAAGTAAGCATAAACAGGGTGTTGCAGAAGCTGAATAACAGCGGCAACATCCTGTTTTTTATAAAACAATAAATAAATATAAGATGATTGATACTATGAAAATGAAAAAGAGTGTTTTTTCTAAATTATATCGCTGCTTTTCAGTAATCATTTCTATTATATTGCTGCAAAAAATGATATACTTCTACAAAAAATAGTGGAGGGTTTTCGTTTTGCAAAAGTTAGTTTTTTTTGTCGGAGTAGCGGGGACGGGCAAAACAACGGTAGCTAGAAAGTTGTCTGCTCGCATTCCAGCTGCTTTTCTTGACCGGGATACGATAGGCGGTCGTTTTGTTGAGGCTATATTGGAGTTAAACGGACTTGATAAAAGAGACCGGGATTCTGATTATTACAAAAAGCATTTGCGTGATTTGGAATATGACACGGCGAAGGACGTATGTATTGAAAATTTGGCTGCGGGTCAAAACGTATTTATGATTTCACCTTTTACGGCAGAACTGAAAAACAAACAGTGGATCGAAGAGGTTGTTGAAGCAGCAGGTCTCACGATGAACGAGGTAGACGTTAAGGTGGTTGTTGTCACGCTGCTGGATATGGAGCTGCAAAAAAATCGGATCATTGGGCGTCAAACAGAGCGCGATCAGTGGAAACTGGACAACTGGGGCGACTTTGAGAAGCGGATAGCATTTGTTCCGCAAATCAACTGGGATATTCCTAACTCATCCATCCTCGTGTTTGATAATAGCGGAGAATTAACGGAAGAGAAAGCCGAGCAATTATTCCAATTTGTTAATGAAAAGCAGGCAACATTATCCGTTTAATATAATAAGAAAAGGCGGCTTCATTTGGGGAATTTCCCTATGAAGCCGCCTTTTTATTTGTGGTTTTGTGATTAAACGGTTTTCAAAAATGATTTCAATTGCTGGATAAAGGCTTGTGCCGCAGCTTTAGGCTCACGTGCTTTATGTGTAATAATGCCATGCGTCAGTAGGAGCTCTTGGTTCAAGGGCAATGACAGCAGCGTACCTGCGGCTACCTCATTAGCTACATTTGATTCAGGTATGAATGAGATGCCCATTCCGCAAGCAACCGTCTGCTTAATGAGCTCAACACTGGAGAAAGACAAATGATCGGCAAGCTCAACATCAACTTCTCTCAGCATATCGCGTCCATAAGTGTGGTAGATACACTGATCCCCGAAGCTGATGAAGGCGTTGTCGTGCAACGCTTTCCATCCGAGCTGCGCGAAGCGCTCTTCCAGCGCAGGAGCACAGATCAGCAAGAGCTTCTCTTCTATTAAAGGTGTAAATAGAAGGTCGTCACGTTCCGGAGCCTTGGGGACGATACCTAGGTCAGCGCGATGGTTTACGACTTGTGCGGTAATATCATGCTGCAGGCCAGGCGTTAAATGCAGCTTGATCTTGGTGTATTGCTGGAGAAAGCCGGTTAAAAAATGCGGTAGATGAGAGATGGCAAACGACTCTAGAGCTCCAATTCGAACAATACCAGACGGCATGCCAGGCTCCGAGAACGCATCCTGAAGCGAATGTCCAAGCTGGATAAATTGATACGCATAGGGAGCTAGCAGCAAGCCTGCTTCTGTTGGCTCTACGCCGCGCGGCAAACGGTGAAAGAGCTTTTTGCCGCTTGCTGTTTCCAAATGTCGAATATGTGAGGTTACCGTCGATTGAACGTAACCGAGACGATCAGCGGCACCGCTGAAGCTTTTCTCCTCCAGCACCGCAGTAAATGTAATAAAAAAACGTCCTTCCCAAGACTCCAGCATGTTAACTCCCCTTAGGTATCGGAATTTGAAATGGGTTCTATTGTAAACATTCAATTCTCGAATGATTGCTCTTATGATAGCATGATGTCATAATAAGAGAAACGGGGAATGAGAAATGCTGAGAAATAAAAAATGGAAGCCGCTGTCGGCTGCGGTTGTTGGCACCGTTGTTATCGCATTGCTGCTGACCATGGGCGATTTAATGTCGATTACGCTGATGATGGCTCCATTTGGGGCCAGTTGTGTTATCGTGTTTGTTTTGCCAGATAGTCCGCTTGCCAAAGCCAGAAATGTTGTTGGAGGCCATTTGATCAGCACTGGAGCAGGTCTTGTGATGCTGCATCTCTTCGGAGATTCAACATGGATCATTGCACTATCTGTTGGATTGTCCATCCTTCTGATGCAGCTCACAAGAACAGTTCATCCACCCGCTGGTGCTGATCCGCTTGTTGTCATGCTAAGCCATGCGGGCTGGTCCTATCTGTTTACTCCGGTCCTATTCGGAGCGGTGCTGATCGCGCTTGCCGCTTATGGTTATAGGAAATTTTTGGCGACCAAGTCAGCAGATTTGAAGTCATAGAAATAAAAAAAAGGGCTGATCCAGTTGGTAAATACCGGGATCAGCCTCTTTTAAATAGATCAGTATATAATAAAAAAACCACCTGAATAGGCGGCGTTAATGGATAATAATATGGCGTCCCGGAAGAGATTCGAACTCCCGACCGACGCCTTAGAAGGGCGTTGCTCTATCCAGCTGAGCTACCGGGACACAAGAAATAATATAGCACACATCATTAAAATATTGCAAGCACTTTTTTGAATTTATATTCTTTTTATTATAAAATAAGATTTATGAGTTGTCGGAATACTACATTTGTTTTTTCTTTTGATTGTACATGGTATAATCGTACGCAAGATTGTCCGAATGAACAAAAGGCGCGACCATAAGGCGGTGTTATCATTACAACTCCCAATGACACACAAGGCGACAACAAGGATAACGTTTACTTGTTCCCTAGCATGCTGGACCATTATCAGGTACAGTTAACCCGTATGCTGGAAGCGGAACAATACGGGGAGGCCAAGGAGTTGCTGCGCTTTTTGCTGCAATGCCAGGGCGAGGATGCTCGCCATTATGAAGAGTGGGACAGCTTACTTACGTGGCTTGACATGGCTTTTCCTGGAGAAGGAAATGATGGAGAAGATTCGGGATTCCTATCGGCCAAGCGAGAGAAGGAAGAGGACGAGGCGACTATGCGCGAGCAGCTTCTTAATCCTCCTGATCAAGATGAAGCTTATGTGAACCAAGTGCTCTACATCATGCAAAATCATCCGATGATCGATCAGCAAATTCTTGCTCTTGAACGCGCTGCTTATATTCAGACTCCAGAAGTGGATGATTCCATTAAAAATTGGCTGGTAACCCAGCAGGTTCACCCTGTCGTTCAGTTTAAGGCACTGCAATGCTTGCGCAAGCGAGGAGCTGCCGGTTTACTGACACTGGAGAGACTTGGTGAAACCGTAGAGCTTGATTTGGAAGCGACGCCCCTTTCTATGGATGAATTCCCTTCGCCAATTATTAGGATATTGGAGCGGACAGAGCAGGTTGCCGAGGTCGATGATCCCACATTGCCGCATTTTGCTAGAGAGCTTTGGAAGGAAAGTTTACAGTTTTTGTATGGTACGGCTGCTTATCATTGGATGTTGAGAGAAGACGAGGATACAGTTGATTATTTTGCAGCTGCGCTGCATTTGACGCTGCTTCTTACCGTTTACGGCTCGGCAAACGATGACGATATTCGTGATACATACGGCATTACCGAAGGTTTAAGGTTCCGTTATGAGCAAGCATGCAAGGCGCTTAGACAGGTTGCCGTTTTGCAGCAATCGGGAGAAGATGAGCCAGAGTCTTGATAATCTGGGCTAGCTTGTTTATAATAGAATGGTTTATGAAACGTGATAACTACTGATGCATGAGCATTTTCGGAGGGGAAGGCATAAAATGAAAGCAACTTGGGAAAAAATAGACAAGAACATCGTGTCGATCGACGTGGAGGTAGGGGCGGAGAAAGTCACTGTTGCTCTTGATCAAGCATTTAAGAAAGTCGTACAAAAAGTAAACGTACCTGGATTCCGTAAAGGTAAAGTGCCTCGCGGCATGTTCGAATCCCGTTTCGGTATTGAGAGCCTGTACCAGGATGCAATTGACATTCTGTTGCCGGATGCTTATTCCGATGCAATCAAAGAAACTAATCTTGAGCCGGTTGACCGTCCTGAGATTGAAGTTGAGCAATTCGCAAAAGGCGAAACATTCAAATTCAAAGCAAAAGTTATCGTTAAGCCAGAAGTTACACTTGGCGAATACAAAGGCTTGGAAGTTGAATCCGTAGTTTCTGAAGTTACAGAAGAGGAAATCGCAGCTGAACTTGAGCGTTTGCAACAGCGTCATGCTGAGCTTACTGTTGTTGAAGAAGGCGCAGCGGCTAACGGCGACATCACTGTTATCGATTTCGACGGTTATGTAGACGGCGAAGCGTTTGAAGGCGGAGCAAGCGAGCGTTATTCACTAGAGCTTGGTTCGAACTCGTTTATTCCAGGTTTCGAAGAGCAAGTGGTTGGCATGCAAATCGGAGATTTCAAGGACATTGAAGTTAATTTCCCTGAGAGCTACCATGCAGAGCACCTTGCAGGCAAACCAGCTGTGTTCAAAGTGAAGCTTCACGAAATCAAACGCAAAAGCTTGCCAACGCTAGACGATGAGTTTGCAAAAGACGTAAGCGAGTTCGATACGCTTGAAGAGTACAAGCAGGATCTCGTTAGCAAACTTAAAGAGCGCAAAGACCAAGAAGGCGAACAAGCTCGCGAAACAGCAGTTGTTGACAAAGCTACGGCAGCAGCAGATGTTGAAATTCCAGAGCCAATGATCGTGACTGAAACAGATTACATGATCAAAGATTTCGAAAACCGTCTTAAAATGCAAGGCATGAACATGGACCTATACTTCCAATTCTCCGGTCAAAACGAATCTGTTCTTCGCGATCAAATGCGCGCAGATGCTGAGAAACGCGTTCGCAACAACCTTGTGCTTGATGCCATTGCTAAAGCAGAAAACATCGTTGCAAACGACGAAGATTTGAACGAAGAGCTTGAGAAGCTGTCCAAATCATACAACCGTCCTTCTGCTGAGCTTCGCGACATTTTTGAGAAAAACGGAAATCTTAGCAACTTGCAGGAAGATATTGCACTTCGCAAAACAATTAAGTTCTTGCTTGAAAACAGCAAAGCTGTTTAATAGCCACATACGAATAATTGAATAAATGCTTCACTCAGGATAAGGCACGTCGTTGATACGTGCCTTATTTTGACCCTACATATGGAAATGTGCTTGTTTTGGAGGCTAAACTCCGTACATATCGAACGGCCGGCGTCGTATAATGTATTAGTGGAAAAATGACATGAATACGATGACGTGTTACAATAAGTAAGTAACCAAAGTCATAAACGAAAAGAGGTTGGTCGCATGAATCTAGTACCGATCGTAGTCGAACAAACGAATCGCGGGGAACGTTCTTACGATATTTACTCCCGTTTGCTGAAGGACCGTATCATTTTCCTTGGGAGCGCAATCGATGATGATGTTGCAAACTCCATCATTGCACAGCTGCTGTTTCTGGCGGCCGACGACCCAGAGAAAGACATTCATCTATACATTAACTCTCCCGGCGGCTCCGTGACTGCGGGAATGGGTATTTTTGATACGATGCAATATATTAAGCCTGAGGTGTCCACGATTTGTATGGGCATGGCAGCAAGCATGGGTTCGCTGCTTCTTACAGCGGGCGCGAAGGGCAAGCGTTTTGCGCTTCCTAACGCTGAGGTTATGATCCATCAACCACTTGGCGGCGTACGCGGTCAAGCATCTGATATCAAAATCCATGCTGATTGGATTTTGAAAACGAAACAAAAGCTAAACCAAATTTACGTAGACCGCACCGGACAGCCTTATGAAAAAATCGACCGAGATACCGACCGTGACAACTTCATGAGCGCGGAAGAGGCTCTTGCCTACGGTTTGATTGACAAGGTGATTACTGCACCGGTATCGACGATTTAATCGAAGGGGTGATTACATGTTTAAATTCAACGACGAAAAAGGCCAGTTGAAATGTTCTTTCTGCGGCAAATCGCAGGATCAAGTACGTAAATTGGTTGCCGGTCCTGGCGTCTATATATGCGATGAGTGCATTGAGCTTTGTACCGAAATTGTTGAGGAAGAACTCGGCAATGAGGAAGAGCTTGATCTTAAGGATATTCCGAAACCGAAAGATATCCGGGCTATTCTGGATTCTTATGTCATCGGTCAAGAGTTTGCGAAAAAATCGTTGTCTGTAGCGGTTTATAACCATTACAAACGGATTAATTCCGGAAGCAAAATCGAAGACGTAGAATTGCAAAAGAGTAACATTTTGCTGCTAGGTCCTACAGGCTCAGGTAAAACGCTGCTAGCTCAAACGATGGCTAAAATTTTGAATGTTCCATTTGCAATTGCAGATGCAACTTCGCTAACAGAAGCAGGTTATGTGGGCGAAGACGTTGAGAACATTTTGCTTAAGCTCATTCAAGCTGCAGATTATGATGTGGAAAAAGCGGAACGCGGCATTATTTATATCGATGAGATCGATAAAGTAGCTCGCAAATCGGAAAACCCATCCATTACGCGCGATGTTTCTGGCGAAGGTGTTCAGCAAGCATTGCTCAAAATATTGGAAGGTACAGTTGCATCCGTTCCTCCGCAAGGTGGACGCAAGCATCCCCATCAAGAATTCATTCAAATCGATACAACGAATATTTTGTTCATTTGCGGCGGCGCATTCGATGGCCTCGAATCATTGATCAAACGTCGTATCGGTAAGAAAGTAATCGGCTTTAGCTCTACAGGCGAATTGCAGAAGGATCTTAAAGCTGGTGAATACCTCACGATGGTATTGCCAGAGGATCTGCTCAAATTCGGTTTGATTCCGGAGTTTGTAGGCCGTCTGCCTATCATTTCGACGCTTGAGCCGCTTGATGAGCCTGCACTCGTTCGGATTTTATCCGAGCCGAAGAACGCGCTTGTGAAGCAATATCAGAAGCTGCTTGAAATGGACAATGTGAAGCTTGATTTCGAACCGGCTGCACTTGATGCTATTGCGAAAGAGGCAATTAAGCGCAACACCGGAGCTCGCGGCTTGCGTGCGATTATCGAAAGCATTATGCTGGAAGTTATGTATGAGGTACCATCACGCGATGATCTAAGTACATGCCTAATCACAGAGCAAACCGTTCAAGAAAAAATCATGCCTGAGCTTACTGCTAAGAAAAGCAAGAAAAAAGAAGAGAGTGCGTAAGCCAGCACTCCAATATAAGAAGCTATAAGTCTAGGCTTATAACTTAACTTATATATGACCGCGAAACGAGCTGTTTCCGCTACATTGTAATGGAATGGGAGCAGCCGTTTACGCTTGACTACCGTCATTGTTTCCACCCAGCCGCGCGGTTTCTAAAACCGCCAGTCAAAGGGTGGACTTTGCCGTTCATGGGAGAGATAAGCTTATGTACTTACGTCAAGATACGGTACCGGTTAAAGTCGGCAATCTAACGATTGGCGGCAGTAACGAAGTGATTATTCAAAGTATGTGTACGACGAAGACTGCTGATGTCGAAGCTACTGTTGCGGAAATACTAGGACTTGAAGAAGCTGGCTGCCAGCTTGTCCGGGTTACTGTCAACAACAAGGAAGCGGCGGAAGCGATTAAGGAAATCAAGAAACGCATTCATATTCCGCTAGTTGCGGATATTCATTTTGACTATCGCTTGGCACTGCTAGCTATCGAGAACGGCATCGACAAAGTACGGATTAATCCGGGCAATATCGGTCGCCGCGAACGCATCGAAGCGGTTGTTAAGGCTTGTAAGGAAAAAGGCATTCCGATCCGGATTGGCGTCAACGCCGGTTCATTAGAAAACCATTTGCTAGAAAAGTACGGTTACCCGACGCCGGAAGCAATGGTAGAGAGCGCGTTGTTCCATATCGGTATTTTGGAGGAGCTCGATTTCCACGATATTATCGTATCTCTCAAAGCTTCGGATGTTCCAATGGCCATTGCTGCGTACTCGATGGCGGCAAAAGTCATTAAGTATCCGCTCCACCTAGGCATTACAGAAGCTGGAACGCTGCACACAGGCACGATTAAGAGCTCCGCTGGTATTGGTGCTTTGCTCGCGCTTGGCATTGGCAACACGCTGCGTATCAGCCTTAGCGCTGACACGGTAGAGGAAGTCAAGGTTGCCCGTGAGCTTCTTAAAACCTTTGGTCTAATTACAAATGCTGCAACACTCGTTTCCTGCCCTACTTGCGGTCGTCTAGATATCGATCTGTTTTCGATTGCAAATGAGGTAGAAGATTATATTTCAAAAATTAAAGTGCCAATCAAGGTTTCTGTGCTTGGTTGTGCGGTCAATGGTCCAGGCGAGGCTCGTGAAGCGGATATCGGTATCGCTGGCGCTAGAGGCGAGGGTATGCTTTTCCGTTACGGGGAGCTCATTCGCAAGGTGCCAGAAGCTGAATTGCTGTCTGAGCTAAAGAAGGAAATTGACGAAATCGTACGCGTTTTTGAAGCGACGGGCGAAATACCTGGCCGCAAGCATCATACACCTGCATAATCATTTATGAAAAGGTTTATTTACGTCATTTGCAGACGTGAGTAAGCCTTTTTTTTGTTGATAAAAAGGGGGGAAGTCGTGTTTTAACGCTTCCTATGATGAATGTGATGTTAGGCTTATATTGTATTTTATACTTTTCGTGATAATTGGATATTCCTCTAAGTGACGAGCTTCGCTAAAGTAATTTCCCCTTTCCCAAGCCGAGGTTTCAAAATAAAGAGAATTGCTTGTGAAAAATAACAGCATTAACGGTTATTACCACATCGTAGAGGCAATACTATTTTATACGCATGTTTATTAAGGTTAGCTATGTACATCGAAATCAACGAAGCAGGTCTAAGTTCTTCTCTTATGCCTTCTTGTAGTTACATGATGAGCTAGAAAGGTATGAAAATGAAGTAAAATATTTAATTATTATTTCCATTTAAGGATTATATTCCTGCGGAAATGATCGTCACTATTCAAATGGCTACAGCCGCTTACGCTTGAAATATAAGAATGAAAATAGCTGATCATTTTCATAAAAAGCTTATATTTCTACGCGAAACGAGCTTACACTATTTAGACGGTTTCAGCCGTTTACGCTTGAAATATAAGAATGAAAATAGCTAATTATTTTCATAAGAATCTTATATTTCTACGCGAAACGAGCCTACACTATTTCATCGGCTACAGCCGTTTACGCTTGAAATATAAGAATGAAAATAGATGATTATTTTCATAAAAAGCTTATATTTCTACGCGAAACGAGCCTACACTATTTAGACGGTTTCAGCCGTTTACGCTTGAAAGGAGCGGATTACTAATGAGTTTAAGTGTTGTATTAATGTTGATTCAAGTGTTTTTTGCAGTTGTTATCGGCTTGTATTTCTGGAATTTGCTGCGCAATCAGAAGACGAACCGCTCGGCCGTTGATCGCGAGTCTCGCAAGGAGATGGACAAGCTTAGAAAGCTTAGGAGTGTATCGCTTACGAAGCCCTTATCGGAGAAGACAAGGCCGCAAGCGATGCAGGACATCGTTGGCCAGCGTGACGGTCTGCGTGCCTTAAAGGCGGCGCTGTGCAGCGCAAACCCGCAGCATGTTATCATTTATGGTCCTCCAGGTGTCGGGAAGACCGCTGCGGCGCGTGTCGTGCTGGAGGAAGCCAAAAAAAATCCTTCTTCGCCGTTTTTGCCTGAAGCGAAATTTACAGAGATCGATGCGACAACCGCTAGGTTTGATGAGCGCGGAATAGCTGATCCGCTAATCGGCTCGGTTCATGATCCTATTTATCAAGGTGCAGGTGCGATGGGTGTAGCAGGTATTCCTCAACCTAAGCCAGGCGCTGTGACGAAGGCGCATGGCGGGATCTTGTTTATTGACGAAATAGGTGAATTGCATCCGATTCAAATGAATAAATTGTTAAAGGTACTGGAAGATCGTAAAGTGTTTCTGGAGAGCGCGTATTATAATTCGGAGGATTCGAATATACCAGTGTATATTCATGATATCTTCCAAAACGGCCTGCCTGCTGATTTCCGTCTAGTCGGTGCAACAACACGGTCGCCGCAGGAAATTCCGCCAGCTATCCGTTCGCGCTGCATGGAGGTGTTTTTTCGTCCGCTGCTTGCTGAGGAGATTGGCTTAGTAGCAGAAAACGCAGTGAAAAAAATTGGCTTTGCTCCTTGTCCTGAAGCGATCGATGTCGTCAAGCGATATGCGACGAACGGACGCGAAGCGGTTAACGTCATTCAGCTAGCTGCGGGTGTAGCTCTATCCGAAAAAAGGGACAGCATCGCTGCGGGCGATATTGAATGGGTTGTAAACAGCAGTCAAATTCCACCGCGTCCAGATCGCAAGGTGCCGGATGCACCGCAAATCGGTTTCGTAAATGGCCTTGCTGTATATGGTCCAAATATGGGCACGCTGCTCGAAATCGAAGTAAGCGCAATTCCTGCTGCTTCTGGCAAAGGTCTGTTTACAATAACAGGCGTTGTAGACGAAGAGGAGCTTGGCGGAGGATCGCGGACGCTTAGAAGAAAAAGTATGGCAAAGGGCTCAGTCGAAAACGTAATTACAGTTTTGAGACGTATCGGGCTTAATCCGCAGGATTTTGACTTGCATATCAACTTCCCTGGCGGTACGCCAATTGATGGCCCTTCTGCCGGTATTGCGATGGCAACAGCTATTACATCAGCAATAAAAGGCATTCCAATTGACAATAAACTGGCCATGACAGGTGAAGTTGGCATACATGGAAACGTAAAACCAGTTGGCGGCGTATTAGCTAAAGTTGAGGCAGCTTTCCAAGCTGGTGCGAAAACAGTCATTATTCCGAGGGAGAACTGGCAAGCGATTTTTGCAGACTTGGAAGGTCTTAAGGTCATTCCTGTCGAAAAGGTGGAAGAAGTGTTCAAGTTTGTGTTTCCAGATACTGAAGTGTCCCCTGTGCGGGTCGAAGCTCCGCTTGGAACCGATCTTTTTATCGCTTCAGCCGTTCCGTATTTGCAGGCTGATTCCGTAGAATGATAAACTAGGGTAGACGTTAACAATTGGAGGTGCTGGTGTGGGACCTAGTAAATCGAAAGGTCGTCGGCTGCCCTTGCTTCCGCTTAGAGGGCTACTCGTTTATCCCAGCATGGTGCTCCACCTTGATGTGGGTAGGGACAAATCGGTTCGAGCGTTAGAACGCTCGATGGTCGAAGATCATATGATATTGCTTTGTTCACAGTCTGAAGTGAACATTGAGGAGCCGACTGAGGAAGATATATATAAAGTTGGCACCATAGCAAAAGTAAGGCAAATGCTGAAGCTGCCTAACGGCACGATCCGTGTGCTGGTGGAAGGCGTATCGCGTGCTGAGATTTTGGACTATTTGCCGAACGACGAGTTTTATGAAGTATCTGTAAAAGAATTGCCGGAGCAGGAGACGGATGATCCTGAAGTCGATGCGCTTATGCGCTCGGTCTTGAACCAATTCGAGCATTATATTTCATTATCGAAGAAGGTTACGCCTGAAACCTATGCGGCGGTTTCCGACATTGATGATCCGGGCCGCCTTGCGGATGTCATTACGAGCCATCTTTCGCTGAAAATCAAGGATAAGCAGGATATTCTTGAAACCGTAGATGTCGGAGCTCGACTAGAGAAGCTGCTCGACATCTTGAACAACGAGCGCGAAGTGCTGGAGCTTGAGCGCAAAATAAACCAACGCGTCAAGAAACAGATGGAAAAGACGCAAAAGGAATATTATTTGCGCGAGCAAATGAAGGCGATCCAGAAGGAGCTCGGAGAGAAGGAAGGCCGTGCTGGCGAGGTCGAGGAGCTGCGTGCGCAGCTGGCCGAGGCAGGCGTGCCTGATCTCGTGAAAGAGAAGATCGAGAAGGAAATTGATCGACTCGAGAAAATGCCGTCCACCTCTGCAGAAGGCGGCGTCATTCGCAATTATATCGATTGGCTGCTTTCTTTGCCTTGGAGCAAGACGACCGAAGATGATTTAAGCTTGAGCAAAGCAGAAGCGATTCTTAATGATGACCATTATGGTCTAGAAAAGCCGAAAGAGCGGGTGCTTGAATATTTGGCGGTTCAGAAGCTAGTCAAGCAGCTAAAGGGTCCAATCCTTTGCTTGGTAGGCCCGCCGGGTGTTGGTAAAACTTCGCTTGCCCGTTCGATTGCCAAATCTCTTGGTCGTAAGTTTGTGCGTATCTCGCTTGGCGGGGTGCGAGACGAAGCAGAGATCCGCGGTCACAGGCGGACTTATGTAGGCGCTATGCCAGGAAGAATTATTCAAGGCATGAAGACGGCAGGTTCTTCAAATCCTGTATTTTTGCTGGATGAGATTGACAAAATGGCGATGGATTTCCGTGGAGATCCAGCTTCAGCGCTTCTAGAAGTGCTCGATCCAGAACAAAACAACACGTTCAGCGATCATTATGTAGAAGTGCCATTTGATCTATCTAATGTGATGTTCGTAACGACCGCGAATGCGATGCACAATATTCCTCGTCCGCTGCTTGATCGGATGGAGGTCTTGTATATTCCAGGATATACGGAGCTTGAGAAGCTGCAAATCGGTAATCGTTATCTATTGCCGAAGCAGAAAAAGGAACATGGCTTGACCGAGGAACAGCTCATTGTCTCGGAAGAGGTATTGCTCCAGCTGATTAGGGAATATACGAGGGAATCCGGCGTTCGAAATTTAGAGCAGCAAATTGCAGCAGTGTGCCGTAAGGCAGCGAAACGATTTGTTGCAAATGAGCAAACGGAATCCTCCGAGCCATTTGAAGTTACGAGTGAGGAGCTCAAGGAATTGCTGGGCCCTTCGAAGTTCCGTTATGGCCTAGCTGAGAGCGAGAATCAGATCGGAGCGGTGACTGGTCTTGCGTGGACTGAGGTAGGTGGAGATACGCTTGTCATTGAAGTCACAGTAATGCCGGGTAGCGGAAAACTAACGTTAACTGGTAAACTAGGTGATGTCATGAAGGAATCTGCTCAAGCGGCATTCAGTTACACTCGCTCGAAAGCGCTTGAGCTGGGCATTGACCCAAGCTTTCATGAGAAAAATGATATTCATATTCATATTCCAGAGGGTGCGATTCCAAAGGATGGTCCATCAGCAGGCATTACGATTGCAACAGCGCTTATCTCCGCGCTTACAAACCGCTATGTGGATAAGGAAGTGGCGATGACGGGCGAAATTACGCTCAGAGGCCGCGTGCTTCCGATTGGCGGTTTGAAGGAAAAATCGCTGGCAGCGCATCGTGCAGGCATTCGCAAAATATTGTTGCCGAAAGAAAATGAACGGGATCTAGGGGATATTCCCGATAGCGTACGACATGATATGCAATTTTTTCCTGTCAGTCATATGGATGAAGTGCTGCAGCATGCGTTGCTTCCGGTTCAAACGGAAGAGAAAGCAGGTACAACGATTTTATGAAAATTACACAAGCAGAATTCATCATCAGCGCAGTAAAACCACATCAATACCCAGAGGACGCCTTGCCAGAGATAGCTCTGGCAGGGCGTTCGAATGTCGGAAAATCTTCATTGATTAATAAACTTATTTTACGCAAAAACTTAGCTAGAACGAGCTCGCAGCCAGGCAAAACGCAGCAGCTTAATTACTACCGCGTGAATGACCTTATTTATTTGGTTGATTTTCCGGGGTATGGCTATGCTAAGGTTTCCAAAACTCAGCGCTTGCAGTTTGGCGAAATGATTGAACGTTATATCCGTGACCGTGAGCCGCTCAAGCTTCAGCTGCTGGTCATCGATATTCGTCATGAACCGTCTCTGCTCGATCAGCAAATGTACAAATGGCTGAAGCATTATGAAATCCCAACATGCGTCGTTGCGACCAAGGCGGATAAAATTCCGAAGTCGAAGTGGGACAAGCATATTAAAATGATCAAAAAAACGCTTGAAGTCGACCCAAGCGATTCCGTCGTATTATTCTCGTCTGAATTAGGGCTTGGACGCGAGCAACTATGGGACATCATAACTGAAGCGATTGCTACATGAGGTAGCAAGACCAGCAAGTTATTCTATAAAGCAGAGGATTTAGTGAAATAGTCGGCATTCCTCGTGAATTCTACCGTTATTTTGTGGAATATGCGAGAATATCGGGGATGAACGACAGGAATAAAATGATAAGATCACGTATAATATACTTAAGCAACAAGACCAAAGTTAAAGACCAAAGCGTGCAAGTTCAAAGAATTGAGGAGATTTTTATGGCTAAGCGGCTAGCCACAGAGTATGTAAATGCCAAACTGCAATTGACGAATGAAGAGATGGCTGAGTTTATCCGTTCATTTGAAGAGCAACAAATACACCTTCAGGTGTTGGTGCTTGACAATGGGAATCAGGAGCTCGTTCTCGAAGATGTAGCAGGGAGGGAAGAAGTCCGACTGACCTTTGAACGTCAACAAGACTATTACGTGTGCGTATTATCTTGCCGTCTTGTGCAACCGAGGCTGACCAATGCTATGCGAAAAGCTCTTTCAGCTTTCCGTGGCAACGCGATCGTCAACCGAATCTACAGTCATTATACGATGATCTATCATTATAAGAATGGTTCCGTTCACCAAATTGTCGAAAGCTCGAGCACAGGGGAGCGCATTGTATTCGAATTCAAGGATACACTTGGCCAACTGGAGCGTGTGTTCCAAAGTCGTTTGATCGAGCGGGAAATCGGATTGTTAAGCAATGCAGTCAATGAATTGCTAGATCTTCGCAACCAAACGAAGGATGCTGAAGAAATTAGCAAAATCGATGAGCGTTTAACCGATCTGACTCGCAAGCTCTTCATCCTTGAAGCTTAAACCATTTAGGAAATCTTGATTAAAGAGGCTGCTTTCGCAGCCTCTTTTTTTTGTTTTCAAAATATTGCATCTATGAATTTTGCAACATTTTGCGTGTTTAAACAGTTAGTATCAGGGTAAGGCGAGTGGATAGCATCTTAGTTTTTTATACAACAAGGAGATGAATAGGAATGAATCAAACCAAACGATTTAAACAATTTGCTATCGGAATATCATTTGCGATCGCATTATCTTTAACAGCGTGCAGCAATAAGGATACAGGAGCAGATCAAGTGCCGCCGCCGGCAACGGAGATGCCGAGCAATCAGCCAGAGACAAGTACACCGGCTTCACCGGACACCAAGCCAAGCGTCCCGCCTTCTGAACAGCCTAATGAGCAACCAGGCGGTAATGGCGCTGAGGAGCCCTCTAGCGGCTCTGAGGCCGGAGAAACGATCAGCTCAGTCTATGCGCTTGCGAAGGAAGGCAAAGTTCCAGGTTCCGATTATGCTGCCCATATCGCATTATTCGATGATATAGAGAAAAAATGGGGCAAGCCTGATACCAACGAATCCGCTGGGAAAGGGATGTACGCTGCCTACAAAGATAAAGGGATTACATTTGGATACAACAAAGGCATGCTTGTTTATGATGTAAGATCTTATTCGAAAAAGCTTCAAGGCATTACATTGAAAGACATAGAGATCGCGCTTGGGTCTGCTGATGAAAAAACGGTTAACGGTACGGATGACATTTATACCTATGAGGTCAATAAACAATATCAGCTTAAATTTATTTTGGCTGAAGCAACTGGCAAGGTGGATCACATCTCTGTATACAGTCCGCAGGACGCAAAAAATAATATGGCGGGATGATCGCACAGCCCATTGCGAGATAAGCTTCAACGTCATACATTGAAAACGGGGCTGGCAATGAAAGGTTATTTCCATCCTTTAGAAAAAAAGTATTGCAATTATCCCGGATAGATGTTATTTTTATTCTCGTTGAAAAGATTGTTGATGTTAATAATAGGAACCAGGATTCACTCAGGACATTGTTATGTTGCGAGAGATTAATCCCTCGAGAAGTGAATGACGTAGGTCCTAGCGGATGAAATTTTTCAAACATTTTATTCCTAGGAAGGGGGAACCGGAAGATGGAATACTCAACTTTCGGAAGACACGTTGCTGTTGATACTTGGGGTGTAGACTTTGATCTACTGAACAGCGCTGAATTTTTGCAATCACACATGGTAGAGGCTGCAGAGGCTTGTGGTGCTACTGTATTGTCGGTTCAAGCCAAACAATTCGATCCTCAAGGCGCAACTGTGCTCGTGCTGCTGTCGGAGAGTCACCTCTCGATTCATACGTATCCTGAGAGAGGTTTTGCTGCGCTTGATTGTTATACTTGCGGCGAAACTGTAGATCCTCAGCTTGCGATCGACTACATGCTCGCTGTACTGAAGCCAAAAGCGACGTATGCGAAGAAGCTTGTACGCGGTATGGGCGAACTGCAAGTAGAAGAGCCAAAAATGAAACAAACTGAGCTCGTTTAAGAGCTTTAAAACTTATTGCTCATAGCGAAATAACCATGGATGGTATCCATGGTTATTTCTTTGTAGTAAAAGGGAATAATGAGTCTGTACTTTTCAAATATTATTCATAAATGAACATTATCTGAATGTTTTACTATGCTATAATTATCGATAACATCAATGCTTGATCGCTTAAAGAGAAGGAGGCAGGTGACCGCGCATGCACATTATCGCAGTAGGACTGAATTACCGAACGGCTCCCGTAGAAGTAAGAGAACAATTTGCGTTCGCAGAACGGGATTTGCCGGAAGCATTAATACAGCTCATTCAGACACAAAGCATAATGGAATGTGTCATAGTAGCGACCTGCAATCGGACGGAGCTTTATGCAGTTGTAGACAGGCACCATCTATGCGGGCATTACATTCGAAGCTTTATGGAGAAGTGGTTTAAGCTGCCTAGGCAGAACTTCACCAACCATTTATATATGTATGAGGACGAGAAGGCGATTGATCATTTATTCCGTGTAACGAGCGGACTTGATTCCATGGTCATCGGCGAGACTCAAATTTTGGGACAAGTAAAAACAGCTTTTCAGCTCGCGCAGCAGCAGAAGACGACAGGTACAGTTTTTAATATGCTGTTTAAACAGGCGGTTACGATGGCCAAGCGTGCCCATTCCGAAACGTCGATCGGCGAATCTGCAGTTTCTGTGAGCTACGCTGCCGTTGAGCTTGGGAAACGGATTTTCGGACAATTCAACAAAAAAACGGTTATGGTCATTGGTGCGGGTGAAACGGGCGAACTGACTGCCAAGCATCTGTATACGAATGGCGCAGATCGCGTCGTTGTTGTAAATCGCACCTATGAGCGGGCAACACAGCTGGCAGACAAGTTTAACGGAATCGCATGGTCGATGGAAGAAGCAGTGGATAAGCTTCATGAAGCAGACATTATTATCAGCTCCACTGGCTCGAAAGAATATGTGTTAACGCGCAAACAGGTTGCAGAAGCTATGCAGCGTAGAAAAGCGAAGCCGCTCTTTATGATTGATATTGCGGTACCGCGTGATTTGGAACCTTCGATTGCTGCCGTTGATAATGTATTCTTGTATGATATTGATGATTTAGAGGGCATCGTGGAAAGCAATCTCGCGCATAGGCGTCAAGAGGCTGCCAAAATTGAAACGATGATTACCGAAGAAATTGAAGTGTTCGAGCAGTGGTACAAAACGCTTGGCGTTGTTCCCCTTATTCGAACTTTGCAATCCAAAGCAGCAGGCATTCACGAGGAAACGATGAACAGCTTGACGAATAAATTGCCTGATCTCGGCGAGCATGAGCTTAAAGTAATCCGTAAGCTAACAAAAAGCATCGTTAACCAAATGATGCAGGATCCTATTTTACGAATTAAAGAAATGGCTGGCGAGAAGCGGGCAGACGAAGCGATGGATATGTTCGTTAAGCTGTTTGCACTCGAGGAAGATCTTGCTAAAGCGCGTCAAGCGGAGCTTGAAGCGGCAACAGATACTGTCGCTGCTGCAAAAAAGAAAAATGTTCAACCCCATGCAGCTGCGGCGGTATTAGCACCTATTACAAGGTAGAGGGCTGCTAGGTGGAGGAGCTATGGAGACGCAAAACTTTTTATATGATGCGATACTTTATATTTACGCCCTGAGCCTGCTGTTTTATTTCTCCGACTTCATGAATGCAAGTCGGAGAGCGAAACGGATGGGTACAGGGCTGCTTATTTTTGTTTGGGTATTACAGACTGGTTACCTTGTTACTCGCATCGTATCTCATTTGCAAATGACGGAAGTATCAACCTTTGAATACTGGTTAGGCTTTTCTTGGCTTTTAGTTACCATTTCGCTAGTGATCAGTCGATTTATTAAAATTGATTTCATTGTGTTTTTTGTAAATGTTGTTGGTTTTGCGGTGTTGGCGCTTAACCTGTATAGTGACCCTGGAAATGGCGAGTCGCTTAAAGTTTGGGAAACAACAAGAGAGCTATTATACATTCATATCAGTCTCGTTTTGCTTGCGTATGCTGCATTAACCATAGGCGCTTTGTTCGCCGGCATGTATTTGTTTTTGCATAATCAGCTGAAACGAAAGCGCTGGTCAAACTTTGTGCGCAGATTGCCAAGCCTCGATATGATTGAGCGTTATGGAGATCGAGCAGTCATTGTTGGCGTTCCATTGTTTGCAATGTCGCTTGCGATTGCGGTGACGTCTATACTTGTCGAAAGACGGTTTGCGTTGTTGATTGACTGGAAGGTACTGTCTTCCTTTGGAACCTTGGTCATGTACATTATTTATGTGTACCAGAGAGCGATGCTCAAACGTCCCGGATTGCAATTGGCCCGCTTTTATATTATTTCGTTTGGTTTGCTGCTTCTGAATTTGTTTACTAATTATTTCTCCTCCTTTCATTAACGAGAATTGACTGCTGGAGGCAAGGACGGCAATGAATGGTTTATATCCAATTTTCATGCAGCTTAAAGGCAAACGCTGCGTTATAATCGGCGGCGGAAGCGTGGCGCAGCGAAAGCTGCAAGGGCTGCTGGCTGCTGGAGCGGATGAAATATGGGTCATCAGCCCGTCATTAACTCCTCAACTCGTGAGTTTGGCTTCCGACGGGGAAATCAACTGGTTCCAGCGAGAGTACAATGATGGCGATCTTGCTGGTGCATCGTTAGTGTTTGCGGCAACAAACGATAAACGTTTAAATGCGGAGATTGCGGCCGCCGCCGATCGGCTTGGCATTTTAGTAAACGCGGTGGATGATGCGGACAAAGGCTCGTTTATTTCACCTTCGATTGTCAGGCGTGGAGATTTGCTGCTGGCGGTTACTGCTTCAGGTGCAAGCCCGGCATTGTCTCAGCAAATAAAGAAAGAGCTTGCAGCGCTTTATGGCCCGGAATACGAAGAAATAACTATAGTAATGCGACGCTTTCGGGAGAAAGTGTTAAACAGCTTGCTTGATGAACAGGAGAGACAATCCGTGCTGAAGCTTGCGGCCGAAGAGGCAGCGACGCTAAAGCGGATCAATATTGATATGGATGAATGGCTGCAAAGCTTGCTTCATCGGATAGACAGGGGGCTTACATAATGGCAACAACTAACCAAGGACAACGAATTATCGTGGTAGGAACAAGGCAAAGCGCACTTGCGCTTACACAAACGGGACAAGTGATCGATGAACTGACACGCATAAGTGAGAAGCATGGGTTTGATTATAAGTTTGAAGTGAAAAAAATAGTAACAAAAGGTGATCGCATACTTGATGTTACGCTGTCTAAAGTAGGTGGAAAAGGGCTGTTCGTTAAGGAAATCGAACAAGCACTTGCAGACGGTGTAATTGATTTGGCCGTTCACAGCATGAAGGACATGCCTTATGAGCTTCCAGAAGGGTTAATAAATGGAGCGATTCCAAGACGCGTCGATCCTAGAGATTGCCTTATCACTCGTGAAGGCGGCGGATTGTCTGAATTGCCTCTAGGTGCGAGAGTGGGAACGAGCAGCCTGCGCAGATCCTGCCAGCTTAAAAACGCGAGACCTGATCTTCAGCTTGAGTCCATAAGGGGCAATATAGATTCCCGTATTCGCAAATTAGAAACCGAAGGTTTCGATGCGGTTGTGCTTGCTGCAGCTGGTCTGAAACGCATGGGATGGGAAGATCGCATATCTGCGAACATTCCTGTTGATGTATGCTTGCCTGCTGTAGGACAAGGCGCACTTGGCATTGAATGCCGCGAGAATGATGAACAAGTTCGAGAGCTGCTTTCCCTTCTTAACGATGATGAAACCGAGGTTACGGTACGAGCTGAGCGAAGCTTCCTTGGTTCACTGAATGGTGGATGCCAGGTGCCGATAGGCGCATATTGCACATTAGGTGATGAGCTCCCAGGCCAAAGTGGGAAACATGAGCTTATCCTGACGGGCATGGTCGGATCGCCGGACGGAGCAACGCTGCTGAAAGAAGTGATGAAGGGAATTGATCCTGAACAGCTTGGTCGTGATGTTGCAGATGCACTCATTGCACGCGGCGCAGACCGTATTTTAGCTGAAATTGGGGGATGACGGGCTTGGACAAGGGGAAGGTATATTTAGTTGGCGCCGGACCGGGAGATCCGAAGCTGATTACGGTGCGCGGACTGCAATGCTTGGAGGAATGTGAGGTTGTCGTTTACGATCGCTTGGCAAGCCCGAGATTGCTCCGGTACGTGAAGCCGGGAGCGGAGAGAATTTACGTCGGCAAGCTGCCAGACCGTCATACAATGAAGCAGGAGGAAATCAACCAGCTTCTTGTCGATTTGGCGCTGCAAGGCAAGATCGTTACACGTCTGAAAGGCGGAGATCCTACGATTTTTGGACGAGTTGGAGAAGAAGCCGAGCTTCTTTATGATAACGGAATCGAGTTCGAAATCGTGCCAGGCATTACCTCGGCAATCGCAGTTCCCGCTTACGCAGGCATTCCAGTCACACATCGTGATATGGCATCATCCTTGTCCATTATTACGGGTCATGAGAGTCCGGATAAGCTTGACCGCTCCATTCATTGGGATAAAGTAACGAATGCTACGGGAACCCTTATTTTTCTTATGGGTGTCGCCAAAATAGGATATATTTCTGATCAGCTCATGAAGCATGGCAAGCCGCCGCAAACGCCAGTTGCACTTATTCGCTGGGGAACGAGAGTTGAACAGCGTACCATTGTTGGTACGCTGGAAACCATTGAGGGGATTGTCAAAGCAGCGAATTTTAAGCCGCCTGCTGTCATTGTGGTAGGCGACGTTGTACTGCAGAGAGAGAAGCTGAAATGGTATGAGAACAAGCCGCTATTTGGCTTGCGTATACTCGTTACACGAGCTAGAGCACAGGCAAGCGAGCTAGCTGAACAGATTGAAACGCTTGGCGGGGAGCCTTGCGAGTTTCCAGTCATTGAAACGATTGAACCAACGGACCCCGTTGTTGTAGCTAACTTGAAGGAACAGTTGGAGCAGGCAGAACAATATGAGTGGCTAATGTATACGAGCGTAAACGGCGTGGAGTACTTTTTTGAATGGCTGCGTAAATTTAATATCGATATTAGGAGATTTTTTGGTGCGAGAATTGCAGCAGTTGGTCCTAAGACAGCTGAGGCGCTTGCAAAGCGCGGCTTAGTGGTTGATGAGCTGCCTGTAAAGTTCCATGCGGAAGGTTTGCTGGACAAGCTGGCGCCGCAGCTGAAGGCCGGAGAACGAGTGCTGCTGCCTCGAGGAGATCTTGCACGCGAGGTATTGCCTCGCGAGCTGAAGGCAATGGGACTTGTGCCAACGGAAATCGATGTTTATGAAACGGTCATTGTCGATGAGCAGGACGAGCTTGCCCTCGAATGGATTCGCGAGAAAGAAATTCACATGATTACATTCACTAGTTCATCGACGGTGACCAATTTGCTTGAGGTATTGAGACGCAAGGGCATTTCAGATCCAGTACAACTATTAGCGGACATTCCCATTGCGAGTATTGGCCCGCTAACAACGAAGACTGCACTAGAAGCAGGCTTGAAGGTTGCTATTGAGCCAGAAGATTCAACGCTGGATAGTATGCTTAAAGCAATCGTTGATTATCAGCAAAAACAACTTGCTAAGCTAGTCGAGGAGGAATACTAAGTGATGAGTTTCCCAACAGTAAGAAATCGCAGATTACGCAAAACGTCTGCTCTTCGGAGCATGGTAAGAGAAACCGTTCTGAGTGTAAATGATTTTATATATCCGATCTTCGTTACGCATGGTGTAAATATAAAAGAAGAAATTCCATCAATGCCGGGTGTATACCATCTGTCGATGGATCTTTTGGAGCAGGAGATTCGTGAAGTGGTTGCTTGCGGCATTCAATCGGTGCTGCTGTTCGGCCTTCCAGAATATAAAGATGCTTTGGGATCTTCGGCTTATGATGCGAACGGTATCGTTCAACAAGCGATAAAAGCAGTGAAGAAGTGGGCGCCGGAGCTTGTTGTTGTCGCTGACACTTGTTTATGCCAATTTACCGACCACGGTCATTGCGGCATCGTACATTTGCATGAGGAAACAGGCATAGCGGAAGTGGATAATGACTCCTCGCTTGATCTGCTCGTACAAACGGCGGTATCGCAAGCGGAAGCAGGAGCAGACATTATCGCACCTTCCAATATGATGGACGGCTTTGTGCTTGCTATTCGTGAAGGACTAGATGACGCTGGCTTTAGTGACGTTCCGATTATGTCTTACTCTGTTAAATTTTCTTCGGCTTATTACGGCCCTTTCCGTGATGCTGCACATTCGGCTCCACAATTCGGCGACCGCAAAACATACCAGATGGACCCAGCTAACGTACGCGAGGCGCTTCGTGAAGCAGAGTCAGATATTGCTGAGGGTGCCGATATGCTAATGGTCAAGCCTGCTTTAGCTTACTTGGATATTTTGAGGCTGCTTAAGGATAAATATAATTTACCGGTTGTCGCTTATAACGTCAGCGCCGAATACTCGATGGTGAAAGCCGCTGCAGCTAATGGCTGGATCGATGAGCAATCGATCGTTCTAGAAACCTTGCTAGGCATGAAGCGTGCTGGTGCTGATCTCATTATTACGTACCATGCAAAGGATGCGGCACGTTGGTTGAAGGGAGAGGGGTAAGCAGATGAGTGAACAGTCGAACCTTAGAAATGATGCGCGCTCAGTAGAAGCTTTCGAAAGAGCGAAAAAAGTAATGCCAGGCGGTGTAAACAGCCCGGTTAGAGCATTCAAATCAGTGGGCTTGAACCCTGTCTATATGGAGCGGGGAGAAGGCAGCCGCATTTATGATATCGATGGCAACAGCTATATCGATTATGTAGCATCATGGGGCCCTCTCATTATGGGTCATGCCCATCCTGAAGTGATCGAAGCGATTAAACGTACGGCAGAGAAGGGGACAAGCTTCGGCGCCCCAACAGAGCTTGAAACATTGATGGCTGAGCTTGTTTGCGAGCGAGTACCTTCAGTTGATATCGTTCGCATGGTTAACTCCGGTACGGAAGCGACGATGAGCGCCATTCGGCTTGCTCGCGGTTATACGAAACGAAGCAGGATTTTGAAATTCGAAGGCTCATATCATGGTCATGCGGATAGCTTGCTCATTAAAGCAGGCTCAGGCGTTGCGACGCTTGGCTTGCCTGACAGCCCGGGTGTACCGGAGCATGTAGCTTCGCATACGATTACGGTACCATACAACGATATTGAATCGGTAAAGCTTGCTTTCGAAAAATTCGGTGAGGAAATTGCTTGTGTCATCGTTGAACCGGTAGCTGGCAACATGGGCGTTGTTCCGCCATTGCCTGGTTTCTTGCAAGGGTTGCGCGACATTACAACGCAGTACGGTACGGTTCTTATTTTTGACGAGGTAATGACGGGCTTCCGTGTTGGTTATAACTGCGCGCAAGGACTTTATGGTATTACGCCAGACCTTACTTGCTTCGGCAAAGTTATTGGCGGCGGATTGCCAGTCGGCGCATACGGCGGCAAACGGGAGCTTATGGAGATGATTGCACCGAGCGGACCTATCTATCAAGCGGGAACCTTATCAGGCAATCCGCTTGCGATGGCGGCAGGTTATGCAACATTGAATCTGCTAACCCCTGAAGTGTATGAGCATATGGAGCGTCAAGCGGTTAGGCTGCAGCTTGGTTTTGAAGCGAATGCGCGCAAACATGGCATTGCAAATACGATTAACCGTGTTGGATCGATGGTTTGTCCGTTCTTCACGGATACGTTTGTCATCAATTTCGAAACGGCAAAAACATCCGATCTAGAGCGCTTTAAGGCTTATTTTGCGGCGATGCTTGATTTGGGTGTAAGCATTGCTCCTTCACAATTTGAAGGCATGTTTGTTTCCGGGGTTCATACGAATGAGGACATAGATGCGACAATCGAAGCGCATGATATTGCGTTTAGCCGCTTGTAATATTGCTGTATTTTGAAATGAAGGCAAGAGGCTCGTAAGGAAGCGAAGTTGTTTTTTGCATCGTTTACGATTGGGAGGAACGTTATATGATTGATGGTCAGATGAAGAGGAATGGACAATGGCTGGAGCTAGACTGGCTTGCTCTTGGCGCTGCGTCCTCTGATACCATTAATCCTGAATCGGAAAAGGATCCGGCAGCATCGCCGGAGCTTGCGCAGCCGCGGGCTGGCAGTCATCCGCACGTTGTGCGTCAGTGGCTGCTGGCCCGTTCCTTTTTTCCGCAGAAGTGGATTAATCGGTTGTTTTCAATTGGAGGCATTCAGTGGAACGGGGAGCATCTGCAGCTCCTTGCTTTCCCGCCAGTAGATCCGCGCAGTGATGCTTCATATCGTCACCTGCGCAGGGATACTAAACTAAATATGCCAGATGTGTTATATGAAGACGATTTCTGCATCGTATTTGACAAGCCAGCTGGCATGGCAGTGCATGGATCATCTCCCGGTCAAAGCGGAACGCTGGATGAGGCGGCGGCATGGCATCTTTTGAGCCAAGGCGATCCGCTGAATATACGTCATATCCACAGGCTGGATGATGATACGTCTGGTCCCGTTTTATATGCAAAAAATGATTTGGCCCAGTGGAAGCTTGATGAGGCGATGAGAGCGAAAGCGATAGACAGACAATATATGGCTGTCGTTCAAGGCAGGATGTCGAAGCTTTCGGGTACGATCAATATGCCAATAGGGAAGGATCGACATCACCCGGCAAGGCGCAGAGTTTCAGAAAACGGCGATCTAGCAATTAGCCATTACGAGGTTGTGGCAGCAAATTCTCGATCGTCACTAATACGTGTAAAGCTTGAGACGGGACGAACGCATCAAATTCGGGTTCACTTAAGTCATATTGGACATCCGCTGCTTGGAGACGGTCTGTATGGAGGCAGCACAGCACAGTTGAAGCATCAAGCGCTGCATGGGGAAAAGCTTGTTTTTCCGCATCCTCTGACCGACTCGCTAATAGAAGCAGCCTCGCCTTGGCCGCAATGGCTGATGCAGCTTTCAGAAGAGATGGAGTTCCGTTCAAAATGATAGTCATGCTCCTGCCCAACCTACCATATAGATAAGTAGTGAATGTAACGTTAGACCAAGCATTCAGTATGAGAGGGGAGGATTTAGGCGTGTCGGATCAAACGAACGGATTACGTTTTGATGTGTATGAACGCGTCCACTTGCCCGATGATGTTGCGGCAATTGACGAGTTGGAGGAAATTGAGCTTGTTCCTCGTATTCAAGTTATCGATCAAGGGGACCATGCCGTGCTTAGAGGGCAGCTTCTGCTTAGCGGGGTATATAGGAGTCAAACTGATTCCGAAAACTCCCTGACGCTGGAGCACTGGATACCGGTCGAAATAACGCTGCCAATGAACCGAATATCACGGCTGGATGATATTTCGATTGAAATTGACAATTTTGACGTCGATCTTTTGTCTGCTCGCACATTAAACATTACGGGTGTTCTTTCTTTGCGCGGTATTTCTGCTCAGCCTATTCAGGAGCCGGAGGACATTTGGCGCGAAGAACCTTTTACTGTCATTCATCAACGGGAAGTTTATGATGAACGAGCCGTGGAAGCTTTTAATGGTCAAAATGCCGCTATTGAACAATCGTACATAGCGGAAGAACTTGAGCTTGCTGCGCAAGAGGAGATTTCAAACGAGCAAATAGCCGATGCATCGGATGAGCCTGAGGAAGCAACCGTAACCATCTCTTCCTCATCGTCAGGCGGAGGTTGGTCATCTTCGCAGTTATTCGCCTCTCCTGCTCCGCAGGAAGAGGATGTGGAGAGCCAAGAAGATGAGAGAGAAATTTCACTATCTTCTCAGCAAACAAGCAACGAGGGCTGGTTAGCAACATCCTCGCCGTTTGCAAATGATTCCGCAGTGATTCCACCAGTTGAAGCAGCAAGCGAGCAAGTACTGGCGGAGGAACGTGAAGAGCCGGTACAAATCGATGCTCCAATAGCTCAAATAGCTCCAGTAGCAGAGGCTTTCCCGCAGCAGCAGAGTCCTGTTCCAGAGCAGGAAAAGCAGGAGCCGCGTATCGCAATTACAAACAAGCAGCCGCAAGAGGGTTCTGGTTTGGCAGGAGATGTCGGCATTCTCACGCTGCTTCAGACGAGTCGGCGTGAACAAGCAGCACGTCAGGCGGCAGAACAGGTAGTCGCTCAGCAACGGGCAGATGAGGAAGCTAGAGTACAGGCTTCCGGCGATGAGATTGAGTGGAAAAACTTATTTCTGGGCAAACGCTCGGAAGATAAGGAATTTAAGAAAATTCGGATGTGTATTGTGCAGCGGGACGAGACGCTTGATGTCATCGCTACACGCTATAGCATGAATCCGAGGGAAATTGTAATGTATAACCGATTGGACGACTCAAGTGTGTCGGAAGGACAGCTGTTATACATTCCATAGAGGCTTCTGTAACGAAAATGCCCTTATTGCTCATTAATTTGAGCGATAGGGGCATTTCTTGCTTCTGCCGAGGTTGACTCAGGTCAGCAACAAAGGTATGATAAAAGTATATATGTGTTATAACGACATTGATGGGGAATAGTAGGCAGCAAAGCCTTCAGAGAGTGGAACCGTTACGCTGAGAGGTTCTGCAGGAAGTGACTGCTACGAGTCGCCCCGGAGTTGCCTGAGCCAAGTAGGAGCAACCTGTGCTCTACCGAAGTCAGGCCGGCCGCAGCCGTTATCTGTTTGAGTGCCATGCGGATACATTTCGCGTGGAACAAAGGTGGTACCACGGAAGCTTAACCTTTCGTCCTTTATGATAAGGGCGGCAGGTTTTTTTTGTTTTTGTAGATCGATTTATGGAGGATGGACGAATGTCAGAAAATCAAACGACAACTGCAATGCCGACAACTTATGATCCTAAGGCAGCTGAGCAGAAATGGTACGATTACTGGATGCAGGGAAAATTTTTCGAGGCAGGCAAACGACCGGATGCACAGACGTATACGATTGTTATTCCGCCTCCTAACGTTACCGGAATGCTGCATATCGGGCATGCGTTAGATTTTACCCTACAAGATATTTTAATTAGAACGAAGCGTATGCAAGGTTTCGACACGCTATGGGTGCCAGGAACTGACCATGCGGGCATCGCGACGCAAACAAGAGTTGAGCAGAAGCTGCGTGAGCAAGGAATTTCGCGCTACGACCTAGGTCGTGAAGCATTCCTAGAGAAAGTATGGGAGTGGAAGGATGAGTACGCAAGTACGATTCGCGATCAATGGTCGAAGATGGGACTTTCCCTCGATTATTCGAGAGAGCGGTTCACTTTGGATGAAGGCCTCTCCAAGGCTGTACGCGAGGTTTTTGTTAAGCTGTATGATAAGGGCTTGATCTATCGCGGCAAAAAAATCATCAACTGGGACCCTGCTGCTCGCACAGCTCTTTCAGATATTGAGGTAGAGCACAAGGAAATCAATGGTCATTTGTATCACTTGAAATACCCGCTTAAGGACGGTTCAGGCTTTATAACGGTTGCAACGACACGTCCAGAGACGATGCTCGGCGATACAGCTGTAGCGGTTCATCCAGAGGATGATCGTTACAAGCACTTGATTGGGCAAATGATCGTGCTTCCAGTCGTTGGGCGCGAAATTCCGATTATTGCAGATGAGTACGTCGATAAGGAATTTGGTTCAGGTGCCGTAAAAATTACGCCTGCACATGATCCAAATGACTTTGAAGTTGGCGAGCGCCACAGTCTGCCGCAGATCATTGTGATGGATGAGACAGGTACTATGAACGCTGAAGCTGGTCCTTATCAAGGTCTCGACCGTGCGGATTGCCGCAAGCAGCTCGTTAAGGATTTGCAGGAGCAAGGTGTATGCGTGGAAATCGAAGATCATGTGCATCAAGTTGGTCACAGTGAGCGAAGCGGCGCCGTTGTTGAGCCCTATTTGTCTACACAATGGTTCGTTGCAATGAAACCTCTAGCTGAGGCTGCAATCGCAGCTCAAAAGGCTGGCAAAGGTGTCAACTTCGTACCTGAGAGATTCGAGAAAATATATTTGCACTGGATCGAGAACGTACGCGATTGGTGTATTTCGAGGCAGCTATGGTGGGGTCACCGCATACCGGCTTGGTATGATGAGACGACAGGTGAAACACATGTCTCCCGTGAGAATATGGAGGGCGATCACCTTACCCAAGATAATGACGTGCTTGATACGTGGTTCAGCTCTGCATTATGGCCGTTCTCTACGCTAGGCTGGCCGGATGAAACGAATGACCTGAAACGTTATTACCCAACGGATGTACTCGTAACGGGTTATGACATCATTTATTTCTGGGTATCCCGAATGATCTTCACAGCTCTTGAGTTTACAGAACAATCTCCGTTCAAGGATGTGCTGATGCACGGACTTGTTCGTGACTCCGAAGGACAAAAGATGTCCAAGTCGAAGGGCAATGGTGTCGATCCGCTTGAGGTTATCGAGAAATATGGTGCAGATGCTATGCGTTATATGATCTCGACAAGCAGCACGCCAGGACAGGATTTGCGTTTCCGCTGGGAGAAGGTTGAGCAATCGCGCAACTTTGCGAACAAGATTTGGAATGCATCACGCTTCGCGCTGATGAATCTTGAAGGGGTTGAAGCAGTTGATATTGATATCACTGTTAACCTCGGTACAGCGGATCGCTGGATTTTGCATCGTCTGAATGAAACGGTTCGTGATGTAACTCGATTAATTGACAGCTATGAGTTCGGTGAAACTGGACGTCTATTGTATAATTTCATTTGGGACGATCTTTGCGACTGGTACATTGAATTCGCTAAGCTTAGCCTTTACAGCACGGATGAAGCAGCTAAAAAAGCTACGCAATCGGTACTTGCTTATGTGCTAGACCGCACGCAGCGTCTTATTCACCCGTTCATGCCATATATCAGCGAAGAGATTTGGCAGCATCTGCCTCATGTTGGCGATACGATCACTTTGGCAGAATGGCCGGTTTATGATACTGCGCTTGAAGCGCCGGACGCTGTGAAAGAGATGGAGCTCCTGATGGAGATGATTCGTTCAGTGCGCAATATCCGTGCAGAAGTAAATGTACCGATGAGCAAAAAGATTGAAATGCTTATTAAGCCGGCTAGCGAGGCTGAAGCTGCTATTATGTCCCGCAACGAAGAATTTATTAAACGTTTCTGCGGTACGTCAAGTTTGGAGACTGGCCTGCACATTAGTGCGCCGGACAAAGCAATGACTGCGATTTTAACTGGTGCTGAGATTTATTTGCCGCTTGCCGGCTTAATCGATATTGCTCAAGAGATTGCTCGTTTAGAGAAGGAACATCAGCATTTGAATACCGAGGTAGAGCGGATTGAGAAGAAGCTCAGCAATGAAGGCTTTGTGGCAAAAGCGCCAGCTAAGGTTATCGATGAAGAACGCGCCAAAATGAACGATTATGCAGACAAACGCGACAAGGTACTAGCTAGAATTGCGGAATTGCGCGGATAACGCTGCAAAACGGAAGAAGGACGATTAGTATGGCAGAACAACAAATAGAGCAGCGGCCTGCAGGGCCGCTGCAATCCTACCGGGAAGCGGTAGATTGGATTACTGGGCTAATTCCATTCGGTATTCGTCCAGGTCTTGATCGGATCGAGGAATTGATGGAACGGCTGGATAATCCGCATCGCAGATTAAAGTTTATCCACATTGCCGGGACAAATGGGAAAGGGTCTACTTGTGCATATTTGACGAGCGTTTTGCTGCGCGGCGGATATGATGTAGGCACATTTACATCGCCATATATAACGAAGTTTACGAATCGTTTTCAATATAACGGTATCGATATCGAAGAAGAGACGCTGCTTAGACTTGCCAACGAGCTAAAACCTCATGTTGATGAGCTTGCTCAAACAGAACTGGGCTCGCCTACGATGTTTGAAGTATCAACAGCGCTGGCTATTCTTTTTTATGCAAAGGTTACTTATCCCGATTATGTCGTGTGGGAGACTGGACTTGGCGGCAGGCTTGATGTGACGAATATCGTTCAACCGGTTGTTTCCGTCATTACAAATATTGGCCATGACCATATGGATAAACTCGGTGATACGATTGCTGCAGTTGCGAGCGAAAAAGCTGGCATTATTAAAGCAGGAATACCGGTTATTAGTGCGGTTACTCAGCCAGAGGCAATTGAGGTTATTAAGCAAGCAGCTGAAGGCAAAAAAAGCACGCTTTATTTGTTAGGCGAACAGTTCCATGAAACGGCAATCTCGGTTCGCGAGAATGAGCAAACTTTCCGCTTTGACAATCTATTCCGCAGCATCGAGCCTTTGACAATCACGCTAAATGGTGCCCATCAACGGACGAATGCAGCGGTTGCTGTCATGACGCTTGAGATACTTCGCCAATATAATGCACTAGTCATCGAAGATGATGTACTGGCGGAAGGACTTCAAAAGGCTGCGTGGCCGGGACGGCTTGAAATGGTTTCTGATCAGCCTCGTATTTTGGTCGATGGCGCACATAATCCAGAAGGTGCAGAGTCACTCGTGGACGCTTTAAAAAATACTTACAAATATGATCGGTTACATCTTATGATGGGTATGCTGGAGAATAAGAATCATCAGGATGTTCTTAAGCATATACTACCAATAGTGGATACGCTTATTGTGACCGAGCCTGACTATCGAATGAAAAAAGATGCCTCTGCTTTGGCTGATTTGGTACGTGAAATGCGTCAGCAACAGCCAGATCAGTACGCTTTCGAGCTTGTAGTGGAATCAAACTGGCAAGCAGCTTTACAAAAACTACAACAGTTAACCGGGGAAACAGACCTTGGAGTCGTGACAGGCACGCTATATTTAATTGCTGACGTTCGCTCCCGCATTTTGTATGACTCGGATTCTGAAAAAGGTTGGTGAACCGTCTTTGAATACGGCAGAACACGTTCATTTCATCGGAATCGGCGGTTACGGAATGAGTGCCATTGCCCGCGTTATGCTGGAAATGGGCTATAAGGTGACCGGGTCCGATGTCGCACGTCAAGAATTAACAGAGAAGCTTGCAGCAAATGGTGCCAGCATTTATATCGGTCATCAGCCCGAGCATGTGAATGGAGCGGACTTGGTCGTATACTCTACGGCACTTTCCAAAGATAATGTTGAACGGAAAGCAGCTGAAGAGCTCAACATCCCAGTTTTGCATCGATCGCAAATGCTGGCTAGATTGATGAACGCAGGCAAAGGAATCGCAGTAGCCGGCGCACATGGCAAGACGACGACCTCTTCAATGATCGCGCTTGTTATGGAATCTTGCGGTGCGGATCCAACCTATATTATCGGTGGCGAAATCGTAAATGTAGGTACAAACGCAAAAGCGGGCAAAGGTGAATACGTCGTAGCGGAAGCGGACGAGAGTGATGGTTCATTCCTTCATTATCACCCTACGCTTGCTATCGTGACGAATATTGAGCCGGATCATCTTGAAAATTATGATGGCGATTTCGGCAAGCTGAAGGCTGCTTATGTGCAGTTTTTGCAGCAGGTGAAAGCGGACGGCAAGGCGATTGTATGCGCGGATGATGAGACGGTTAACGAATTGATACCGCAAGTATATCAAGGAAATATGAATTCATCGCAGCTAGTGACTTATGGCATTGACGGCGATGCAGACTATAAAGCTCAAAATGTTGTACTTGGAGACCGGAAGGTAACCTTTACAATGACGCATAAAGGGGCATTGCTTGGAGATGTGGAGCTGTCCGTTCCAGGTCTTCATAATGTGTACAATGCAATGGCTACTGTTATTACTTGTCTCGAAGCAGGCTTGTCCTTTGACAAAATTGCTGTTGCGATTCAATCATTTAGAGGCGCGAAACGCCGCTTCCAGGTGCTTGGGGAAGTTAATGACATTTTGGTCATTGATGACTATGCGCATCATCCAACGGAAATCAGAGCGACAATCAGCGCTGCAAAAGCAACAGGCAAGCGTATTATTGCCGTGTTTCAACCACAGCGTTATACGCGGACGTTTTTCTTATTCGAGCAATTCAGCCGCGCATTCCCAGAGGCCGATGAGGTAATCATTACCGACATCTACTCGCCGGCAGGCGAACTGCAAATCGAAGGAGTAACATCCCGCAAGCTGGTGGAGCTGATCAAAAGCAACAGCAACGCGAACTCCGAGTATATTCCAACCAAAGAAGAAGTGCTTGCATACTTGACTGAACGGGTCGCACCTGGCGATCTTGTTATCACAATGGGAGCAGGCGACATTTGGAAGGTAGCGGATTCGTTAGCGAAATCGTTAAAATCAAACCAATAAGCAGCTAATGCCCGGGATTCCATATCGGAATCACCGGGCATTTTGTATGAGTATGGGGTCTTTCGTAAAAAAGGCTCTAAATAAGCCCACATAAAATTAGCTTCAAAAATCGATAAAGTTGAATCTCACTAATCCAACTCACTGTCTCCCAATTCAATGGCTTGTACTCACTACCTAATAAACCTCTCACTCTTTACCTCACTCACTCACTCACTCACTCATTCACTGATCTAATCAACCCATTTAAACTAGCACTAGCTCAATATCCTCATAATTCAACAACCCAATAACCTATGCTTTAAAAAGCCTCCACAGCCTCCCAGCGGGACGGAGTGCACTAAACCTCATAATCTACAATCAAAATTTACGGACCCTTAATAATCCGTTTACGGGTCTCAGAATACGCATCAAGGTTATAAGAAGTGCCGAGCGAATCCAAGCGGGACAGGCTTTTGTTAGTCCCATTGCGAGTCTTAGTGGATGCAGTAAGGTTTGTAGAAGCTTCCAGCGTGTCTAAGTAGGGACGAAGCTCACTCCAAGCGACATTTGCTTATTAACGCTAGTTGCAGACTTTTAATATTTCAATTGGGAGTCTCAGAGGATGCAGCAAGGTTTGTAGAAGCTTCCAGCGGGTCCCAGAGGGACAAAGCGCTCCAACGCTTCATGAACTGTTGGACGCCGGATGTGGTTGTACGTTAGTTGAGTTGCGGGTGTCCAGAGGGTGCAACCCTTGGGGCCCTCCCTTGGAAGGGAGGGTTTGGGTGGGTTCGAAAATCATTTAATCTTTAATTTTGAAATTGAAGTTTGAATTGTAATCTCTTTAGATTTGAAATTGAAGTTTGAAATTGTAATCTCTTTAATTTAAAACCTTTGAAGGTTTGGTAGACAACCCTCTAAGGGCACGGGTCTAAATCTCTCAAATGTCTCATAGATTAATACTAGATGAAAGGGACAAGGAGTGGATGAAATGACTCAGAAAAACCGTATTACTTATCGTTTTGACCGTAATGGCAATGGACAGTCCGTTAACGAAGAAAGCCGCAGCAATGACAATCAACAAGAGGCTCTCGATCATAAAGCAGCATCACCCAACAACTCTAATAACAATGCGAATAAAACGATTTCCAAGAAAGTTGTTCCTCTATACCCATCGACAGAGAAGCATTCCGTCAGCGAAGTGAGTCCATGGAATAGTCCTTTCCAAGAGGATATTGGCGCATTGGAGCAGCTTATTAGAGATGCTGATTCGAAGCCAGTATCCACTCCAAAACAGGCTCAGCCCAATCCTCCAAAAGAGAAGAAAAAAACGATAAAACCAACTTTTACAGATGATCCGTATGAGCAACATGAGAATCAACAGACATTTGCGGAAAAGTATTCAGATAGGGAATATATGCAGGAGCCGATTCAAGCGTATGAAGAAGAATTCGTTGAAGACGAAATCAGTATAAAAAGAGTGAACTATGCGCGAGCGAAACGTAAGGCGGGAGCGCCATCATGGTTTAATGTATTTTTGTCAGTGACGGCTGCGCTAGCTACTGGAGCGCTGTTTGGTTATTTATTGTTGTCATTGTTTACGGGGGCAAGCATTTGGCCTGGAGGAACTGGCAATAAGCCTGACTCAGTACCCGTGATTGGAGATTCTGTCCAAGAAGGTACAGGCAAAGAACCGGTTGCAGGTGTAGGTGAGGAAAGCAAGGAAGCGGGCGTTGAAAATAAAAATGACCCTGCAGCAAAACCAGATCCGAATACTGCGATGGCTGCACTTAAGGGGCTGGATCGTTCTTATTATTTGCTGCAATTTGGCGTGTTTAGCAATACAGAGGGCAGGGATGCCGCAATGGTGCAATTGGCCGAGAAAGGGCTTGCTGGTGCTGCTATGACAAGTGCTGCTGATTATCGCGTATATGTTGGCATGGGTACAGATCGAAAAGGAGCTCAGGTCATTCGGAATATGATGCCGGAAATCGATCTTTATATCAAAGAAGTAAATATAGTAAATCCAGGAAAAATACCGTTTAAAGGCGATCAAAAAGCAGCACAATCTTTCTTCGATCAAACGGCTGTAGTCGTCCAAATGTTGGATGAATTAACAGTAGCCCAGCTGGAACAGCCGACCTTATCGCCGCTTGGCGATGTTGCAGCAAATTCGTGGAAAGCCGAGCATCAAAAATGGACAGAAAACGCGGAAACGCTGCGAATAGGTATAGTAGATGCGGAAGGTAAGGCATATTTGGATAAAATCAATCAAGCGATGAATGCGGCAGCAAAGACGATGGTAGAGTACGATAAAAAGCCTTCTCAAGCACAATTGTGGAAGACACAAGCGGAAGTTATGAAAGTGATCATTACGCAAAAAGAATGGTTTGAGAAGATCAGCGCATTGTAAACGAATAGGTTCATGCGTATAATAGTCTTAGGTGTCATTTCATGGCGAGAGGCGTTGAAAGATGAAGAAAAACGGCTGGATTCTTCTCATTTTTATCATATTTGGATTGTTGGCTGGTGCTCTAGTAGCGCGATGGCTGACTCCAGTTCCAGGCATCTCTTTTTTAACGAAACCAATCGAAACATCATGGTCACCTGCTGTCGATCTATATGTGCTTAGTTTCAACCTAACGCTTCATCTGCAATTCAGCTTGTTTAGCTTAATTGGAGCCGTAATTGCAATATGGTTATACCGCAAAATGTAGAACAGCAGACATTGACGCATGAAGGAAAGCATGAAGGAGCGCAGCATTCAATTTATGGAATATAAAAAATTACGCAACGAAGCGATTAGCCAGCTAGTACTGGCCTCTTCGTCACCGCGCCGGAAGGAACTGGTCGCATCGCTGGACCTTTCTTTGCCGGTTTATATTTTGTCTACTGATACGGATGAAACGATTGAAGCAGGCTGGTCGCCATCGGAAGTTGTAGAGCAGCTCAGCCTGCGCAAAGCAAAAGCAGCCATACCCCTGCTGCAACAAAAGCAGGAGGTACCAACGTCTTTAATTATTGGTGCGGACACCATTGTCGTGCTTGACGGAGATGTGCTTGGCAAGCCTGCTGACGACGAAGAGGCAAAGTCTATGCTTAGACGCCTTCAAGGCCGCTCCCATGAAGTGTATTCAGGAGTTGCTTGTGTTCTCTCTACAAGCGGGGAAGCATTGGTTGCCCATCGCAAAACGAAGGTAATGATGAAGCCGCTTAGTGAGGATCAGATTGCTAGGTACGTTGCTACCGGCGAGCCGAGGGACAAGGCGGGCTCATATGGCATACAAGGACTTGGAGCGACGATTGTAGAGCAAATTGACGGCTGTTATTTTAATGTCGTTGGCTTGCCGTTATCGCTTCTCTCAGACATGCTCGCTTCCTATGACATTGCTGTTTTTTAAAAGGTAACTTAATTGATTTCAATCGGATTTTTTTTCATGAATGTGGCAGGATATGAATAATTCATTTTTTCGAAGAGGCGGGATTGGGACATGTTGCCGCAACCTATGATTTTGCGTGAAGTCCCCCATGAAGAACGTCCAAGAGAGCGCATGATGAAATATGGGGCAGAAGCACTTAGCCATACCGAATTGTTAGCCATACTGCTGCGCACAGGTACGAAGCGGCAATCCGCCGTACATTTGGCAGGAGCGGTGCTTAAGCAATGCGGCAGCCTGCGTAATTTAATGGATATGAGCATGGAACAATTAACAGCCATTCGAGGAATTGGTCCGGCAAAGGCGATTCAGCTTCGTGCTGGCATTGAACTGGGGAGAAGAATTTCCCGGAGTCAGCATGGTGAGACGGTTATTGTGCGCAAGCCGCAGGATGCTGCGGAATATGTGATGGAAGAGCTCCGCTATTTGAAGAAGGAGCACTTCGTATGTTTGTTTTTAAACACAAAAAACCATATTATTGCCCGCGAAACCTTATCTGTCGGTACGCTTAATGCATCGCTAGTACATCCTCGAGAAGTATTTCGTGCAGCTATTTCACGTAACAGTGCATCTATCATTTGTGTTCATAATCACCCAAGCGGCGATCCTACGCCAAGCCCGGAAGACATTGCCTTAACGGGACGTCTAGTGGAAGCTGGACAGCTAGTCGGAATAGAAGTTCTTGACCATTTGGTAATCGGTGACGGAAGATTCGTAAGTTTGAAGGAACAAGGTCATATGTAATATAATAAAGTGATGTGGCAATTAGAAGGGAGCAAGAACATGTTTGGTGGTTTTTCGAAAGATTTGGGTATTGATTTAGGAACAGCGAATACGTTGGTATTCGTCAAGGGAAAAGGAATTGTGGTAAGGGAGCCTTCCGTGGTGGCCCTTCGTACAGATACAAAAACAATTGAAGCAGTAGGCGAGCAAGCCAAAAAAATGATCGGTAGAACGCCCGGCAACATTCGTGCTGTTCGTCCGATGAAAGATGGCGTTATCGCTGATTTTGAAACGACCGCTACGATGATTAAATATTTTATTCGCCAAGCTCAAAAGCAGCGTTCTTTATTTCCTCGTCATCCAAACGTTATGGTTTGTGTGCCGTCAGGCATTACAGCGGTTGAGAAACGCGCGGTCGAGGATGCGACTAAGCAAGCTGGAGCTCGTGAGGCCTATACGATTGAAGAACCATTCGCAGCAGCGATTGGTGCTGATTTGCCTGTATGGGAGCCGACAGGCAGCATGGTAGTTGATATTGGTGGAGGTACAACAGAGGTTGCTGTTATTTCATTAGGCGGAATCGTTACGGCGAGATCCATTCGTGTAGCTGGTGACGAGATGGATGAAGCGGTTATTCAATATATTAAAAGACAATACAATCTCATGATCGGGGAACGTACATCCGAGCAGTTGAAGATGGAAATTGGTTCAGCACTTCCACTGGATCGTCCTGAAACGATTGAAATTCGTGGACGCGATCTCGTATCGGGATTGCCTAAGACACTAGCGATTACATCCGATGAGATTACAGAAGCATTAGCAGATACCGTTAATGCCATTGTTGACGCGGTGAAAGTAACGCTGGAGAAATGCCCGCCGGAGTTGTCTGCGGACATTATGGATCGCGGTATCGTACTCACAGGCGGCGGCGCCTTGCTGCGCAATCTGGACAAGCTGCTTCAAAGAGAGACAGGCATGCCTGTTATTGTTGCTGACAATCCGCTTGATTGTGTTGCGATCGGTACTGGCCGCTCGCTCGATAATATTCATTTATTTAAAGCAAGAAGCTCATCTCGTTCGAGACGCTAAGTTAGGTCCGATGGGGAAACGGATATGAAATGGGCAGGTGGTCGAGCTGTTTAAGCTAATGAGAAATAAGCGTATGTTTATGCTTATGATCGGGTTTATTTTATTCATAGCGGTCATCGGCTTCTCGCTAAGCGACCGCAAGGAATTATCGTGGCCGGAGAAATTTTTGAAGGATTCGGCAGCATACGTGCAGCAATGGTTCTACAAGCCCGCTGGTTATATAGCGGGCTTCTTCGAGGATATTAGTAATTTACGTACGATTTATGAAGAAAATGAGCAGCTGCGCCTTACAGCTGCAGCTTATTCTCGTGACAAGATTAATTACAATTTCGTAGAAAAAGAGAATGAACGTTTAAAGGCAGAACTCTCGTTCACACAGCGTCAGAAAGAGATGTACAATTATAATTATTTGATCGCACAGGTTGTATCGATCAGCAACGATGCGAATAACCGCACGATGACGATTAACCTAGGTTCCAGAGATGGCATCAAACCGAATATGGCCGTAACAACCATAGAGGGGTTGATCGGTCTTGTAAGTTCAGTAACCCCCAATTCGGCAGCTGTTACTCCAATTACAGAACTTGACGAAGCATCACCAACGTTCAACTCCATTGCTGTGACGATTATGGGTCGTGAGAATGAATCATTTGGTGTTCTGAGCAGCTACAACAAGGAAACGTCAAGAATCGTTATGACGAAAATCGCCGAAGACGATAAAATGGAATTTCAAGATACAGTTATTACATCTGGCCTTGGCGGAATTTATCCAAGAGGACTCGTTGTCGGAACGGTTGAAAACAAGCAGCTTGGCGACTTCGGCCTTACATATACAGCATCGGTCAAGCTATCAGCAAGTTTTGATCATCTGACTGAGGTATTTGTTGTTCAGGTCCCTGAAATGGAGGAAGCCGAGAAATGAGCTTGAACCGAATCATCCTGCTCATGTTGCTCTTGTTTGTTATCGAGGGAGCAGTGATGCCGTGGATTATTCCAGCCGGCTTCGGTCAACGGATCATTCCTCACTTTGTATTTGTAATGGTCATCTTCTCAGGTCTATATAGCAGAAGGCATCTTGCACTCATGCTTGGCATAAGCTTCGGATTGCTTCAGGATATTGTATACTTTGGTCATCTGCTTGGAATTAATGCGTTTATTATGGGTTTAATGGGTTACTTTACTGGCGTATTGCTGGAGCATCGCCGTTCAACGCTTATGATGGCGATTTCTGTTGTGGGTTTTGCCTGCATTCTATATGACAGCGCCATATATTTCATTTACAAGGCATTTCGAATTACGAATGAAAGTTATGCATGGGCTCTTATCGATCATATCCTTCCTAGTTTATTTTTACAGCTGGCGTTTGCACTCTTGTGTTATGTACCGGCGCGAAAATGGTTTGAAGGGCAGACATTGGTCAAAGCAGAGAAGGATGAGGAATAAAATATTGCTGCAGGCAGGATTTTGCCCAGCTTAGCAAGAATCCATTAGGTTGGGGAGGGACGAACGTGACCGATAAGCAGCATATTATTATTAAGGGTGTAAAAGAAGGTCTCGTGTTCCTTCTCGACGATAAATGTGAATTTGCGACGCTTCTAGATGAATTGCAATACAAGCTGGAGAAGACGCATCAGCAGTTGCTCACAGGTCCCCTTGTTCACGTTCAGGTGAAGCTTGGATCCAGGCAGATTTCTGATGATGATAAAGATCGCATCAAAAACGTGATACGTTCACAAGGAAACCTAATGGTTCAATCTGTTGAGTCTGAAGCGCCTAAGATCGATCCTCAGCTCGGACAGCAACCTAATCTGCAAGTGCTCACGTCTATTATACGCTCAGGCCAAACTTATGAGCATGATGGGGATTTACTTTTAATCGGCGATTTGAATCCAGGCGGTACTTTAATGTGTACAGGTGACATATATGTGCTGGGTGCATTGCGCGGAACCGCGCATGCTGGGATTGGCGGGAGGACGGACGTGATTATAGCGACTTCACTCATGCGGCCAACTCAGCTCCGCATTGCGGATGTAATCAGCAGACCGCCAGAGGAATGGATGACCGGCGATGCCTCTATGGAGTTCGCCTTCTTAAGTGAAGGTAGAATGCAAATTGATAAGCTAGCGCAATTATTCCGCATACGGCATAATCCTATAATGTTTAAAGGAGTGTAGAATATGGGAGAAGCGATTGTTGTAACATCAGGGAAAGGCGGCGTCGGCAAGACGACCACTTCGGCGAACCTGGGTACCGCGCTAGCTTTACTTGGTAAGAAGGTTTGCATGGTTGATACAGATATTGGACTTCGCAATCTGGACGTGGTTATGGGACTTGAGAATCGAATCATTTATGATTTGGTTGATGTTGCCGAGGGCCGCTGCCGCTTGAATCAGGCGCTCGTTAAGGACAAACGCTTTGAAGAGCTGTACATGCTTCCTGCCGCACAGACGAAGGATAAGGATTCTGTTACGCCTGAACAAGTTCGAAATATGATTTTAGAGCTCAAGAAAGAGCATGACTATGTTATTATTGATTGCCCAGCGGGGATTGAGCATGGCTTTCGAAACGCAATTGCAGGTGCCGATCGGGCTATCGTGATTACTACACCTGAGAACGCTGCAGTGCGGGATGCCGATCGTGTAATCGGACTGCTGGAGCAGGAGAAAATACCAAGTAAGCTAATCATTAACCGGATTCGTCAAAATATGATGAAAACCGGGGAAATGTTGGATATCGATGAAATTTGTCAAGTGCTGGCAGTCGATTTGATCGGAATCGTACCTGATGATGAGAAAGTTATTTCTGCTGCAAACAGCGGAGAGCCGACAGTTATGAATCCGGCTTCACGTGCCGCAATCGCCTACCGGAACATCGCACGCCGCATACTTGGCGACATGGTTCCTCTCATGCTGCTTGATGAGAAGGCGGGAGCGTTCAAACGTTTCCGTAAGTTCCTCGGAATAGGATGATTACGACTTGCTTAACAAATTAAAAAAGCTGGATTGGGGAATTTTGATAATCTTAGTTTTCCTTATGATTATCAGTATCGTACTTGTCTATAGTGCAACTGCAAATAATCCAAAGTACGCCGGTCATGAGATCAAACAGCTGAAGTTTTACGGCTTAGGCTTTTTTGTAGCTATCGCAGCCACCTTATTTGATTATCGTATCGTTCTCAAGAGCTGGCATGTCCTTTATGGCATAGGGGTTACATTGTTGATTCTTGTTTATTTCTTTGGAGCGGTAATCAATGGGGCTAGAGGATGGTTTCAGTTTGGAGCCTTATCGTTTCAGCCTGCGGAAATGGTCAAAATTATACTCATTATCGGTATCGCTTATATTATGGGACGACGGCAAGGCGATCGGCTGACGTTCACACAAGACTTGCTTCCGATTGCAGCATTTGCTTTATTGCCGTTTATGCTCGTAATGATTCAGCCGGATCTCGGCAATGCGATCATATACGTAGTCATCGTGTTAGGGATGTTATGGATTGGGAATGTCAAATATTCTCATGTCATTACAGGGATTACCGTCGTTGTTGTAAGTCTTGTCCTTTTTGTTTCTCTGTTCAATACATTCAATCAAGAAATTTACAATTACTTGAAAGATAATGAAATGGGACATTGGCATAAAAGGATTAATACATTCATTAATCCGGAGACGGCAACTGCAGATGATAAACATCAATCGGAAAATGCACAAATTGCAATCGGTTCAGGCGGTTTAAACGGTGACGGTTATATGCAAGGCGATATGAAAAATGGCGGTTTTGTACCTTATCCGTATTCTGACTCGATTTTTGTTGTTATCGGCGAGGAATTTGGTTTTCAAGGCGCAGCCATCTTATTGCTTCTGTATTTCTTGCTCATATATCGGATGATTATTATTGCTTTTAAGTGTTATGATTTGCGAGCCTCGTACATTATTATTGGCATCGTGTCCATGTATGTGTTCCAGGTGTTCCAAAACATCGGAATGATGATTGGAATTATGCCAATTACGGGAATTACGCTGCCGTTTATTAGTTATGGAGGCACATCTCTACTGCTTAATATGTTGTCAATCGGACTTGTATTCAGCATTAAGGCACATCAAGAAAAATATGAGATGGCTGACTAAAGGTTAGCCAAGTTAGAAAGCTGCTTCTGAGACGGATGTTATCCGATCTTGGGGTGGCTTTTTTTTATGATCAGCTGCGCTCGCATACTTGTCTCAATCCCCACATATCCATGTATAAAGGAACAAGCTGTCCCAAGGACGATGGAAGCGGGGGAAAAATGAGATGTTAATGAAGGATAATGAGAAGCGGCGCAATCAGCATAAAAATCAAAATACAGGGGATCGGAACTCTGTGCCTTTACAAGAAGAGGACATATATTCAGACCCTCGCATGCCATACAAGCACGAATATTTTGATGAAGACGAGGCGGAGGAGCTTGATCCAGAGGTCGTTTGGAAAACCAATCCTAATCCATGGGCAAATTGGAACGAGGACAAAGGGTATGTTGATAATAGAAGATTTGTAAAAGGGCCAGTTGTATCGAATGGGAACGATCCGGGATCAGGCGGCGGGAAAAATAATTATACTTTCGGCAAGGAGCTGAAATGGAAGCTAGCAGTAGCATTGCTGTTATTTGGCGCGGTATGGGCTATGTTTCGCTATGATACGGAATACACGCTCAAGGGACAAGCGCTTGTGAAACAAGCGCTTACGGATGAGATTGATTTTGCAGCTGCGGCTGCTTGGTATAAGGAAACGTTTGCCGGGGCTCCATCCTTTATTCCTATTTTTCAGGACAATCCTGAACCTGCGGTAGGCGCGGATGGAACGGTAAAGCTGCCTATCGTAACCCCATTGGAAGGAGGATCGCTTGTTCGAACGTTTGCGGAGATGCTTAATGGTATAGAGCTTGCTGGAAGCTCTGAAGCAGAGGTTGTTGCGGCAGAGACGGGGCGCGTATTGCTATTATCAGATCAGAGCACGCAAGGTTCGACTATTGTTATCCAGCATGTCAATCAGCGCGTAACCGTATATGGGATGCTTGGGAAAACGAATGTTAAAGTAAATGACTGGGTTGAGGCAGGGGATTCTATCGGCAACCTGCTGAAAGCTGAAGGTACGCAGCCAAGCCTGCTATATTTTGCTGTTAAACAAAATGATTTGTATATCGATCCCGTGGGCGTGATACCGATTGATTAAATGGAAAGGAATCCTATGGTCGGTCCATCCGTTGTTCGTTATCATTATGCTTGGGTCGGTCATGACAGGATATTTTGCCGAGCTGATTACCTTGTTTTTACTCGTGCTTGTCCATGAAATCGGCCATGTTATTGTAGCTCGGGGCTATGGCTGGACGATAAAGGAAGTAAAGCTGCTGCCCTTTGGCGGTGTTGTAGAGGTTGAGGAAGCCGGCGGTGTACCTGCAAAAGAAGAAGCAATTGTAGCGATTGCGGGTCCCTTGCAAAACGTTTGGATGGGACTAGCTGCTTGGGGCTGCGGGCAGCTTGGCATATGGGACTTAGCATGGGCGGAGTATGTATGGAAAGCAAATCTAATGATCGGCTTGTTCAACCTGCTGCCTATTCACCCGCTAGACGGAGGGAAGCTGCTGCAGGCGGCATTAAGCTATACGGTTAACTATTATAAAATGCTTATTTGGAGCGCGCGAATCAGCTTGTTTTTTAGTGTGCTGATGATCATCGTCTCCTTGCTTCCATGGTTAGTGTATAAGGATGGCATTCAACTCAATCTGCTCATTGTCGGCATATTTCTTGTGATGACGAACTGGACATATTATCGTAATGTTCCATATTTGTTTTATCGTTTTCTGATGTACCGGGAAAGGATCACGCTGCAGGCGCTGAGGCTCGGACACATTGCAAGTCCTATAATCGTAAGCGGCAAGCAGTCAATCATCTCGGTAGCAAGGCTCTTTCAAAGGGAGCGATATCATTTGATATACATGGTGGAGTCGCACAGCAAGGAGGTCAGAGTGCTTCCGGAGCAGAAAATTGTAGAAGGATGTTTGTCCGAAAATAATCCGAATCGTGCAGTGTCGGAACTTTTCAGTTAAAATAGATGAAAAGCGTACGGGCAGGTGATATTCAGGAATGAAGCAAATGTTGATGCACGTTAACGGTGAAATGCTGCAAACCGCTGTACTGGAAAATGGCCGCCTAGTCGAATTTTTTATGGAAAAATCAAAAGCAAGCAGTTTGGTTGGCAATGTTTATAAAGGTCGTGTCGTGAACGTGCTGCCTGGCATGCAGGCGGCTTTCGTAGATGTAGGACTAGCTAAAAATGCATTTTTGTACATTGATGAGCTGCTCCACCCTCATTTGGAAAAACAGCCAGCTGAAAAGCCGCTCATTCAAAATATGGTCAAGCCTGGACAGGAATTGCTCGTACAAGTTATGAAGGAGCCGCTGGGTGGCAAAGGCGCCCGTGTCACTACACATTTTTCACTGCCTGGCCGGTTTCTTGTTTATATGCCAAATGCCGATTATATTGGCGTTTCCAAAAAAATCAGTTCCGAAAGCGAGCGGTCGAGATTGCGAGCCATAGGCGAGAAGCTGCGTGAGCTGGAGGAAGGCATTATTTTAAGAACGGCGGCTGGAGCTGAAAGCGAGCTGTCTTTGCATGCCGATGTCGCTGGGTTAAGAGAGATTTGGCAAAGCATTTCGGAACGAAGCGTGGAAGCGAGTGCGCCAAGCGAGCTGCACAGAGAGGCAGGTCTCATGCGGAGGGCTGTACGAGACACGCTTACGATGGATATGGATGAAATATGGATAGACAATGCGGAGAGGTTTGAGGAAGCGTCAGCACTGCTGGAGGAAATGACCCCTCAGCTTCGTGAGCGGTTAAAATGTTTTGAATCAAGGCAAGGCAATTCTTTATTTGATACGTATCGTGTGACGGAGCAGGTAACGAGAGCGTTCGAGCGCAAAATTCAGCTTACCTGCGGAGGGCACCTCATATGGGAAGAGACGGAAGCTCTGACGGTTATTGATGTGAACACAGGCAGATTTATTGGGACATCTGGCCTTGAGGACACTGTGTTTCGTACGAATATGGAAGCAGCAGACGAGATTGCAAGATTGCTCCGAGTTCGAGATGTAGGCGGCATTATTATTATTGATTTTATTGATATGGAGCAGGACAACCATCGCGAGCAGGTTATGCAAAGACTCGTAGAGAAAGCGCGCAATGATCAAACCAAATGTACGATTTTGGGCTGGACAAAGCTCGGATTAATTGAAATGACGCGTAAAAAGGCTCGTGAGAATGCAGTCCATCAACTGATCGAGCGCTGTGAGAGCTGCGGAGCGCACATAAAATGATCAGAGTTGTATAAATAGTTTAAATTTTCTTGTTGGATGAATTGATATAGCTTGCATAGTATGGTACAATCTTTGGGTGTGTGTCTCGTACCTCATTGGAATGGGACGTACAAGTACCGCTCCGATTGGGTAAACAAGCGTTTGCGGCGCATGCCGTGAGCCACCTGAATTAGGCGAGTCTTCGAAAATAAGGAGGTGCACCAACAATGTTCGCAATTATCGTAACTGGCGGCAAGCAATACAAAGTTCAGGAAGGCGATGTAATCTACATCGAAAAACTGGATTCTGAAGCAGGCGAAAGCGTAACGTTTGATCGTGTTTTGGCGGTTTCTAAAGGTGACGGTCTTGTAACTGGAACTCCGGTTGTTTCCGGCGCTACAGTAACAGGCAAAGTCGAGAAACAAGGCAAAGGCCAAAAAATCATCGTTTACAAATACAAAGCCAAAAAGAACTATCGTCGTAAGCAAGGTCATCGTCAACCGTTCACAAAAGTAACAATCGAGAAAATCCAAGCGTAAGAGGAATTTCTATGATAACAGTTACCTTTGTACGAAGAGCCGCTGACAGACGTATCGTATCATTTGCGGTCGAAGGACATGCTAAATATGCGAAGCCCGGCAAAGATATCGTTTGTGCGGGTGTATCAGCCATCTCGGTTGGTACCGTTAACGCGATCGAAGCTCTAGCGGGAGAGGAGCTCCCTGCCAAGATGAAGAACGGCTGGCTATCGTCGGATATTCCGACGCTTGCAGACGAGGCTTCAGACGGCCGGATGCAGCTGCTGCTGGAATCGATGGCGGTTATGCTTGACACTATTGCAAAATCATACGGCAAGCATGTCGTTATTCATGAACATCTTAATGCGTAAGCATTCGGTGCAGGTTTGTTTTACAAGCCTCTAGTTCATGCTTACGGTGCAGCTTTGCTCACCAATCCTTTAGAAGGAGGGAATAACTATGTTGAAACTGAATCTTCAGCTCTTCGCTTCGAAGAAAGGTGTAGGTTCCACTAGAAACGGACGTGACTCACAGTCGAAACGCCTTGGCGCTAAACGTGCTGACGGTCAAACCGTATCTGCTGGAAGCATCTTGTTTCGTCAACGCGGAACAAAAATTCACCCAGGAACTAACGTAGGCATCGGGAAAGACGATACGCTTTTTGCATTAGTAGAAGGCGTAGTGAAGTTCGAACGTTGGGGACGCGACCGCAAAAAAGTGAGCGTGTATCCAGCTGTTCTTGCTCCGGTAGCTGCAGCAGTAGAAGCTTAATACAACCTTATATATGCAACAAGCCCCGGCCTGCATCGCTTGGCCGGGTTTTTTTATTCCATGGCTGATGACCGTAGGACGGCCGCGTGATATACTGGATAAGCAAGCAAAAATGCCTAAGGCGTCTTGGACGCTGAAGCAGCTTTGACGGGAAAATATAATATATATGTTGTTATATTTTCGGGAAATACGAAGAAAGTAGGTTTAATCGATGGGACGCTTAACAACGGTGAAATATTACGCGGCGGCAACCATTTTGTTGCCATGCGCCGCTGTACTTATTTGGCCCAATCAAGTGTGGTTAACTGCTGTCTTTCTCGTTTGGCTTATAGCTGTTGCGACTTACTGGATACGAACGGAACGGAAAGAGCACGCAGAGCGGACTGCGCGAACGATTCAATCGTTGCAAAACTCTGCAATACGAACTCTCAATCATCATCGTCATGACTGGATGAACGACCTGCAAGTCGTGTTTGGCTATATTAGGCTCAAAAAGCTGGATAAAGCCGCCGAGTATGTGGAGAAAATAAGTGAACGGATGGCTGTGGAGAGCAGTATATCCAAGCTAGGGGTTCCATCACTGATTAGTTATATTCAATCGTTTCGTACGATATCGAATTCGCTGGAGTTACAAATTGTAATTAAAGGCGACATTCATTTAAACGAAATAACGGCAGATGCCGATCAAATAGCCGAAACGCTCATTCATACGATTAACGCATATCGGTTTGCGGCTAAGCCTGGCTATGGTAATGCTGCTGTTCTTACGCTGGAGCTATCGCTGGATGAGGATGCACTGTATGCAGCCTTCTATTATGATGGCGAACTAATGAATGAACAGCAATGGAAGCAAAAAATACAACAGCAGTTGGAAGGCGCGCCAATGCAGCCGATCAACTTCGAGCAGCCGTATGCAAAGGTGTTGCTGAGGGCGGAAATGCGCGCATGAACGGGGGCACATCATGTTTGTCGATAAAGCGAAGATATTTGTAAAAGGCGGCGACGGAGGCGATGGTATCGTTTCTTTTCGCCGTGAGAAGTATGTAGAGCAGGGCGGTCCTGCAGGTGGCGACGGAGGCCGAGGCGGCGACTTGATCTTTCAAGTTGACGAGGGTTTGCGTACACTGATGGACTTCCGCTATCAGAAGCATTTCAAGGCTGATCGCGGCGAGCGCGGAAAAGTAAAAAGCATGCACGGAGCGGGCGCTGATGATACAATCGTACGGATTCCGCCCGGTACAATAATCGTTGATGATGATACGCAAGAAATTATTGCAGATATGACTCGTCACGGTCAACAAATCGTTATTGCAAAAGGCGGACGCGGCGGACGCGGCAACATTCGCTTCGCTACGCAAAACAATCCAGCTCCTTATATTTCGGAGAATGGTGAAGAAGGACAAGAGCGCTGGGTTGTTCTTGAGCTTAAAGTAATGGCAGATGTAGGCCTTGTTGGTTTCCCAAGCGTAGGCAAATCAACCCTGCTATCTGTCGTTTCTGGCGCTAAGCCGAAAATCGGCGCATATCACTTTACGACCATTACACCGAATCTAGGTGTTGTAGACGTTGGCGATAGCCGCAGCTTCGTAATGGCTGATTTGCCTGGACTTATCGAGGGAGCGCATGAAGGCGTTGGTCTAGGTCATGAGTTTCTTCGTCATGTAGAGCGGACGAGGGTTATCGTTCATGTTATCGATATGTCAGCGTCTGAAGGACGCGATCCTTTTGATGATTGGGTGAAAATCAACGAGGAGCTTGTTCTCTATAATGAGAAGCTAGCAGATCGTCCGCAAATTATTGCTGCAAACAAAATGGACATGCCGGATTCTGAGGAGCAGCTTGAGTTATTCAAGCAAAAGCTCGCAGAAGTTAGCGGTGAACGTCAATATGAAATTTTGCCAATCTCCTCGCTAACGAAAAAAGGCGTACAGGAGCTACTATATAAAGCAGCTGATATTCTTGATACGGTTTCAGAGGAAGTTGAAATCGCGGATGTGAAAGATGTTGCTGAGCGTAAAGTTTATACGTACGAGAAGCGCGAAGAAACGACTTTCACCATCCATAAGGAAGATGAAGTGTTCGTTATTGTTAGTGCTGGCATTAGCAACTACATGAAACGGATGAATTTGACTTCTTATGATGCAGTTATGCGTTTTGCACGCACGATGCGCAAAATGGGTGTCGATGCCGAGCTTCGCAAGATGGGGGCAAAAGACGGCGATATGGTTCAAATCGGCGACTTTGCTTTTGAATTCTTCGAGGGCAGCGACTATAATCCGAATGGCTAGAGCATTCGCACATATTAACAAATGAAGACGGCGAAAGCCGTCTTTTCTTGTTTTGCCTATTGCCCCAAACTGTATATTTCGATATAATGTCCACTATAGGTGAACAATTGTCTTTTTGAGGAGGACGTATAGTGACGAAACGCTATTATGTCGTTCGAGAGGATATTTTACCGGAAGCGATTATGAAGACGATACAAGTGAAGGAGATGCTTGGCCGAGGAGATGCGGCAACCGTACATGAGGCGGTTGAACGTGTTGGACTTAGCCGAAGCGCTTTTTATAAGTATAAAGATGGTGTCTACGCGCTAAATGAGCTGGAACGAGAACGTATTGCGACCATTTCTATGGATTTGGAGCATCGTTCAGGCGTACTCTCCAACGTACTTAGCATGGTGGCGAGCCAAGATGGCAATGTGCTGACGATGAATCAGTCCATTCCGCTCCAAGGTTTCGCTAATGTCGTCATTTCGGTCGATATTTCGCAGCTTTCCGGAGAACTGTCATCGCTGGTTGAAATGCTTCGCAGTCAACCAGGCGTGCGTAAAGCTTCGGTCATCGGACAAGGATAACAGAATTGATAATGGAGGGTATATATGAAGCCGGTTAAAGTTGGTTTATTGGGTCTTGGTACAGTTGGTACAGGTGTAGTTCGAATTGTTGAGGGACATCAGGATGATTTGGCTAGCCAGGTCGGTTCGCCGATCGTAATTGAAAAGGTGCTCGTTCAAGATAAAAGCAAATCGCGTAATATTGCAGTGGATGCAAGCAAGCTAACTGAGGATCCTTGGGAAGTCATCCGCCACCCTGAAATTGATGTTATCGTTGAGGTTATGGGTGGAATTGGGCTTACGAAAGAATATATTCTAGAAGCGCTGTCCCTCGGCAAACATGTCGTAACGGCAAATAAAGATTTGATGGCAATGCACGGTCCTGAAATATTGGCCAAAGCCAAAGAAAACCGCTGCGATGTTTTGTATGAAGCGAGCGTAGCCGGCGGTATTCCGATTATTCGTACACTTGTCGAAGGTTTCGCCTCCGACCGCATTAATAAAATTATGGGCATTGTGAACGGCACAACGAATTTTATTTTGACAAAGATGAGTCAAGAAGGCGCTTCGTATCTAGATGTGCTTAAAGAAGCACAGGAGCTTGGTTATGCGGAGTCAGACCCGACATCAGATGTCGAAGGACTTGATGCAGCGCGCAAAATGACAATTCTCGCTACGATCGGATTCCGTGCCAATGTTGCGCTTGAGGATGTATCCGTTCAAGGCATTTCATCAGTATCCAAAGAAGATATTTTGTACGCGAAGCGTCTTGGCTATGAAGTGAAACTGCTTGGTATCGCAGAGCGCCAGGATGATTTGATCAGCATCAGCGTTCAACCAACGATGGTGAAGCAATCGCATCCTATCGCATCGGTAAACGGCGTGTTTAACGCGGTTTATGTATATGGCGAAGCTGTTGGTGAAACGATGTTCTACGGTGCAGGCGCGGGTGAGCTTCCGACTGCTACGTCGATCGTATCCGATTTGGTTGCTGTTGTGAAAAACCTGAAGCTTGGTGTGAACGGCATGCAGGGAAGCCTTGCTTATAAAGAGAAGAAGCTCAAGACTGACGAGCAGATCTCATCTAAATATTTCATTTTGCTTAAAGTGGCAGATCGTGCCGGCGTTCTTGCACGCATAACGCAAGTATTCGCTGACTTTGAGGTCAGCTTGGAGTCGGTTTTGCAGCAGCCGACACCGTCTAATCCGGAAGCTGAGATCATCATCATCACTCATGACGCGAACAAAGCGGCTATCCAGAAGGTGCTTGCTAAGTTTGACTCGCTGGATGTCGTTCATAAAGTGAAAAGCGTCTATCGCGTAGAAGGATAAATCTTATGAACAATCGCAGAGTAATCGTAAAAATACCAGCAAGTACAGCAAATCTCGGACCAGGCTTTGATACGCTTGGGATGGCTCTTTCGCTATACGCATGGATTGAAATGAGCATCTCTGAGCAAACGGAATTCCAGTTTTTCGGTGATCAAATGAATGGATTGCCAAAGGATAAAACGAATTTAATTTATAAGGTTGCGCAGCTTGTGTTCAAAGAAGCAGGCGTATCCGTGCCTGAGCTCTCGATTTCGATGCACAGCGATATTCCGCTCACTCGTGGACTAGGCAGCAGCGCTTCTGCAATCGTAGGCGCTCTGGTTGCTGCGAACGCATTGATTGGCAGTCCGCTCACGGATGATAAGCTGTTCCAAATGGCAACAGCGCTGGAAGGCCATCCGGACAATGTCGGCGCGTCACTATACGGCGGCATTGTCGTCTCGGCTTGGGATGGAGAGCGAGCAGATTATGTTAGAATTGAGCCGCATCACAAGCTGAAGACGCTTGTCGCGATTCCAGCCTTTCAGCTGTCGACGGAGAAGGCGCGTCATGCGCTTCCGTCTTCAATCAGTATGGCTGACGCCATATTTAACGTCAGCCGCAGCTCTTTGCTCGTCGCGGCGCTTGCTGGCGGCGAGCTAGGTATGATTCGCCATGCGATGAAGGATCGGCTGCACCAGCCTTACCGTGCAGCCTTGATTCCCGGCATGGCAACTATACTGGAGCGCGCGGTAGAGCACGGCGCGCTTGGTGCTGCGCTAAGCGGAGCAGGGCCGACGCTGATTGCATTTGTTGAGGATACGGAAGCCGGTGCTGCACACAGCTCGGGCGAATCCATGCTTGAAACATTTCTGCTTGATACGCTGAAGCAGGAGGGCATTGAAGCAAATACGCTATGGCTGTCGCCAAGCGCTCAAGGTCCTCAAATTACGATAGAGGAAATTTCTTCGCAGCCTGCGATTCCTCTTCCGGATCGAATTAAAGGAGATATGAAGCGATGAAGACGATAGCGGTTTTACCTGCTGGCTCCGTATCGGATGAGGCAGCAAGACATTTATTCCGCGGTGAAGAAATAAACTGGAAGCATCATCGGCTAATATCCGATGTGTTCCTGTCTACTGTCAATGGAATAAGTGATTACAGCATCATTCCGATCGAGAATACGATTGAGGGTTCTGTTAGCCTTCATATGGATTGGCTTGTACATGAGGTTGATATTCCGATTCAAGCGGAGTGGGTTTATCCCTCCATTCAAAATTTGATCGGCCGGCAATCTGAACTGTTAAACGATAATGGGGAAATGGACTACTCACGTATTACTAAAGTGATCAGCCATCCTGTAGCGATCGCACAGTGCTTGCAATTTCTGCGAACACATCTTCCGCATGCGGTTACAGAACATGTCAGCAGTACAGCTGAGGGCGTTAGAATCGTTCAAAATAACCCGAATGCCGGTTTGGCAGCTATTGGCACGATGACAGCTGCTGCGAACGAGAAGCTTGATGTTCTCGCAAGTGAGATTACAGATCATGATAATAATTACACTCGGTTTTTGCTGGTCGGATCAGAGCCCTATACCGATCGTAAATCCGATAAAATAAAAACGAGCATCTTAATTACATTGCCAGAGGATTACCCGGGAGCGCTCCACCAGGTTCTTTCTGCTTTTGCATGGCGCAAAATCAACTTGACCCGAATTGAATCGCGCCCGACGAAGAAGAAGCTCGGCAATTATTATTTCTTCATCGACATTGATATGGCTCTTGATACTGTTTTACTACCTTCAGCCATTCAAGAAATTGAAGCAATCGGATGTCAGGTTCGCGTATTAGGAAGCTATCCAAGCTTTACTGAATTCAAGAAATAAGCATAGCTGGTTGTGCGTTACATCTTAGGTTTAATCGATATTGGAATAGAAAGCCGAGTTCACTCTGTTGGGTGAACTCGGCTTTTTACTATTTTTTTTGTGAAAGTGGAGACACCTGCCCATATTCTGCATAGGATGTAAGGATTGATAATAGGCATTAGCAGTGCCTGGTTATTCAGAACGTGACAGGAGGTTAACAACGAGTGAAAATCCATATTGTGAAGAAAGGCGAGTCGTTATACTTTATCGGCCAAAAGTATAATGTATCGCTCGAAGAGCTTTTGAAGCTGAACCCGGGTATTACGAATCCGGACGCCATTGATGTTGGCATGAAGCTGAAAATTCCTTCAAGCATCGCGGGCGGCGCAGGAGGTGGAATGGACATCATGCATCAGCATATTGTGAAACAAGGTGATACCCTTTGGAAGCTCTCGAAAGCTTGGGGCGTGCCTCTCGCGGATATGATTAAAGCGAATCCGCAGCTCAAAAATCCGAATGTATTGCTTACTGGTGAAGTTGTGAATATCCCTAAAGTAGGCGAAACCATGACTGAAGGAACTGGTGGCCAAGGTACTGGAGGTACTGGACAACAAGCTGGGCAGAGCGTGGCACAAAACACGGGAGGCCATCACGCCCTTCACCCAAGCTCAATCATGCAAGGGGTACAGGGCTGGGTCGGAAAGCTTTCTACAGCGCCTATTATTGGAAAAACACCAACAGCTCCAATTGCAGGCAAGACGCCAACTGCGCCTATTGCACCAGCACCGGTAGCCCCTGCTCCTGAAACGCCTGTTGCACCTGTACAAGAGAAAAAACCAACAGCACCTATTGTGAAGCCAGTAGAACCAGCTCCTCTTCCTGCCCCTAAGGCGGCAGCAGTTGAGCCAGCCAAAAAGGCACTGCCAATCGAAAAGCCTGTTGAGAAAAAGCTAAAACCGATTCATTCCGAATACAAGCCAAATGTTGATTTATTCAAGCAATATGGCATCCCAGCAACCGAAGCATTATCCTTGTATGATTTGCCAAAAGCACCTGAAGCAATCTCGCCAGCTGCACAACAGCCTACTTACGGAGGATATGGGCATCATCAGCCAATGATGACTATGCCGGCTCAGATGGGATATGGTTACGGGCAACCGATGACCATGCCAATTCAGTCGGGGTATGGATTTGGTCAACCAATGACCATGCCTGCTCACATGGAACATGGCTACGGTTACGGAGATTGGCATCAACCTGTGCCATTCGGAAGTACGGTAAGCCCAATGCATGAAGGCAACGAGGCGCCATTTGAGTGTCCGCCGGGGATGGTATTTGTCGGCAGTTACCCATCTCCATCCAGCATGCCAATGGGCGTTGGCCCTGAATGGGGTTATGGTTATCCAATGATAAATCCACTCCAGCATGGCATGCAGGAAAGTGGTCAAATGGTAGCCGGAACTTCTGCTTTCCCGAACCAAAGCATGGTATCGCCGCTGGCAACACAGCCGAACCAAGGCATGATATCGCCGCTGGCAACACAGCCGAACCAAAGCATGGTATCGCCGCTGGCAATACAGCCGAACCAAGGCATGGTATCGCCGCTGGCAACACAGCCGAACCAAGGCATGGTATCACCGCTGGCAACACAGCCGAACCAAGGCATGGTATCACCGCTGGCAACACAGCCGAACCAAGGCATGGTATCGCCGCTGGCAACAAAGCCGAATAAAGGTAAGGTGTCCCCTCAAGCGACACAGCCAAACCAAGGCAGTGTATCACCGCTGGCGACACAGCCGAACCAAGGCAGTGTATCACCGCTGGCAACACAGCCGAACCAAGGCGCGGTATCGCCATTTGCGGCACAGCCGAACCAAGGTGCGGTATCGCCATTTGCGACACAGCCAAACCAAGGCGCGGTATCGCCGTTTGCAACACAGCCAAACCAAGGTGCAGTATCGCCATTTGCGACACAGCCAAACCAAGGTGCAGTATCGCCGTTTGCAACACAGCCAAACCAAGGCATGGTATCGCCATTTGCAACACAGCCGAACCAAGGCATGGTATCGCCGTTTGCAACACAGCCGAACCAAGGCATGGTATCGCCATTTGCAACACAGCCGAACCAAGGGATGGTATCGCCGTTTGCAACACAGCCGAACCAAGGGATGGCTTTCCCATCGAGCATGCAGCCTGAATATGGTTATGGCTCCGGCTATGGTCATGGCGGTCATGGGAATGTAATGCCGGTTCAAGTGCAAAATGATGGCGGTTATGGTTATCCTGTAGCTGGTTTCTCCCCGTACTCACAGCCGTTTCCATCTAATCAGGGTTGGCCTCAAACAGCCGGTGTAGGCAATATGAATCAAGACGATTGCGGCTGCAAAGGAAATCGTTCTGATCAAAACACCGCAAAGGCGGCTGACGTACAAATTGAAAAACCAGCAAAGATAGTTGTACCAAAGAAATCGAACAAAAAAGCAGTTATTCGAACAGTTTCCACACGGCCTAATAAACCGAAAAAACGTGGAAATCAGCCTTGGATCAATCGTTAAATGAATGCATGCTGCCCCAAAGGTCTACTATCCTTTGGGGCTTTCTTTATTATGAATACATAATGCTAGTCATTTTTTTGAAAAAACAGGTATCGGACAAGCAGCTTAAACTATGGATTCTTACAAATAAATCGTTTTGAATATTTATGTAATTATGGCGCATACTATCAAAAAATATAAAGAAGGGGTCTTCCCTATGATGGAATTCAGCCTTTGGAAAAACTTAAAGAAACGTTTAAAGAGAAAGCGGCGTCCCGTTTGGATGTTAGGCGTTATTATGTTTTGCTTGCTATCAGGTTGGCTCTTTATCGCTAATAAAAATGTTGTCACAGCTGCACCCAAGCCATCAGCGAATCAAACGAGCGTTATTCAAGAGCTTGAGAAGAAGCTTGATGGAGCTCTATCTGCAAAGCTGCGCCTCGTATATGTGTGCGGCGAAGAATCGAAGCTTCTGGGTCAATTGATGAGTAAGGAGATTGTTCAGCTAGTGCTTGCACATCCGGAGTGGAAGGTCATGTTGAATCAAGAACAGGGCACCGTTCAGTTTGAAGAGCGTATTGAGGATTTGTCCGAGCATTGTAAAGCGAATGCGTATATGGGCGTCGACAAGAAAGGGAATCTTACACTTTATGACGGAGCTCCAAAAAAAGAAAAGGTTGTTCGAACCTTTTTCCAGCTGGACGTACGTTATATGGAGAGCAGTTTGCCGCAGGATAAGCTGGACCAGCTTACCAGAGGGATTCGGATAACCGACATGGAAGAATATAATAGTGTTCTATCCACCTATAGCGACTATGCTATTGAGCAAAATCAGAAAGTAATGAACCCAGCCTATCAGCAAGAGTAAGTGACAAAGGAGATCGCACATCATCGTGCGGTCTCCTTTCTTTATGTCTAAAGGCCGAAATATCAAACGCGCGTTCTCATTCACGCCATCTTTTGCTATAATGGATGAAGCAACTTTCAGTGAGTATGTGGAGAAAGCAGTTATTTTGAGGAGATGACCGTTTGCGCGTTCTTGGAATTGACCCTGGTTATGCGATCGTTGGATTTGGTTTCATAGATAAGATCGGACATAAGCTTACGCCCGTTCAATACGGTGCGATTCAGACGGAAGCTCATACGCCTTCAGAGCAGCGTTTGCTGCAAGTTTACGAGTCTGCGGGCGCTTTAATGGATAAATATAAGCCGGACACTGTGGGCATAGAGAAACTATTTTTTAATCGAAACGTGACGACGGCTTTTGATGTGGCGCAGGCTAGGGGCGCTATTATTTTGGCTGCTGCGCAGCGCGGATTGCCTATTGGCGAATATACGCCGCTTCAAGTAAAGCAGGCGGTTGTTGGTTATGGCAAAGCGGAGAAGAAACAAGTGCAAGAAATGGTTAAGGTTTTTTTGAAGCTTTCGGCAGTGCCGAAGCCCGATGATGTTGCCGATGCGCTCGCTGTTGCAATCTGTCATGCGCACTCGGTCGTACTCAATCAGAAAATAAATGAGGTGAAACGTTCATGATCGATTTTTTAAGAGGCAATGTCGTCCATCTAGAATCCGAATATATCGTTCTGGACGTAAGAGATACCGGCTATCGTGTATTTACTCCTAATCCGTATGCATTTGCAAAAAAAGAAGAGCCCGTCGTCGTCTATATTCATCATAACGTTCGCGAGGATGCTGTTTTGTTGTTTGGCTTTGAGACGAGAGAGGAGCAGACGCTGTTCCGCAAGCTGCTGGAGGTATCCGGCATTGGTCCGCGCGTCGCTTTGGGCATTTTGTCAGGTGGTCGACCGGATGCGGTTATAGCCGCTATTCAGCAGGAAAATATAGCGTTTCTCATTAAGCTTCCGGGCATAGGGAAAAAAACCGCACAGCGGATGATTCTAGATCTAAAGGACAAGCTGATCGGGGCGGGGCTGGATGGAGGTCTTTTGACTGCGGCAGGTGTTGCGCTTGATCTCACATCGAGCAGGCATTCAGGTCAAGGCGCAGGCACCGCTTGGCAGGAAGCAAGGGAAGGGCTTGCTGCGCTGGGCTACACAGCAGCGGAGCTTGATAAAGCATGGAATGGATTGCAGCATAGCGTTACGGCGGAGGAATCAGTCGATTCTTTGATGAAGCGGGCTTTGCAGCAGCTATTTAAAGGTTAAAGTAGGGAGATGAAGGCAGATGGATGATAGAATCATTTCCGCCAACCTGATGATGGAAGATCAGGCAGTTGAGCTCAGCTTGCGTCCCCGTTATTTAGCCGAATATATTGGGCAAACAAAAGCCAAGGAAAACTTGAAAATATATATTGAAGCAGCAAAATTGCGCAAAGAAGCGCTTGATCATGTACTGCTGTATGGGCCTCCAGGTCTTGGTAAAACGACTTTGTCGAACATTATTGCCAATGAGCTCGGAGTGAGCCTTCGCACGACATCCGGACCTGCAATTGAACGTCCTGGTGATCTTGCTGCACTGCTCACGAACCTGCAGGAAGGCGATGTACTCTTTATTGATGAAATTCATCGCCTTCATCGCACGGTAGAAGAAGTATTGTACCCGGCAATGGAAGACTTTGCACTCGATATTATGATTGGCAAAGGGCCGAGCGCTCGATCGGTTCGACTCGATTTGCCGCCTTTTACCTTGATTGGCGCGACTACAAGGGCAGGGCTTTTATCTGCGCCGCTTCGTGATCGTTTTGGAGTAGTGAGCCGATTAGAATTTTATACAATGGATGAGCTTGCGTTTATCGTGGCTAGAACAGCAGAAATATTGAACGTCAGCATTGTAGGTGAAGCGGCTTCTGAGATTGCAATGCGGTCTCGAGGAACACCGCGGATTGCGAATCGTCTTCTTAAACGAGTGCGTGATTTCGCGCAGGTGCGCGGCGACGGCGTGATTACACATGACATCGCGCGTTCGGCGCTTGAGCTGCTGCAGGTAGATAAAATGGGACTCGATCTCATCGATTTCAAAATGCTGCAAGCGATGATGACTACTTTTGCCGGCAGGCCAGTTGGCCTTGATACAATTGCAGCAACGATAGGCGAGGAAAGCCAAACGATTGAGGATGTCTATGAGCCGTATTTAATGCAAATCGGTTTTTTACAGCGAACGCCGCGAGGCCGGATTGCTACGGAAAACGCCTATCGTCACCTAGGTCTACCGATACCGGGGAGGTAGTACGCCATGAGTTCCAGAGCCAAAGGTGCCGCTGAGAAACTTTATGTTATCTATGATGGCCATTGCAATCTGTGCCTGGGTTCCATTGCGAAGCTGAAGGAGCTTCACTCTAAAGCGGATTTGCATTATGTTCAAATTCAACAGTTGGAGGCAGCAGGCAGTACGGAACAGCTAATTCCTTCCGTTGGTTTGTTGAAATTTGATGAGTTGTATGAGAAAATGCATGTTGCTGATGAGCAGGGGCAGCTCTTTGCTGGTGCGGATGGAATTGTTCGTATATTAAGAACGGTAAAGGGCTTTCGCTGGCTGTCAGTAATTTATCGAATACCTGGTATGAAAAGCATAGCTAATCGTATGTACAAATTTGTAGCCAAAAGAAGATATGAATGGTTTGGATCTACAGAACAAAGCTGTTCCGTTAATGGCTGCGATTTGCCGCAGAAGAGGGAGGAGAACTAGGAATGTCAATTAAACGGAATATGAAGCGTTATTTAATTATGACGATCGCAATTGTACTGCTTGCTACAGCATGGACAGGCTCTCCATCACAGGCAGCAGTACCAAAGCTCGACAATATCCGAGTTGCTTTGTTCATGCAATTGCCTGGGAAATACGATGATACGACAGCAGCTGCCACATTTTCATCAACGGGTGGAATGAGCATCGGTGTAAGGCAGCCTGATGGCATCAATAATTGGTTTAATGTAGATGGAGCAGCTACAGCTCGATTCGCAGTTGACAGCTTTAAAGTCAAAGTGTACGAGAGCTCAACGTTTGCTTCAGCTCTAGCTGTACAGAAACGTTTGCAAGCTTTGAAGGGGACTGCTTTTATAACCTCCCTTTCAAAAAATGGTGCAATCATCTATCAGGTCATTGAAGGTACATACAAAACAGCTGCAGAAGCTGTTACTGCGCAAACGAAGTGGAAGGGTGACAGTGAGCTGTCTAAGCTAGTTGGCGGCTCGAACTCGGTAGTTCAAGGCCCACTTCATTTGGAGAGCGGTCCTTTGACCAGCAAAGCGGATGCAATAGCAGCAGCCAGCGGCTTCGGCGCAGTTGGCCTCGATGCCTATGTTGCTATTCGTTCACAGCAAAATGGATCAGCGTACTACTCGGTAATGGTAGGGGCGGCTGTATCAGCTGCTGAGCTGCAAATTGTTAAAGCAGCTGCCGCAAATGCTTCAGGCGGAGCGGCGTTGAAGGAGGCCGATGCTAGTTCGGCTTACTTGCTCATAAGAAATGATCATACCGTAACTGTCAAAGCAGAAAGCAGTACTGAGCTGTATATGTTTGCTGGCAACGATACGAAGGTTACGGTGTCTCCAAACGGGAATGATCCAATTAAGCTAAACGAGCGGAGCGCTCGCAGCTATAGAGGACTATTTGAGCTTAGTATATTAAATGGACGGATGGCAGTCGTAAATGAACTTCCATTTGAACAATACTTGTATTCAGTTGTAGGTGTGGAAATGTACCCTACATGGCCTATCGAAGCACTTAAGGCACAAGCGGTTGCTGCACGCACTTATGCTTTAAACCGAGGATTTGGTTTCCAAATCGCACATGTCGTGGATACGACTTTAAGCCAAGCGTATTACGGTGTAGGCTCAGAGAGGCCATCAACCATTGCTGCCGTCGAAGAGACAGCAGGCGAAGTTGCAATGTACAATGGAAAAGCTATTGATGCGATCTATTCAGCCAACAGTGGTGGATTTACGGCTGATGCCAAAGAAGCGTGGGGGAATGCAGTTCCTTATATGCAGGCTGTCAAAAGCCCGGACACTTCATCGGAGGTAGGTTTGAACAATTGGTACCGCGTTGTTGTCCCTAGCGGAGCTATTGGTTATATTAGAGAGGATTTACTAGCCGAGACAGGAGAAACGACAGCAGCAGGAAGTCGTATCATGCTAGTAAATACAAACGGCACAAAAGTGCGCAAGCATCCACTTATTCAGGATACGATCCCTGTCATTGCAACGGTTGACAACGGAACACGGGTCGTTGTCCTGGATAAAAGTGTAGAATCCAATTCAATGACTTGGATACGTGGTCCTTACAGCGCACAAGAAATGTTAACTACGATTAACGGCAAAGTGAAGACTCCCGTCTCAGGTCCGCTCAAATCACTCGAAGTGAGCCTGCGCGGCGCTTCAGGACGTGCGACAGAAATTACAGCAAATGGACAAAAGCTAGCTGTTACTTATCCGATTGATTATCGTGCTGCACTAGGTGTACAAGGGTCTTTGCCAAGTACGTTGTTCCAGATTGAGGAAACCGCGAAGGTTGCTATGCTTGGTGCTGGATCAGCAACACGTACGAAGCCGTCGGATTCGAATCCTGTTTATATGATTAGTGCCGGAGGCGCAAAAACAGAGGCGGTTAACGCTAACTTGTTTATATTAAATGGCAGCGGTAATATTCGCGCAGCTACGAAGGAGCCTTCGTTCCGTTTTGTAGGGTCTGGCAACGGACACGGGGTCGGATTATCGCAATACGGAGCATTAAGCCTAGCTCAGCAAGGGTATGACTATCAATATATTTTGAAATACTACTACAAAGATGTCACCATCGCTAAGGAATGATTGAATCGATATGAACGTAGAATGGTTTGATTTTGAATTACCGGAACATTTAATTGCTCAGACGCCATTGCTTGACAGAACGGCCTCGAAATTGCTTGCATTAAACAAGCAAACAGGCGAATTGACGCACAATAGATTTACGGATTTAGAGCAGTATGTTAAGCCTGGAGATGTCCTAGTTCTAAATGACACTAGAGTTATTCCAGCCAGGTTGACGGGGATGAAGAGCGATACGGGCGCAAAGATTGAGCTGTTGTTATTGAAACAGCTTGAGGATGGCAGCTGGGATGCGCTCGGAAAACCGGCAAAACGTTTAAAGGTCGGCACCGCTCTATCCTTTGGAGATGATGGTGCAGGCAATCCGCTGCTGCGCGCTGTTGTTGAGCAAGAAGGCGAAATGGGCGGACGTACGATACGTTTTGAATATGAGGGGATATTCCAGGAGCTGCTTGACCGTCTTGGAGAAATGCCATTGCCTCCGTATATCAAGGAAAGGCTTGAAGAACGCGAGCGGTATCAGACCGTGTATTCGAAACATGCGGGGTCGGCAGCAGCACCAACGGCTGGCTTGCATTTTACGGAAGAATTTCTTCAGCGTCTGCAAGCGAAGGGCGTTAAACTCGCCTACGTAACACTGCATGTTGGACTAGGCACATTCCGCCCAATGTCCGTTGACCTTGTTGAGGATCATGAAATGCATGCAGAGTATTATGAGCTGAGTGAACAAAATGCCGAAATAATTAATGAAGCCAAACGGAGCGGGGCACGTATTATCGCTGTAGGAACAACCTCATCCCGCACGCTGGAAACTGTTGCTGCTCGCTTTGAAGGAAAAGAAATCGAAGCTTGCAACGGCTGGACATCTATTTTTATTTTCCCAGGATACGAGTTTAAGCTTGTCAATGCATTACTCACCAATTTTCATCTACCAAAGTCAACGCTCGTTATGCTTGTAAGTGCGCTGGCTGGACGAGATGCTGTCATGCACGCCTATGAAGAAGCGATTGCTCATGAATATCGATTTTTCAGCTTTGGCGATGCCATGTTTATTTACTAATTAGGAATAGGAAGCGTGAATTGTGGCTGTAAAATATGAATTAATCAAACAATGCAAACAATCAGGAGCAAGACTAGGACGTGTACACACTCCGCATGGTGTGATTGAGACTCCTACCTTTATGCCGGTAGGAACACAAGCTACTGTGAAAACGATGGCTCCAGAAGAACTGAAAGCGATGGATGCTCAAATTATTTTGAGCAACACCTACCATTTGTTCCTAAGACCGGGACATGACATTGTAAGAAATGCTGGAGGATTGCATAAGTTCATGAACTGGGATCGTCCAATTCTAACAGACAGCGGCGGATTCCAAGTTTTTAGCCTTAGCGAAATGCGTAAGATTACCGAGGAAGGCGTACACTTTCGTTCCCATCTCAATGGCGACAAAAAATTTCTTTCACCAGAAGTAGCGATGGAAATTCAGAATGCTCTTGGCTCTGATATTATGATGGCATTTGATGAATGTCCGCCATTTCCTGCCGAGCATGACTATGTGAAGAAATCGTTGGAGCGTACGACACGTTGGGCAGAGCGCTGCCTTAAGGCTCACGCAAGACCGCATGACCAAGGGCTGTTCGCTATCGTTCAGGGGGGGATGTACAAAGATTTGCGTATTCAAAGCGCAAATGAATTGACTTCCATGGATTTCCCGGGGTATGCTATTGGTGGACTGAGTGTTGGAGAGCCTAAACATCTGATGTATGATGTTCTCGACTATACGGTTCCCATTTTGCCAGCGAATAAACCACGCTACCTTATGGGAGTTGGATCGCCGGATGCATTGATTGAAGGGTCTATCCGCGGTATTGATATGTTCGATTGTGTTCTGCCAACGCGTATTGCTCGCAATGGGACAACCATGACAAGCCAAGGCAGACTCGTCATCCGTAATGCGAAGTACGCTGAGGATTATGGTCCTCTGGATCCAGAGTGCTCATGCTATACATGCACGAATTATTCCAGAGCTTATATCCGGCATTTAATTAAAGCGGATGAGACGTTCGGTATGAGGCTGACGACTTATCACAATTTGCATTTCTTGCTACAACTCATGCGGGACGTTCGGCAAGCGATCATGGATGACCGGCTTTTGGATTTCCGGGATTCCTTCTTCACAAGCTACGGCCTGTTCGATAATGAGAAAGGGTTTTGAAAGGAGGGATTTCGATGTTGCAAGCAGCAGGTGAAGCAGGATCAACAAATATCCTACAAATGATTTGGCCTTTTGTGCTTATGTTTGCGGTTTTTTATTTCTTGCTTATCCGTCCGCAGCAGAAGAAACAAAAGACTCGTGCAAGCATGCTTAACCAATTGAAGAAAGGCGATAAAATTTCAACAATTGGTGGATTGCATGGCACAGTCGTTGAGCTGAGTGACGATACGGTTGTTATTCGTGTCAACGATACAACTAAAATGACATTTGAGCGCAGCGCAATTAATACAATTATCAACTCCGCACCAGCGTCGGTTGATTTAGAGAAATAATTAAAAAAACCGACTGACATGCTTGCATGTTAGTCGGTTTTTTTTTTGTAAATGTTCATTTCTTCATATTTACGCCAATCATACCGCCAAATGCGCCTGATAAGAGAGCAGCGCCTAGAAGAAGGATGCTATGTACGGATAAGGAAGCATTTGATGCAAGAAAGCTGATAATGATAACAATTACGCCATAAAGCAAACCGAGCAGTGCGCCATTGTACCAGCCTTTGTTCTCAGAGCGTCTTCCTGATGTAAAGCCCCCCGCCAGTGCTGCGAAGCCGTGAACCAGCATGGCGTTAGAAGGCAAACTGCTTTCCTTCATTGCCGTAAAATGCAAAAGCAGTGAGAGCAGCAATGCGCCTACTGCTAGCCAAATGATTGAAAAAAGCACTCCGGCAAGCAAAGGTGAAGCGATTAAAGGCGGCTTAGGTGCTTGTTTAACCGAACTCATCATATTCCCCCCAGCGTTATGAACGTATTACTTATCCATATGGTCAAGCTAGGTAGAATAGTACAGGAATTAGCTTGTCAGTATGTATTTATGAGCAGCTTATTCCGCATTGCCATATATTCGTATAAACAGCAGGAGTATGATGTTGTAACACGTAGGTCAGAATAGCTTTACGGACAAAACGCAGCTGGCATCAGCTCGAATGATAAAGACGAGGAGGCGGTTTCCTTTGGAATTTTGGGGCCTGTTGATCCGGACGATAATGATTTATTTCGTCGTATTTCTGATCATGCGTTTTATGGGAAAACGAGAAATCGGTAAACTTTCCGTGTTCGATCTCGTTATTTCAGTCATGATTGCTGAGATTGCAGTCATTGTTATTGAAGACATGGAGCGGGCGATGTGGGAAGGCATCTTACCGATGGTCGTTTTGATGATTATTCAAGTAGGCAGTGCTTTTATGACGATGAAGAGTCGAAAGCTAAGACTGCTGTTTGATGGCAAACCAAGTGTAATTATTGACAAGGGCAAGCTGAATAGTGACGTTATGCGCAAGCAGCGGTACAATCTGGATGATCTAATGCTGCAGTTAAGGGAAAATAAAATCAGTGCTGTATCGGATGTTGAATTTGCGATTTTGGAGACGAGCGGCAAGCTGTCCGTCATACCCAAGGAAAATGCTGATGAGTCTGAAGAGGGCAGTAATGAAGGTCAGGAATCAGAGCGATCCGACAAAAAGCTGAAGCAGTACAATCAAACGAATATTTTTCCACCGAAATATCGATTTGAGATATTGCCTGTCCCGCTTATTATGGATGGCAAGGTGCAGGACAAAAACTTGGAAAATCTTGAAAAGACAAGATTTTGGTTAAAAAATGTTTTGCAGGAAAGAGGCGTCTTCGATTTTAAGGACGTGTTTTTTTGTACGATTGACTATAAAGGGAAGTTGTTTATTGATACGCATGATAAAAAACCGCGTTAAAGAGAGGGCTTATCCCTTTCTTTACCGCGGTTTTTATCATTCGATGACCTTACCATTGTTATTTAAACCAAGCTCCGAACAATGGTAAACGCACCATATCGTGGCGATCAATGATTTTCATTACGATCATCAAAATTAAATAAATGATTACGCCAGCTGCGCATGCAAGAAGTAAATTTACCCATTCCATGGAGAGCGGTTTATGATTCATCGTAAACCTGGCGGCAGCTCCCATAATAATCATAGCGGTGCCAACTTTTACAAAATCAAGCACTTTCATATGGAAGCCAATGAACCGCAATACGCTAATGCCGTGCAATAATGTGACGAGTACGATATTGACATTAATAGCGATTAAAGCACCGTATATTCCAAAATCAGCATTCGATGCAAGTTGAACGATGAGAAATAGCTTGACCACCGCACCAATTAATGTATTAATTAATGCCGTTCCCGGTTTATTTAGTGCTTGGAGTGCTGCTTGCAGGGGAGCCTGCAGATAGATGAAAATGCCAACAGGAGCGATGAGCTGGAGCATCGGAGCTATTTCGGCATGGTTATAAACGATACGGCAAATCGGTTCAGCTAACAAAGCCATAATAACAACAAAAGGCGCCCCTGAAACAAGTGCAAGCCTCATCGATTGATGCAGCCGTTTGTGAATTAACGCATGATCTCCGCGTGCAGCCGCTTCGGATAAGGATGGTACCAAAGAAACAGCAAGTGAGTAGGTTAATGCAGTTGGCAGTAAAAGCAGCGGTATGATCATTCCTTGCAATGCTCCGTATTGCGCAGTGGCGATGCCCGTTGTAATTCCTGCCGCCGCTAAACTCCGTACGGTAAAGATGGATTCCAGCAAGTAGGAGAAGGAGCCGACTAATCGACTGCCTGTAACAGGAATGGATAAGCTAAGTAATTTTCGCAATACAGGAATGTTTTTCCCTGCTTTTTCATCTGGATGACTGAGAGCTTTTTGTTTGATGCGGGATTTGTCTCTGTAGTATTTCCAAAGCAGTACGGCGAGGCCACCGATCTCTCCAAGCACGGCTCCAAGCATAGCGCCGGCAGCCGCCCATTCAAGTCCATAGGGCAGGAGCATGAAGGAAAATGATAGCGATGCAACAATGCGCAGCAAGGTTTCTACGATTTGAGATACAGCGGTCGGAATCATGTTCTGTTTGCCTTGGAAGTAACCTCGATAAACCGAGGATATGCCAATAATGAGCAGCATAGGCGTCATAACCATAAAGGTGCGGTATACGCGGGCATCCGGCAGCACATGCTTCGTTATCCAAGGTGCAAAAAGAAGCATGAGAGCGGTCAACAATACGCCTAGCGAAGTAACGAGGAGCATAGCCGTTCGAAAAATATACTTTACTCGTTTGGAATCACCTTGCGACTCCGCTTCAGCAATCCATTTGGCAACGGCAAGCGGAATGCCTCCTGTGATGAGGGTTATCATGACAGTTAGAAACGGATAGCTTAGCTGGTATAATCCAACACCCTCTGCCCCCATAATACGGGGGAGTGCAATGCGAGGAATGAAACCAAGCAGCCTGTTAATTAATCCTGCAGCAAGCAATATCATGGCGCCTTTTATAAAGTTTTGCTTTGTTTGATCCGATCGTTTTGTCATTATGTTGTACCCTCTTCTCTATCATGAAATAACCAAATGCTGCCTGATGCTGATATGAGTCGAAGTCTTTAGACAGGCATGTACTATCATCTTTATGCTCGGCATGTCCAGTTCCATGTCAGTCAATTTATAGATTAGCAATGAAGCGGGCAGGAAAAAGGCAGAGGTACAGCGAATAGATGGGATACAGCTTTATGTCATAAGCTTTTGGGAGGCGCAGCATGGCAGACGAAGAATTAAATCGTATGATTGAGGAGCTATGCAACAGCAAAGCGGAGGAATTTCATCTCATTGGCTACGAACATGTAACGGGTCAAGAGGTTTGGGAATGCGTTAGCCAGAAATATAACAAGTCGGGGCAGCCCGAACTGCATGAATTAGTAAATGATATTTTATCTTTAAAAGTTATGAAATTTATGAATTTCATGACGATAAGCGCATACAAAGGAACCCAATTTTAAATTGACGGTTTCTTTTTTTTTGACTCGATTTTGTCCCGTCTGTATAATAGGAATATTGAGATCATAAGGGGGATTTAGACGTATGTTCGGGAAGAGAATAATTGCCTTCCTTGCGATCGTAGTCATTATGTTTGGCGTTATCGCTTGGACAAGCCCATCGCTAGTGAAAGACGTAAGGCTAGGCCTTGATTTGAAAGGCGGATTTGAGGTTTTGTACGAAGCTACGCCGCTTGAAGGTGGAGAAGCTGTAACACCGCAATCACTAAAGGAAACGGCAAAAAGCTTAGAAAAGCGGATTGACGAGCTCGGTATTGTAGAGCCGGAAATTACAACTGAAGGCTCTAATCGTATTCGTTTGAGACTTGCAGGAGTTGCGAACGAGAATGAAGTAAGAGAGATTCTTGCTAAACCAATTAATTTAACGTTCCGCGGACCTGACGGCAAGATCGAGCTGGACGGCAGCGATTTTAAGCAAAATGGTGCAGGTGTTGGTTATGACAACTTAAGCAAACCTTTTGTTACGATCGAACTTAAGGATGCGAAAAAATTCGAGGAAATTACGACACGGTTGATCGGTTCGTATTTAGCGATCTATCTCGATGATAAAGAGCTTTCCAGACCATCCGTAAGAGAACCAATTTCAGGCGGATCAGCTACAATTACGGGTGAATATACCGTGAATGAAGCGAGAGAAATGGCCGATATGATTAACCTCGGAGCATTGCCTCTCAAGCTCACTGAGAAATATACGCAAAGCGTTGGCGCTAAACTAGGACTAGCTTCCTTGAAAGACACCGTTGAGGCGGGTGTTATCGGAACAGTCATTATTTTGATATTCCTTGTTATATTGTTCCGTATTCCAGGCATTGTAGCTGGTATTACAGTAATTACTTATACTTGGCTCTTGATCGTAGTATTTAATTTAATGAACGCGACTCTAACACTCCCGGGTATAGCCGCCTTTGTGCTTGGTATAGGTATGGCGGTCGATGCGAATATCATCATGTATGAACGGATTAAGGAAGAGATTCGAAGCGGAAAAAGCTTGCTTTCATCGCTTAAAGCTGGATCAAAAAACTCATTCCGTACCATTATGGATGCGAACATTACGAACATCATTTCAAGCGCAGTATTGTACTTTATCGGTAACGGAGCGATTCGTGGTTTTGCATTGACGATGATTTTCAGTATTTTGGTAAGTATGCTGACAAACATCTTCTTGTCCCGCTTTTTAATTATGCTCCTTATTAAGAGCAACCTGTTTACAAAACCAAGCTACTATGGTGTGAAGGAGGCAGAAATCCGTGAACTTTAATACAAAAATTCGTTATGATTTCATCGGGAACCGCAATAAGTTCTTTCTGTTCTCGATCACGTTAACCGTAATCGGCATCTTGTCTTTGCTTTTTTTCAGCCTTAATTTCGGTGTTGATTTCAAGGCCGGTACGAATATGGATATTTCAGTAGGCAAAGCAGTAACCCAGCAGGATGCGAAAGAAATTCTTGTGAAAGCAGGAATCGAAGGCATCACGCCTACAGTTGGCGGTACAGGTGAAGAACGTGTAACGGCTCGTTTTGACGAAGTGCTTACACAAGCCAAAATCACTGAAATTCAAGACTTATTTAAAGCGAAGTATGGTGATCAAGTATCGGCTGAGGTTAACGTCGTATCGCCGGACATGGCGCAGGAGCTTGGGATCAAAACGATCTGGGCAGTACTGATTGCCAGCGTAGCCATAATGATTTATGTCATGATTCGTTTTGAATGGCGCTTTGCACTAGCTGCGAACATTGCGATTTTGTATGACGCATTTGTCGTTGTCGCGTTGTTCTCGATATTCCGTCTGGAAGTTGATCTTCCGTTTATTGCGGCGGTGTTGACAACGATCGGTTATTCTATCAATGATAAAATCGTTATTTTTGACCGGATTCGTGAAAATCTTCGGTTTGGTCAATATAAAAACCGTGAGCAGCTCGCTGAGATGGTTAACGCAAGTATTTGGCAAACAATGGCGCGTAATATCTATACTGTATTAGCAGTGCTTATCGTTGCAGTTTGTTTGTTCATCTTCGGAAGCGAGTCAATCAAGCTATTTGCCCTTGCAAAAATCATTGGTCTTACAAGCGGTGCGTACTCGTCCATTTGTATAGCGAGCCCGCTGTGGCTAATGCTTAAAGGCAGACAAAAGCCGAAGGCTGTTGTTAAGAAAACAGCTTAACTATAAGCAGTTGAATGCTTACGAAGTAGGTTTTGCATTCGCAAAACCTAAGTAGATGCTCACGAAGTAGGTTTTGCATTCGCAAAACTTAAGTAGATGCTTACGAAGTGGTTTTGCATGCGCAAAACCTTTAGGAGGTATAAATGTCAACCACACAGCGATATGTAAAAGCAGAGTCCGCAAGCTGGGCCGGCTTATGGGGAAACATGCTGCTGGCTCTATTTAAAGGTGTAATAGGATGGTTGTCAGGAAGCAAAGCGCTGCTCGCGGATGCATTTCGAACAGCGGCTGAGGTCGCTGCAGGAGTTGTTGCCCTTTCAGGTTTGAGGGCAAGCCGGCAGCGGAAAATGGCAAACCCGGGTGCCAAAGCGGTACCAGTAGATTTAAGAGGAGAGACGGCGACAACGATATTGTTGTCAGTCGTCCTTCTCATCGTTGGGCTCGAAATCGGTATATCTGCCATTAGAGACCTTTCTGATCGTGTAACGAGCGCTCCGCACTGGAGTTCGGCAGTGGCCATCGCGCTTGCTCTAATCGTGCAGCAGCTGTTTTTTCCATCGAAGGATCGAATGACAGGACTTTATTGTTCAGTCGCAGCATTAGTGGGCGCAAGCGGAGCGATTATTGGCAAAATGCTGAATGTGCCGGTGCTCTATTATTTTGATCCGGCGGCAGCGATCGTTATTGCGGTCATTGTTATCGTAAACGGCTACAGAATGGCTACAGTCTTTATGCGAAAAGATGAACATAGCAAGACTTCAGAGGAAAATCCGGATGAGCTGATGCAGCTTATTCAACGTGTTGATGGAGTCATTACTGTGCAAACCTTGCGAGCGAAAGAGCATGGTCATTATGTCATTGCAGAAATGGTTATTAGTGTAAATCCACGCATTTCTGTTCTTGAGGGTCAAGAGATTGCCAAAAGGGTAAAGCAGCTCGTCATGAAACGTTTTATACATGTCACGGATGTATCGATTTTCGTTGAGCCTTATGATCCTGGTTATCCTTATAAGTCTAATCATGATCCGAATCAGGAGCAGATGCCGACACTGCTGCAATAAGAACAGCAAACAGCAGGAGAGGAGCAAGCAGCATGATTCAAAGGAAGACAAGATGGGCTGTAGCGCCATGGTCTGCGGACGACGAAGCAAAAGCGAAGGATTTGGCAGCGAATCTTAGTTTGCCGCCGCTAGTAGCGAGACTTCTCGTGCAGCGCGGCTTTGATGATACCGAAGCGGCTGAACGTTTTTTGCGAGGCGGGGTGGAGCATTTTCATGATCCCTATTTATTGCTTGGAATGGAGGCTGCCGTTGCACGCATAAAGCGAGCAGCAGCCAGCAATGAGAAAATAAGGATTTATGGCGATTACGATGCGGACGGCGTTTCAAGCACATCTTTATTGGTACATTTATTCCGATCATTAAATTATGAATTTGATTATTATATTCCTCATCGTGCTTTGGAAGGTTACGGATTAAACAAAAAAGCGATTGAGCTGGCTGCTGAAGAGGGCATCGGTTTAATTGTTACGGTTGATACGGGCATCAGCGCTGTTGAAGAAATTGATTATGCGAAGCAGCTCGGGATTGATGTTGTTGTTACTGATCATCACGAGCCGCCAGAGCAAATCCCAAATGCTGCAGCAGTCGTTAATCCGAAGCAAGAAGGCTGCACTTATCCGTTCAAAGGGCTTGCAGGCGTAGGCGTTGCATTCAAGCTGGCGCATGCGTTATTAGAGCGCCCTCCGCTTGAGTGGGCCGACATTGTGAGTCTTGGAACAGTAGCAGATTTAATGCCGCTTAAAGACGAGAATCGTATTTTTGTTCGCTGCGGCTTGGAACGATTGAAGAATCATGCAGGAGTAGGCTTCCGAGCGCTGGCAGAGGCTGGCGGCATTGAGCTGGACAGCATTACTGCGACAGGCATTGCTTTTGGAATGGCACCGCGCATCAATGCAGCTGGAAGGCTCGACCATGCGAAACGTGCAGTCGAACTGCTCACAACCGACGATTATGACAATGCGATTTTGACTGCAATCGGACTGGACAGTTTAAACAAAGAACGGCAGCGCGTAGTGGAGAGTATCGTGAAGGAAGCCGAGCTGCAGTGGCAGACCAAATGCGACGATGCTGCAGCCGCGAATGCATCACCTCCGCCAGTTATTGTGCTCTCAGGTGAAGGCTGGAATGTTGGTGTCATCGGTATCGTTGCCTCCAAACTGCTTGAACGCAATTATAAGCCTGTTATTATACTTGGGATAGATGAGCAGACAGGGATGTGTAAAGGCTCTGCGCGCTCCATAGAAGGCTTCGACCTGCATGCAGCCCTTACAGCTTGCGACGAGCTGCTCGATCATTACGGAGGACACCAGGCCGCTGCTGGAATGAGTCTTCATCGCGATCGACTATCTGAATTTGAACAGAAACTTGGCGAGCTGGCTGCTGAATGGCTGAGCGCTGACGATTGGATTCCCAAAACGTCTGTTGATCTTGTATGCTCGGTTAGCGAAGCCACTCTCGATACGATTACCGAGCTTTCACAGCTTGAGCCGTTCGGGATGGGAAATCCATCGCCAAGATTGCTGTTTCAGAAGACGGAGCTTGCAGATCGTCGTACGATAGGCAAGGAGTCAAGACACTTAAAGCTATCTCTAGGAAGCGGCCGTCGTTTATTAGACGGTATCGGCTTCAGTATGGGAATGCTAGCAGAAGGATTAAAGCCGGGCAGCAAAATAGATGTTGTCGGGGAATTATCTGTTAATGAGTGGAATGGGCAGCGCAAACCTCAGCTTCAACTGCATGATGTGCATTTTGATCCTGCTGCTGTCGAATTTCCAGAGCGCGAGCAATTCGGCAAAGTGTATCAACTGTTGAAACAGCTGGGGCAAGTTCCGCTTCAAGGATTAAATGCTCGCTTATCGAAGCAAAGTGGTTTATCCTTAGAGACGGTTGAGCTTATGCTGGCAGTATTCGAGGAGCTGCAATTTATTAACCGAGACAATGGTTTGATGCAGGCAGCACCCTCACCTCAGAAACGTGATTTAGCTACTTCTGAACGTTATAGAGAAGCAAAAGCACAATTTGAAGCAACACAAATTATAATGAATAGTTAGAAATGGAAAGGGTTGACCTCAAGTGTCCAACACACAATACAACTTCAAAGATTACATCCGGGTAATTCCTGATTTCCCGCAACCAGGTATCCGTTTCAAAGATATTACGACGCTTCTGAAAGACGGAGGAGCATATCGTGCTGCGATTGAAGAGATGCGAGTTGCTGTTCAGGATATGAAAATTGACGTCATTGCAGGACCAGAAGCTCGCGGCTTCGTAGTAGGCGCACCGCTGGCGATTGCGCTAGGCGTAGGTTTTGCTCCGATTCGCAAAAGCGGCAAGCTGCCGGGCGAGACGATTACAGCAAGCTACGACTTGGAGTATGGACAGGATAAACTGGCTATGCACAAGGATGCAATCACACCGGGCCAACGCGTACTCATTGCTGACGATCTGCTTGCAACAGGCGGAACGATCGCAACATCGATCAATTTGATTGAGCAGCTTGGCGGTGAAGTAGTAGGCGCAGCTTTTCTAATTGAGCTTGCATACTTAACTGGCCGTGAGAAGCTTAAAGGAATCGACGTATTCTCACTAATGACTTACTCATAATTCAAGCAGCAAGATTGCTCTATAAAATGACCGCCTATCCCCCTTATTCGCATTTTGCGAGAAGGCCAGGCGGTTTTATTTTATTGCTGGAGGTCTCTGGTAGTTGACGCGGTACTGTGATTACAGGCATAATATTATAAAAACTCGGAAAACGCATGAATGGGATCCGCCAGGAGTGTAATCAGAAAGGGACGTTTCATGGGCATTGAGCATTTACTCGAGAAGGCATCCGCCTATATGAAAGAGCAGGACCTTATACGCATCCAGGAAGCCTATGACTTTGCGGAGCAAGCCCATCACGGACAAGTACGGAAATCGGGAGAGCCATATATTCTGCACCCCGTAGCGGTGGCGGATATTCTTGTTGATATGCAAATGGACGTGCTGTCCATTATCGCAGCATTGCTCCATGATGTCGTTGAGGATACAACTGTTGATTTGCAGACGGTGCGTGCGAAATTTGGCGAAACCTGTGCGATGCTGGTAGACGGTCTAACGAAGCTCGAAAAAATTCAATTTCGTTCTAAAGAAGAGCAGCAAAACGAAAACTATCGTAAAATGTTTGTCGCCATGGCTCAGGACATTCGCGTCATTTTGATAAAATTGGCTGACCGGCTTCATAACATGCGCACGCTGAAGTTCCAATCGGAAGAAGCACAGCGTCGTATCGCTTATGAAACGTTGGAAATATTTTGTCCGATTGCTCATCGCCTCGGTATTTCAGCTATCAAATGGGAAATGGAAGATATTGCTCTTCGTTATTTGAACCCGCAGCAATATTACCGTATCGCCAATCTGATGAAGAAGAAGCGTGCGGAACGCGAGCAGTTTATTGACGATGTCATCTCCCGGATTACCGAGAAGCTCGAAGAAATGGGTATTGAAGGTGATATTTCTGGTCGGCCTAAGCATTTGTACAGCATTTACAAAAAAATGACCGATCGCAACAAGCAGTTTACGGAGATTTATGATCTGCTTGCTATTCGTATAATCGTTGATAATATTAAGGACTGCTATGCTACGCTCGGAATTATTCATACGCTCTGGAAACCGATGCCTGGCCGCTTTAAGGACTATATCGCTATGCCGAAGGCGAATATGTATCAATCGCTGCATACGACCGTTATAGGGCCAAATGGAGAGCCTACAGAGGTACAGATTCGTACTTGGGAAATGCATCGCACCTCAGAATACGGAATTGCGGCACATTGGGCTTACAAAGAGGGTTCGCTTGTACCAGGCGGCAATTTTGAAGATAAAATGTCATGGTTCCGAGAAATCTTAGAGCTTCAGCATGAAGCGCGCGATGCGTCGGAGTTTATGGAGTCGCTAAAAATGGACTTCTTTGCCGATCTCGTATTTGTATTTACGCCTAGCGGTGAAGTCATTGAACTGCCAGCTGGTTCTGTACCGCTTGATTTCGCCTACCGGATTCATACGGAAGTGGGCAATCGAACGATTGGCGCAAAGCTGAACGGTCGAATTGTGCCGCTTGACCATAAGCTCAAAACCGGGGATATTGTTGAAATATTAACGTCGAAGCATTCTTATGGACCAAGTCAGGATTGGGTGAAAATTGCGCAGTCCTCACACGCTAGAAGCAAAATTCGGCAATGGTTCAAGAAAGAGCGTCGCGAAGAAAATGTAGCAAAAGGCAAGGATCTGCTTGAGCGTGAGCTGAAGCGTTTAGGACTTGAGCCTTCCGCATGGCTGCAGGAAGATAAGCTGCAGGAGGCTGCCGCGAAGTTCGCATTTAACGATATTGAGGATATGATGTCCGCAATCGGCTTTGGCGGAATTACGGCTGCACAAATTTGCACGAAGCTTACCGAGAAGATGCGCAGAGAGGCCGAACTGGCAAGCCAGATTGAGCTTACAAGCGAAATCAAGGAAATAAAATCGCCGGGCAATCGCAAATCACGTCCGAATCAAGGCGTGACTGTGAAGGGCATCGACAATTTGCTCGTTCGTTTTGCACGCTGCTGCAACCCTGTACCGGGAGACGCGATTATCGGGTACATTACCCGAGGGCGCGGCGTTTCAGTCCACCGAATGGATTGTTTGAACATTCCTTTCGGCGATCAGGGCGAAGAGGGCGAACGCGTAATAGAGGTAGAGTGGGAAGATAATATTGATGCCAATTACAGCGTCGATATCGAAATAACCGGACACGATCGCAGAGGCCTTCTGAATGAAGTGCTGCAGGCGGTATCCGAAAGCAAGACGAACATTTCAGCTGTAACCGGACGTTCTGTAAAAAACAAAATGTCGCATATTCATATGACGGTGCTTATCCGCAATGTCGAGCACCTTACTTCGGTTGTTGAGAAAATCAAGCGAGTGCAGGATATTTATTCTGTTCAACGGATTATGCAATAAACGTTTTGCTCTTGCGGCATCGAGATCAAAACGAATATCGGAGGTTTTTGAGCAGTGAAGGTTGTTGTACAACACAGTAAACAAGCAAAGGTAGTCATTGAGGGTGAAACAGTAGGTTCAATTGACTCGGGGCTTGTGCTTCTTGTAGGCATGACGCATGAGGACACAGAAGCGGATGTCAAATGGATGGCTGATAAGGTAGCTAACCTGCGTATTTTTGAGGATGAGTCAGGCAAAATGAATCATTCTATTTCAGATGTTGGCGGGCAGTTGCTTTCGGTCTCACAGTTTACACTGTATGGAGACTGCCGGAAAGGCAGACGCCCTAACTTCATGGCAGCCGCCAGACCCGAGCAAGCAGAGCAGCTGTATGATTTGTTTAATGAGACGCTTCGTTCTACCGGATTGGTCGTGGAAACGGGGCGCTTTGGTGCGATGATGGACGTGGAGCTCGTGAATTCCGGGCCTATAACGTTAATTTTGGATAGCCGTATTTAACTAAGGCAACGCGGGAAACAATATAGTGTAGGCTGTGCACGCATCATTAGAAGCTTGTACAAGCAGTATGCCATATTGGAGGTAAACCGCGAATGCACCAATCACGCAAGGAACAAGGGATGGAACGATCATCTCGCAGACTGCTTCATTCCGATCGCAGAGAAGCTAAAATTTTTGCAGAGCTTGAGGAAGATATGGAAGCAGCGGAGGAGTGGGCGGGTTTCCCGCAGCACCCGCGCCGCGATAATTCGGGTCAACTATAGCATAAGCATACCGCCGCCCAAGCCGAGAGCTGGGGCGGTTATCTTTTGAAATAAACAAATGGAGAAAATAGCATCTACACAAAGTATCCATTAAAACGCTTTCGAAATTGTAATATTACTGTAATCAATCTCTAACTTTTTTTTAATATCATTGACCTATAATAGAACTCGACCCCCTTTTTAAAATATATTTTACTTTTGGACCTACAAATACGTTTTGTAGGTTTTTTTCTGCCTATTTTAAACAGGATAGTGTTGCTTGGGCAGTTCGATCTTGACTTTAAGCTTAGTCAGAGGTAAAATTAGTCCTCAGTATAGATATGGATTCGTTGAAGGGACAAAGTAATTCTACGCCTTATATTCAGAGAGGGACGTCACTTGGCTGCAAGCGTCCTTATATTGGCAGAATGAACAGACTTCCCGGAGAACAGACGGTGAACGGCAGATGGCAGCAAGCAATTAGGCTTGCAGCTAACGCACAGTAGCTGGACTGCGGATGACGGACGTTAACCGTCTTTGAGCGAGCCGAACGCATAGGATGCAGGCTCGAAATGTGGGTGGTACCACGGGAGATTCACTCTCGTCCCTTATGGCGCAAGCTATTAGGAACGGGAGTTTTTTGCGTTTTCCGAAATTTAACCCGTTTATTATGAGGGCAGGAGGGGTTATTCAATGGCATTTCAGAAAATGCCGGGCACACAGGATATTTTGCCTGGCGCGGTAGAGAGATGGCAGTATGTGGAGCAGAAGGCTCGAGATATTTGTCAGCGTTATAATTTCAGGGAAATTCGTACGCCGATATTTGAATCCACTGAGCTGTTTCAACGGGGCGTCGGTGAAACGACCGACATCGTTGAGAAAGAAATGTATACCTTCACAGACCGCGGCAATCGCAGTCTGACGCTTCGTCCGGAAGGAACCGCAGGCGTTGTGAGGTCTTACGTAGAGAACAAGCTTTACGGCGAGCCAGACGTGTCTAAATTGTATTATATCGGTCCGATGTTCCGTTATGAGCGCCCGCAGGCAGGCCGTTATCGCCAGCTGCATCAATTTGGCGTTGAGGCTATCGGTTCGGTTGATCCTGCTATAGATGCAGAAGTCATTGCACTTGGCTATACCTTTTATACAGAGGTGGGTCTAAAAGGCGTACGCGTAGAAATTAATTCCGTCGGCACACCGGCTGTACGTGCGGTGTTCCGCGAGCGTCTGCTTGCTTTCTTAGAGCCTAAGCGTGAGCTGCTCTGCAAGGATTGCCAATCACGGATGGATCGCAATCCGCTGCGCGTGCTTGATTGCAAGGTCGATCAAGAGCATTTTACGGATGCGCCATCTATTTTGGACAGCCTGGACGAGGAATGCCAAATTCACTTTGATAAAGTAAAAATGTATTTGAGTGACATGGGCATTCCTTATGAAATCAATCATCGCCTCGTTCGCGGACTCGACTACTATACCCATACGGCCTTCGAATACAAGGCAGAGGGTATCGGTACGATCGATACTGTCGGCGGCGGCGGTCGCTATAACGGCCTTGTATCGGAAATCGGCGGTCCTGACCAGCCGGGAGTCGGTCTTGGCTTAGGTCTTGAAAGAACGATTTTGCTGCTTCAGCATCAAGAAACGGAATTGCCTGTTTTTAATCAAATCGACGTGTATGTCGTTGCGTTAGGCGAAGCTGCGGAGCGCGAGGTAACCAAGCTCGTATACCAGCTAAGACAGCAAGGCATACGTGCAGAGCGTGATTATCTTGGCCGTAAGATGAAGGCGCAAATGAAGTCGGCAGACCGTCTTCAGGCCCGTTTTACTGCTATACTTGGCGATGATGAGCTTGCGCGTGGCGAAATTTCCTTGAAAGACATGGCTAAAGGCGAGCAGCGTGTTGTTGCACTAGATAAGCTCGCTGAAGAAATTAGCAATTCATTTTCAACACATAAATAAATCTAACTAAACGAGGAGCATGAACACTATGTTGTTAAAAACACATCACTGCGGCCGCTTAACGAAAGCGGACGTTGGTCAATCGGTTATTCTAAATGGCTGGGTACAACGTCGCCGCGATCTTGGTGGCGTCCTATTTATCGATCTTCGTGACCGTTCTGGTATTGTACAAACGGTATTCAACCCGGATTTCTCTGGTGACGCACTAGCGATCGCTGACCGTGCTCGTAATGAGTTCGTCCTTGCCATTCAAGGAATAGTAGTGGAGCGCGATGCTGAAACTTACAACGCTAACCTTGCTACCGGTGAAATTGAAGTTCGTGTTACAAAAATTGAAGTGTTGAACGCTGCCAAAACGCCTCCATTCCCAATCGAGGATGGCGTAGAAGTAGACGAGTCGCTTCGCTTGAAATATCGTTACCTGGACCTGCGTCGTCCAGAAATGCAAAAAACGTTGTTCCTTCGTTCGAAAGCAGCAAAGGTTTTCCGCGATTTCCTAGACGGGGAAGGCTTCATCGACGTTGAAACACCTATTTTAACGAAAAGCACGCCTGAAGGCGCGCGTGATTACTTGGTGCCAAGCCGTGTGCATGAAGGTGAATTTTTTGCATTGCCGCAATCGCCGCAAATCTTTAAGCAGCTTCTGATGGTTGGCGGTATTGAGCGTTACTACCAAATCGCTCGTTGCTTCCGCGATGAGGATCTTCGTGCAGACCGTCAACCGGAATTCACGCAAGTCGACATCGAGACCTCTTTCCTTTCGCAAGATCAATTGCTTGCAATGATGGAAGAGCTAACAGCTAAGCTTCTAAAAGAGACAGTAGGCGTAGAGCTTGAGCTTCCGTTCCAACGCATTACTTATGCGGATGCAATGAACAAATACGGCTCCGACAAACCGGACCTTCGTTTCGACCTTGAAATTAAAGATATTACCGATATCGTATCAAGCAGCGATGTAAAAGTGTTCGCGAGCGTTGCTGCAAGCGGCGGCGTTGTTAAAGCATTGAACGCTAAAGGCTGTGCAAGCTGGAGCCGCAAAGAGCTTGATGACTTGCAGCCATTCGCTGCTCGTTACGGCGGTAAAGGGCTAGCTTGGATTACGGTGAAGGATGGCGAATGGCGTGGACCGATCGTTAAATTCCTTAAGCCGGAAGAGATTGCGGCGCTTACAGAGCGTTTGCAAGTTGAAGACGGAGATTTGCTAACTTTCTCTGCGGATAAGAAAAAAGTGGTTTGCGATGTACTTGGCAACCTGCGCTCTAAACTTGGTAAAGACCTAGGCTTGATCGACGAATCCAAATTCAAGTTTGCTTGGGTTGTTGACTTCCCATTGCTTGGATGGGATGAGGATGCGAAGCGTTATGTAGCGGAACACCACCCATTCACACGTCCAAATGAAGATGACCTTCATTTCTTTGATACGGATCCAGGACAAATTCGCGCACAAGCGTATGATCTAGTTCTGAACGGTTATGAAGTTGGCGGCGGCTCCATGCGTATCTACAAGCGTGAAGTACAAGAACAAATGTTCAAAGCGCTTGGCTTCAGCATGGAAGAAGCACAAGAGAAATTCGGCTTCTTGCTGGATGCATTTGAATACGGAACACCTCCACACGGCGGTATTGCCTTTGGTTTCGACCGTCTGGTTATGCTGCTTACTGGCCGCACGAATCTGCGTGAAACGATTGCATTCCCAAAAACGGCAAGTGCTACAGATCTTCTCTGCGATGCGCCGTCCGAAGTCGAGCTGTCGCAGCTCGAGCAATTGCATATCCGTACTGTTCTTAAGCCAAAACAACCTGTTGCATCGGCAGCTGCTGCAGCAGCAGAAACTAACGAAAAATAAGCAATCAATGCGAAAGGGGCGGCAGCCGGATGCTTCACCAATTTTCACGAACAGAGCTGGCTATTGGGCCAGAGGGGCTAGCGCTAATGAAGGGGAGCACGGTTGCCGTGCTCGGCATCGGAGGCGTTGGCGGCATTGCAGCTGAGGCGCTTGCACGCACCGGAGTTGGACGTATTATACTCGTTGACAAGGACGTTGTAGATATTACAAATGTGAATCGCCAAGTTCATGCGCTCACAACAACGGTTGGTCAAGTGAAAGCGGAGCTTATGCGTGACCGGATTAAACTCATTAATCCCGAATGTGATGTCATTGCGCTGCGCATGTTTTATACGGAAGAAACGTTTGAACAGTTTTTCGAGTATCCGCTTGATTATGTTGTTGATGCGTCCGATACGATTTCGTATAAGATTCATTTGATCAAGCAATGTCTCGAAAGAAAAATTCCGATTATTTCTAGTATGGGCGCAGCAAACAAGATGGACCCGACGAAATTTCAGGTTGTCGATATTTCGCAGACGCATACCGATCCTTTAGCAAGGGTTATCCGTACTAAGCTTCGTAAGGAAGGTATCAAACGCGGCGTTAAGGTAGTATTCTCAACGGAGCTGCCAATGAAGCCGCGTGAGGATGTTACGAAAAAAATCGTTCCCGAGAATGCGCCTGACATTCGCAAAGCGAAGCAGCCTCCGGCCAGCAATGCATTCGTTCCGCCCGTAGCGGGGCTGATCATGGTTAGTGTCGTCGTTAAGGATTTGCTTGCTGCTGGCGGCATTGAGGTGTAAACGATAACTGTCGGTAAGCTGGTGAGAGGCCATAGATCTCCACTCGACAAGTAAGAAGCAAAACAATAGCCGATTTGAAAAAAAGCGTCTTCAGCTTTTTTGCGAATCGGCTATTTTATATAGGAATTTATAGATTTATTTTAATAAAGGGATTTTATTTCTAGGGCATTTGCGGCAAGGCAAGTTTGTTAGGAGTGACTTTACAGGCTTTGGTTGTCTTCGGTTGTCTATGCTGCACATTTGCAATAACTTGCCTCGGATTAGGTGTAAAGGATGAGCTATCATGTATATGCGCAGTAACTTGCTCGTAGTTATGGGTTGTTGACTAAAACATGTGCATCTGTATTGCAAAAATACATCATAGACTACACGTCTAGCACAAAAAGAGTTGCTAGCCTGCATAAGTACAAGATAGCTCGAACTGCTTGCAGTTTAGCGCTGAGCGAGCGTGAAAGATGCTAGCATAAAAAGAAAAGAATTTGCTTCAAATTTGTCTGAAATACAAAATAAATGGATTCAAAACTTTTCATAGCAGCAGAAAGGGTAGCGAAGCCGTGGACGCTTCGGCGATTAGCATACAAGCACATCATTTCTGGCGAACAAATGTGCTTGTATGCTATGATCGGAGTAACAGATGGCAGAAGGTTGGGGAGCAGAATGGATTTATTTTCATATCAAGAGGAAGAAGCGCCTCGCGCCAGGCTGCTTGCAGATCGCATGCGGCCGCAAACATTAGACGAATATATCGGGCAAGAGCATATAGTAGGAACGGGTAAGCTGCTGCGGCGGGCTATTGAAGGCGATCAAGTGTCGTCAATTTTGTTGTATGGTCCGCCGGGCTGCGGTAAAACGACGCTTGCACATATTATATCTTTGCGGACAGCAGGCGAGTTCGTGAAGCTGAACGCGGTAGATGCGTCGGTAAAAGATGTACGTGAAGTTATCGAGCAGGCTCGTACCAACAAAGCGATGTACGGCAAGAAGACAACGCTTTTTCTAGATGAGGTGCATCGCTTTAATACAGCTAGGCAGGATGCGCTGCTTCCTGCTGTCGAGCAGGGCATTATTATTTTTATAGGGGCGACAACAGAAAATCCATTTCATCATGTGAATGGCGCTCTATTGTCACGTTCAACCTTGTTTCAGCTCGAAGCGCTTGGCGAGGAGCACGCCTATGAAGCGATGATAAGAGCGCTAGCCGATCGTGAGCGGGGTTTAGGCTTTATGGACTTGCAAGTAGATGAGGACGCGCTGCTGCATATCGCTGCAATGGCTGGCGGAGACATCCGCAGGGCGCTTAATGCGCTTGAGCTGGCTGCGGTGACAACGCCGTCTGAGATTGATGGTTCTGTCCGGTTGACGCTTGAGGTGGCTCAAGAGTCCATAAGGAAGCCGTCCATTCGCGCAGATCTATCTACACAATATGATGTGCTGTCGGCGTTTCACAAAAGTGTAAGAGGTTCAAGCGACGCAGCGTTATTTTGGTTTTTATATGCTGTGGAGAAGCTGGGCATGGACCCGATGACGTTTATCCGCAGGCTGATTGTCGCATGCAGCGAAGATATTGGACTTGCTAATCCGCAAGCGATGATTCAAGCGGTTACAGCGATGGATGCCTATCATAAGATAGGCTGGCCTGAAGCGAAATATAACATCTCACAAGCGATACTGTTCGCGGTAGAGAGTCCCAAGTCGAATGCTACTGCCATTGCAATCGGCAATGCAGAGGCGGCAATCGAGCGAGCAGGCGGTGCAGAGGTACCGCTGCATTTGCGCGATACCCACTACAAAGGGGCGCAGCAGCTTGGCCACGAGGGGTATCAATATCCGCATGATTTCCCGAACCATTATGTAAAGCAGCAATATTTGCCGAATACGCTTGGGGGAATGACCTTTTATAAGGCTACCGAGCAAGGGATGGAAGATAAAATAAGGCAAAATCAGCAAAAACGCCAAGGTAAATGATAAGTTAATTAATAAAAAAAACTCCTGCTAATTTGATGGAGGTAAGCTCATTCCTAAGCTTACCTCCATATTAGCAGGAGTTTTTCTTGTTATTCTTTTAAGCAATCGCAAACATCAGGCCGAAATAGCCGAATACCACTGTCAAAATCCCCATTACAAAAGCTGGCATAAGCTTATTTACGCGATACATCCAAAGCAGACCGACCGCCATTAGTGCAGCTGCCGCAAGCATAAGCAGGCACTCCATGTTCAGCGTGAATTTCAAGCTGATGTCAGGGCTGAAGTTTCCTTTGTAAATTGAAGTGAAAAATGGAGAAGGTGATTCCGATTGCAGTGTCTCCTTCACTTTATGCGGTGGTGCTTGCTGACCAAGCACACCTGTGGCTGCAAGCACGAGCAAAGCAATGAAGCTTTCTGCTTTTAGCCAGCGTCTTGGATTGAAATTCGGATTGGTTTTTGCTATTTTTTTGTATCCGAAGCCATTTGAGAAAGCAAACAGCAGCAGAGGCAAAATCAGTAGATGTTTAATCAGCAGCATCTGACCGTAGGGAAGCATCCATGAGTTTACATATTCTGGAGTTGTGAATGACATAAGCGTAATGCCGGCAAGAAGCGTTACAACAACAGAAACGATAGCTACTGGTGAAAACCAACGCAGAAATGCATTCCAATTGGCATCGTCTTTGGAAAACCAACTGATCACAAACAAAATGCCGATCCATACGCTGACTGCGAGAAAATGAGCAGAATGTGTAATTAAACCTTTAAATCCATACAAGGATGAAGCATGTCCTGCATAACCCAGCCACACAATTAGCAAAAAGGTAACAAACAAAGCTACCTTAGGCATATGCTTATCGCCCCGGAATGCTTTAAGCCCTAGTAGAAAAGCGAGTCCAGCTGATCCGATTGTTGTCCATACCCACGCTTTGCCTGTATTAACATCGAGCAGGATGCTCTTTAAAATAGCGCCGTAGCTCATGTCAAAATCTTTGGCAAATACGATAGCAAGCTTATGAATAGGAACGTAGGATAAGAACGGTATTGCTACTGCGCATGCGAGCAGCAGGCCATGCGGTACATGAACGGAAGGCCTTCTGTCCTCCGGTACAAGCCGCAATAGAAAGGTGCCCGTTAAAATGGCGAAGCAAATGTATAGAAGGCCTTCGCTGATATAGATCATTATTTGCGCCTCCGCATGAATAAGAGAACTGCTGCTACGATAATGACACCGATAACGACATAAGGAGTATAGTTTGTCCCAGCATCATTAGTTGTAGCTTCACTGCTTCCTCCGTCAGTATTAGTGCTAGCATCAGGAGAAGGAGTAGGAGACGTTGTCTCTGCTGGTGCTTCAGTAGCTGTTGCTGTTGGTTCTTCGCTTGGTTGTTCAGTAATAACAGGCGATTCTACAGTAAACGAATAATCGCCTTCCACCGAATGACCATCCGCTCCGATAATGACCCACTTAACTGTATAAATACCATTAGGCAAAGCATTAGGTACTGATCCGGTCATCGTCATGCCGTCAACCTCGACCTTTTCTTTTTCCATTTCCTCGCCAGCAGCATTTAATATTTTAAAATTACTAAGCTTCTCGATCTTTGTGTTAAATGTCATCTCTATACGCTCTGGTGAGGCAGCGACCGTCGCATCTCGCGCAGGCACCGCGCTTTCTAGTTTGGAATGGGCCATCGCTACGCCCGGAACGAGCCATAGAGCGGCAAGAAAAATAAGCAATATTCGTTTCATTTTTAAACCTCCTACATATTTTTGTAACGAGCCTACTTAGTAAGCTCATTGCATTATAACAGATTCCAATTCGCTGTTGCGCCAAATAAAATGATCAATTCATTGCGGCTTAGTGAACATTTGTTGAAGATCGTTTGATGCTTCCTATAAAAAACGCTTAGAAAGACTGGAAATCCGCGTATAAGTGCTAGCCTATGGCGAATAGACATAATTACAGTCTTGAGAGCGGTATGGCTCGCAAGCTTTACCGTTTGACGCGGCGGTTTGTCATCTAGGAGAAATCTCACACTACACAAAGATTGCCGTATCTTTGTTCCAAAAGGAGGTGCACCTGTCATCGCATCCCGTTTCATTTCTTGCGGAGGACAGGAATCCAGTGATTGACCCATTACCGACCAGCTTGTCTCTGCTGCTTATTTTTGTTTTTATCATGATGAACAGTTTTTTTGTTGCTGCCGAGTTTGCAATGGTGAAGGTAAGAGGAAGCCGCTTAGATACAATAATCGCAGATGGTGATTCGAGAGCGAAGCTTGCCTCTCATATGACAGGCAATTTAGATGCTTATTTATCTGCGTGCCAGCTTGGTATTACGCTTGCTTCGCTTGGCCTCGGATGGGTTGGCGGTCCAGCTATTGCAAATGTGATCAAGCCTGCTATGGCTTTCATCGGCATTCGCAGTGAATGGTTTGTTCATACCTTTTCATTTTTGCTTGCCTTTATTCTCATTACGATGCTGCAAATAGTACTTGGAGAGCTGGCGCCAAAAACGATTGCAATCCGCAAAGCTGAATCCATTACGCGATTGACAGCGTTGCCGCTCGTTTGTTTTTATAAGCTTATGTTTCCCTTTATTTGGTTATTTAACGGGGTAGCCAATTTGCTTCTTAGAAAAATTGGAATTGAGCCTGTGACCGAGAAGGATTCGGCGCACACGGAGGATGAAATTCGGATTTTGATGAAGGAGAGCCACAAAAACGGTTTAATAGATAATATGGAGCTAACGCTTGTTGATAACATTTTTGATTTTGCCGAGACGAATGCGCGTGAAATTATGATTCCTCGAACAGAAATGATATGCCTGAATACAAGCAGCACTTTAGCCGACAATAAAAAAATTGCACTGGAGCAAATGCTGACGCGTTATCCGGTTTGTGAGAATGACAAGGACAATATCATTGGGTTCGTGCATATCAAGGATTTACTGAAGGACACGATGCACAATCTGCAGGATATAAGGCAAATTACGAGACCAATTACGACAGTACCCGAATCGATGCAAATTAGTACACTGCTGAAGCTGATGCAAAAACGAAAGTCGCAAATTGCTATTTTGATTGACGAGTACGGCGGCACTTCCGGCTTAGTAACCCTCGAGGATATTATGGAGGAAATCGTCGGCGAGATTCAAGATGAATTTGACGAGGAACGAGAGCCTCTTGAGAAAAAAGACGACAATACCTACTCCATTAGTGGTCTCATGCTGATCGAGGAAGTCAACAGCTTCTTCAATCTCGATATCGAAACGGATGATTATGATACAATCGGGGGCTGGATGTATTCCAAAATAAACATACCTCCTGTCAACAATCAGCGTGTCGATCACGCTGGAGAATATGAATTCATTATTGAAGAGACGGATCATCTTCGGATCTCCAGGCTTCTGATTCGAAAGATTGGCGAGAAAAAAAAAGGACAGAACGGCCAATATTTTGGCTGAACATGAACGTTTTGATCAAAAGAAAAGCTGCCTAATGCATCAATAGCGGATGCTTCAGGCAGCTTTTCGTGTTGTTATGCTTGCTTTGCAAAATCAGCAGCAGGATCGACTTTCTTAACTTTATCGATCGTGCCTCCGCCAAGGCAAACGTTGCCGTCGTAGAGTACGACAGCTTGTCCAGGTGTAATGGCTTTCTGAGGCTTGTCAAACACGATATGCGCGTTTCCATCTTCGCCAATCGTTACGCTGACGCCTTGATCGGGCTGGCGATAACGGAATTTGGCGGTGCAGCGAATGGTATCTCCGCTTTTTACTGGTAGAATCCAGTTCATTCCAGTTGCCGTCAAGCTCTCAGAGTAAAGGCTGGCATGCTGCTCTCCCTGTACAACATAAAGAATGTTTTTCTCCAAATCCTTGTCCGCTACGAACCAAGGCTCGCCGGAACCTGATCCGCCAATGCCAAGTCCTTGGCGCTGGCCGAGCGTGTAATACATCAGTCCGTCGTGACGACCTTTTTTCTCGCCGTTTCTAATATCAATCATATCGCCGGCTTGAGCGGGAAGATAGCCGCTAAGGAAGGTTTTGAAATTGCGTTCCCCGATGAAGCAAACGCCTGTGCTGTCTTTTTTCTTAGCGGTATAAAGGCCAGCTTCTTCAGCAATTCGGCGTACTTCAGGCTTCGGCAGATGCCCAATCGGGAACATCGCTTTAGCCAGCTGCTTCTGATTAAGAGCACTAAGGAAGTACGTCTGATCTTTATTTGAATCGACTCCGCGAATGAGCTTCGTTGTGCCATCCTCGGTACGTTCTACTTGAGCATAATGGCCTGTTGCCAAATAATCCGCTCCAAGCTCCAAGGCGCGCTGCAGGAAGTCGCCAAATTTAATCTCGCGGTTGCACATAACGTCTGGGTTAGGCGTACGCCCGCGCTTGTACTCATCTAGAAAGTAAGTGAATACCTTGTCAAAATATTGCCGTTCAAAATTCACGGTATAGTAGGGAATGCCAATTTGTTCACATACGCGGCGTACATCTTCAGAATCCTCTTCCGCCGTGCAATGACCGAATTCATCGGTATCATCCCAGTTTTTCATAAAAATGCCGACAACGTCATACCCTTGCTGCTTTAGCAGCAGTGCAGTGACGGAGGAATCGACGCCGCCTGACATCCCGACGACAACTCTTGTCGAAGCTTTTGGTTTTTCCATCGTAAACACCACCTTGCTTGAATCAAACATTTATTATTGTAACATAGGCTGCAAACTTTTTCATGAAGATGTCAACCTTTTTGCACACTCCGCCCGCTCGATATGTTAACATATAAGTGAAATGGGAATACAGAGAATTAACAACCAATGAGGAAGACACAATCATAAATCAATACTAAAAACAATAAAAGAGGTGCCACTTTGAAAATATCGACGAAAGGCCGTTATGGCTTAACAATTATGATGGAGCTTGCGGCTAAATTTGGTGAAGGCCCGACTTCGCTCAAGAGTATCGCTGAACGAAATCAGCTTTCCGAGCACTATTTGGAGCAATTAGTAGCACCCCTTAGAAATGCTGGTCTTGTGAAAAGTATTCGCGGAGCTTATGGCGGTTATATTTTATCGAAGGATCCGGAAACAATTACGTCTGGGGATATTATTCGAATTCTTGAAGGCCCGATTTCGCCTGTAGACTTTACAGAAGAAGACGATCCGGCTAAACGTCAGCTTTGGCTGCGCATTAGAGACAGTATTGCAGAAGTATTAGATTCGACTACGCTTGCAGATCTAATTAATTTCGAAGATGCTGGCAAACCTGATAGCTATATGTTCTATATTTAAGGAAGCCGACCTATGACAAATCATTATTTTGATCATGCCGCCACTACACCTATGCATCCGAAAGTCATCCAAGCGATGCTTGAGGTAATGCAAGGCTCCGGCGGCAATTCGTCTAGTATGCATGCTTTTGGAAGAGCGGCCAAGCATCAGTTAAATCGATCACGAGATCTCATTTCAGCAGCAATAGGCTGCAAGCCGGGACAATTATTATTTACCTCAGGTGGAACGGAAAGCGATAATGCCGCTCTAATTGGGGCTGCTAGAGCACAGCGTAAACGAGGCAAATCACATATTATAACTTCAGCGGGTGAACATCACGCTGTTCTTCATACATGCGAATGGCTGGTTAAGGAAGAAGGTTTCTCCCTAACCGTACTACCTATTGATAGCTTTGGACGAACATCACCAGAGCTTGTTCAAGAAGCCATGACCCCAGAAACAGGCCTTATTAGCATCATGCATGGAAATAACGAGGTTGGAACGATTCAGCCGATTGAAGAAATAGGGCGCATAGCTAGAGCTGGCGGTGCTGTTTTTCATGTGGATGCAGTTCAAGCTTTGGGCTCATTCGAGTATAGGCTCAATGAGCTGCCAGTTGATTTGATGAGCTTCTCCGCCCATAAGATCAACGGTCCTCAAGGTGTTGGCGCACTTTATGTGGCTAACGGTACGCCGATTGACGCTCTACAGCATGGTGGATCTCAAGAGAGAAAGCGGCGTGCAGGGACAGAAAATATTGCGGGGATCGTCGGGTTTGCTGCCGCAGTTGACATTTGTGTGAACGAGCGAGAAAATAAGCAACTTTTTATGGACGAGCTTCGTAAGAGATGGATAGAACTGCTTCACAACCATGTTGAAGTGCCTATCGTTATAAATGGCTCGGAGCAGCACTATTTGCCGCATATCGTAAATATCAGCTTTATTGGTGTCGATACGGAAACGATGCTCATGAATTTGGATATGGAAGGTATCGCAGCAGCAAGCGGTTCTGCTTGTACCTCCGGCGCGCTTGAACGCTCACATGTACTTCGAGCAATGCAATTGCCCGAGGAACAAATTAATTCTGCTGTAAGATTTAGCTTTGGTTTGGGGAATACTTTGGAGGAATTAGAAGATGCCGCACAAAAAGTTGGAACAATCGTGAGGCGTATTCGTAATAACTACTAGGAGGACTCCAGCTAAGCGTGATCAAACTTCAACGGCTTATTGGACTACCCGTAATCGTTATCCATTCCGGCAAACTTGTTGGAACTGTCAAGGACGCCTGGTTCGATGAGCATTGGCAGCTGAAAGGGCTAATACTCGATTGTCCCAAGTGGTTTGCTTCCTCCGTAAAAATAGTGGAGTGGACTCACGTGATATCTTGCGGAGAGGACACCGTTATTATAGCAAGTGAAGCAGCGATCGTTCGGATGAAGTCGAAGCAATTGCTACGTTCTTATGACACAGGATTAGTGAAATTAAAGGATCTGCCCGTCGTAACTGTACAAGGTATTCAACTTGGCAGAGTGTCGGATGTTTATTTTTACCCAAAAGAGGGTACACAAATAATAGGCTACGAGCTTACGGACGGTTTTGTTTCGGATCTGATGGAAGGGCGCAGATGGCTGAAGGCGCCGAGTGATCCGGATAGCGTATTACTCGGGGAAGACGCGATTATTGTTCCTGCTGTCAGTGAAGCGGAATTGGAGCCTGTCGCAGCTTCCAATTTCAGAGGATAGGGAGAAATGAAAGATGATGAGATGTCCGAATTGTAATTCGAAAGATATCGGAAAGATCGGTTCCCACCAGTTTTATTGCTGGGGCTGCTTCATTGAACTGACGGTTAACGGCGACAAAATGTCGGTTTACCAAGTGGAAGAGGATGGCACGTTAAGCTCACTCGACGACTTGTTCTTTGAGGAAGAAATTACACAAGTTCACGTCAACTGACGTGCGTTGCTATAAACTTGAATATCAAAAGACGGTCTTCGGCCGTCTTTTTTTTGCTGTTATAGGATGATTTAGGGCGCTTGTACATATACTGAACTAGTTCGGCTTGTCTTGCTAAGAGCGAAGCGGATAAAGAAAGTTCGGGGGTGAGGACGGTGGAGCGCTTTACGAAGAACCGTCTGTTTGTCTGGCTGGTTTACATCATATTGGGTCTGCTTGCGATTTATCTTATGCTGCTTATAAAGCCGCTTATTGTGAACGTATATGTGTTTGTAAAAGCCGTTTTTGCTCCATTTATAATCGCGATGATAATTTCTTATGTGCTGAATCCTATCGTTACGATGCTGCATGACCGGAAGGTTCCTAGGACGATTGCCGTGCTGCTCATATATGCAGTGTTTTGTGCAGTCATTACGGTGATTCTCGTTAACTTGATTCCAATGTTCATCGAACAAGTACAGGAAATCAATCGTCATGTGCCTGAGCTTTCCATGCGTGCTCAAAATATCGTCACGGACATTAACAACACTTCTTTTTTACCGGAGAGTATTCGAAGCGGGCTTAATAAGTCACTTTTGCATATGGAAAAAAAGCTGTCGGAGAGTTTGTTCAACTTTGTTAACAATATTGGGTCCATGTTAAATGCAGTGTTTATCGCGTTCATTATTCCGTTTCTCGCCTTCTATATATTAAAGGATTTTGATGTGTTTGAAAGAACGGTCATTACGTATGTACCCAAATCACATCGCAAAAACACGGTCAGGCTGCTTAAAGATATCGATACGGCACTCGGCAGCTATATTCGCGGACAGTTTTTGGTTTGTATTATCGTTGGCGTGCTTGCTTATTTCGGGTACCTGTTGATCGGTATGCCTTATGCGCTGCTCCTTGCCGGCATCGTTGCGATAACGAATGTCATTCCGTATCTCGGTCCTTTTTTTGGAGCCGCACCTGCAATACTAATGGCATCTACGGTTTCCATTAAGATGGTCATCCTTGTCGCGATTATCAACACCCTGTGCCAAATACTCGAAGGCAACGTAATCTCTCCACAGGTGGTAGGCCGTACGCTCCATATGCATCCCTTGTCGATCATTTTTGCATTGCTGGTCGGAGGGGAGATTGCCGGCATTGTTGGCATGATTTTGGCGGTTCCTATTTTTGCAGCCTGCAAAGTGATCATTCAGCATATGTTCGCCTACTACGTGCGAAGAAAGATTATTTGACAGGCGGATAGGCTGTGGCTATAATTTTAAAATAATCAAGTGTCAATTATAAGGGAATAAATCGTTGATGAAATGAAGTAAGCCAATGCCCGTTAGCCAGAGAGAAAGCTTCTTCGCATTTGCTTTTCGATAAGCAGCCGCGTCGGTTGAGAGAGCTTTTATAACGAAGAGTGGCTGAAAGCTATTTTCGGAGTGTGAATGAACTTCACCGGTTGGACCCGTTAATGTCTAATGAAGGCGATTGCTCTAGCTGTTTGCAGCGAGGCAATAACCAGGGTGGTACCGCGATTCTATTCGTCCCTGTCAATGACAGGGGCTTTTTTTGTGTTTTATCATTTGAAGGGGGCTCATCCTAATGAAAGCTAGTGAAATTCGTGCAAAATGGCTTGCATTTTTTGAAAGCAAAGGCCACAAAATTGAACCAAGTGCATCGCTTGTACCGCATAATGACCCGTCCTTGCTATGGATTAATGCAGGTATGGCGCCGCTAAAGGCTTATTTTGACGGACGCATCGTTCCAGAAAACCCGCGTATTACGAATTCACAGAAGTGCATTCGTACGAATGATATCGAAAACGTAGGCAAAACCCGCCGTCATCATACGTTTTTCGAGATGCTGGGCAATTTCTCGATCGGTGATTACTTCAAGGAAGAAGCTATTACTTGGGCATGGGAGTTTCTGACTGAGCCAAAATGGATTGGTTTTGATCCTAATCGCTTGTCGGTAACGGTATATCCAGAAGATGTAGAAGCATTCGAGTTCTGGAATACGAAAATTGGCCTTCCTGCTGAACGGATTTATAAGCTGGAAGAAAATTTTTGGGATATTGGCGAGGGCCCTTGCGGACCTTGTACAGAAATTTTCTATGACCGCGGCGACAAATATGGCGATCTTTCGGACCCGGAATGCTGGCCAGGCGGTGAGAACGAGCGTTTCCTAGAAGTTTGGAACGTTGTATTCTCACAATTCAATCATAATAAAGACGGCAGCTACACGCCGCTTCCAATCAAAAACATCGATACAGGTGCAGGACTTGAGCGTTTTGCTTCTATATTGCAGGATGTGGATTCGAACTTTGATACGGATTTATTCCGTCCAATTATCGACCGCACTTGTGAAATTGCGAAAGTAAGCTACAAAGTGAATGAAGAGCATGATGTTGCGCTTAAAGTTATTGCCGATCATATTCGTACAGTAGCGTTCGCAGTAGGTGATGGCGTAATGCCTTCTAACGAAGGCCGTGGCTACATCATTCGCCGTTTGCTTCGCAGAGCTGTTCGTTACGGAAAAACAATCGGAATCGACCGTCCGTTTTTGCATGAGCTGACTTCAATTGTTGGCGAGGTTATGGGCGTTTATTATCCAGAGGTTGTAGAAAAGCGTGAATTTATCGAGCGGGTTATCCGTACGGAAGAAGAGCGTTTCCATGAGACATTGTCCGATGGACTATCTATGCTGTCTGATCTGGTAGCTGCTGGTACGAAAGCTGGCCAAAAAGAGATTAATGGCGATGATGCATTCCGCTTGTATGATACTTACGGCTTTCCTTTCGATTTGACGGAGGACTTTGCTTCAGAAAATGGAATGACGGTTGATCGTGCTGGATTCGACGCAGCCATGGAAGCACAGCGCGACCGTGCCCGCGCAGCTCGCCAAGATACTGGAAGCATGAAGGTTCAAGGCGGACCGCTCGGCGATTTCACGGTTAAAAGTGAGTTTGTTGGCTATAATGAACTGGTAACTGAGTCCAAAATCATTGCCATTGTTCATGAGGATCTGTTGGTTGAATCGGCTCCAGAAGGCAGCAAAGTCGTTGTAATATTGGATCGGACACCTTTCTATGCAGAAAGCGGCGGACAAATCGGAGATACAGGAACGATTACGGGCAACGGCTTTACGCTGCAGGTTGAAGAAGTAACCAAAGCACCGCACGGTCAAAGCGTCCATCATGCTGTTGTTACCTCAGGTACTGCTCGTACAGGTGAAGCAGTAGAGGCGAGCGTTGCTAGAGCTGTACGCGATGACATTATCAAAAACCATACGGCAACGCATTTGCTTCATAAAGCGCTCAAAGAAGTGCTTGGCGATCATGTCAATCAAGCGGGCTCTTCGGTAGAGGCTGAACGCCTGCGCTTCGACTTCTCGCACTTTGGCAGTATAACTGCTGAAGAACTAGTGACGATTGAACGCCGCGTCAATGAGCAAATTTGGCTCGGAACTCCAGTATCCATCGAAACGAAATCATTGAATGAAGCTAAAGCGATGGGCGCGATGGCGTTGTTCGGCGAGAAATACGGCGATGAGGTTCGTGTGGTTCAAGTTGGCAGCTATAGCTTGGAGCTATGCGGAGGCTGTCATGTAAGCAATACATCGCAAATCGGATTGTTCAAGCTGTTAAGCGAGAGCGGTATTGGGTCGGGTGTTCGAAGAATTGAAGCCGTTACGGGTAAACATGCGTATAACTATTTAGATGGTCAGCTTGACCTGCTTAAGCAATCGGCTGCACTTCTGAAATCAAATGCAAATGATGTGCCAAAACGGATTGAAGCATTGTTCGGTCAAGTGAAGGAATTCTCTCGCGAGAATGAATCACTTCAAGCGAAGCTGAGCCGGATCGAAGCAGGATCACTTGAGCAAAACGCGAAAATAGTGAATGGCATTACTGTCCTTTGCGCAAAAGTGAATGCTCCTTCAATGGACGCGCTTCGCGGCATAGTTGATGAATTGAAGCTGAAGCTGGAGTCAAGTGTTATCGTGCTTGGTGCGATTTCGGATGACAAAGTGAACCTTGCAGCTGCCGTTTCTGCAGATTTAATTAAAAAAGGTTTCCATGCGGGCAAAATTGTAAAAGAAGCTGCAATTCATTGCGGCGGCAGCGGCGGCGGACGCCCAGATATGGCGCAAGCAGGCGGAAAAGACACAACGAAGTTGGATGAAGCATTGAAACTTACAGAAGAACTAGTTCTTAATCAAACAAATGTGATATGATATGAGTGTATATCTCATTGAAATGCGGTTTGGAAAGCGAGGTGCTGGCGATGAGTTCCATGGACAAAACAATGAAATTTAACGTGAAGGCGGAGGGGGTTGAATCTTCTCAAGACATTCTGCTATCCGTGCATGAAGCGCTTCTAGAGAAAGAGTATAATCCGATTAACCAGATCGTTGGGTATTTGCTGTCCGGAGATCCCGCGTATATTCCGCGGCATAACAACGCCAGGAGTTTAATTCGCAAGAAGGAACGAGACGAATTAATCGAAGAGCTTGTCCGGTTTTATCTAAACCATAAGAAACAACAAGCGTAAACGGCTAAAGCCCCCCTTAGGAGGCTTAGCTATCGTTTCGCAGAGAAATATAAGCAGTTTATAAGCAGATAAACTTATAAATTCTTATATTTTAACTAATGAGGCAGGAGCCGGACAAGACATGAGATTGATGGGACTTGATTACGGTGACCGCAACATAGGAGTTGCTGTCAGCGACGCTTTTCGTTGGACCGCGCAAGGAACTGGTGTTATTGAACGAAGGCGAGACCATAGTGAGTTTGACCGCATTGCCGATCTGGTTAAGGAGCATGAGGTTAGTGAAATTGTTGTTGGTCTTCCAAAAAACATGAATGGCACCATCGGTCCACGTGGAGAAATTTGTATAGAATTCGCAGAACAGATTAAGCAGAAACTAAACATACCTGTTCACCTTTGGGACGAAAGGCTGACAACGGTAGCTGCCGAACGAACGCTTATTGAAGCGGACGTCAGCCGGAAGAAGCGAAAGCTTGTAATAGACAAAATGGCGGCAACGCTTATTTTGCAAAATTATCTCGATTCTAAAGCGAAAAGGTGAGGGTAAACATGACAAATGAAGAGTTGGAATTCGAAGAGCCGGAAATTATTTATATCCCGGATGAAGAAGGAAACGAAGAGGAATTCGAAGTCATCATGAAATTTGAAGTTGATGGTTCCGATCAGAAATATATGATGGTAGTTCCGCTTCATGGAGAAAATGACGAGGAAGATGAAGTATATGCTTTCCGTTATGAAGAAGAAGGCGATGACCTGAAGCTGTATACCATTGAAGATGAAGAAGAATGGAATATGGTTGAGGAAACGTTCAACACTCTCCTTGGTGAGATGGAGGAAGAAAATTAATGTCCGGCACAGAGCATGAAGCACCTAAGAAGCTGAATACGCTACGAGCGGCATTCGGCAATGAAATTGAGCTTGAAGCAGATGACGGCAGCGTAGAGGTATACGATATTAAAGCTGAGTTTCAGCTAGGGGATCGCATTTATGCAGCCCTGCAATCGGATCCGATGCGTGGCGAGGATGATGTTGAGCTATTCCGCGTCATTCAAGTCGATGGTGAACCGCAGCTGGAAAACATCGAAAACGATGAAGAGTGGGAAGCTGCATCAGAAGCGTACGATGATTTATTGTTTGCTACTGACGAGCGTCCATAAAACGTCGTCTAATGTATATGCATCTAACGAGAGAGCGGCCAATAACCGCTCTTTTGTTCCATGTTTAGCGTTAATTACTCAAACATGCGGTTGTAATTCTCTTCATTGACCTGTTTAACAGCATTTTCAGCTGAGCCACCATAGGATGGTCTCAGCCATTTCGCCTGCGCAAATCGATATACCGAAAATGATGCATTATAAAAAAGGGGGTCTAATTTTGGACAAGTCATCACAGCACCTTGAGCAACAATCATCATCGGGACCGAGGAAAAGCCGCATTACATTATGGGTTATTTTAAGCTTGTTAGGAATTATGATTATAGGTGCTGGAAGCGTTGCTTTATATGTGTGGAGCAGCTTGAAGCCAACAGCTGCTGGTGCGGTTCAGAAGATTGATATTCCAAGAGGAACATCAGCGAATGAGGTTGCAGAATTACTGGAAGAGCAAGGGATTATTAAAAATGCATTTATATTTAAATATTACTTGAAGCTTAAGGATCAAGGCGGCCGCTTTCAGGCGGGACTTTATGAGCTGAACCCCGGCATGAATAATGAAGCCATTATAGCCAAGCTAAATGCTGGCGACACCGTAGAAGCAGAAACGATTCGATTCACGATTCCTGAGGGCTTTACCGTATTGCAAATTGCTGACAAGCTTGCTCAAGAGAAATTGATCAACAAAGAAAAGTTTATTGGATTAATTGCATCGGAAAACAATTGGGGTGATGCGGAGGCTGTTCGCTCCATTCCCAATAACGATAAGCTGCATCAGCGTCTTGAAGGTTATCTGTTCCCTGAAACGTATGAGATGAAAAAAGAAAGCACAGAAGAAGATATTATTAAACGGATGGCGCTTGAACTCGACCGGAAGCTTGCTGAGCTTCCAGAGGGCTGGATGGAAGTGCTTGAAGAGAAAAAAATGTCCTTTCATGATATGCTGACAATCGCGTCGCTTGTAGAGCGTGAAGTCGTTGTGGACGAGGAAAGAGCTCTCGTATCGGGCATTATTTACAACCGGATTGCCGATGGCATGAAGCTGCAAATTGATGCTACCGTTCAATATTCATTAGATAAGCCAAAGGAACGTCTTTACGAGAAGGATTTGCTCGTAGACAGTCCTTATAACACGTATAAGGTAGAAGGTTTGCCGCCTGGACCTATCGCAAGTCCAAGTCTTAAGTCGATTGAAGCGGCTATATATCCGGAAGATACGGAATATTTTTTCTATGTAACCAAGAAGGATGGAAGTCAGACTCATTTGTTCGCAAAAACATATAAAGAGCATTTGAAAAACATCGAGAAAAGTAATCAGACGGCTGGGTAGTCATAACGATTAGATAGGAAACGAAGCTTCACGGTGTTTTTAAGGAGGATCAAGTATGGCGTACAAGCCGGAATTGTTAGCTACCGCTGCATCTATAGAAGAGCTGGAGAGGCTCATGGCAGCAGGCGCGGATGCTTTTGTCATTGGCGAAGCACGCTACGGTATGCGATTAGCAGGAGAGTTTAACAAAGAAATGATAGCGCAGGCCGTAAAGCTCGCTAAGCCTAAGGGTGTGAAAATCTATGCTGCCCTTAACAATCTTATGGATAATGAAGCAGCGGATTCATTAAATGATTATGTATCCTCGCTTGCTGAAGCTGGCGTTGATGCACTAGTATTCGGCGACCCTGCGGTCTTAATGGCTGCTAGGTTGCATGCCCCAGGCATGGCGCTGCACTGGAATGCCGAAATGACCTCAACTAATTATGTTACAGCTAATTATTGGGGCCGCAGAGGTGCGACTAGATATGTGCTCGCACGCGAACTCAATATGGATCAGGTTTGCGAGACAACGGCTAGTACAGAACTTGAGGTTCAAGTACATGTGCATGGGATGACGAATATTTATCATTCAAAGCGTTCGCTTGTAGAGAGCTATATGGAGCATCAGTCGGAGACGGATCGGCTTCCGGAGAAAGACAAGGATCGCGGGCTTTATGTGATGGAAGCGGAGCGGCAGGACGAGCGTTATCCAATCTACGAAGATGCGAACGGCACTCATATTATGAGCTCGGATGATGTTTGTATGGTAGAGAACCTTCATGAGCTGCTGGATGCTAAAGTAACCAGCTTGAAGATTGAGGGATTAATGAAATCTACCGAGTACAACGAAATTGTTGTGCGCTCATATCGGCAAGCAATCAATGCCTATTTGGCTGATCCAGAGGGCTACATTTTCCAAGAGGAATGGCTTGACGCGATTAAGAAAGTCCAGAATCCGCAGCGAGAGCTGAGTTTTGGCTTCTTCTTCAAAGAGCAAGTCTATTAATATGTTAATGCTTACGAAGTGAGTTTTGCTTCGCAAAACCAAAGTTAATGCTTACGAAGTGAGTTTTGCTTCGCAAAACTTAGGAGGTACACATAGTGACAACAATTGAGAAGACGACACCTCGCTATCAAGGCAAACGCCATCGGCTTGACAAGCCGGAGCTACTCGCACCAGCCGGAAATTTAGAGAAGCTGAAATTCGCGATTCATTACGGAGCTGACGCGGTTTATATCGGCGGTCAAAAGTACGGCTTGCGCTCCAATGCAGACAATTTCAGCTTTGAAGAAATGAAGGAAGGCGTTGAGTTCGCCAACCGCTATGGTGCAAAGGTGTTTGTCGCGACAAATATATATGCGCACAATGAGGATGTAGAGGGACTTGAAGACTACTTGCGCAATCTTGAAGCAGCAGGAATCTCAGCTATCATTGCCGCAGATCCTGCCATTATTGAAACGGCGCAGCGAGTAGCTCCGAAGCTTGAGGTTCATTTGAGCACGCAGCAATCCACGCTGAATTGGCAGGCTGTGCAGTTCTGGAAGGAAGAAGGCTTGCCGCGCGTTGTGCTGGCCCGTGAAACGAGCTTTAAAGACATTGCAGAAATAAAAAAAAATGTTGATATTGAGATCGAAGCGTTTATTCATGGTGCGATGTGCTCATCTTTCTCTGGTCGCTGCGTATTGTCTAATCATTTTACGGATCGTGACTCCAATCGTGGAGGCTGCTGTCAGTCATGTCGCTGGAAATACGATTTGTTTGTTGACGATATGCCAATGTACCCGGAAGAAGAAGATAAGTTCACAATGGGCTCTAAAGATCTATGCATGATTGAATATTTGCCGGAGCTTATCGAAGTTGGCGTTGACAGCTTCAAAATCGAAGGACGAATGAAAAGCATTCACTATGTGGCGACAGTCGTTAATGTTTATCGTCAAGCGATTGATGCGTATTTCGCTGATCCTGAGCATTTCGAGCTGAAGCAGGAATGGGTGGATGAGATAAATAAGGCTGCCAACCGTCCGCTAAACACTGGATTTTTCCTTGATACACCGGGTGCGGAGGATCATATTTATGAGCCAGAGGAAAAAGCAGCGCCATATGATTTTGCTGGAGTAGTCGTAGATTATAATGATAAAACGGGTTTTGCGATCGTGCAGCAGCGCAATCACTTTAAACTAGGACAAGAAATCGAATTTGTTGGTCCGAAGGGTACTTTTTTCAAGCAAACAGTAACCGAAATTACGGATACAGATGGCAATGCGCTTGAAGCGGCTCGCCATCCTTTGCAGCATATTCGCATTCGTACGTTAAAGCCGGTTAAACCGATGGATATGATGAGAAAGAAGATCGGGAAGAAGTAAATAGGCAAAACATGACTAGAGTCTTATTTTTTTAGAAAATAAGACTCTTTTTTTTGTATTTATTATTATGAAATGACAAGAATGTGTCGATATAAAATAATATACTGTAAATACATATTTCGGCAAGATGCGCTAGCAGCAAACGTACTATTTTGGACTTACAATATTAAAGGCGGTGTCTTCCCTCATGGAAAACCAAGAAGAACAAAAAAAGAAGAAAACAAAGAAACAGAAACAGGAAAAAGAGCAAAATAGCACAAACGAAATTAAGTCAGGTACAAGTATGAAAGCGTCATCAAAAATGCAATCTTTATCACAAGCAGCAAAGGCAGCGACGTTATCTGTAAAAAGCACAAAGCTGTCAAGCCCGATTAAATCAGTAGGAACGAAGCTGTTTACGATTATCTTTTGCAGCATTATCGCGTGTGTATTGACAGTAGGTCTAATGGCTTATTCAAAGTCGAAGTCGATTATTGAAAATAAAGTTTCAGAAGCGAGCTTTCAAACGATCAATCAGGTTGCAAACAATATGGACGTTATTTTCAAGACGTATGAAGATTTATCGCTGCAAATATTAATTGATAAAAGCTTCCATGAAATTGTAAGGAAAATGCTTGACGGCGATGACGATTTCAGCAAGTTTGAGGCATCGCGTAATTTAAGCGACAAAATGCAATCTTACGTTATGGGTAATAATACGATCGTTTCCATGATGCTGCTGCCTGTAAATCCGAAATTGACGGTTGTAACATCCGGCCGGGCAACCACCGGCACTGCGGAGAAATTAATGAAAACAGCATGGTTTATGGAAACTGTCGAAAATGCGGGGAAAACAAACTGGATTCCGCCACAGCCTGAAGGCATGTCAGATCCAGCGGGTGCGCCAACTATAGGCTTGAGTCGACTCATTAAAGATATAACTTCAAGTGAAGCATCTTATGTACTGCTGCTGGAGGTGCAAGCCTCGACGCTTGCGAAACGCTTCGAAGAAGTTAACCTTGGTGAAGGAAGCCAGCTTTCAATCGTGAATGCAAACGGTGAATATATTACAAATAATGATCCAGAATTGGTAGGCAAGCCAGCGAGTATTACATTCCCAACCGAAGGCGATAAAGCGCTTGAGGATTCGTCGAAAATGAAAACGACAAACGGTGCTGAGGTTTTGGCTACATACAAAACATTCGAAACGATGAACTGGAAGCTGCTAGGCACGGTACCGGTAAAAGAACTAGTAAAAGATGCTAAAGCGATTCAAAATTTGACATGGATTACGGTAGTTATCGCAGCACTTATTGCAATTGCAATCGGTATTCTCGTAATTATGACGATTGCACAGCCACTGGTTAAGCTTCGCAACCTAATGACTGAAGGAGCAAGCGGCAACCTGACCGTACGATCTGTCATGAAAAAACGCCAAGATGAAATTGGTGAGCTAAGCGACAGCTTTAATCTTATGATGACACAAATAACTGCTCTTGCAGTACAGACGACAAGATCAGCTGAGGATGTACTGGTTACAGCTACTGAGCTCGGAGATGCTTCTCGGAAAACAGCTATTTCTGCTAAGGAGATTGCAGTCGCAACAGAGGAGATCGCGGGAGGAGCAACAAGCTTGGCTGTTGAAGCGGAGCGAGGTTCTGACCTTACAGGAAACATCGATGTTCAAATGAAAAAAGTTATTGCAGCCAACGAACAAATGGTGAACTCTGCGCAAGCCGTTGAGAAGGCAAGTGAGCAAGGAACAAACTATATGGGCGTACTTATTCAAAAAACGAGCATGACAGAAGAAATGACCCGTTCTATGGTAGAGAAGGTTGATGCTTTGAAGGAAAGCACGGGCTCAATCGTAAAAATCCTAGACGTGCTCAACAGCTTAACGAAGCAAACGAACATCTTGTCATTGAATGCGACGATTGAAGCTGCTCGCGCTGGCGCAGCAGGAAAAGGCTTTATGGTCGTTGCCGATGAAATTCGCAAGCTGGCGGATCAAAGCCGCCAATCCATTGACGTTGTTGGTCAAATCACGGAGAAAATTAGAGGCGAGATTGACGAGACCGTTCATGTTTTGTCCGATGCTTATCCGTTATTCCAAGAGCAAATCGGTTCTGTAAAAGAAGCGAATCAAATTTTCTTAACCGTTTCTGGCCAAATGGGAGAACTAGTTAAGAAGCTGGATCTTGTTACGGATTCAATCGGGCAATTGGATGAATCGCAAGTCGTATTAGGCGAAGCGATGACTAACGTGAGTGCAGTAGCTGAAGAATCTTCCGCTACATCAGAAGAAGTCGCATCACTTAGCACAGAACAGTTAAGCATTAGCGACGGTATGGTGCGCTTGTCGGAGAAGCTGGATACGGTGTCTCGTGAGCTCAAGGATTCACTTTCTAAATTTAAAATTAATTAGCAATCACGGTATCCTATTAAATTGATAATTTTGAAGGAAGAGCTATTCAGGCAGTTAATGCTGAACAGCTCTTTTTTTTGTTGTAGAAAATAGAATGGATGTTTGAAGGAGAGCCGCGGAAGKAGATAATGAACGTATAACAACGATTCCAGCGCTCATTAAACATTAGGCAGCATTAAAAAGGAGCTTTCGCAGGATGAGAACAGGACATGATTAAACGAATAACTATGGCTGCTTGTTTCATTAGTTTAATAATGATGTTTTATATTGGCCGCTTAGCTTGGATTCAATTGATCCCTGGAAGCTCTTCTTCAGCGGTCCTTTCTCCACTGGCAAACCGGGGAGGATGGCAACGGCTGTCAGTTCAGCAGCGTCAACGAAACTTGGTGCTGGACACAGGCAGAGGTGACTTTTATGATCGCTATGGAAAACCGATAACAGGTGAAACTTACTCGGCCGTTGCCTTATTTCCCGTACGGGCAGAGCTACGTGGTCAAGAAAAGAGTTTAGCTGAGCTTAGCCGCTTACTAGGCGTAACCACGGAGCAGCTGCAGCAGAAATGGGATGCTGTGCGAGAGCCTGTGTTTTGGAAGGCTGATGGGATGCAAGCGCCTTTGCGACTGACAAATGATCAAATTACCCGCCTAAAAAAACTTGAGCTAAACGGTATACGTGTGCTTCCTTATCGCAATCGCTATTTGCCGGATTTTGATGCGAAGCATCTGATTGGCTTTACAAGCCAGCATCCTGAGTGGCTGCAGACTAACCATGCGGAAGATCTCGTAAGTGGCAAAAGAAAGCTAGTAGATCAGGTTGGCGGGTCGGGTCTTGAGAAATCGCTGGACAAGCTGCTGCATGGAGTAGGGGCTACTTCTGTTTCCTACTTCCTGGATGGACGTAATGCTCCTATGCACGGCCTTGATATGCGGATTACGCAGCCTGGCAATCGATATTATCCTCTTAAAGCGATGACGACGATTGATTTGCAGCTGCAAAACGAAATCGAAGCGTATGTGGATGCACAAGGCTTGCAAGAGGGAGCAATCGTTGTGCTGGATGCGAGCAATGCGGATATTGTAGCGATGGTATCACGGCCGCAATTGAAGCCAGGACAGTTCCAAAGCTCCGACGGCAGCGAGTGGGCTAATCATGCAATCAAGGCAGTCGCTCCCGGCTCTGTGTTCAAGCTTGTTGCGGAAGCAGCTGCGCTGGAAGCGGGTGTAGTGAATCAGCATGAAACGTTTTTTTGCAATGGTGAATACGGCAAATATGGCTTATCCTGCTGGAAGGAAGGTGGACACGGCCGCTTGACACTCCAAGAGGGCTTGGCGCAATCATGCAATATTGTGTTTGCAACGCTGGCTGAGCGGCTTGAAGCTAGGCAGTTGAAGCGGACCGCGGGTTTGCTCGGGATAGGGCAGCAAGCGGGCTGGCATCGCGATGAAGCTTTTGGCCCCTTTACATCGCCTCTGAGACTGCTTGAGGAGGAAGATCGCGGACAGCTGTTTGCAGCCGTTAAGAGTAAGCTCGCTTGGAATAACGGCGTTGAGATGGGTGAGAATGAGCACGAGAGTGAACATGAGATTGGGAATGGGCATGTGAATGAGAATGAGAATGGCAGTGGCAGTGACAATGAGAATGGAAATGGCAACGGTAATGGCAGTATTAATGGCAGTGGCAAGGGTAATGGCAGTGGTAATGGCAAGCGTAATGAGAAGCGGAGCGGGAAGTTTGACGCGGCGCAGCAAGCGCGGGAAGAAGCAGCCATGCTGGATGGCGTCGATGGCGGCGTGCTCGCGCAAAGCGCGCTTGGGCAGCGTGATGTAAGGATGTCGCCGCTGCAAGCGGCAAATCTGATTGTAACGCTGCTGAATGAGGGGCGCGTAATGGAGCCGCGCCTAGTGAGTGAAATCCGCTATGCCAACGGCCAGCGGATGGTGAAGCTGCCCGCGCAGCGCGCGCAAGCGATCCGTGGCCGGATTAAACCGGCCACGGCGCATGCGCTGCTGCGCGGCATGCAGGCGGTCGTCGACCATGGAACCGGTCGATCGATCCGCCAAGGGCTGTGGGCGATTGCCGGCAAATCCGGCACCGCCGAAACGACTCATGCCGGAATCGCCCGCAACCACCAGTGGTTTGCGGGCTACGGCCCGGTCAAAGCTCCACGATACGCGGTAGCCGTCCTCGTGGAGAACAAGCCGCCTGGAAGCTCGCACCAGGCGACTAAGCTCTTTCGCGGCGTCATGGATATCGCCGCACGCCATTCCAAATAAAATGAGCCACCCCATTGCAGACGAATCAACGTTCGTTTGCAATGGGGTGGCTCTGTTTTATTTGCGTATTATTGTTCCTTGATGTCCTTGTTATTTATTTTCACCGATATACTATCAGCGTCGTCCGGCTTGTCCGGAGGGTTGTCGTATTCCCCCTGCGGAGCATGAATCCAGCGGTGGAGATACCCTTGATCATACAGCGCTTTGATTAAGATCATAAGAATAGGTGATAATATGACACCTGCGACGCCAAAAAGCGATAAGGATACAATCATGAAAGCGAGCATTGTAAAGGCGGATACGCCTAAGGAGTCGCCTGTAATTTTTGGTTCAAGAATTTGGCGTGTAAGCACAACTGCGAGAAAGAGGACGGACAGCCAAATGGCAAGCGAGACTTTGCCGACAATAATTAAGTAAATAATCCATGGGATAAAAATAGTGCCTACGCCTAGCAGCGGCAAAATGTCGAAGATAGCGGATACGACTGCTATGACAAAAGCATTTTCTACGCGCAGCAGAAGGAGCGCGATCAAAATAACGACAAAGGTGATACTAATCATCTTGGCTTGCGCTTTAATATATAACGCGATTCCTTTAAATACATTGTTTCTAAGGAAGAAAAATGCCGTTTTGAAGGTGTTTGGCGTTTTGTCCTCGGCCGTCTTTTTCCAAGTCGTAATTTCGATGCTTAAGAAATAAGCTAATATAATCCCGACTACAAAATTAAAGATGAAAGTTGAGAAGGATGTGACGTACCCGATGATGCTAAGCAGTACAGTCTTTCCAAACAATGCCAAGGTTGAAGAAGCACCTTCAATGAGGTCTTTGGAGCGCTGAACCAAATCCAAATCTGCGGGCAGATTCCCAAATCTGGTTTGCACCTCTTCTGTCAGATTAGCGATTTGAACAGCGAGCATTTCTTGATATTTCGGGAAGTTGTTAACGAGCTCAGTTCCTTGCTTCGTAATTAGATAAGCAGCGCCTGAGAAGGCGGTAAGTAAAATTAAAGTGAATAGCAGAATCGAAATGCCGGAAGCGATCGATTTTTTCATGCCAAGCTTATTTAGACGCCTTGCCAGCGGCTCGATACATAAGAAAATGAGAAAGGATAAAAATATAGGCGTTGCGATTCGGTACAAATAGCTGAATGAAAACATAATTAAATAGACAGTTAGTGCAATGAGTGCGATGTCAAAGGCGGTTCGCCAATACTTTTTGTAAAAGGGCAGCATAATGTTTCTCCTTCTTTTTCCATATTCATATTTCCATAAAGATTGTACTATAGTTTTTAAAAAGATGCCTATTTTTAATTGCGTTATGCTACAATTAATACTACTGTTGTTGTTTTGTACCGCTATTTATTCGTCGACTAAATCATATAACGGTGGGGAAAACAAAATGGAAAATTTGCTGTTATGGGGATTATACGTAGCATCCTTCTATGCGTTTCTTCCTGGCCTCATTAGCCGTACTTTTGGCTTTCGTGTTTTTAAGAAGGGCCGTGTGGGAAACGAAATATCTTTAACGTTCGATGATGGGCCAGATGAGATCTATACGCCGCAATTGCTCGATCTTCTTGCCCGCTACAATGCGAAGGCAACCTTTTTTGTTGTCGGCTCACATGCCGAGGGGCAAGAAGAGCTGCTGAAGCGGATGAAGGATGAGGGTCACAATATTGGTGTCCATAATTACGTTCACAAATCGAACTGGTTAATGCGTCCGAGGACGGTTAAGCGCCAAATCGAGCGTACGCTTGACATTATTGAGCATGCTACGGGAGTGCGATCGACTTATTATCGCCCGCCATGGGGAATCGTAAATGTATTCGATTATGCGAACCTAGGCCATTTGCAAATTATTTTGTGGTCGGCAATGTTCGGTGATTGGCGGATACGTTTAGGGTCAGAACGATTGAAAAACCGGATGATGAAAAAGCTTCGGCCAGGTGAAGTCATTCTATTGCATGATTGCGGCATGACCTTTGGGGCGGACAAGGATGCACCGAGAAATATGCTTACGGCACTTGAGGCTTACTTAGAAGAAGGTACGAAGCAAGGTTTCCGCTTTGTTGGCATTGAAGAAATGATGAAGCGATCTGAAGCAGCGCGTGCTGCTCATACATCACTCTTAAAGAAAGCGATGATATCGCTTTGGCTGACATGGGAGCGTCTTTTTCACGTCGTTTTCCGTTTGAAGACCGTTGGTGATGTGAAGGATGCAGCATTTCATTACCGGGTGACCACATACACTGGCCAGGACATTGAATTAGCAGAGGGAGGACGCGTCTCAAAGGGAGACCGTATTGCAGAACTGCATTTTGACAACAAGAAATTGTCGATGATTGCAGCAACCTCAAAATCCCCTGTAGCTACAGGTATTCGCATGCTGCGTGAAGTGGAGCAAGCTCTTCCACTGCTCGCAAATCAGCTTGCTGAAGATACAGATGCGAATGACATCAAAGCGGTATATGGGGTTACAATGATCCATCGCGGGGCTGATCGATTAGGATTTGAAATATTTCAGCTGCCTGAGGGCTGGTTTGCCAGATCATCGCGTGTGTACTTGCGTGTATTGATTAAAGTATTAACGAACACGAAGCAGACTTCTCAGAGCAAGAAGAAAAGAGAACTGATCTCGCCGCGTATGCTGTTAATGCCCGTCGCAACGATTAGGTCCTATGCAACGGCACAGCTGAACATGATTCAAGATATAAGCCAGACAGTAGAGAGAACTTTAAACGCAGCAGCCGACGAAGCTGCGCAGTTAGGTACAAAAACAACAGCGATTTAATGTTGAGATATAAATGACATTTATCCAAATGAATGTTAAATAAATAAAGGAGTGCAGGCTGTTTCCAGCCTGCACTCCTTTTGTTTAAATATAAGAAAAGTTATCTATTGCTCCAACTTATCTTTTCGGTCAAAGCTGCTTCAGCATCCAGAGGATGCTGAAGGCGATAACTACATTTTCATTACGCCGCCCGTGCTGGCAGATGTAACAAGGTGAGCGTAGCGAGCCAAGTAGCCGCGCTTGATTTTTAGCTCGAAGCCTTTCCATTCGGAACGGCGTTTCTCGAACTCTTCGTCGCTAATAAGAAGATCCATCGTACGGTTGTTCATGTCGATCTCGATGATATCGCCGTCTTGTACGAAAGCGATAGGGCCGCCTTCAGCTGCTTCAGGAGAAGCGTGGCCGATGCTGATGCCGCGAGATGCGCCGGAGAAACGTCCGTCTGTAATGAGGGCAACCTTAGCGCCGAGTCCCATACCTACGATTTGCGAAGTTGGTGCAAGCATTTCTGGCATACCTGGGCCGCCGCGTGGTCCTTCGTAACGAATGACTACGACATGACCTTCTTTGATTTTTCCGTTAGCGATGCCGTGAAGCGCTTCGTCTTGGGAATCGAAACAGATAGCAGGACCTTTGTGGTAGCCGCCAACGGACTTGTCAACTGCACCTGTTTTGATAATAGCGCCGTGTGGAGCCAGATTACCAAATAGTACAGCCAAACCGCCGCGTTCTGTATGCGGGTTGTCGATGGTATGAATAACATCGGTGTCTTGAATTTCACAGCCAATAACATTTTCACGAAGCGTTTTGCCAGTAACGGTGATGCAGTCACCATGCAATGCGCCTTCTTTCTTGAACAGCTCATTAAGGACAGCACTTACGCCGCCTGCATTATGCACATCTTCAATGTGATAATCGGATGCAGGAGCGATTTTTGCCAAATGCGGTACGCGTTCAGCTACTTCGTTAATACGCTCAATTGGGTACTCGATTCCAGCTTCATGCGCGATTGCTAGCGTGTGAAGAACTGTGTTTGTTGAGCCGCCCATTGCCATATCTAGAGCAAATGCATTGTCGATTGTATCTTTTGTAACGATGTCGCGAGGTTTGATGCCTAGCTCGATGATTTTCATCAATTGGCGAGCAGCGTCTTTAACGAACTCTTTGCGTTCTGGAGAAACAGCAAGAATCGTGCCGTTACCAGGCATTGCAAGTCCCATGCCTTCTGCCAAGCAGTTCATGGAGTTTGCCGTAAACATACCGGAGCAAGAGCCGCAAGTCGGACAACCGAATTGTTCAAGCTCCATCAGTTGATCGTCATTGATTTTACCAGCTTGGTGAGCGCCTACGCCTTCAAATACGCTGGAGAGTGAAATTGAACGACCATCGGATGTTTTACCGGCTTTCATAGGTCCGCCGCTTACAAGCATAGTCGGGATATTGACGCGAAGTGCGCCCATGATCATGCCCGGTGTAATTTTGTCACAGTTTGGAATACAAACCATACCGTCGAACCAGTGAGCATTTACGACTGTTTCAATGGAATCGGCAATAATTTCACGGCTGGCAAGTGAATAACGCATACCGATGTGACCCATTGCAATACCATCATCAACGCCAATTGTGTTAAATTCGAAAGGAACGCCGCCAGCTTCACGGATCGCTTCTTTAACGAGCTTGCCGAACTCCTGTAGATGAACGTGACCAGGAATAATATCAATATACGAGTTGCAAACCGCGATAAACGGCTTGTCGAAATCTTCCTCTTTTACGCCTGCGGCGCGAAGCAAGCTGCGATGCGGTGCGCGGTCGAATCCTTTTTTGATCATGTCTGAACGCATTCTTTTGGCCGCCATGTAAGTTCCCCCTATATGCTTATTAAAATATCAATACTCTCGATTTTATCACAACGGACAGGCGTTGGCTATAACGTCAGCCGAAAGGCGTTTCGCAAATAAATGTTAAAAAAACATTAAAAATGGCTTAAACATTGTGATATTCCGTGAAACAATAGGACATGATGCAGGTTATTCATGTATAGTATGCTCATTGGTAACGATGAGAATAATTTGAAGATGAATAAGGAGGCGCTTGAAATTGGAAAGAAGAGTATTAATTGTTGATGATGAGCGGGAAATTGCCGATCTTATAGAGATCTATTTGAAAAATGAAGGGTTTATTACCGAAAAGGCGTATGACGGGGAGCAGGCGCTGCTTGCTTATGCGCGAGATCCGTTTGACTTAGTCATCTTAGACATCATGATGCCGAATATGGATGGGCTGGAAGCTACGAGGCGGCTCAGACGCGATCAATCGGTCCCTATTCTAATGCTCAGTGCAAAAGCAGAGGATATGGATAAAATTATGGGGCTGATGACCGGTGCAGACGATTATATGATCAAGCCGTTTAATCCGCTTGAACTTGTGGCTAGGGTACGCTCTTTACTGAGAAGATCCTATCAGTACAGCGGCCAAGCAAGTGCGAATAACGGGGCGCGACTAGATAAGGAACTTCGCCTTGGACCGCTGCGGATCGATAAGCTGAGCCATACGGCTGAAATAGACGGCAATCCGCTGCATCTAACTTCTACTGAGTTCGGCATTTTGCATTTGCTCGCTGGCCAGCCTGGCCGCGTGTTTAGTGCGGAGGATATTTTCCAGCAGGTGTGGAAAGAAAAATATTTTGATTCCAACAATACGGTAATGGTCCATATTAGCAAGCTCAGAGATAAGCTGGAGAAGGAGCTTGGAGATAAGATGATCATCACGGTCTGGGGGGTTGGCTATAAAATTGAAGGATAACATTGCATTAAAGCTTGTCTTCCGTTCGTTGCTGAATATCGCGATAAGCGCCGTGCTAGCGGCCTTTTCACTGTATATCCTATTAGGGTTCGGAATGTGGCTTATCGATAATGTAAGGCCAATGAGAGTTTTTTATCAATTCATTGATAGGTTTGATCGACGGCTTGTGTATGGTGCTGCGGGCATTGTAATGTCTCTTTTTTACTACATCATTCTCCAGTGGAGCTTATTTCATTATCTCGGTCAAATGAATAAGACGGTTCGCGGCATTGCTGACGGTACCTATGATATGGATTACAAAATCGAAGTGCGGAAAAGAAATATATTTGGTCCTATGGCAGCCAATATGAACAGCTTGGCAGGAAGGCTCCATCATGCGCTCGTGGAAGAGCGGAAGGCAGAGCAAACCAAAAACGAATTGATCACGAACGTTTCCCATGATTTGCGAACACCTTTAACGTCAGTGCTTGGGTATTTGGGACTTATTGAGCAGGATCGTTATCGAGACGAGGTAGAGCTGCGCCACTATGTTCAAATCGCTTATGAAAAATCGATGCGGCTGAATGTCCTCATTAATGATCTTTTTGAATATACGAGAATGAGGCATGATACGACTGCGCTTAAAGTAACGAATTTTAATTTAATCGAAATGCTCGGACAGCTGCTTGTGCAGTTTCGTTTGCCGCTGGAGGAAGCTGGAATGCAGAGCAAGCTGGTGACAGATAAAACGTCAGTCATGATCAAGGGAGATGCAGCCAAGCTTGTGCGTGTATTCGAAAACTTGATAGTGAATGCCATGAATTACGGCAGAGACGGCAAACAGGTCGTTGTGACTGTTCAGTTGGAGGGCAGCGCAGCCGTTATCGAGGTTATTAATTTTGGTGAACCGATTCCAATGATGGACATTCCTCATATTTTTGAACGATTTTATCGCGTAGACAAATCAAGAACACAGTGGTCTGGCGGTTCCGGCTTAGGGCTTGCCATTGTCAAAGGCATCGTTGAAAAGCATGAAGGTACGATTTCGGTTACGAGTGATTCGGAGCAAACGGCATTCCGTATAACATTGCCGATTATTAATTAATAATTAAGGGTTTCTTATGGTTTGTTTACGGTCTCCTTAAACTGACTCTCCTATACTTGGTTGTATAGAAGAGACAGTGAAAGGGGATCGTTTTTTATGCAGCAAGAAACGTATGGAAGAAAACGTGGAGGTACAATCTTGTGGCTTCTAACCGCAATTGGAGTGATCGTCAGTGTCTTTTACGTCATTTCATTAAAAGGCAGCCCATCTAAAGCTGATTTGCAATTGGATTCTAGCTCGGCTATTTTAATAGATCTCAATACAGGGGAAGTGCTCTACGAAAAAAATGCAAATGAAGCGCTGCCGCCTGCAAGCATGTCGAAGCTGATGACAGAGCTTATCATATTAGATCTCACAAGTGAAGGTACGCTTGATTGGAAAGAACAAGTGAAAACCAGCGCTTATGCTGCAGAGGTGCCAGGTTCCCAAATAGGCTTTGCGGCGGGGGAGACCTATACGGTTAGAGAGCTTTTTGAAGCGATGGCGATTCATTCCGCGAACGATGCGGCAGTAGCGCTTGCAGAGCATGTTAGCGGCAGTGAGGCTGCATTTGTTCAATTAATGAACAATCGGGCTGCTAAGCTGGACTTGTCCAATCAAACCGTCTTTGCGAATGCAACGGGCCTAAGCCATGAGGATCTGCTTCCGTTCGAAGCTGCTTCCTCAGACAGGGATACCATGATGTCAGCTAAGGATACAGCAGCACTAGCTGCCTATTTACTGAAGAAGTATCCTGAGGTAGTCGATGTTTCCAGCCGCAATAGCGTGAAGCTTGCGAGCACCTCGCAAAGATTGAAGACGACAAACATGATGCTAAGCGGCATGCCGTATGCATTTCCGGGCAATGACGGATTGAAAACAGGTTATACCGTGCAGGCTGGCTATTGCTTTACAGGTACTGCGAAGCAGGATGGCAAACGGCTTGTATCCGTCATTATGGGGGCGAAGACGCCAGAGCAGCGATTCACGGAAACAGGGAAGCTGTTTGAATACGGTTTTCAATTAAGCGGCTTGGAGAGCGTGATGGGGCATGTCCAAAGCAAACTAGGCTTTAAAGTAGGATAAATAAGGTAGAGTTAAATCTATTTTTCTCGAATGATGCAGAAAATAGTCGATTATTCTCATCGCAATAATTGTGTTATTGTCATGTTAAGTCTAGGACGAGCGCGAGTCGCTTTTTCTGGACTTTTTKTTTTTATGTCACAAAAACTAACATTAAATGATTTACGAACCCGTATTTGCTGTTTATAATAAAACTAATACAGATAAAGAGGTGAGTATATGCAATTGACCGAACGTGAAAAAGAAAAGCTGCTCATTACGATCGCTGCAGATTTGGCAAGACGACGAATGAATCGCGGCTTGAAGCTTAATTATCCTGAAAGCATAGCGTTAATCACCTCTGAAATTATGGAAGGCGCTCGTGATGGAATGACCGTTGCACAGCTAATGGCATTTGGAACAAAAATTTTGAATGCAGATCAAGTCATGACTGGCATACCGCAAATGATTCACGAGGTTCAGGTGGAAGCGACTTTCCCAGACGGAACGAAGCTTGTTACCATTCACGACCCGATAACTTGATAACGATAAGTAAAACGGCTATGGGCATCATTTCATTTGATATAGAAAGTGGTATGTGAACGATCAGCTTTATAGAGGAGGAGAGAATGGCCTGTGATACCTGGACAATATCGAACGGCTGACGGTGAAATTGAATTAAATGCCGGACGAATGACGAAGCAGTTAATTGTAGTAAATACTGGAGATAGACCGGTTCAGGTAGGCTCTCATTTTCATTTTTTTGAAGTGAATCGTGCATTGAGGTTTGATCGCGAGGCAGCTTTCGGGATGCGTCTTCACATCGCAGCAGGGACAGCGGTTCGTTTCGAGCCCGGTGAGGAGAAGCCTATAACCGTCGTTGAGCTGGGTGGTAAAAAGCAATCTTATGGACTTAATGGTCTCAGCCAAGGGAAAGCGGAGAACGGCAGGCTGCCAGATGTTGTTCGCGAACGACTTGCGGCTTGGGAGGGCGAAGGTAAATGACTAAGATGGATCGACGCAGCTATGCGGCCATGTTTGGCCCTACAACGGGTGATGCCATTCGGCTGGCAGATACGGAGCTATGGGCACAGATTGAACATGATTACACGGTGTATGGCGACGAATGCAAGTTCGGCGGCGGCAAAGTTATACGCGATGGCATGGGGCAGTCGAGCGGCGCGCAGCGTGATGAGGGTGTGCTGGATACATTGATTACGAATGCCGTTATTATCGATCATTCCGGCATTGTGAAAGCGGATATCGGCCTAAAGGATGGATTTATCGTTGGCATCGGCAAAGCCGGAAATCCAGACATAATGGACGGCGTGCACCCGAATATGATTGTTGGCGCAAGTACCGAGGTTATTGCCGGTGAAGGAAAGATTGTAACAGCAGGAGCCATTGATTCGCATATTCATTTTATTTGTCCGCAGCAAATTGAAACGGCGCTCTCCTCAGGCGTCACGACGATGATCGGCGGCGGAACAGGTCCGGCAACAGGAACCAATGCAACGACGGTTACACCTGGCGCGTGGCATATGCGGCGCATGCTGGAGGCAGCCGAACATTTTCCGATGAATATCGGCTTTACGGGTAAAGGCAATGCTTCATTCACCGCTCCGCTCATTGAGCAAATTGAAGCGGGAGCCATTGGGCTTAAGCTGCATGAGGACTGGGGAACAACACCAGCAGCAATTGACGCTTGCCTGCAAGCCGCAGATCAGTATGACATTCAAGTTGCTATCCACAGCGATACGCTGAATGAGGCAGGTTTTGTTGAGGATACGCTTGCGGCCATAGGCGGAAGAACGATTCATACTTATCATACCGAGGGCGCGGGCGGCGGTCATGCCCCAGACATCATCATCGCGGCGGGTGAGATGAATGTTTTGCCGTCATCCACGAACCCTACTCGTCCTTTTACAATTAATACGATAGAAGAACATTTGGATATGCTGATGGTTTGCCACCATTTGGACAGCAGCATTCCTGAGGACGTTGCATTCGCTGATTCTCGGATTAGGCCGGAGACGATTGCAGCGGAAGATATTTTGCATGATATGGGCGTATTCAGCATGATTAGCTCCGATTCACAGGCGATGGGGCGCGTAGGAGAAGTTATTATCCGCACATGGCAAACGGCAGACAAGATGAAAAAGCAGCGAGGACCGCTCCTTCCCGACAATGAACAGCATGATAACTTCCGTATTAAGCGCTACATTGCCAAATATACGATTAATCCTGCGATCACGCATGGTGTCTCTCATCTGGTAGGTTCGCTGGAAGCGGGCAAATTCGCCGATCTTGTCATTTGGAATCCGATGTTTTTTGGCGTCAAGCCGGATCTCGTGCTGAAGGGCGGGAGCATCGCATTTGCGCAGATGGGTGATCCAAACGCTTCCATCCCAACACCGCAGCCTGTGTTCGGTCGGCCGATGTTCGCCTCTTTTGGGAAGCTGGTGTTTAGCAGCTCGATTACGTTTGTATCTCAGGCAGCCTATGACCTCGGGGTTGCGAAGGAGCTCGGACTGCAGAAACGTATTGAACCAGTAAAAGGCTGCCGCAGCGTAACGAAGAAGGATATGATCCACAATGATGCAACGCCTAAGCTTGAGGTTGACGCGGAAACCTATCATGTTCTGGTAGATGGCGAGCATGTGACCTGCGAGCCAGCTGAGGTGCTGCCGATGGCGCAGCGTTATTTCTTATTTTAGCTGCGCGCTGCGGCCATGGACGACAGGAGGGCGAGCGAAAAATTGAATGATGATATGAAATGGCTGGCTATGCAGCAGCTGCTCGATTCAGCGTTGCCGATCGGCGGCTTCTCGCATTCGTTCGGTCTTGAGACCATGGTTCAAGATGGCCGTATGAATCGTTCTGCTCAGCTCTATGATTATGCCTCAGCCATGCTTTTGCAAAGCTGGGCAAGCTCGGATGCGATGGTGATCAAGGCCGTATATAGAAATGCGCCAAAAGGGAATTGGGAGAAGGTGTGGGCGATTGAGCGGATTGTTCATTTGCAAAGGGTCGCATCAGAAACACGCAGCGGCGTAGAGAAAATGGGGCGTCGGCTGCTTCAGCTTGCAGCAGCTATACATCCGCAGCTGGATTGGTCGCCTTTACTGGAAGCAATGAAGGCAGGGAATTGTTTTGCTTCCCATCCTCTCTCGCACGGCTATGCCTGCTGGGTGCTTGGCATATCGGAGGAGAAAGCGATCCAAGGCTATTTGTATACTTGCATCGTAACTTGCGTCAACAGCGCTTTGCGGCTGATGTCGATGGGACAGACGGAGGGTCAATCGTTGGTCGCAAGGCTGATACCGCTAACAGCAGACGCCTTGGAAATCGTGCGTGCGACGGATCCGGAACAAGCCTATTCTAATATGCCGATGGCGGAGATGGCGATGATGCGCCACGAACGGTTATATTCGCGATTATTTATGTCTTAATTATAAATTAATGGAGGAATGAAAAATGTGCCAAGGACAAGGACATACGCATCAGGAATGGGAAAGCCCGGCAATAGACAGCTCAAGGCCGATCCGTATCGGTATCGGGGGACCAGTGGGCTCAGGAAAAACAGCGCTTGTAGAACGATTAACGCGTGAGCTTCATACCAAATACAGCCTCGCTGTCATTACGAACGATATTTACACGAAGGAGGATGCTCGTATTTTGTTTAATACGGGTGTGCTGCCGGAAGAACGTATTATCGGTGTTGAAACTGGCGGGTGCCCGCATACAGCCATTCGAGAGGATGCATCGATGAATTTTGAAGCTATCGAGGAGCTGGAGCGTCGTTTTGACCATCTGGATCTGATTTTCATTGAGAGCGGCGGAGATAATCTTGCTGCGGCGTTCAGTCCTGAGCTTGTCGATCGTTTTATTTATATTATCGATGTTGCCCAAGGCGAGAAGATTCCACGCAAAGGCGGACCTGGCATTATGCGCTCGGACCTGCTTGTCATTAACAAAATCGATCTAGCGCCGTATGTAGGAGCGAGCCTCGCAGTTATGGAAGCTGACACAATTAAGATGCGCGGGGAGCGACCTTTCGTGTTCTCTAATTTGTTTGGGGGCGATGGCGTGGATGAGATTGTGAATTGGCTTACACATGAGGTAGCTCATGCGCGCGGAACGGAACACTCGCATGTGATCCAGCTTACGAGCATACCTGATGACAAGCGGCACACAATTTCCTAATGAGGCGTGAGCAAAGCAGTGCAGAGCCTGCAGCCATTCGGCACGAGGATAATGCAGTGGGAGAGGTCAGGACATCCGTACTGCGTACAACGTTTGCCAGCCGCCTCGGTCAAACGTTAATCGGCAATAAATATCATACCGCTCCGATAAAGATTGCCAAAGCTTTTCCACTGGATGGTCAGCTGGGCGTAATCGTAATGGATGTTTCACCTGGCCTGCTCAGCGGTGACCGGTATGAGCTGGAATGGACAGCCGAGCAGCACTCTCATGTCATGATTACGAACCAATCGTATACGAAGGTGCATCCTAGTTTACCTAACAGTGACGCTTCGATGCAGCAATTGTTCGAATTAGAGGCAGATGCAGTCGTCGAGCATATGCCGGAGCCCATTATGCTATATAAGGAAGCAGCTTTTCGAAACGATACACAGGTTCGACTGCAAAAAGGGTCCGCTTGGCTGCAAGCCGACGTCCTTTGTCCAGGTCGCACGCTTCGCGGCGAACGCTTCGACTATCGCTCATACAGCAATTCATTAACCGTTCATTATGGTGAAGAGCTTATCTTCTCGCAGCGTCAGCGAGTAGTGCCAGGCAGTCAAGTTATAACTGCGCCTGGCAGCTGGGATGAGATGACGCACTGGGCTACCTTTTATATGTTCAGTGATCGAGTCAACAGCAGCCATCTGGAGCAGCTTCAGGAGAAACTGGACAGCTTCGAAGCTCCCGAGGCTCATAAAGTAATTGGCGGTGCGTCTATGACCTATCGTTATGGTGTTGCGGTGTCCGCAGCATCAACGGCAGCATGGCCACTGCAGCAACTAATGCAAGAGCTGTGGCAGACTGCGCGAATGGGACTGCTTGGCAAGCCGCCGCTGCGATTTTTGCAAGGATAGATCAAGCGGTTTTATACTTTTTCGAAAAAAAAAGGTCAACCTGCAACCTTGGGTTGGTCTTTTTGTGCTAAATCAAAAAGGTTTCATATTTATTTCGTGCTGAACGTTAGTTAAACAAAGAAAGGGAAGGTATAATATGAACAACAGTATGGATTAAAGAAAGTAGATAGGTTGGTGATCAATTGGAAGCTTCAAATATGGAAAGACAAGAGTTAATGAGGCGGCTGGACGAATCATTTCGTCAAGTGAGAAGACAAATAAACACCGAATGGCACACCTATAATGTGCATGGCTTAGGCATGACCCATGGGAAAATGCTAATTATTTTAGGGAAATCAGGACCACAGAAAGCATCAGCTTTGGCTGAACAGCTGCTCATCACTAGTGGTGGAGTTACTGGAATTGCTGATCGTTTGATAGAGCTCGGGTATGTGAAGCGCGAACGCGGCGAGAAGGATCGGCGTGTCGTGATGCTCGAAATTACGGAAGAGGGATTGGAAATCATCCATTTAATAGAGACGATACGCTCGAAGCTGATGCTTAAGCTGTTCGATGGCATGTCGATAGCAGATATGGAGCAAGGTGTTCAGTTGTTTGAGCAAATGAGTCGTAATATGGAATCGGATGTTACAAATTCGTGACTAATTTCATATTTTATTATTATTGTGGATGAATTTAGTGTAGAATAAACTAGAAATTTGTCGAATCGAAAAAGATTGACAAAATCCGATAAAACAACTAGGATTAAAAGGAATTAATACATTCAATTGTTTAGGGGAGATTACGATGAAAAAGGTTTTTGCTTTGGCGGTATCGTTGTTTCTAATGGTTGCGATTGTTGCAGCTTGCGGATCCAACAAAAATGAACCAGGAAACGCAGCGAATAACGGTGCAGGCAACAAAGCGGACAAGAAAAAAATCGCTCTTGTATTGCCCGAAAAAATTGGCGTTAACAAGTTTTTTGTATTGATGGATGAAGGCTTCAAAAAAGCAGGCTCCGAATTTGGCGCTGAAGTGAAAACAATTGAGTCCACGGACCCAGCGGGTTTTGAACAAAATCTTCGTGCAACTGTAGCTGAAGATTATGACTTGATTATTACAGCAACATTCCAAGCAGAAGATGCACTTAAGAAAGTGGCTGCTGAAAATCCGGACAAGTCTTTTGCAGTTATCGATACTGTAGTTGATCTTCCAAACGTTCGCAGCGTTAACTTCCGCGAGCATGAAGCTTCCTACTTGATGGGAGCACTTGCAGGTCTTGCAACTAAAACAAATATTGTGGGTGCAGTCGTTGCAATGGACGCTCCACTTCTTAGCAAATATACATCAGGATTTGAACAAGGTCTGAAAAGCACAAATCCAGATGCGCAATTCCTTATCAACTACGTAGGCAGCTTCACGGATCCAGTTAAAGGTAAAGAGCTTGCGCTTCTTCAACAGTCCAAAGGCGCTGACTTTATCGCAGGTATGGCAGCAGTTGGCGACAATGGAGTGTTTGACGCAGCGAAAGAAAAAGGCTTCTTCACTTCAGGTCAAGATACAGACCGTACGGATGAAGATCCAGAGCATATCGTGCTTTCACAATTGAAAGGTACGGATGCAGTTGCTTACGAAACAGTGAAAAGCTTCGTTGATGGCAGCTTTGCATTCGGCGTTGCAGACTACGGTTTGAAAGAAGACGGCGTAGGCTTAACTTTCGTAACAAGAGACAGCAAATCAACGCTTAGCCCGTTTATTGGCCAAGAAAATGTCGATAAAGTAAAAGCTATCGCAGAAGACATTAAATCTGGTAAAATCGTAGTAGTTAATCCGCTAGCTCAATAGTACAACAGGCCGGCTGCTACCCATGCAGCCGGTTTGCTTGTTGCCTAGAAGCTTCCTCTGTAATCGAGGGAGCGGTTTTTTTGTTTATATCGGGATTGAAAGGGGAGAGCTTTTGTATGTTGCTGCAAATGGACAGCATTACGAAGTCATATGGGAGCGTAACCGCAAATAGCAATGTTCAGTTTTCGCTGCAAAAAGGAGAAATTCATGCCTTAGTAGGTGAAAACGGTGCAGGAAAAACGACGTTAATGCGTATTCTGTACGGGATGGAAAGTCCAACTAGCGGTGAAATTCGCATTGACGGCAAGCCGGTTTCGTTCGGGAACCCAGCTGATGCGATTAAGCATAAGATTGGAATGGTTCATCAGCATTTCATGTTATTCCCGACGTTTACGATTGCCGAAAATATCGTTATTGGGCGCGAGCCCTCCAAAGGAGTAGGTTTTGACCGTAAGGCAGCTGCCACAGAGGTGGAAAGAATCGGCAAGCTTTATGGCATGCCGGTAGACCCTTGGAAGAAAGTTGCAGATTGCTCGCTTGGCATGCAGCAGCGCGTTGAAATATTGAAAGTGCTCTATCAGGGCGCTGAAGTTATTATTTTGGATGAGCCGACTGGCGTCTTGACGCCGCTCGAAGTGAAAGAGCTGCTCATTGCGATTAAAGGATTAGCCGCGCAGGGCAAAAGCTTTATTCTTATTAGTCATAAGTTGCAAGAAATTATGGAAGTTGCTGACCGCGTTACCGTCCTTCGAGATGGCAAGGTGACGGGAACAGTCGAAGCGAAAGACACGAATGCGGAACATTTGTCACGGCTTATGGTAGGCCGGGATTTAGTACATATATCACGAAATAAGGTGAGCAGAGGCAAGCCTGTTCTTGAGGTATCGAATGTTTCTATTCCTGGTGTCAAAGCGAAGCCGCTTCTTAGCGATATTAGCCTTCATGTCAATGGAGGCGAAATTGTGGGGATCGCGGGTATTTCAGGCAATGGTCAATCCGAGTTATTGCAGACGATATCTGGTTTAATGAAACCCGGAGCCGGCACAATCAAGCTGCTGGGTAAAGATGTGACCGGTGCGCCAGTTGGCGATATTCGTGAAAGCGGGCTTGCTCATATTCCTGAGGACCGTTACCAGTGGGGCGTTGCGAAGGATGCGACCGTTACGGAGAATGGCTTGATGGGCCATGCTGACAAGCATCAAAAGCTTGGTGTATTGAATGGGACGAGCATTCGTCAGATGGTAGGCGAGTGGGTGACACGCTTTGGGATAAAAACAGGCTCTTTATCTACAAAAGCTCAGTATTTATCCGGCGGAAACCTACAGAAGCTTATCGTTGCACGGGAACTTGCGCAGAAGACGCCGTTTCTTATCGCAGCGGAGCCAACGCGAGGCGTTGACGTCGGCGCAATGGAAATTATACATGGCGAGCTACTAAAGAAGCGGGATGAAGGCGGAGCTATATTGCTTGTTTCATCAGAGCTGACTGAAATTTTGAAGCTATCTGATCGGGTGTTGGTCATGTATGAAGGTAAGATCGTAGGGGAACTGGATGCTGACAAAGCTACAGAAGAGCAAATTAGTTTGTTAATGGCGGGAGGAAAAGCGGTTGGATAAGCTGGTACAATTCGGACGTTCGCTGTTACAGCCGCTTTTGGCTGTTATCATCGGTTTAGCAGCGGGTGCGATTGCCATTGTTATCGTCGGAGGCTCCGTAATGGAGACATACGCGGAAATGTGGAAGGGCGCCTTCGGCAGCTTTTATTTTTTTACGAATACGCTCAGTAGAGCTACGCCTATTATCCTTATTGGCCTAGGGGTGGCGCTGGCATTCCGTGCTGGATTTTTTAATATGGGCTCAGAAGGCCAAATGGTATTAGGCGCTCTAAGCGCAGCGGTAACGGCAATCTATTTGCCGGGGCCAGGTTGGTTTAAGCTCGTAGCTGCTATTATAGCTGGAATTATTTCCGGGGGAATATGGTCGGCATTCGCAGGATGGCTCGATGCTAGATTTCGAATGAATCTGCTCATTACCACATTATTGCTCAATTATATTGCAACGTTGTTTGCAGGGTATATTGTATCGTATCCGCTCAAGGATCGTACAGGCTCTGCTGCAATGGCGCAGACGGTTATGCTTGATCAAAGCGTATGGCTGCCGAAGCTGTTTAAAGGAATGAGCCTTCATGGCGGATTTATTATCGCTGTAGTCGGAGCAATATTGCTGTTCTTGTTCATGCGCTATACCGTTAAGGGTTATGAAATTAGAATGCTTGGCGGCAATCCGTTGTTTGCGAGCTATGGCGGCGTGCAGCGTGGAAAAATGATGCTTATCAGCATGTTCGTCAGCGGAGGTTTTGCTGGACTAGCTGGCTCCGTTGAAGTGCTCGGCACGCAGTACCGCTATTTGGATGGCGCTTTGACTTCGCCAGGTTACGCCTGGTCGGGTATTATGGCCACATTGCTTGCCGGATCGCATCCGCTCGGTACGGCTGTAGCAGCGATTTTGCTTGCTGCACTGCAGACCGGCGGTATGGGCATGGAGCGGAATACAGATGTTCCGCTGGAGGTATCCAGCATTATTCAAGCGGTGCTCATTTTGTTCGTTTCTGCTAAGTTCACATATTCGTTCATTAAACGCAGGAAGGCGAGGTCATAAGTATGGATTTTTTATTAGATGTCTCGCTGTATGCCTCGACGCTTCGTATGGTTACACCAATTCTGCTTGCGGCACTCGGCGGCGCAATATGCGCGCGTGTTGGTTTGTTTAATGTAGGCCTTGAAGGCTTAGTATTGATCGGTGCATTTTCTGGGATTGTAGGCAACCACTTCACCGGAAATGTGTTCGCAGCCGTATTGTTTGCGGTATTATGCTCACTCCTGTTTTCAGTGTTGTTCGGTTTTATGAGTATTCATCTGAAAGCGAATGTTATCGTTGTTGGTATTGCGCTTAACTTTCTGGCGCTTGGACTGACGACATTCTCACTGCGTGCGATCTTTGATGTGAAAGGCGCATACTACAATAAGGATATGATTGGGCTGCCTAAATGGGATATTCCATTGTTAAAGGATATTCCATGGTTCGGAGAAGTTTTATCCGGGCATTCCCCGCTGGTCTACTTGTCCATCATTCTCGTTATAGTGCTGCAGCTGTTTTTGTTCAAAACGGTTACGGGCTTTCGCTTGCTGGCAGCTGGAGAGAATCCAACAGCAGCCAAAAGCTTAGGCATCAAGGTAACCCGCATTCAATATGGAGCAGTGCTGCTCTGCGGCGCTCTGTGCGGGTTAGCAGGCGCGCAGCTGTCGCTCGGCAATGTCACTATGTTTACAGAGGGAATGACTTCCGGTAGAGGTTTCATTGCGCTCGTTGCAACGATGTTAGGCCAATCCAATCCAATCGGTGTTGCGGCATCGAGCTTGCTGTTCGGATTTATGGATGCACTCAGCATCAGGCTGCAGGGCTTCGCGCTGCCAACTCATTTTACGATGATGCTGCCTTATATCGTTACGATTCTCGCTATGTTGTTCTTTAAAGATAAAGGTTATATGCAGGAAGCTCGCAAGTCGAATGAGAGCTCCAGGTAGAGCTGAGATGCTTAATAGCTTGAAATGAATCAGCAAGGAATGGAATTTGGAGGTATACGAGATGCATAAAAAAGCAGAACGTCTCAAAAAAGTGACTAGCATTAAACAGACGGTGCTTGCTCCCGAGATCGCTCATCGGATTCCGCCTGGTCAAACGATGACCGAGCGTTTTCCGATTTTGCATGAGGGAGAGGTTCCTTCCTATGACATCAACACCTGGTCGCTGCGAGTATTCGGCGAGGTAGAGGAAGAGCGTACGTTCAGCTTCAAAGAGCTGCTTGCTATGCCTCAAACCCAAACGAAGTGCGACATTCATTGTGTAACGCGCTGGTCGAAGCTGGACACAGAATGGGAAGGCATTAAGTTCAAGGACTTGCTGCCTTTGCTGGGCGTTAAGCCAGATGCCAAATATGTTATGTTTCATGCAGATGAGGACTATGACACGAATGTGCCGCTTGAGGATTTATTGCACGATAATGTACTGCTTGCGCATCGATTTGACGGTGAGCCGCTGACTGACAAGCATGGCTGGCCGATGCGGATGCTCGTTCCTCATTTGTATTTTTGGAAAAGCGCAAAGTGGATTAGAGGTATTGAGTTTATGAAAGAGGATCGCGAAGGCTTCTGGGAGCGCAACGGCTTCCACAACTATGCCGATCCATTTCAAGAACAACGCTTCACGAGCGAAGAGAATTCGATGCCGGAAGACGAATGGATAACGAAGGAGTTTGATTAATCAGATGCTGCCTATACTACAAGTTAACCCAGAAGATTTGCCGGCTTACGCTATCGTATGTGGTGATCCGCGCCGTGCGGAGACGATTTCACAGAAGCTGGACAATGTAAAAGAGCTTGCATTCGCTCGCGAATATCGGACATTTGTTGGTGAATATCAAGGAGTAAGACTAGCCGTGGTAAGCCACGGCGTAGGTTCGCCAGGTGCCGCGGTATGCTTTGAGGAGCTTATCCGCGGAGGCGTTAAGACACTTATTCGTGTCGGTACAGCGGGATCTTATTCAGCAGATCACCCTGCAGGAAGCCTAATCGTCAGCACAGCGGCAGTTAGAGCGGAAGGGCTCACGCATCAGCTGGTGCCGGCAGGATTCCCAGCTGTTGCAGACAGCGCGGTTACTGAAGCGTTATATGCATCTGCGCTTGAGAGCGAAGGCATTGTTAAAAAAGGCATAACGGTAACGCTTGATGTCTTTTTCTCAGGAGTTGTAGACATTCCGCATCGCCAGTACAAACAAGCAGGCGCACTAGCTGTTGAAATGGAAATTGCAGCTTTGTTCGTTATCGCTACGATGCGCGGTGCACGCGCGGGAGCGATTCTCGCACTGGACGGTTACGCAGATTCTGATTTGGCGGGCGAATATGATCCGCATACAGATGTTGTAGCGAAAGCGATCGAGCGTGAGATTGAAACGGCGCTTCTTGCCGTAGTTAAGCTTGCATCCGCGTAACCATACTTGTCTATAAGTAAGGGGGGCTTCACGTGAGTGGGACGTTGTTCAAGCGAGAATGGCTGAATGGAGATTTTTATCCGCATGTGTTTGCTTATTATTTTAAGCAATGGTCTGATTACGAGATGGCCTTCCACACGCATGATGCAATCGAAATAATGTATGTCATTTCCGGAGCTTGCGGGATAGAGCTGGAAGCAGAGGCAACCAGCCGTGCATGTGAAATGACGCTCAAGAAGGGTGATTTCATTATTCTTGATGCGAATGTGCCGCACCGACTGACCGTTGACGAGCGTGGGCCCTGCCGGATGCTTAATGTTGAATTTGATTTTAGGGAACGCCCCTCGGCGTTTCCCTCTATACGGCAGCTTGCGATGGAGGACGAATTTGTGGACAGATTGATCACAGAGCCGTCCTCTTATTTGTTTTTGCGTGATCCAAATGAAGTGTATCAGGTACTAAAGAGCCTAGTGCTTGAGCTGGACAGCCGAGGCAGGAGCGTCAATATGAAGGCAGAGCTGTTGTTTGCTCAACTGATCTTGGCAATAGCGCGACTTCATAAGGAAGCTGGCGTAAAAGGGGCTAATCCGATTGAAGCTTATGTGAAGCAATCGATTGAATATATGCATCATAACTATGATAGAGATATTCAAGTAAAGGATATTGCTGCAGCTGTAAGCTTGCATCCAGGTTATTTGCATCGTGTATTTCGCGCGCAGATAGGCCAAACGCTAACAGGCTATTTAACGGAGCTGCGAATGGAGAAAGCAAAAATGCTGCTCCGTGAGACGGATATTGCAATAGCGGATATTTGTGATTATGTTGGAGTGGGGAGCAGGCAATACTTTCATGCAATGTTCAAAAAATATATGAAGCAGACACCAATTGCTTACCGTCACTCGGTCAATACGCAAACATTGGACTTCCGCTGGCAGCGCAATGAATAATACAAAGTGACGATTTCTGACACTATGAATGGCAGTTAGTCACAATATTGATAACGCTTCCGTTTTATCGTTGCTAAAATGTAGAGGAGATTAAACAAACTCTATTTAGACAATAATCGGAGGCTGATTGGCATGTCTACTTTTAAAATTGCATTTATAGGCGCAGGCTCGATTGGATTCACGCGTGGACTGCTGCGGGATTTGCTCGCTGTACAGGAGTTTCAAAACATTGAAATCGCATTTACAGATATTAATGCACATAACCTGGAGATGGTGACTGCGCTTTGTCAGCGTGATATTCATGAGAACGGCCTGTCGATTTCTATTCAATCGACAACCGATCGGCGCGAAGCCTTGAAGGATGCGAAGTACGTCATTTGCACTATTCGTGTCGGTGGTCTTGAGGCTTTCGCAACGGATGTTGATATTCCGCTCAAATACGGCGTTGACCAATGCGTTGGCGATACGCTCTGTGCTGGCGGCATTATGTATGGGCAGCGGGGCATCGCTGAGATGATGAACATATGCCGTGATATCCGCGAGGTTGCTGCAAAGGATGTGCTTCTGCTCAACTACGCGAACCCGATGGCGATGATGACTTGGGCATGCAACAAGTATGGCGGTGTCCGGACGATTGGTTTATGCCATGGCGTGCAAGGCGGACACTGGCAAATAGCCGAAGCTTTTGGACTAAAGCAAGAGGAAGTCGATATTATTTGCGCGGGTATCAACCATCAGACCTGGTACATCCAAATTAAGCATAACGGTGAGGATCTAACCGGCAAGCTGCTCGAAGCATTTGAGAAACATCCAGATTTCAGCCGTACGGAAAAGGTACGCATTGATATGCTGCGCCGCTTCGGGTATTACAGTACAGAGTCTAACGGCCATTTGAGCGAGTATGTCCCTTGGTATCGGAAGCGGTCTGAAGAAATTAACGATTGGATCGATTTGAGCTCATGGATTAACGGAGAAACGGGCGGGTATCTTCGTGTATGCACGGAGGGACGCAATTGGTTCGAGACTGATTTTCCAAACTGGATGAAGGACCCTGCAAATGAATTCAAGTCGGAGCTGCGCAGTCATGAGCATGGTTCATACATCATTGAAGGACTAGAAACTGGACGGATCTACCGAGGTCACTTTAATGTGGAAAACAAAGGGGTTATAGCTAACCTGCCTAACGATGCCATCATTGAAGCGCCAGGTTATGTTGATCGCAACGGCATCTCAATGCCAATCGTGGGCGATCTGCCGCTTGGCGCCGCAGCTGTGTGTAATGTAAGCATCTCTGTGCAGCGTCTTGCTGTAGAGGCAGCCATAAATGGCAACATTAACCTGCTCAGACAAGCTTTTATGATGGATCCGCTAGTTGGCGCAGTTTGCAATCCGAAGGAAATTTGGCAGATGGTCGATGAGATGCTTGTGGCGCAGGAGCAGTGGCTGCCGCAGTATACAGATTCTATCGCAGCAGCCAAGAAACGCCTAGAGGAAGGGCCTTTGCTTCCTACGCGTGATTATAAAGGCGCAGCGCGTCTGAAGGTGAAGACGGTTGAGGAAATGCAGCAGGACCGAGATGCCGCAAATAAAAATGCAGGCGAATCGGATAAGGGCAAGGAGCGGGTTTAACGCGGAGCGTATTTCAGCTCCATTGCTTCAAGCCTAGTCCCTGGCGGCGTCCAAGCAGGCGGTCCAAATTTCTTGAGGTAGCCTAATGTATTGAGGTAGCTCTCTACCGATTGCTCTTCATCCATCTTGCGGAAAATTTCCCAACAAGCGATAACATCATTCAGTGCACGATGACCGCCAATGAGCGGAATGCCATAACGATCGGACATGTCTTTCAGTGTATGCGGATAAACATGCCGCGCGCGGCTAATCGTGAGCGTATCGATGAAGCTGTTCGAAAATGATCTGCCCGCAATGCGAAGCAAGGAATGGTGCAGGAAACCAAGGTCGAAGGCAGCATTATGAGCAATCAAAACGTTATCGCCTATCATTCGGTTCAAAATACGAAATGCGGTGTCCTCGTACATGCCGTAGGAGGTCATCTCATCCGTGATGCCGGTGAGCTCTGTTATTTTGGCAGACAGCTTGCCATCGTAACGTACGAGAGTACTGAATTCACTCGCTATTTCACCATTCACGCAGCGGATCGCAGCCATCTCAATCACACGATCTTTCTTCGGATCAAGGCCGCTCGTTTCAAAATCGATGACAGTATAAGAATGATTAGTCATAGTTGGTTCACCACTTTTTCTAGTTATAAGTTGCAATCGTACATGAAATAATTCGACAAAAAAGATAAATAACCTTCTATTGTAAACATAAAACGACCCATTACCAGAGCTTAGTAAGCCGGTAATGGGTCGTTTTTGCTTTGATAAATTCGTTTTGCGGACTAGTGGTTATTGCCGGATGCATTGCCTTTTTTGTCGGAAGTTTTTGTCGTTGTATTTTTGGTTGCATGACCTTGCTGCTTCGCCATGATCGGTTCACCCCCTTTTCAATGTAATGGTTGTATTTTGTGATTTGAGGGGTGAGGCTATTCTCGATTAGGTACGATTAGCATGCTTTTGAAGCACATGTAAAAATTAACCAAATTAGATCTGTTTAATCGCTATGTCTACTATTTTCAAGTCGGATCGGCAAGTCTAATCATGCGAACAAAGGATATAAACAATGAATACGGTTACTTGATTGCTCCATATGGAAGAATAACGGCTATTTTGAAGGAGTGAGCGCTTTATTGAGTCGAGGGTATATGATAGCCATGTGATAAACTAAATAGAAAAGAAAGCGCTTTTCAGTTGAGAAGCAACGGGGGATGCTGCAAATGCGGACGGGGTCGAGATTTTGGAGTAAATGGAATGTAGTGAAAGGTACGCCGCTTCCGCCAGAGAGCAGACTTAGCAAGGAAGCGATAACGGCTTTAATCATTCATTGCTGCTTTCAGTTTGGCGCATCGATGTCGGGTTTGTTTCTCAATTTATATTTGTGGCGGTTAACGCAGGATTTGACAGTAAACGGTATTTATAACATCATCGTTTTCATCGTTACGCCTCCGGCCTTTGCATTAGGTGGCTGGATTGCGAAGCGGCATGATCGTATGGTCACTTATCGACTGGGTATCGTCATGATTGCCATCTTTTATTTGATGGTCGTCATTGCACAAGAGCATGTGGCTCAGTATTACATATGGTTTGCTATTTTTAATGGGATCGCCGCGGGGCTTTACTGGACTGGTTATTTAGTTATTCAATATGATGTCTCAACGGAAGCGAATCGCATACGTTTTCTTGCAATCAATATGATTTTCTTTAATGCATCCGGGCTCGCAGGGCCGGCGCTTGCGGGGTTCATTATTCAGCGAAGCGAGGGGCTGCAGGGTTACATCATTATTTTCACGCTTGCCTTCATTATGTTCCTTATCGCAGCGATCGTCAGCTTCCGCATTCCGATGATCAAATCACATCACAAAGCCTATTATTTAAAATTCATGGGGCTGGTGATGCATAAGAACCGTCGCTGGCTGAAGGCATTGTACAGCTTTTTTGTATTAGGTCTATTTCAGGGAATTATGCTCTTCCTGCCAAATATTATGCTGTATCAGACGGTTGGGCGTGAGGATTGGGTTGGTTACTTGGGTGTTTTCTTCTCTTCGCTTACGGTAGCGACGGGCTATGTGATTTCAAGAAAAGCACAGAAGGAGCAAGTACGCAAATATGTGCTCCTGTCTACAACTGGGGTAGCTATCGGTTCATCGCTGCTGCTCATTCAAGTGGAATTTTGGTCGGTTGCCTTATTTATGATTTTGTTCTCGATATGCAATCCGCTTGCTGTCAATACGCTTACTTCCTATTATTATCGCTTAATCGGGACATTGCCTCTTAAAGGCCAGCTGCGAGTAGAATCCGTTGTTATGCGGGAGCTTTTTCTAAATGCGGGCAGGGTGCTTTCTATTTGCTTGCTCATTATACTTGCTAAAGATCTGCAATCTATATGGATGCCGATTGTGCTGTTTGCCATGGCGGTATTGCAATACATATCGGTATTGCTCATTAAGGAGAAGCAAAACTCGGAGCAAAATTAACGAGAAGAAGGTAGTATTAATTATCTTGAAAGAAGAGCCTCGACCGTGGGATGACATGGTTGGGGCTTTTTGCCGTGAAGTTCAGGAGCTGTCTGTTAAATGCTAAAAAAGTATTAAGATAATCTTTATGAAATCTTAACGGTTACATTAAGCTCGCTTTAGGCGTCTTCCTTATACTAAGTAGAGTGCAGGGTATCGTACAGGTACCAAGGCAGAAGGAGATGTCACTAAGCTATGACAACAAAAAATCCCGTTATTGATATAAGACAAATATCCAAAATATACGGAAGCAATAAGGCGAATCAGGTTTATGCACTGAACAATATTTCGTTCACGATGCAAGAAGGAGAGTTCATCGGCATTATGGGAGCTTCCGGTTCGGGCAAAACCACACTGCTCAACGTAATCTCGACGCTGGATAATCCAACAGAGGGTACGATTTCAATTGCTGGAACAGATATTACACGAATGAAAGCCCGTGAGCTTTCGGATTTCCGAGCGCAGCGGCTTGGGTTTATTTTTCAAGATTTTAATCTGCTCGACAATCTGACAGTCTATGAGAATATCGCACTTCCCTTGTCCTTGCAGGACGTCCCTGCTGGCGAGATCCGAATCAAAGTGCGTCAAGTCATGGACAATCTTGGTATTACAGCGCTAGCTGAACAATATCCAGCGATGATCTCAGGAGGGCAGCGGCAGCGAACAGCCGCGGCGCGCGCCATCGTTCATGAGCCTGCATTGCTGCTGGGTGACGAGCCGACAGGCTCGCTTGATTTGAAAAATGCGGTTAGTCTGCTCGAGACGATGAAGCGTCTAAACGAGGAACAGCGAATATCGATTCTCATGGTGACTCATGACGCGTTCAGTGCAAGCTATTGCGGAAGAATTTTATTTATACAGGACGGTCAGCTTGTGAAAGAGCTGTACCGAACGGGCAGCCGTGAATCCTTTTATAAGCAAATTTTGGACGTGCTCGGTGATTATGGCTCGGCGGCGGCCGCTGCTGCTTCCGATGAACCTTACGAATCGGAAAGGCAGTGAGGTGAGAACATGCTTATAAAACTAGCTTTATCCGGCATGAAAAGCAAATTTAAAGATTATATTGTACTGCTTGCTGGACTTGTCATGTCGATAGCCATTTTTTATATGTTCCAGACGATGGCTTGGAACCGTGAATTTACGGAGGCAAATGCAGTTATCAACTCGATTGGGCTTGTCTATATATTAGGCTCGGTGCTTCTCTCGGCGATCACTTTTTTCTACATTATTTATGCCAACAGCTTTTTACTGTCGCTGCGCCAGCGGGAATTTGGGCTCTATCTCGTTCTGGGGGCACGCAAAAGTAAAATACGTACTTTAATGTTTATTGAGACGATTGCGCTCGGCATTATTTCACTAGCAGTTGGACTTGCACTTGGGTTTGGCTTATCCACACTTGTGGGGCATCTCATGGCTAAGCAGCTTCAGACGAGTCTTATCGGTTACCATGCTGTATTTGGACCAGCCATTTTATTTACTATTATCTTTTTTACTTGTTTATTTGGACTGTCTGCGATATGGAATCAGCTGAAGCTTTCTCGCATGAAGGTATTGCATCTTGTTCATGGCAATATGCAAGCAGATCGGCTGTGGGGAAGCAGCCCGTGGAAAATTGTACTTAGCATCGTCGGAGCAATTGCTCTCGGGCTCGGTTACTTCGCCCTTACGTTTATGGAGCAGCTGCGGGAGATTGGATTGTATACCGCCACATTCATGACACCGCTCGGAACGTACCTTCTGTTTATGATGCTGCTCCCGCCACTTGTAGTAAGAATGAAAAAGAGGAATCAAACACGTGGAATCCGCGCCTTCACTTTCGGCCAGCTGAGCTTCCGAATTAACGGCTTAACGAAGCTGCTGGCAACAGTAGCGATGCTGATTGCACTTGGAGCTGGTGCAATTGCCGGAGGTATGGCTTTTGTGAACGATGCGAAAATTAGGGGAGAGAGCTACCGCGTTTATGACGCGATCGTGCATAACCCGAATGCGGAAGAAGCAAAGATACTCGCTTCCATTCCGTTCAAGGAGCAGTTCAAGTATCGCTACAAAATAGAGAACGAAATGGTTTATTATGCGAAAGAGGACCTCGAGAACCAGCGGCCATTTGTTCATTCGGGGCAGGGCCGCGAGTATTGGGATGAGATAGAACAGATCAAAGGCCCTCTTCCAGCAGGCTCTGCGAGTGATGCAGATAATACGGATACAGAAGAGCTGTCCAGTCAGAAGTGGAGAGGTTTCATCTGGGAGATTTCGCCACCCATAAGTGAGTTCAGGCTTGTTGATGCAGGAGAGTTCGCAAAGCTTGAAGCAAAGGAACAGTTCGTTGTGATCGGAAGGACGGGTGATTTCCTCGCTTATCGGATGTCATGGAAGGCACTAGACCAGCTGGAAACAGCGAAATCCAATGGGGAGTATCTATCATGGAGCAAGTACAAGAACTATGAGAATGCAATAGGTATCGCTAGCGGTACAGTCTTTATGGGCTTTTTCCTTGGCATCGCCTTTCTTGCTATGATGGCGAGCTGCTTAATGTTCAAAATATTATCGGGTGCAGCGAAGGATGTTCAGCGATATGAGATGCTCAGCAAGCTTGGGGTAAGGAGAGAGAGGTTATCGCGTTCAATCTATCACGAGCTGTTCCTCGTATTTTTATTTCCTGGTATCGTTGGGCTCACGCATGTTCTAGTTGGTATGAATCTCTTCTCGTTTATGTTAACTGAGCCATATTATCGCTTATGGATTCCCATTGTGTTGTTCGTGGTTATCTATGCTGCTTACTATCTATTAACCGTTCGATTGTACCAGAACATCGTGCTGTCAAAGCGGGACAAGGCTGTACATTCAAGGTAACCAAAAAAAGAGCTCTCAGGATGAATGACCTGAGGGCTCTTTATTCGGATAGGACATTACAAATAATTTCCTTTTTAATATTAATTTTATGTATAATAGCGCTTAATACGATTATTGATTATGGGAGGATCACATGAGAGAAATAGATTATAGTCAATATTTTTGGCAGGATGAGGAGATCAGATTACGAGCAATTCAAGATGCTGACTGGGAAGGGCATTACTTCAACCGCTTTGATACGCCAGCTCGGCGCTTACTAGAGTGCACGGTTGAGCTGCCGCCTACGATTGCCGAGGCCAAAAATTTCGTTGAAACTTATGCTGATTTCTCTACGGATAATAGGCGTATCATGTTTGCGATTGAAAATAGAAACGCTGAAAATGTTGGAGGCGTTAATCTAAATAGTATCGATGAGAAAAACGGCACGTTTAGCATTGGCATACAGATCGATAGAGATCACCGAGGCAAGGGATACGGGACTAGAGCGATGAGAATTCTCTTAAAGTATGCTTTTATGGAAAGACGGCTTAATAAGTTTAATGACTATGTACTGGAAGGCAACGTAGGCTCAACAAACATGATGATCAAGCTGGGCTGCCAGCAAGAGGGTGTGCGACGGAAAGTGATTTACACTAACGGTGAGTATAAAGATCTCATTTTATTTGGTCTAACGAAGGATGAATTTGTAAAACAGCAGAAAAAAGATCGTTCTGTTTAGGAGGTTTAACAATATGAATATTCGATTGTTCGAGCAAAACGACAGGCAGGATGTAATAAAGATATTATCGGAGCATCCGCTGCAATTCCCAGATTTCGTTATTGAAAGATATCCGCCTCGGTGGGCGGACTTCGCCAAAGCTCCAGCGGGTAAAAGCCAATATTATGTAGCTTATAGCGATGACAATCAAATTATGGGTCATGCAGGATACCTATTTAATAATGAAGTAGGACTTTATGAAATCGTAGGCGTAGTCGTGAAAAAGGATTTTCAACGAGCGGGCGTTGGCAAAGCTTTGCTTTCTACCATCTGCAATAAAGTAAACGAGCTGAAAGAGAAGGAAATTATTCTTTATGCTTTAGGGCATCCGGGGAATGAAGACACGATAACGTTTTATCAACGGATCGGTTTTGAGGTCAGCCTATATGAAAAGGACTATTTCAGCAGTGGTTACGATAGAGTGACGTTTATTAAACAATTGAGCTAGTAGATTCGTTGAGTATAAAAGAGTGGGTGATTGCATTCATGACTAACGACGTTGAAGGCTTGATAAGTGTTATGGAAATGGATCGACCAGAAAACCATGGTTTATCATCAAAGTCGTTGCTTGCGTTTTTTACTCAAATCAAGCAATTAAACTTGAAGTTGAACAGCTTTATCCTGATGCAAAACGGCAAGGCTACTTCCAAGTTTTATCGTGATCCTTATCGTTCAGGCACTCCGCAGCTGTTATTCTCACTTAGCAAAAGCTTCACATCTATCGCAATAGGGATTGCTTGTGACGAGGGCCTGTTGGATTTAAGAGACAAGGTTATCTCTTTTTTTCCTGATAAGCTGCCTCCTGCGCTTTCGGACAATTTGGCTGAAATAACCATTCACGATCTGCTATCGATGAATGCCGGCCATCATGACAATATTTACGGAAGCGTAGCGGAGCAAACGGACTGGGTTAAAGCCTATTTAGCAATGGAAGTAGAGCATAAGCCAGGAACCTATTACCGTTACAGTACACATTCTACCTATATGATGTCTGCTATCCTTGAGAGAGTAACAGGTCAAAAGCTAACCGAATATTTAATGCCTCGTTTGTTTGTGCCTCTAGGCATTTCATCCCCTTCTTGGGAGACCTGTCCGCTTGGCGTCGTTGCTGGAGGAATGGGACTAAGTATTCCTACTGAAGGGATAGCTAAGTTTGGGCAAATGCTGCTAAACAAAGGCATATTTAATGGCCAGCGAATCGTTTCAGAGAAATACATTTTACTCGCAACCAGCGTGCAAAGCGATACATCGCGAGACGAAGATCGCATCGATTTTTCCCAAGGTTATGGGTATCAATTTTTTCTATGTCGTGATGGCTGCTTCATGGGGAATGGTGGGTATGGGCAGTTATGTTTTGTGTCGCCCAAACATCAGGTTGTTATTGCGGCAACATCGAGCTTCTCTTCCATGAAACAGCTTCAAACCATGCTAGATTTAGTGTATGAACATATCCTTCTGCAAATAGACATGGATATCCACTTTGAAGATGGTGAACAAAAAACAGATTTAGATCAGCATCTCTTGAAAATGGCTTATCCGTTCATACCAGCATTAAGTGAGCCTAGTCCTATTCGCTTAGATGATCTTCGTTTTTCATTCATGGATAATAAACAAGGACTCACTGAGCTTCATTTTGCAGCAAGCGGGAACGAATTTCAGTTTAAGTTACTTTTTGGCGAACAGAGTGTGAAGACGTATCCGTTTAACTTCAGCACCATAAACCATTCAATCGATCATTTTGTGAAAGATTTGGAGACACATGATCAGGAAGTGGTTACAAATGCTTGTTGGACAGACAGCATCCAACTATCTCTTACTTTGATCTACATAGAAACCCCCTATGTGGTGACCTATTTCGTTCGCTTTTATGATCATAAAATAGAACTTAAATGTACCCATAACGTTTCATTTGGATTTGATGCATACGAATTAATTGGTGTGCAGGTTTAGTATTGTGACAGCATAGTTATGCGCTTTAGCGTACATTCAGAGAGGATGCCAAGCGGCGTCCTTTTTTTCTTACATACAGGAGTCCAATTTTTTTTAATCTACCGCACGAAACGGGACTTAGCGACCAATATCATATATTACACAATGTGAGGTGAGTTCTTTTGCCTGTAGAAATCAATCGTCGTATTGAGCAAGTATTAGGAGGCAATCTAGAAGCGTTTTCCAATATTTATAACGCGATCATTGATATGGTTTACCGTACCCTATTCTTGCTAACCGAAAACAAAAATGATGTGGATGATCTTGTTCAGGACGTTTACGTCGAATTGTTCAGGAGTCTTCGGAATTTTGACGGTACGAGACCTTTTCAGCCTTGGCTTTACGGTATCACGATTAGACAACATCAAGCCTACAAACGAAAAAAGTGGAGGCAATTTCGCAATCATGCACATGAGCTTAATAACTACTCATAAACACTCGAAAATGATTTTTCTGACTCTGTGATAGAAAAGCTGTCCAGCCACAGCATATTGGATGATATGGATTGTCTTTCATATAAGCTGAAGCAAGTGGTAGTGCTGCACTATTTAAATGATTTAACACAGGAAGAGGTTGCAGAAATCGTTCGAATTCCAGTCGGAACGGTGAAATCCAGACTACACTACGCATTAAAACAACTAAGGGATAAGAGAAGGAGAGATATCCATGTTTAATAGTGCAGATGAGTTGAAACGCATGTTGATGGAAAAGGCAAATCATATTCATCCGCCAGCGGGATTGAAGCAAAAGGTGCTTGAAGAAATCATGCTCGTTAAAAAAAAAGGTAACGGATGATAACGGAATTAACATCCAATATGAGGTAAGGGCATTCGAGGTTTCGAAAATGTGTGTATGTGCAATCGCGGATAGTTTGATGGAGATACAATAAAGCGAGTTAGGAATAAGGAGGTGTGGGCAGTAACATAATCACCTTGACTTGAAATATCATATTGAGTATAATTCCAATAAATTGAATATTCTAACAAAAGCTATGATGAGAAAGAGTACCAAGGCGATGTCTTTTTACAGAGAGCCCCGGTTGCTGAAAAGGGGTAAAGAATAACTTTGGGAATATGGTCTCTGAGCTGCGCATCGAAACCTCATATGGTTGTAGGCTGCGCTGGAACCCGCACCCGTTACTGTGCTAGGGTATACATGCATAAGCATCGTACCTGAAGAGGTTAATGTCGCGAGGCATTAATAAAATTGGGTGGTACCGCGTGAGCACAGCTCTCGTCCCTTTGGGATGAGGGCTTTTTTGTTTGTCAAAAAAAGGAGGAGTTATGATGACAAATGTGTTTATTGGCGGTGCTTGGCCCTATGCGAACGGTTCATTGCATTTGGGAAGATTGGCGAGTGTATTGCCAGGGGATGTGTTGGCACGTTATTACCGCGCAAAAGGAAATAAGGTGTTGTACGTATCTGGAAGTGACTGCCACGGTACGCCTGTTGCGGTGCAAGCGATTCAGGAGGGTGTTTCTCCGGGAGATATTGCAGATCGATTTCATCAGGAATTTGCCGAATGTTTTAAACAGCTTGGGTTTACGTATGATTTGTATACTCGAACAGACCAGCCATTTCATCACCAAGTCGTTCAACAGTTATTTTTGGCACTTTTAGAAAAAGGACATTTATATAAAAAAACAATCCAACAAACGTATTGTGAAACTGATCAACGATTTTTGCCGGATCGATATGTTGAAGGGATTTGCCCTGTTTGCAGTAACCGTGCGAGAGGCGATCAATGTGATTTTTGTTCAACCTTGCTTGACCCAGCCGACCTGACAGACAAGACATGCAAGCTTTGCGGGAATCCTCCAATTGAGCGGCCAACGGAACATTATTATCTTGCACTCTCTTCCTTCCAAGCTGAATTGACTAAGTATGCAAAAAAAACAAAAGGTTGGAAAGAAAATGCAGTACAATTAACGCAAAGATATCTTGCAGAGGGGCTTCAAGATCGAGCGGCGACAAGGGACTTAGATTGGGGCGTGGAGGTTCCGGTTGCAGGGTTCGAGGATAAAAAAATTTACGTCTGGATTGAAGCAGTGAGCGGATATTTATCGGCAAGCAAGCAATGGGCTGCAGAAACAGGCGGCAGCTGGGAGGCTTTCTGGAAGGACGGAAATGAGGAAATAACCGCTTATTATGTACACGGTAAAGACAATATCCCTTTTCATACACTAATATGGCCGGCAGTACTGATTGGTGCCGAGGAATATCATTTGCCTGATCGAATCATCTCTTGTGAATACATGACGCTGGAAGGGAAAAAGTTTTCGACAAGCAATAATTGGGCGGTTTGGGTGCCGGACATTTTGAAGCGCTATGAGCCAGACTCTATTCGTTATTTTCTGATCGCAAACGGTCCAGAGAAACGGGATACTGATTTCTCTTGGCGAGAATTTATTTATAGTCACAATGGAGAATTGCTTGGTGCATTTGGCAATCTAGTCAATCGTACGCTAGCGTTTATAAATAAATCTTTTGAAGGAAACGTTCCTGAAAGCAAGCAGAACGCGGAATGGATGAAAGCCATTGCTTCTTTATATGTTGAGTCAGGTGCATGCATTGAAGAAGGACGACTAAAGGAAGCGATTGAGTTAATTTTTGCTACTATTCGCAGAGCAAACAAATATTTTGATGAACAAAAGCCATGGATTCAGATTAAAGAAAATCGAGAGGCTTGTGCTTTTACTATAAACACTTGCGTGCAAATTATAGCGAATCTGTCTCAATTGTTGAGCCCGTTTATTCCTTTCTCATGCGAGAAAATAAGAAGGTTTCTGACTCTTCCTGAGCCTAGCTGGGAGCTCATTAGTGTAGCTGCTAACCAAAAAATTCAAGGTTTAGAGCTGTTGTTTGAGCGTATTGACGTTGGTTGCATTGAGGAAGAAACAAATGCGCTAAAGATTCAATCCAAAAGGGAGTGAGCCTATGAATAAGAGAATTATCGTCACTGGCGGAGCCATTATTAAAGATGAAGCTGGAAGAATATTATTGCAGAGAAGATCAGACTATGGAGATTGGGGTCTGCCTGGCGGCGGAATGGAAGCGGGAGAGAAAATTGAAGAAACGATGATAAGAGAGGTGTTGGAGGAAACGGGGCTGCATGTAACAGAATATGATTTGTATTCCATTTATACTGGTCCCAATATGCAGTATCGATATCCTGATGGCAATGAAGTTGTATTCGTTATGTTTATCTTCAACGTGGCGGTAGATTTAACAGGTAAATTAGCTGAGGATGGTAAAAATGTACTGCATACGGATAGCAATAATGAGTCACTGCAGTTAGTTTTTACGAAATTGGAGGATATCGATATTGAATGCATTAGCAGCGTGCAGAAGCAGCTGTTTAGGGATCTATTGAATCATAAAACGGATATTTTGCGAGGGTGATGATTGAATTTTCTTTTTGATACATTAGTTAGGATAAATTATAAATTTTAGGAGCTGTTAAGAGTGGGAAATAATAGTGCAAACTTGGTTCAATTGAAAGGACCATCATTGGTTTTTCTAGTAGCCGATATACACGATTCCATCCATTTTTATGAAAATATCGGATTTACTTCAGAAAATATTGGCGGACATATTCATATGAGCTACGGCGATGTGACCTTTATTTTGCACGAAGCTAAATTGAAAAGTGATATTCGGCCCAATTCGTCAGTAGAAGGCGGACTTTATTTTGATGCTTTCTGCTATACGAATCCAGAGGGACTAAGACAATTACATAAGTTGTTTATCTCAAAAGAAGTGAAGATTGTGCAAGGACCGCATTGGTCAGATGGATGGAGTGAGCTTACCATTGTCGACAATAACGGTTATCGTATTGCTTTTGGCGGATAAGCATTATTTTTTAAGTCGATGTGCCCGAACTTAAAAGTCTTGATTTGAATAATGGCATAAAGCATGTCATTAATCGAAGTATGAGATAAAGTTGAAGCGTTGAGAAATGGTTTGGACAGTTTTTACCTAGAGTTGACTATGAAACGTTTTTTACCTTTGAGCGATCCAGCAGTGAAGCTAAAATAAATGTATAACCTTGTTAAGGAGCTGCTGCAATGCCTAATAAAAATGAGCTTATCTCATCATTATTATTTATGGCCAATGAATGGGGGTTAACGGATATTACGCCTCATGTGCTTAGTGAGGGTGGGAATTTAATTATTCATCTAGCTCCTTATCCCATTGTGGCAAGAATAGCGATTGTCCTCTCTGAAGCAGATGGAGAGTATGCATACAAGATACTGGATCGAGAGCTGCTTGTTGCGCGTTACCTTCATTCCAAGAATGTCCCTGTACTGCTGCCAACTAGCCTTGTTGATGCGGGTCCTCATAACGTGGCAGATACATGGCTGACGCTGTGGGCTTATGTCCCTCCTATAGCCTTGCAACCTCCATCACCGAAGGAAGCAGTTGATCTTATTAATAAACTTTCTAAGGCAATGAAAGACTTCGAAGGTGAGGTCCCTATGCTTGGTGTTTGGGAGCGCACTTGTCAATCAGCACAAAGATTAAGACAAAACCCCGATGAACGAATACAAGCATTATTGCAGAAGTTTCATAAATGGGATGAGCAGATGCGGAAGGAGCTAGGCCTGTTATTTCCCAGTCATGGTGATGCCCATGCAGGAAACCTGATACCGAGCCCGGAGGGCTGGTTATGGATGGATTTTGAGGACATATCATTAATGCCCTACTACTGGGATTTGGCCTCCTATGTTGGCAACCTTGTTTTATTTGGTGGAACACAAGAGCCAACTTTCACATGTATGCTGAATCATTCTGATATTGTTTCTGACAAAAAGGCATTTGGTTTTGCAGTTTCTGCACGCATACTGATGTCTACCTTAGGCAATCTGGATTTTGCTCTCGCAGGGCATGGTGATCTGGAGTTTGCAACGAAACAACTTGAATTAGCTGAACCCATTCTGCAGCAGATAGATCTATTAACAGGCGAGACTCTCAAAGGGGAATAGATTCGATGAGCAACGATCAATTCTACTCTATAGGCCAAGCGGCAAAGATATGTAATATCGCTGTTCAAACACTGCGCTTTTACGACAAGATCGGCTTGGTCATACCCAGCCATACGGATAAATCCACTGGTTATCGGTATTACTCCAATTATGAACTTCTTTATATTAAAATCGTCCAAGACATGAAAACATTGCAATTTTCGCTTGATGAAATAAAAGCAGCTTTAAAAGAGGGAAGCTTAAGTAGTTTAATAGAGAAGCTTGAATTAAAACGAAGGAACACGATTACTGAAATAGAACAATTAGAGCAGCTTGTACAATTAATAGGAAAGAGGTCGGAACAAATCAATTATTTGCTGGATTTAGGCGATGAGCTTAAAAACCTTGATGTATTAGTGGAATTAAAACATTTGCCGGAGCGGCTTATCCTATCTGATCGCAGCAGATCAGCGTGTGGAATGGAAGCGTCGGTTGTGAAGTTTACACGATTATTTCAGCAGGCGGAAGCAAACGGATTAATTCCGAAGCAATTGATGACGATTTACCATGAAAATATTTTGACATTTGATCGAGAGGATTCCGATTTGGAGTTTTGTATTTCTACCGACTCTACTGGAGCTCAAGCTCCAAATGATTATAGCCGAATTATTCCTGAAGGCGAGTATATTACAGCTCTTTATTGCGGAATTCCGAATGCCGAATCGTGCAAACGGATTTACAGCAAGCTGCTGGAGTGGATGGAGAAGCATAACTACATCGAAGCGGGCCCATCGATTGAGCTGTATTTGGTTGATATGGCTCAAATGATGAAGCCGGAGGAGTTTATTGTAGAGCTTCAAGTTTCTGTTCGAAAAGCGTTGACCCTATAGTTACTATAGGGTTTATATTGTTTTTATTCACCAAATGGGGAGGAAAAAACAATATGAATGTGATTTTCGGAACGGGTCCGCTGGGTATGGCTGTCATGAGGGAGCTTGTTGCTCTTGGAGAAACTGTCAAAATGGTTAGTTTGAGCGGGAAAGCGACTGTGCCTTCAGGGGTGAGTGTAAAGCAAGCGAACGTAATGAATGAGGATGAGACAAAGGCCATAATAAAACATACAAAGGTTGTCTTTCAGTGTGCGCAGCCGCCATATCAGAAGTGGCATGAGTTGTTTTTGGCTTTTCAGGAGCATATCATTTCGGGAGCTATAGCTGCAGGAGCGAAGCTGGTCGTTGCCGAAAATGTATATATGTATGGGCAGGTTAATGGGAGCATGCATGAAGGATTACCGTACACAGCTGTGACTAAGAAGGGAAAAGTACGCGCAGACATGTCTAGTCGACTGCTGCAGCTCTATCAAGAGGGAATGCTGCAGGTGACGATGGGGCGGGGAGCGGATTTTTTTGGACCAAATGTTCACCATTCTTCTGTTGGTTCACGGTTGTTCAAGCCGATAGTGAAAGGCAAAGCTTGCACGGTTATGGGAAACCCGGATAAGAAGCATACGTATACGTTTATCGATGATTTTGGGAAAGCGCTCGTTGTGTTAAGTCAACATGAAGATTCATATGGCCGTGCCTGGCATGTTCCGAACGATACTGCGGTTACAACAAGAGAATTTGTTGAAACAGCTTATCGACTTGCTGGATTCCCTGCAAACCTTCAAACCATGGGGAAAGCGATGCTTCGAATAGGGGGATTGTTTATACCGGCAGCGCGAGAAAGCATCGAAATGCTGTACCAGTTCGAAAATGATTTTATTATTGATAGCAGTCTATTTTCAGAGAGGTTTGGCTTCACGGCTACACCCTTAGAGAAAGCTATAGCTAAAACATTGGAATCGACTGTAGTGTAGAGGTTTTGCAGGTGTGACCATGAAGAGATGGAGGTACACTTATGGATGAAAATAATCAATGGAGTGCTAACACACTGGTGAAAATTGATCATTACAAATTTAGTGGACTGGACAGTTCTTTAATCGGTGCCATTAAATCTACGGCTGACTTTTATCAAATGCCTCTATCGGCAGCATGGATTTATGGCATGACGGGTCTTGCTTTCTTACATGTCATTGATGAAAGACTAGTTGAACCTAACGGGGGACCGCCTGAGCCGGAGGTTTTTCGGCTTGTTCGCAATATTGGATTAGAGGTTAGTGGGTTGCATGCTTATGCGGAAGGAGAAGACTTTAAACGTCTACAAGCGGAAGCGTGGGAGAAAGCAAAGCGCGCCTTACGTGCCAATCATCCCGTTTTTTCTAAAAATATTGATATTCAAAACCAGACATCTGTCGTGTACGCCCATGATGATCACGGTTATTATACATATAATTGGCATACAGGGTATGAGCACAGCGAAGATGCAATACCTTGGAGTTTCTTAGGTCTAAGCCGCTGTCCTTGTATAAACTGTGTAAAGAATGGAGAGAAATCTGAACAAAAAAACAAGGCATGCGTCCTCATTTCTTTGCATTCAGTTGTTCCTATTCAAGCAGTAGACGAACGAACCGCTTTTATAGAAGCGCTTGATTATGTTATTCGTTTAAATGAGGATGGCGATTATCGGTGGCAGGATAAAACGTATCTCGTTGGTGCAAAAGCTTACGAATGGTGGCTGGACGCACTCGAGAGGGAAACGATAGATAAATATTATTTCAGTTTATTTATCGAAATTTTGTGCGAAGCTAGGAGTCATGCCGTGCTGTTTCTAATGGAATTAAGTGGAAAATTATCTGGCGTGGGAGGACAAAGCTTTAACGAGTTAATCCATACGTATAGACAAGTTGTCTCTCGATCTAATAAGCTGAAAGAGATGTATCCATATCAAGAGCCGCGAGAGCGCGAAGTGAAACAAAAAGAGCAATGTATAACCATCGTTAAAGAGCTAATGGCATTAGAGAATGACGCGTTCTCTATTTTAAAAGACATTTATGCTGGGGGACAATGATGATCAAATATCCGAGGTTTGAAGAAGGAGCAACGATAGGCGTAACGGCACCATCGCATGGGGTTTCTGCTTCTATGCATGACTCGTTTAAGCTGGCTTGCAGTCGTATGGAGACGAAAGGGTATTCAGTCATTTGCGGGGAGACAGTTTGGACGCAAAATAAAGCCAAATCATCACCTGCCAAAAAACGTGCCGATGAGTTTAATGAAATGATGAGCAGCGATCACATTGATATCGTCATTCCTCCATGGGGAGGTGAGCTGTTGATTGAGATGCTTGAATATATTGATTTCAACCGCTTAAATGATAAATGGATAATGGGCTATTCAGATATAAGCGTGCTGCTGTTTGCTACTACGTTAAAGACAGGCATAGCGACTGCACATGGTGCTAATTTATTTGATCTAAGAGGCGAATATTCGGATGAGACGACAGCCATGTGGCAACCGGTTTTATCAACTAAGGCGGGAGAAGCTATCATTCAATACTCGTCTAACAACTATCAAAAAGAATGGCAGCACGATAATCCAACCCCTTATGTATTTCATTTGAACGAGCCTACATTCTGGAAATCGACCTCCAACCAACAAGTGAAGACCGAGGGGCGTATACTTGGAGGCTGTATTGATGTGATTAGACATTTAGTAGGCACACCTTATGGTGATGTATCCGCTTTTCGAGAGCAGTTTATCGATGGTGAGCCTATTTTGTGGTACCTCGAAAACTGTGAGTTATCGACCGTAGATTTACGCAGATCACTGGTTCAAATGAAGCTGGCAGGCTGGTTTGAGCAAAGCCCATGCATTTTGTTCGGACGGAGTCCAGCAAATCAACCTGTAGATGGTTATACTGTTGAAGATGTATATCAAGAGCTCGCAGAAGAGCTTCAAATTCCGATCATTTATGATCTGGATTGCGGGCATGTCCCTCCACAAATTACACTCATAAACGGTGCTTATGCCGAAGTGGAAGTTGATGAGGGTAAAGGTATAGTCAAGCAGTATTTTAAATAGTGGCAAAGGTCAAAAGAATACTATTTGCAATATAGTGCTGATCCTAGAATTAAGAGAACGTAGCAGCAGTATTTACAGCAGAGGTGAGTCCGTCTTTCGAAAGCAATGGTCTGGAGCTATTTGCGATCGGGAGGACGGATTGGTATAAAAAAGTAAGCGTTTACACATGCTCAATTGGCGTGATGAAAATTCACAAGCAAGGATGGGTGATCAGGTTGGAAAATACGACAAGCAAACAAGACCTTCATCAACGTTATATTGCAAATGCGAATAAAGCGCTTCAAGAAAATGTGAAAACGATTGATACAACATATCGGCTTCATTATCATATGATGCCGCCAGCAGGCTGGATGAATGACCCGAACGGCATGATTTATTTTGAAGGACATTATCATTTGTTTTATCAGCATGACCCCTATCAATCGAAGCAAGGTCCGATGCACTGGGGACACGCTAGGAGCAAGGATTTAGTTCACTGGGAGCATCTGCCGGTTGCGATAGCACCCTCCGAGGATTATGACAAAGCAGAGTTTGGCGGACAGGGCTGTTGGTCAGGAAGCGCAGTAGATAACAATGGGGTTTTAACGTTAATTTATACGGGGCATGTTGATGGCAAAACACCGGAAGAGGTTCAAGCTTTAGCAACAAGCACCGACGGTGTGACGTTCCACAAGTATGCTGCTAATCCGGTGATCGGTGATTCACCTGACGCGCAGCGGTTCGGGTTCCGTGACCCGAAGGTGTGGAAGCATGAAGATAAATGGCATATGGTCGTTGGTTACGGCAAAGACGGACTTGGCAAAGGGTTAATTTATACGTCGAGCGATCTGCTCAGCTGGGAATATCAAGGTGCTGCGACGCAGAGTGATGGTACGATGGGTGATATGTGGGAATGTCCAGATCTATTCCCGCTTGGAGAAGGCAATCAGCATACGCTGCTCATCTCCCCGATGAATATTGCACCTATCAAAAACCTGTATTTGTCAGGGACGTTCGATTACGCAAGCTGCCGCTTTGAGAAGCAGCAGATGGGACAAATCGATTATGGCTTTGACTTTTATGCGCCGCAAACGCTGCTTGATGATCAAGGCAGAAGAATTATGATCGCATGGATGAACATATGGGGAGCTAAGATGCCAGAGCAAGCGCATGGCTGGCTTGGCGGAATGACACTGCCGCGCGAACTGACGTTAGCAGCGGATGGTACGGTAAGAAGCAATCCAGTGCCGGAGCTTTCCGTGCTGCGTGGACAACAGGTTTCGGTGTCTGATCTAGCTCTATCAAGCAACGAATTTGTCAAAATAGACGGCGTCCGTGGAGACTCTCTTGAAATGGATATTGTATTTGATCTGGCTGGAACGGAAGCAACAACAGTAGGTATTCGTGTACGCAGCTCCGAGGATGGGACTGCCTATACAGAAATCAGCTATTCCATAAGCGAACAAAAGATTTATATGGATCGTAATCTCGGCGGTGAAGGCGATGGCGGAATTAGTGAGGCGCCGCTTCAGCTGTCTTCAGACTGGCGTTTGCAGCTAAGACTGTTTCTTGATCGCTCCTCTATTGAATTGTTTGCAGGTGAGGGCAGAGTCGCCATGACCAATCGGGTTTATCCGAGACCAGAAGATATAGGTATCTCTTTCTTTGCTCGCGGCGGAGACGCGCTTCTTCAAACCGTAAATGCTTGGCAGCTGCGCTCGATTTGGTAATGAATGTTGATAATGTTGATACCGTAATTGTCTGAGGATTTTACGTTGTTGCGCGTGACGAGTTGTTGATGGATTTCACACTTTGATTAAAAGATTTGGTAGACACGTTTCAGACAGTGGGTTCGTGATTTTGTCTGCAATCCTCCAAAGGGCTGTTCCAAGCGTAGATTTATCTACGCCTGGGACAGCCCTACTTTATTTTGATGGAATTTAGGCAAAACGATGAGCTCCCCTTATCCAATACACGGCTTACGAACCTAGAAACTCTTATCTAAACCAATCCGAATGGATTAACATTGTAACGAACTCTAGAATCGTTATTTCGAGAAAAGCAGCTAAAGACACCTTAAAAATCATGCTTTAGCGTTAATTGTCCACAGAAAATAAAGTATTAGATTGAGAAAATAAAGCTTTAGACTTGGGGTGCTTCATTACGCTAACTGGCAGTTATCCGCAACATTAAATATATTCATAACGTCCCTATACTAACAGTTAATAATATAAGAAGGTTAGGTGGATAGAATTAAGAAGATATTTCAAGTTTTTATTTTTAGTTTGATGATTGCTCTGCTTGTCTCCTGCTCTACATCCCAAGCTTTACCCAATGCTACGGCTATCTCTTTGAAACAATCCTTAAGTTTGGATAACTTCAATAAGTTTCAGACTTTATTCAGTGAAGGAAAGTGGTCAACTGCTACGAAGGAATTATTTGAGAAACTTAAGGAGATCGATTCAGCAGGCGCAAATTTCAAAAGCTATACTGTCATCACACTAGATAATGGTGAGATGTTACTTGTTAATTTAACCCCAGATGAGGAACAAGCTATCCAGAGCATAACTATTATTCCTAAAGAGTATAAAGTTCTTTTTACCGAATAGATGTTGATTACGCTAACGGGAAACTATAGCGTAACAAACAACAGGACGAACCTGCCGATATTGAACGTCAGCCTCGTTGAGCAAACGGGCAGGATGTTTCCATAATATTTCACTAATTTATAACGTATTGCCGACATTTAATTGTCACAGGAGGGTGTTAGACGAAATGACAGAATATAAACTATTTCTTTTGGACTTGGATGAATTTAGAAAATCAATTGAGGAAGCAAAGAAAAAGTACAACTTTTAAAAATAAACATTGATGAACGAACTGAAAATGATGCAGCTGGCGAATACATACCTTTTCAGAATGGGAACGGTCAGGTTATCATCTTTACTAAAGGCGTGTTTAAACTATGGGGGGAATACTATAGCGACTCAGAGACTATTTCTCCAAGTAAGGTTGCAACATTTGTATTAATGCACGAGATTGGACATTTTGAGGATGAAAATAGTATTAAATGTAAAGCCCGTCTTAAAGAGTTAAAAGAAAGCGAGAAATTAAGTGGATATTATAAATTAAAATTGCATAGCGAGCTTATAGCAGACACAAATGCACAAGATAATGAGCTGAGGGAACTTTTTAAACTAAGTGAAACGGACATGGAGGAATACAAACTTTATCACGCACAGAACATGAAAACTATCTCTCGACGTATTCTAGGTAGCGATGAGTTTAAAGGGAAAAAGGAAATTCCCGAAATAGTAGCAATTGATAAGGCTGCAAATACCTCAAAGCCACTTGAGGCATTGCTTGGTGATTACGACAGTAAATTTGTCTAGTTGTGACTCATTCATTAAACACAAACTCGACCGGATTCTTGTTAAGCTAACGGGAGACAATAGTTCAACTTTTCTGCAAGGGAGGTATATATGGGAACCAATCGTTCAGTCAATGCCCTTGTTCAATGGGACAAAGACCCAAGCAAATATCCATGTAACATCAGGTTGCCGGATTTAATCGTGCATTACGGAAGCATTGAGGGGAAAAGATTAACCGGTGAAGCATGGACCGTGCCTGTAAGAATTACAGGTTATATTGAAGGCACATATGATACATATGCGGATGTACGATTTTTAGTGGATGAAGCACCTTGGCATTTACTTGTTAGCGGATACGAGTTTAAATTATGGGCTGGCAGAGAGATTGCTACTGTTAAAGTTCTATAGTTTGCAATATGAAGTTAAGTTATAGTAAGAACGATAGCACCATGACATGACGGCAACCGGCCACACGATCGGTTGCCTTTGTTCGTTGAAGTAACGGGCAGAATAGTTCCATTAAGTGGTATTCTAAGATAAGGGATTTGAACAGGGGGGCAATGTTGAGGGAAATAAAGCATCCAGTTAAGAGTCCATCAAGGATTGGAGCCATTATAGGCATGATTGCTATTATATCGAGTCAATCTATTCTTGTATTGAAAATATGGGATCAGAGAGGTATATTCTACGCTTCGTTAACGGTGATTCTTCTATGTTTAGTTGTACTGTTACTCGCATTGTACAGAACATTTTTTAAGAAACCAACCGTGTTATGCCTATCCAATGA